>NZ_CP017599.1:1306666-1960000 GCF_001767235.1 Moorena producens PAL-8-15-08-1
CTCCCGCCACACTGTTACCTACGGCACGAGCTCTTATCGTAAGGCCACTGCTACTACTACTAAACTCAGCCGCACTCGGGAAGACCAAAAATCCCGAGTAGGCAACCAGACCGAAGACGGCCAAGTCTACCAGAAGCCCATCATGCGGGATATTTGGCGTCATGAAGCCATCGTAACTGGACTGACTCCTGGTCTTCCTGTTCCCTATCAAGTCACCAGTGTCAAGGAGAATGGGCAAGTTGTCAGGAGCAAACTCTTTAGCGTCAGTGCTCTCCCAAACCCTGAGACACCCCAGAAAATTCTTCTGACTTCTGACCATCAACTAATGCCCATGACCGCAGCTAATCTCCAGAAGGTGATAGACACTGTAGGCCAAATTGATGGAGTGTTTTATGTTGGTGATTTAGTTAATATTCCTGACCGGGCTTCGGAATGGTTTGATGATAACCGGGGTGGTGCGTTTTTCCCTTGTCTTCAGGGTCGAGCTAATTACCAATTGGAGAAGAATGGGGTTAAAACTACCTACCATGGCGGTGAAATTATTCAAAATGCCCCGATCTTTCCTGTAGTTGGCAATCATGAAGTGATGGGTCGTTTTTCTATGGAAAAGGATTTGAATAGCCAATTCAATGACCCTTTTCCTCGGGCTGCAGCACAAGCCATCTATCAGCAAAAAGCTGAACAGTTAAATCCAGATAATGACCCTAATTATTACCAAGCTTGGCTAAAAAATAATACCTATAATACTGACACCTATAACGAGATTTTTTCCCTACCTAATGGCAAACCTTATTATGCCGTAACCTTTGGTGATATTCGCTTAGTGGTGTTGTACATTACTAATATTTGGCGCACACCTAGCTTAAGCCCTAATGCCAAAGGTAGGTATCAAGAACGGGAACAAGATTTAGACAATCCCATCGCTTGGGGATACGGACAACATATCTTTGAACCGGTTAGTAAAGGGAGTCCCCAGTACCAATGGCTCCAGGCAGAACTCAATAGCACTGAGTTTCAACAAGCTAAGTATAAAATTGTGATGCTTCACCATCCTCCCCATAGCCTAGGGGACAATATTGTCCCAGCTTATACTGACCCAGTGCAGATCATTGAGCGGGATCGGGCGGGTAAGGTGACAGCAGTACGTTATGAGTACCCCAAAGACAAGGATTACATCATTCGGGATGTGGTGCCATTGTTAGAAGCTGCTGGTGTGCAGTTGGTGTATTATGGCCATTCCCATCTATGGAATCGCTTTGTTGATGGTAATGGCATCCATTTTTTAGAATCCTCCAATGTGGGGAATAGTTATGGCGCTTATGTTGGTGAGAAGAAGCGCCCAGTACCAACTGGGTATAACGAAAACTATTCCGCTACTGGAGACGCCAATGGATTAGAGCCCGTTATGCCAACAATCGCGCCATTGTTAGGAGAGAATAACCAGCCCTTGCCTTATATCGCTAGTAATGACCTCACTGTATTTAGTATCTTCGATACTGGCACCGGTATAGTAACTAGCTATCGCTTTGATACGCGATCGCCTAATTCAGAGGTGATTAAATTCGATCAGTTTATGTTAAAGCCAAGGGATTAGGGTGCAACATTTAACCTGTCTAAACCTGCTCATCAGCAGGAATGACCTGTATAGCACCAGGTGAAAACCTGGTGGTTGATTAAACTAAGCCGGTGAGTCGCCCCACCGACTCGTCTTCAGAACCGGACATGACACTTTCGCATCATCCGGCTCCTCATCATAGGAACCATTTACATTGGTACCTCTAGAACGGATTCTCATCTAACTTTGAAGAGTTGACTTTGGTACCGTGTTTGGCGTCGTGACAATGGAGGTGAAGTAACTCTAGATTTTTGTCATGGTCGTTACCTCCTAGAGCGCGTGGTATAATATGGTGTTTTTCCAACAAATCTCCATCCCTGAAGGTAAGACCACAATGGGCGCATTTCCCTTCTTGCCGTTCTAAAAGCCTTCCCTTCTGAGTGGTCATCTCAGGATGCTTTCTCATTCTGGTGCTCCAATAAATTAGGTCTCCATCGTAGGGACTCCTGGTTTCTTGAACTTTTATGTGCCTGACTATTTCAGTTTTGGCATGTTTTGGGAGGTAGTTATTCCCGTTGGTCATGAATACCCAGTTATCTTCTCCGATGGTTCCCCAATATTTCTTGGTTACCCAGGTTCTTGATTTGTTGGGGTGTCTCCTATATCCCCATCTTCGAAGTTTGTTCCAGACTAGATTCCCTAATTTTGAGAAGGTTTCTTTGCTACAAACAGAGCTGTAGTAGTTACACCATCCTCTTATAATAGGTTTAAGTTGGCTTATTAACGCCTTCTGTGGGGCAGCTTTATGTCTGTTGATGACTTGGGAAAGCTGCCCGTAATGTTCTAGAACTTTTTCTTTGGATGGTTTGATGATGGTTTTAAAACCTCGTTTTGAATGGTTTTTACCTGTTTTATATTGACGGATGTTGAATCCAAGAAAATCAAATCCGTCAAAAGTGTGGGTAATTTGGGTTTTACTTGGTTTTAGTTCCAACCCCATGTCCTGTAGCCATGTGTTGATTACTTCTTGATATTCTTCTACCACTTTTTGGTCTGGGTGAAGGATGACGAAATCATCTGCGTATCTAATTAGGGCTAATCCTTTTTTGTAATATGTTTTTTTACCCTTGATAGAGTTGGCATAGTTCCATACCTCTTGTTCCATTCCGTGGAGGGCTATGTTCGCCAATAGTGGGGATATCACCCCACCTTGAGGGGTGCCCTCGTTTGTGTGTGAGAATATTCCCTTATCCATCACACCGGCTTTAAGCCAGGACTTAATTAAACGTCTCATGGATGGATAGGTATTCAATTTTGTTAGAAGTGCATCATGGTTTATTTTGTCGAAGCATTTGGCAATGTCAGCATCAAGAACCCATTTGGGTTTTTTGTTGATGAAATTGAATATTGCTTCAATGGCATCATGACATGAGCGTCCTGGTCTGAACCCGTATGAATTGGGTTCAAATTTTTCTTCCCATTCAGGTTCAAGAGCCTGCTTGGCAAGTGCTTGTAATGCACGGTCGTACATAGTCGGGATACCTAAGGGGCGTTTTTCTGACCGTCCGGGTTTGGGAATCCATACCCTTCTGGTAGGTTGTGCCTTTTTGGAGACCTTGAGGCTGGCTACTAAGGCGAGGCGTTGCCTATTGGTTAAGGCTTTGAACCCGTCTATTCCGGCAGTCTTTTTGCCTTTATTCTCCTGGGTGACTCGTCTGACCGCAATCATTTTGGCTGACCAGGACTTCATCAGGGTCTTTTGGAGTTTTCTTACCACGCTCACGTCACCACGGCTCGAGGCTCGGTATATTCGTTTTTGTAACTTAAAAACGGTCATTTCCAGCTTTCGCCAATTGACCCTTCTCCATTCCGACTGTGGGGCGAACCCCTGAGTTTTAGACTTATTCATTACTACTTACAACCATACCCTTTCCTACAACGTGAGTCCGTCAGCATATCCTGGGCATTACCCCAGGCATTGGCTTCTGACTCAATCTCGCTCTCCTATGACTTGCGGTTAACTACCTACTCAACCATCGACCATGTTGAGAGTACATATGAGAGTTATTTCGTTCCTGATAACCATTCTGTGGACTTTTAGGGTGGTACTCTTCACCAGGAATATTCTTTGGGAAATCATTATGAGGCGGCAAAACCTCATAGTCCTTATTCCTTTGACTTTTGTCTGTAGCGTATCAGTCTATTTCGCTACATGCCTTTTACGATGATTCTGATGTACCTTTCTCTCGTACCCATGAGTCCTTTGCCTGTTACTAACTTTGCTTAGACTAGCTCTGCTTCACTATTCGACCCTTGCATCAATTCATGAGTTTGTTATGTTCATAAATCAGGGTAAGGCTGTCACTCGGATTTCACGAGGGATGGATTTTCACCATCATGGTTATCAAGTTGTCATGGTTCAGTTTCCCGACCAAGCGGTTAGTCCCCCAAACCCTTAATAGGTAAGGTTTATAACCAACGAAACGCACTTGCCGACAAAGCACGAATCATTATGTTCCGTGCGCCATTCCAATCCCGTGGTAATGAGAAACCACATTTTGGGCATTGGAATTTTCTATTACCGCCTAATTTTTCGTGAATATGACCGCACTCCGGACAAGTCTTGCTCGTGTAAGATTCATTAACTAATACCACCATTACATCATGCCGATCTGCCATTTGTATCAAATGTTGACGAAATTTGTAATGACTCCAGGTGAGCAGATTGCGAGCTGTCTTCTTGTTCAACTTCCTAGCTGACTTTACAACCATCAAAGATGTCTCAAACCTTGGTAAAAAGATCAGCTTGTAGTTACTAACGAGAAAGGAGGCCGACTTGTTGCGGGTGTCCTTGATCAAGTCTTGAATCTTTTGGCGTAAACGATGAGCGGCTTTCCTCATTGCTGCGCTTTGGCGCACGCTTCGCGAACGTCTCTGACGTTTGGCAGAGCTTAAGTCAATACGACTCATCAACCGATCTAATTGTTGACAAAGTCTTTGGATTCTACCAATATCGCTCTTACCTATTTCGATATAATTTCTGCCATCAAAACCAGTAAGGAATGTCCTAACACCTGGGTCTAAGGCTATTACTCGTTCCTCTTCAGTAGGAGTGGGCTCAATGTACTCAGGAAAAATCCCGTACCATTTTCCTTTGATCCACACTAATTGAGTTCCGTAGATACATTCGGTAGGGAAGTCTTGAGGTGAGCGGAAAGACAATCCTTTTACTTTTGTTGGGTACCAGAAACCCTTCTTGAAGTTTCCTGCTTTGAACTTGATCACCTGGGAAGTCTGACGACAGGACTTAAACTTAGCAAAACCTCCGTTAGCTTTCGCCTGCTTAACTGCATCGATCGCATCAGCTACTGCCTCTTGTAGTTGATGACCTGGAAGCGTTTTTACCCATTCTGGTCTATCAGCGCCTCTTGCTATTTTCTGTAGATCGTAGGTACTACCTTGATAGCCATTCTTGATAGTAGCTATGGACCAGTTATAAACAAGCGCGATAAGCGTTGAGCCAAGTTTTCCAAACTTTATGAAGTTCTTTAGACGGAAACACCCTGATCTTTGAGACACTGTTGGGTGTCAACTTCACCGTCTGATTCCGAGGTTTTTTCTTGTACCGCTTTCGTGAGTTGTTTTTGGTATTTTCGGAGTCCGTAAAGCCTAGCAGAGAAACAGTGGAGGATGGACAAGATATCTTCGACGAGTTCTTGCTCTGGGGATAATTTACGTTCATTGAGAACCAAGAGTTTAACTCCACTTTTTTGGCACAACCATTCAAGTAACGGAAATCCAAATCGGACTGCTCTATCTGGGTATGCAATGACAAATGCCGAGATATCAGAGCTGTATATTCGTTCCAATATTTTGATAAACTTTCGCCGTTTAAAATTGAGTCCCGATCCAACTTCTGAAATAACTTCAGCGTTTGGGTATTTTGACCGTAAAAATTCAGCTTGTCTATCAAGGTCGTCTCGTTGGGAGTGTGTAGAGACTCTTGCATAAGCGACAATGGGCTTACTCTGCGGGTCTTGTCCTTGAACACAAAACCTTCTTTGATTCCCTTGAGTCCTGATGCTGTCAAGTCTTCCGTCTTTATCCCATCTCCTGAGTGTTGTAATGGAGACACCGTAATATTCGGCTGCCTCTTTTGGGGTGACATATTTTTTCATAACGGCTTAACCTCTACAAATCTATACTAACATATTTGTAGAGGTATGATAAGGTTTGATAAGATTAAATGCTCATAGTTACACCTCGGGAGATGGGGAGATGGGGAGATGGGGAGATGGGGAGATGGAGAGATGGGGAGATGGGGAGATGGGGAGATTTTTAATGAAGGGTAATTATCCTAAAATTCTATTATAGAATAATATATTGGCTACTCTTGCTAGCATGCCTGTTGCTAGCATGCCATTGCCTATTGCTAGCATGCCTGTTGCCTGTTGCCTGTTGCCTGTTGCTTCTCTATAAAAAATAGACACCCTTGGACATTCCTGACAAAATGGGTAATACTAGAGAGGTTGTGATTAGATCTAGCATTGATATGGAAAGTCATTCTGAGATGACATTAAGCATTGGGGAGGCAGCTAAACAGCTAGGAGTCTCTACCAAAACCCTAAGACGGTGGGCTGATGCAGGCAAAATCAGATATCAACGTTCACCTACTGGACAACGGCGATTTTATCTTAAAGATATCAAACATATAACACCAAGAAATCCTCAGCCATTAACCCACAGATTGACAATTAACTATGCCAGAGTTTCAAGTGATGAGCGACAAAAAGACCTGAGGAGTCAAATTCAATTATTAGAAAATTTTAGCGCTGCTAATGGTTGGCAATACGAAACTATTTCTGATTTAGGGGGTGGTTTAAATTATCACAAAAAAGGATTGAACCAATTACTCAGAAAAATTATGACAGGGGATGTTGAACGATTGGTGATAACTCACAAGGATAGATTGCTGAGATTTGGATCAGAATTAATCTTTACCATTTGTGAAGAGTTTGGCACAGAAGTCGTGATCATTAATAAATCCCCAGAGGGAGTCAGCTTTGATGACGAATTAACCCAAGACATGATGGAATTAATCACAGTCTTTTCTGCCCGTCTCTATGGCGCTAGGAGCCAAAAAAATCAAAAATTACTGGATGGAATGAGTAAAGTGGTAAAGGAATTAGAGTAAGGAATAGGTGGAGAGGGGGTAGGGTGGGGAGATTGGGGAGATTTTTATTAAGCGATGCAGCGCGGTCTTGGGGGTTTCCCCCATGAGCGACTGCATCAAGACAGGGTAATTATCCCGACATGATATTAGAGAATATGGAAGAAACTCCGGCTGTGAAACCAACTCCCAACCGATTTGAGCCAATTATACATCAAAAGGGAAGAGGCGGTCGAGGAAGGGGTTAGAAAAAAGTCGATCAGGATCAAATTCTTTCATAAGTAGAGCGAAGTCATCCCAACGTGGGTATTGTGAGCGCAGATATTCCCGATTGGAATAAAAGTGCTTGCCCCAGTTGGGACGGCCACCATACTCTAATAATATCTGTTCGGCTTCCCGATGATAGTTTTCAATCACTTTAAAATCTGACCCTGATAAGTTAAGGCTAATATATACCGATTCTCTTTGATACAGTGGGCTTAACCAATGCTCTTCGGAACTAGCAAATCGAACTGATATTGGTAGGTTTATCCTAAATCCCTGGTTTTTTATCATCTGGTGAATTTGCTCCAGAGCTTTGATTGCAGCTGACCTTGGTATGGCATACTCCAACTCGGAATAGGTGAAATTAATATTCTCAAAGGCGAGGATTTTAAAGCTCTTATCCCAACGGTTTAATCCCCGTAGATTAGTCAAAAAAGCTACTCTAAAGATGAGAGGAATTGTAAAAGGAAACGTCCTGGTAATCCAGTCACCGATTCCATTGCCTTCTCTAGATATAGTTCTAGATAGGTCGTCTAGGAATTGTCTCCAGAATGGCATGGGAGTAACCGGCTCATCCATTTTATTAAACTTAAACCAATAGGAGCGTGAGGTGTGGGGAAATTCAAAGAATTGGAAATGATCGTTTTCTTTAACTAGTGTGTCTATTTCTTTTCTGAGAAGGTCGGTCAACATCGGTTGTTGAATATCTCGCAAGAAGAATTTAGGAACACAACGAAGGGTTAATTTAGTAATAATACCAAGGGCACCCAAGTTGACACATACTCCATAAAATGTGGGATTATCTTGTTGGTAGCGGACAACTTCCCCGGATGCTTTCATTAGCTCTAGCTCAACCACTGCACTAGCCAGTGAGCCGTTTTTGTCTCCTGTTCCATGGGTAGCCATTGCTATTGCACCAGAAATAGTCTGCTTGGTGATTGCTCCCAGGTTTTCCAAGGCCATGCCGTGTTGGTCTAGGTATTGATTCAAGCTGTTTAGTGTTATTCCTGGCTCGACAGTAACGGTGCCCCTTTCTCGGTCTAGCTCGATTACCCGGTTTAGTCGCTTTAATGATACAAGAACACCATCGGTGCATGCAGCTTCTGACCATGAGTGTCCCGAACCAACCACCTTAACTTTCATCTTTTCGGTTCGAGCCATGGCAAGAACTTTCTTGAGATCTTCGTTAGAAGATGGCTCGACAATACTTTTGGGGTTGCAAGAAACATTACCCCTCCAATTTGACCAAGTAACTGACATATTAATTTATGAAAAATATTGTAATGGTTTTTCTATATTTTAGCATAGAATAGATAAGCTGTCAGCTATCAGTTTCTTAGCTGAATCAGTAGTTTAGCAATATGACGTTGAAGGTTTTCCCAATCTTCGGGAAAGTCGTCACGGGTAAAGATTTCTGAGGCATTTTCATAGCATGCGATCGCATTTTCCAGATTCTCTGTAGTGTCTCCTACTATTCTGTTGCTGTAAGCATTACCCAGGTTATATAGGGTCCTTGCCCACTCTTCGGGGAAGTCTTGTTTAGTATAAACAGACAAGGCTAGTTGGTATTGGGCAATAGCAATTTCGAGATTATCAGCCCGGTCTCCACGGATTCTGTCACTGTAGGCTATGCCCAGGTTGTTGTGAGTACTTGCCCAATCTTCCGGGAAATCTGGTTTGGTGCGAACTTCTAATGCTAGTTGGTATACTTCTATGGCTTCTTCGAGATTATCAGCCCGGTCTCCACGGAGTCTTTCACAGTAGGCATTGCCCAGGTTATAGTGAGTGATTGCCCAATCAATGGGGAAATCTGGTTTAGTGCGAATTTCCAAAGCTAGTTGGAATGCTTTAATAGCTTTTTCGAGATTATCAGCCCGGTCTCCACGGATTCTTTCACAGTAAGCTATGCCCAGGTTGTTTTGAGTACTTGCCCAATCTTCGGGGAAGTCTGGTTTGGTATAAACCTCCAAGGCTACTTGGTATGCATCTATGGCTTTTTCGAGATTATTAGCCCGATTGCCACGGATTCTGTCACAGTAGGCATTGCCCAAGTTGTTTTGAATAGCTGCCCAAATTTCCGGGTTACTATGATTAGTAAAAACGGTTAGCATCGTTTGGTAACCGGCAATAGCGATTTCCCTGTTATTGGCTTGATTGCCCAGTGAAAAATCGCTGATCATGGTGCTGAATTCCCAGATACTATTAGCGATTTCTGTTGCTGTTTCTGGTTCCGCTGCTGAGAGTTTAGTACTTGCCCAGGTTTGCAGGATAGGGATAAAATTATGATCGAGTTTGTCTAGGTTTGCTACCAGGAGTTGGTAGACAGCTTCGCGGTCGCCTTTGCTGTTAGCGGTTGCTAGCAATACCTCGTCTAAAAATTGCTGATACTCTTCCGATGAAGCCTTAGCTGAAGTAAGGGTTTCTGAAATTGCCAGACCCTTTAAAAGCTTACTCCTGATACGTAGTAAAAAGTTAGCCGCGTTTTGGTGGCCATTTCCTGTTAGATATTCTGCTGATTGTGCCATTACTTGCAATAATTCGGCATCCACTAACTCAAGGTTACTATTAATAATTTTGATTTCTTTACCCTTGGGACAAGTTAGGAGTTGGTGGAGCAATTTGAGGTATTGTTGTTTTCTTTGTTTGTCCATTTTTACTTACCCCTGGGTCAGCTGTCAGCCTTCAGCTTTCTTGGTTGTGGGAGCATGTTACTTATATAGAACATTTGTACTAAATATTTAGCCCCCTCATGGGTTTAAGCACGCTTTGATGGTACATAGTTGATCTGTTCTGCAACTTTGACCTACTCCCTTTGGTTATTACTTATATAATAGTATTTTATATAGCAATTCTCTATGCCATGAGGTACAAAGAGATCCCCCTAAATCCCCCTTATCAAGGGGGACTTTGAGGTTTAGAAGCGTACCTCATAAATCCTAGAAACGCTATAAATAGTATTTTAGACACACTTATCCTGCCTGAGATATCAACAATGGAAGAACTAAAAAATAGAGTTGCCTTAATTACTGGTGCTAGTTCTGGTATTGGTCGAGCAACGGCGATCGCCTTTGCCAAAGAAGGTGCAAAAGTTGTGGTTGCTGCCCGTCGAAGTAAAGAAGGAGAAGAAACCGTTGAGTTAATCAAACAAGTAGGTGGAGAAGGGATTTTTATCCAAACTGATGTCACTCAAGAAGAACAGGTTAAGAATTTAGTCGAAAAAACTGTTGAAATCTATGGTCATCTTGATTGTGCTTTTAATAATGCTGGTTTTGCTGTAGGAAATCCAATTACCGAAGAAACAGTTTAAAATTATGACCAAGTCTTTAATGTCAATGTTAAAGGGGTATTTTTATCTCTGAAATACGAACTATCCTATATGTTAAATCATGGAGGGGGAGCAATTGTTAATTGTGCTTCTATTCTAGGTTTGGTTGCTTTAGCACCAACATCTCTTTATACAGCTAGTAAACACGCAGTATTAGGCTTAACTAAAACAGCCGCTTTAGAGGTTGCACAGTCTAACATTCGTGTTAATGCCGTATGTCCTGGTGTCATTGACACAGACATGGCTCGTCCTTTCTTCCCTATTCCTTTCTATCAAGAGTTTATTAAAAAACATCCTATGGGTCGAGTAGGCAGAGAAGAAGAAGTTGCCAATGCTGTCGTTTTTCTGTGTTCAGATAAAGCATCTTTTATTACAGGAGAATTTTTAGCTGTAGATGGAGGGTTTCTCGCTCAATAGATGTAGGAGTCGTAAGCATTCAGCTTAAGCGCTACGCGCACGCGTGCGCGTTCAGCGGTCAGCTATCAGCGGTCAGCTATCAGCTATCAGCTATCAGTTATCAGCTATCAGCTATCAGCTATCAGCGGTCAGCTATCAGCTATCAGCTATCAGCGGTCAGCTATCAGCTATCAGCCATTGGCTGTAGGCCACGCTACTTGAGGTGCTTTTGAATAAAATAAGCTGACCACTGACCACTGACCGCTGACGGCTGACCACTGACGTCAGCTATCAGCTTTTAGCTTTTTAATAAAACAGGTAAGCATTCGTTTAATCTCTGTTACGTCTGCTGCCAGGGATTCATAGTCTTGGGCTTTGAGTAAGTTAAGATCGTGAGCCAGTAACAGGTGATATTCAAGTTCACTGGCTGAACCCATAGCAATTTGAAGAAAACGGGCTAGTTCGGCTTTTCCGGTTCTACCACATCCCTCGGCAATATTGGCAGGGATTGAAGCGCAAGAGCGGCGGATTTGGCTTGTCAACCCATACAGTTCTTCCTTGGGAAATACTTGGGTTGCCCTATAGACAGATAACGTAAGCTTATGGGCTTTTCCCCAGACTTTCAATTCTCTAAAATCTCTCAATATTATATTCTCCCCTTTGTGCATCAGCTGATAGCTGATATAGCAATCCTAAATCATTTTTAAAATCAGCCAAAGCTGGAATCGTTGCTGGGCAAGGGTTATAGCTATCACTTTAGCCAATATATTTCACGAATCATTTAGGACTGCTATAACTGATAACTGATAGCTGACCACTGACCACTGACTGCTGATGGCTTACATTCATTGTTCTTCATCTGACTGCTCTGACGGAGGCAAAAGTAGAGGATTCCCTTGATATTTTGCTGCTTTATCCGTAGGTAAACGACGTACTAAGTCAAATTGGATTAACTTATCTAAAATCGGTAAAACTTGACTAAACTGTTGAGTTTTAAGACGCTTGAGGTCATCCATGGTTACGTTTTCATCGGATAGCACTCCTTTTTCTAATACTAAGTCAAGGACATAATAATCTTCAGGAGTTAATTCTGACTGACCGCGCAGTTTCTGACTGACATACTCTAAACCTTGCTGAAAGACGTCTGGTGTAATCTTTTCTGCTTGTAAATCCGCTGCTTTCAGCAATACATAATTAGCAATGCGATTAAACCAACGGGGTATACCCTGGGAATGTGCGCACAGATTTCTAGCAGTTTCGAGAGTGAAGGGATGAACAGCATCAGGATTACTTTCGTCTTTGTTAGTTTTGTTAATCCGGGCGCTAGCGAGATAGTTAATTAACATTTGATAAGTGGTAGCTTGGTCTAATGCTGTAATCTCTAATGCTAAATCAAATAACCCTCGTTCAGAGATCAACAAATCCCGAGTCAACCCAGAAGGATGCCCGGTCAAAATAAACCACGCATCACCTTTGAGCATACCTTGAGCATCGTGCAATAGTTGACGCACCTTGGCTGGGTCTTGTTTATCTAAATCATCGATAGCAATCACCACACGACTATACTTTTCCAGCGCTCTTTCCAATAAGTCTTGAAAGGTAAGAGTGGGAAACTTTGGGGCATTAACCGGTTTAGCTTCCGCTTCAATACTTCCCCCAAACCCGGCGATTTTGGCATCAAACTTGGTCTTGGTTTTGCGAGTCGATTCACTCATCAATCCCATGTTGTTTAACAGTTGTTGCGCCCACTCATCCTCTGGCATATATCGGGCTAGGGCAATCAAAGCAGCGGTTGCTAAATCAGTTTCAAAGGGTAGACTAATATAGGTAACGAGAGTATCTTTACTTTTTCGTTGCAAGACGCTCAAGACTTCTAAAATAAATGCTGTTTTACCAATACCAACGGAACCATAGACTAATATCCGCTTCCGTTCGCGACCCCGCAACAAATTAAATATCTGCTTTAACTCCTGGGTGCGACCTGTGAAAACTTTATCTAGGTTTGACCCCAAGCTGGAAGCACTTTCAGAAAAAGGAATTTCTTCAAGATTCCAGCTAGTAAAAATTTCGTCGGTTTCATCCCAAAGTTTATCGGCTTCACTCATGGCTATGGCTTGGTTTTTATTTTATTAATAACTTGGAGCAGTTGTTGAATATTATCAATTCCTTGGTTATCCTTAATTGTATGACAAATTTCATAAGCTTGGGTTAATTCTTCTCGGGCATCGTCGATAAATCCAATGGAAATCATCAGCATGCCTAATCCCGTTTTGCAGATAGCGATTCCTGGTTGATTATTAAGATGATTGTAGATGCGGAGAGCGTCCCGGTAATTCATCCGGGCTTTGTCTAGGTTCATGATTAAATGATGGGTGCGGGCAATGTGGTATACTGAATCTGCAAGGGCTTCTAGGTTTTCGGTGTGACGATAGATCGGGAGACTTTGCTCTAAGCGGGATAATCCATCATACCAGCTTCCTCGCTGAACCAGCAGTTTACCAATATTACGTTGGACGTCTGCCCAATCTTCGGGAAAGTCGTCACGGGTGTAGAACTCTGAAGCATTTTGATAGGATGCGATCGCTTTTTCCAGATTCTCTGCACTATTTCCTAGTATTCGCTTACTGTAGCCATTGCCCAGGTTATAGTGAGCGTTTGCCCACTTTTCGGAGAAGTCTTGTTTGGTGATAACTTCCAATGCTAGTTGGTATGCTTCTATGGCGAGTTCTAAATTATCAGCTTTGTCTCCATTGATTCTGTTACCGTAGGCATAGCCCAGGTTATAGTGAGTGTTTGCCCACTTTTCGGGGAAGTCTTGTTTGGTGATAACTGACAAAGCTAGTTGGTATGCTTCGATCGCAAGTTCAATATTATCAGCTTTATCTTCACGGATTCTGTTACTGTAGGCAAGACCCAGGATAGCTTGAGTGCTTGCCCAATATTGGGGGAAATCTTGTTTGGTGATAACGGACAAAGCTAGTTGGTAGGCTTCGATCGCAAGTTCGAGATTATCAGCCTGATCTCCACGGATTCTGTTACTGTAGGCAAGACCCAGGATAGCTTGAGTGCTTGCCCAATATTGGGATAAATTTTGTTTGGTTATAACGGACAAAGCTAGTTGGTATGCTTCGATCGCAAGTTCAATATTATCAGCTTTATCTCCATGGATTCTATTACTGTAAGCATAGCCCAGGTTATTTTGAGTCCTTGCCCAATCTTCGGGAAAGTCTGATTTAGTATAAACGGACAAAGCTAGTTGGTATGCTTCTATGGAAATTTCGAGATTATCAGCTTTATCTCCATTGATTCTGTCACTGTAGGCATAGCCCAGGTTATTTTGAGTCCTTGCCCAAATTTCCGGGTTACTATCACGGTTAATAACTGTTAGCGTCGTTTCGTAACCAGCAATAGCTATTTCCATGTTATTGGCTTTGTTATCCAGTAAAAAATCGCTGATAAAGTTGCTAAAATTGCAAATAACTATAGCAATAAATTCTGCTGTTTCTGGTTCCAACTCTGATAATTTAGCACTTGCCCATGTTTTTAAGATATCGATAAAGTTATCATCGAGCTTGTCTAGATTGGCTTCCAGAAGTGGGTAGACAACTTTGGAGTCGCCATTGCTGTCGGCAGTTCCTCGCAATACCTCCATCAAGAAGTCCAGATGGTCTTGGGATGAAGCATTAATTAAAGTAGGGGATTTTAAAAATATCTCTAAAAGCTGACTTCTGAGACTAGCTAAAAAGTCAGCAGCATTTTGGTTACCATCGGCTGCTATTTTTTCTGCTACTACTGCCATTACCTGCAATAATTCTGCATCCACTAACTCGCGGTTACTCTCAAGAATTTGAACTTCTTCACCGCTGGCACAAGTTAGCAGTTGATTGACCAAGTTGAGGTATGCTTGTAGTCTTTCTTCGTCCATTTTTACTTATTCAGCTATCAGCTATCAGCTATCAGCTATCAGTTTGACCGGGTGGTGCGTTACGGGACGGACTCTTCCAAGACTGGCTACCGATAAAATGAGCCCGAGCCCTTCCCTAACGCACCCTACTGGACCGACACATCTAAAATGGTGTAATAAGCGTAGGTTGGGTTGAAGAATGAAACCCAACACCAGTAACGCTTTGTTGGGTTTACCTACCGCTCAACCCAACCTACATTTTTAGGTGTGCCATGCCACTACGCCACTTCATTTTTTAATTCTTCATTCTTCATTCTTCATTCTTCCCAATCACTAACTTCTATAAGTATAGCAATCAATAAAAAAATTCGGTCAAGCTCAGATAAACTCTGATACTTGACCGAATTATAGTGTGTAAACCTTAATAAGTACAGCTAAGCTGCACTTAAACCATATAACTCCTGATTAATTGTACATGATTCCCAAGTTAGTCAGCTATCAACTATCAGCTATCAGCTATCAGCTTATGCGCAATCAGTGCTTTTGAATAAAATAAGCTGACGGCTGAATGCTGACGGCTGAATGCTGATTTATACCCCTCCCCAAAAAAAACGTTCACTCTTAATTCTACATTCTTCATTCTTAATTCTTAATTCTACATTCTTCATTCCTGTTCGCCAGGGCCAAGCCCTGGCAATTTACTATCCTAATCTACGTAAAAATATCGAATCAAAGTCGCCATAACCTCACCAGGATTTCCGGTAGGCTCGGGAGTGCTCCACTCGTCGGGATAAGCGTATTTCATAGAATAGATGGCAAGAATTGTTTTCCGAACTTGTTCAGGAGAACCGACCAAGATTTGCTTGGCTTTCTTAGGTTTGCGACCTTGGTTTTCAGGGTTTTGATTTTCATCAGGGTTTGAGGGAAAGTTTGTACTCATTAATCGTTATTGGTTTAAAACGCTTACATTATTAATGTATTAATTTATTGATTAAATGTCAAGGGGTTTAGGAATTTTTTTTTATTACCAAATTGCGACGATTAATCGTAATTAAATTATTGATATTAATCGTAGGGTGGGCAGTGGACGAGACCAATAAAATACGATGGTAATCCCTTAAATCACTGCCCACCGACAGTAAATTAATTAGTAAAAATTAGTTAATTATCTAGATTTTCACTAAAATTAATCTTCTGGTGGGCAGTGGTCTGATTTTTAACTATTACTATCCCTTGAGAAAGCACTGCCCACCCTACAGGTAGATCTCTATTATCAACACTATAGTTGTCTTGTTTTTTAATAAAATTAATCCTCTGGTGGGCAGTGCTCTGATTTTTAACTATTACTATCCCTTGAGAAAGCACTGCCCACCCTAGATCAGAGCTCTATTATCAACACTATAGTTGTCTTGTTTTTTAATAAAATTAATCTTCTGGTGGGCAGTGGTCTGATTTTTAACTATTACTATCCCTTGAGAAAGCACTGCCCACCCTACAGGTATATCTGGCTGTGGTGGGCAGTTAATTATCTAGATTTTCACTAAAATTAATCCTCTGGTGGGCAGTGCTCTATCGGATTTTCAACTATGACTATCCCTTGAAAAACCACTGCCGACCCTACAGGTATATCTGGCTGTGGTGGGCAGTGCTCTATTCTATTTTCAACTATGACTATCCCTTGAAAAACCACTGCCGACCCTACAGGTATATCTGGCTGTGGTGGGCAGTGTTCTATCCGATTTTTAACTATTACTATCCCTTGAGAAACTACTGCCGACCCTACAGGTATATCTGGCTGTGGTGGGCAGTGTTCTATCCGATTTTCAACTATTACTATCCCTTGAGAAACTACTGCCGACCCTACAGGTATATCTGGCTGTGGTGGGCAGTGTTCTATCCGATTTTTAACTATTACTATCCCTTGAGAAACTACTGCCGACCCTACAGGTATATCTGGCTGTGGTGGGCAGTGCTCTATCGGATTTTTAACTATTACTATCCCTTGAGAAACCACTGCCGACCCTACAGGTATATCTGGCTCTGGTGGGCAGTGCTCTATTCTAATTTATGTGATTAATCGTAGGGTGGGCAGTGCTTTATTTCGATAAAATTAACTAGTAATTGCTTAGCTAGCACTGCCCACCAACAGGAAATAATTTAGTAAAAACAATAATACAAAGAATCTTCCGGTGGGCAGTGGTCTATCGGATTTTCAACTATTACTATCCCTTGAAAAACCACTGCCCACCCTACAGGTATATTTTGCTCTGGTGGGCAGTGCTCTATCGGATTTTTAACTATTACTATCCCTTGAAAAACCACTGCCGACCCTACATCAGATCTCAATTTGTAACGTTTTGCAACTATCGCCAAAATGGCGGGACAGATTGAGCCTACTGTCTCATTTTTTAGATAGGTCTGGGATTAGCAACATCTAGGTGAGGATTTTAGGGAATCGGGAATCGGGAATCGGGAATCGGTAACAGGGATAAAATCCTGTGTAGCTTATTGCTATCCAAAACCCTATATTGTTTCTTTTGCCTCTTGCCTTTTGCCTCTTGCCTTTTGCCTCTTGCCTTTTGCCTTTTGCCTATTCCCTATTCCCTATACACATACATTTCATTAATAGGAAAGTAACCATGATAGTAATCAACGATAACGAGAATTCCAATTCACAACCAGTAATACCAGAACCAAACCCGAATGACCCTACTGGTTCTATTGGCAATTACGTTTGGTTAGACAGCAACAGAGATGGTCTCCAAAATGAGCCTCCTGAAAATGGTGTGAATGGCGTTACTGTTAATCTCTTCGACATCAACGGTAACCTAATCCAAACCACTACTACCAATGACGATAATAATGAGAATCCTGGGTTCTATCTATTTGAGAATATCCCGGATGACCTTTCTAGTCGTTATACTCTGGAATTCGTTGCGCCGGAAGGGTTTACCTTTACTACCCAAGATAATGACCCACGACAGTTTATTGATACTGATAGTCCTATAGATAGTGATGTTGATCCCAATACCGGTCGTGTCACTATCGGTCCGATCACCCGATTTTTACCGGAAGGAATTGACCAATTGGTATGGGATGCTGGTCTGGTGCCAGTTAAACCAGGGTCAACTGGTACCCCAGGGGATGACAAACTGATTGGTACTCGTGGTAATGACCACATTAGTGGTGGAGACGGTAACGATACTATTGTCGGTCGTGGTGGTAATGATACCCTTTCGGGGGATAAAGGCCAGGATGTAATTAAAGGGGGTGCTGGTAAGGATGTGCTGGATGGTGGCACTGGTCGTGACATTATTACCGGTGGTGGTGGTGATGACACGATTAACGGTGGTGGTGGTAAGGATCGGTTAGTGGGTGGTCGTGGTAATGATCACATCACCGGTGGTGGTGGTGATGACAGGATTAATGGTGGTCGTGGTAGTGATACGTTAGTTGGTGGTGCTGGTCATGATGACTTTTTGTTTACTAAGGGCAGTAGCTTCCGCCATGGTGATGTGGATGTAATCGAAGACTTTGAAGTTGGTGCAGATCTGATTAAATTGAGGGGCTTTGGTGCCATTGATCCTCAAAAGTGGTTTCATAGAGCAGTAGCCTCTGGTATCCTATCTGACAGTGACCAGGGTGTTGTGCTTTCTCCTAAAACTGGTGGAACCCTTGTGATTGAGGATGTGGAGCTAGATCAACTCAGTGGTGACAATTTCCACTTGCTATAGAATAGACTTTTTGCAGAAGTAGGGAATAGGGAACAGGGAACAGGGAATAGGGAATAGGGAACAGGGAACAGGGAACAGGGGAGAATAGTGGAACAGGCATCTTGCCTGTGGTGCTATGGGCATCTTGCCTGTGGTGCCATGGGCATCTTGGTAGAAAGCGCACCTTTACAAAGGTCAGATGCACCGATTCCCGATTCCCTACTATTCATGTGATATGCCAAGCATAAATCATAAAAATCCTCTTGTAATCGGCAGTTTAGTCGTTATTTTTATAAACCTAGTAATAGCTATTATTTGTTGGATTATTGTTCAACAATCTACGGGTTATGATGGTCTGTTTTATTTTTTTATATTGTCTATGATTGGTATCGCTCAGTTAGTCTATGTTATCCCAGCATTAATTGTGCTAAGATTGCTGGGAAGATGGGAATTGATTAAAGGAGTAATTATTGGTGGTTTGATTACAGGTTTGTTGAATCTTGGCGCTTGGTTTTTAATGCAAGCTTAAGCTAAAAGGTATTGCTAGCAAGCGTTATTGAAAAATAGCTCTTAATTTAACTAACTTCGTGAACTGTTGCGTCAAGGCTATCTTGACACTCTTCTAATGTCTCGTCGAGGTCCTCACTACCAGTAAACACTTTAGTAGTCACTGGAACGTTAGGCTCAACTTGGAGCCACACCGAATCACTAATAGACTCAGCTTGATTGGGTCTATAAACCAGTCGGCAGGCTCCTGCTATTTCTACCTCATGACAGTAATGAGTGCGCTCACCCCGTTTAACAGTAAACACTGGCAACGATGTCTGGTTCTTGTGATTACTCTTTAAGGCTTCCTCATTAACGTGGATATAGGTAGTTTCCAGATGTTTCTCCTGATTCCATGTACCTTTTGGTCCCCTACGACCTTCGGTGACCACTGGGACACCATCATATAATGGAATCTGCCAAAACCGACCAACTTTTTTGGCTCCTTTGATGCGATCTTTACTTAATAGCATCCGCAGTCGCTGAGATGATATACCCAGCAGAGATGCAGCTTGTGTTGTACCGACAACCATAACTAAAATACTATTGCGGAATAGTATTGTAATCCCATCTAACTGGGAAAGTCAAGCTAAAGTGGCGAGTCGGGAGTCGGGAGTCGGGAATCGGGAATCGGGAGTCGGGAATCAAAAATTATCAGAATTGATTTAGGTACCCGATATAAAGTCTTTGTCAAGTTCTTGTTTAACCAATTGAGCTAAGGTTTGGGCAGCTCCTGGTTTTCCGCGAACACTCTTGAGATGCGATCGCATTTCGGACAACTTCTCTGGATGCTCTAGATAGTCTAGGGCAAGTTGGGCAACCTCAACCGGCTCAAGTTTCCCTACCAATTCTGGCACAATTTCTCTTTTTGCCCAAATATTGGGCCATGCAAACAGACGCTTTTGCCCTAGCACCAACCAGTTAATCACTTTGGCTAGGCTAGAGCCTACTCCTGGTAACTTGACCAATAGACCGGGTAACCCATCCCAAGCCCGCATGGCATCTAACTGTTGCGTCGGCAACAGCACAATCATGGGTACCGCCAGAGACCCCAACTCAGCAGTATTCGCTCCCACTGTGGTTAAGCAAAGACAACATTGCGATAATAACTCATAGGCCGGAAAGGACTCCCAGAGTTCTACACACAAGCCACTGGGGGTTTTGAGGAATAGTTGCGGGGTGGAAGGTTTAAGGTTAGGAGGTTGAAGGTTAGCTGGTTGAAGGTTAGCTGGTTTAAGGTTAGCTGGTTGAAGGTTAGCTGGTTGAAGGTTAGCTGGTTGAAGGTTAGCTGGTTGAAGGTTAGCTGGTTGAAGGTTAGCTGGTTGAAGGTTAGCTGGTTTAAGGTTAGCTGGTTGAAGGTTAGGAGGTTGTTCGCCTTTGGCGTTCCGGTAGGGTAGGTTATCGGAGTTTGAACCTGTAACTTGTAACCCCTTAACCTGTAACCCGTTAACTTGTAACCCGTTAACCTGTAACCCGTTAACTTGTAACCCCTTAACCTGTAACCCTGGATTAATGACCGAGTCGTTATCAACATCAACTTTATAAATAAGTTGAGCCTCTGACCATCCTGTCTTGTTAATGATGGGATTGTGATCTCGATTGGCAAATTTGGCTAATGTTTTGAGATCTATGGTAGGAGCAACGGGAATCACAAAGCGAGTTTGGGGTCTAGCTCTGTGGATGTGTTCAGCGATCGCTAAAGACAAAGGCACTCCCTGAGCTAGTTTGGCTGGTTTTGACCCCGGTAATAGTGCGATCACTTCAGTGGAATGTTCAAGGGTATCTTCCGTTGAACCTGTAACCTGATAACCTGTAACCTGTAACCCTTGAGTAACCTGTAGCTCCTGATTAACCTGAGAACCTGCAACCTGTAACCCCTTATTAACCTGTAACCCTCTAATCTCTGCCATTAAATCTCCCACTATGGTGAATTTGTGGGCATAGGTCTTAGGCACTTGAGCGATAATATCCGGTTTCATCACGCCAAAGTGGTCAATCCAGCGGTACCAACGAGCATCCCACTCGGCATAGACAACACTGCGATATCCTAAGCGCTTACTAATCACTACTGGGAAAAATTGGTCTCCCCCTAGGAATAGAACAACCCCTTGTGAATGCCAGTCCCAGTTTTCAGCTGTATTCCCCGACAACAAGAATGGTAAAAAATCCTCCGCTGCCTGAACCCGGTCTACTTCTGGGTAGGATTTTGCGATCGCATCTTCTTTGCCCGTGGCATGAGGGCAAGGAGATAGCACTACCGATATCCGGAGTAATGAACGGTCATTCCCTAGAGTTTGCCGCAATGCCTTCACCACTGGTCGCACCCAGGTGGTCAACTCTCCTGGGCCATTGGACATAACTAAAATATCTGCTGCTGGCACTCTTCCCCACTCCTAATTATCACTATCTGGCTTGCTTTCAGCTATCAGCTGAAAGATGATAGCTGACTGCTGACGGCTTACCACTGACCGCTGACTACAAAATCTTAAGTAATGATTAAGTAGTAACGATAAGTAATAGTTGTATAAATCGATAAAATATCCTTATATATACAGCTAAGGTTACCTTTGTCAAGGATTTTTATTGTTTAGTTTTTTTAAGCTAAGCGGATTTAGCACTTCAGTAATTGTTAATTAATATTACAAAAAACCGTAATTTTTATATCGAATTGTATCAGATAACCGCTGGAACTCCCTGAAAGTATACGTTTTTTGATAGAAACTCTTTAGTTGGCAAAACAAAACTATTTCAACCAAGAGTGAGTGGTCACTGGTAGAGACGTTCGATAGCACATCTGTCAATAAAATCTAAATACGATCAAAACTATCAAAGGTGATCAGCCACTTACCGCCACTCAAGGTAAGGCACAGATAACGAATAATCAGGAAGGAGATCTAGCCACATGTTCACTCACGTCAAGTCCACCATTAGACACATCACCCCGGAACCCTTGAATGGGCGTCATTTGCTGAAGGTGGTCTATGTCGTGCTAGAACCGCAGTACCAAAGTGCATTATCAGCTGCTGTTCGGTCAATCAATCAAAATCAACCGGATATCGCTATTGAAATCAGCGGTTACCTCATTGAGGAACTCCGTGACCCAGAAAACTATGAAGACTTTAAACGGGATATAGCAGAAGCCAATATCTTTATCGCTTCACTAATCTTTATAGAAGACTTGGCCGAGAAGGTAGTAGCCGCTGTACAACCCCATCGCGATCACTTGGATGCCGCAGTAGTATTTCCATCAATGCCTAAAGTGATGCGCCTGAATAAATTAGGTAGCTTCTCCATGGCCAATTTGGGGCAATCCAAGAGTGCGATCGCACAATTCATGCGTAAGCGCAAGAAAAAATCTGGGTCTTCCTTCCAAGACAGTATGCTCAAGCTGTTGCAGACCTTACCGAAAGTCCTGAAGTATATGCCCATGGACAAAGCTCAGGATGCTCGCAACTTCATGCTCAGTTTCCAGTATTGGCTAGGGGGGTCTTCTGATAACCTGGAAAACTTCTTGCTGATGCTAGCAGATAAGTATGTCTTTAAGCGCGAGAAGAAAAACAGCGAAACCTCTGTCCAATTCAAAGACCCAGTAGTTTATCCAGATATGGGGGTTTGGCATCCTCTAGCACCACAAATGTTTGAAGATGTCAAGGAATACCTTAACTGGCATAGTAGCCGTCAAGATATCTCAACAGACTTAAAAGACCCTCTTGCTCCCTGTATTGGTTTAGTCCTGCAACGCACTCACCTAGTGACAGGGGATGATGCCCATTATGTAGCTATGGTGCAGGAACTGGAAGCTATGGGAGCAAGGGTGATTCCGATATTTGCTGGTGGTCTGGATTTCTCTAAACCTGTAGATACCTATTTTTCTGAGGAACATGGCAAAACCGTAGTGCCCTTAGTGGATGCTGTGGTATCTCTAACCGGCTTTGCTCTAGTAGGAGGTCCAGCACGGCAAGACCATCCCAAAGCAATTGAATCCTTAAAACGCCTCAATCGCCCCTATATGGTTACACTTCCCTTAGTCTTCCAAACTACGGAAGAGTGGGAAAATAGTGACTTGGGACTGCACCCGATTCAAGTAGCATTGCAAATTGCCATTCCAGAGCTGGATGGTGCCATTGAACCAATTATCCTATCCGGACGGGATGGCGCAACTGGAAAATCCATTGCGTTACAGGACCGGATTGAATCAGTAGCCCGACGGGTCATGAAATGGGCGAATTTGCGCCGTAAGCCCAAGCTTGATAAGAAAATTGCCATCACAGTCTTTAGCTTTCCTCCAGATAAAGGCAATGTTGGGACAGCGGCCTATCTTGATGTATTTGGTTCCATCTATAAAGTGATGGAAGCCCTGAACAACAATGGTTATGATGTCCAAGACTTGCCGGAATCTGCTGAGGCACTGATGCAAGAGGTGATCCATGATGCCCAAGCTCAGTACGCTAGTCCAGAATTGAATATTGCTCACCGGATGTCGGTGGTGGAGTATGAACGGTTTACTCCCTACTCCACTCGCTTAGAGGAAAACTGGGGACCACCACCAGGACATCTTAATAGTGATGGACAAAACTTGTTAATCTACGGCAAGCACTTCGGGAATGTATTCATTGGAGTACAACCTACCTTTGGGTATGAAGGAGACCCAATGCTACTGTTGTTCTCCCGTTCCGCAAGTCCTCACCATGGCTTTGCTGCTTATTACACCTATTTAGAACAAATCTGGCAAGCCGATGCGGTGCTGCACTTCGGAACCCACGGGTCTCTAGAATTTATGCCAGGGAAACAGATGGGGATGTCTGGAGACTGTTATCCAGATAATTTAATTGGTTCTATTCCCAATCTTTATTACTATGCTGCTAATAATCCCAGTGAAGCAACCATTGCTAAGCGCCGCAGCTACGCTGAAACCATATCCTATCTCACCCCACCGGCAGAAAATGCTGGATTATATAAGGGGTTAAAGGAACTCAGTGAGTTAATTGGGTCTTATCAAACTCTCAAAGATACTGGGCGCGGTGTTCCCATTGTTAACACCATTATGGATAAGTGCCGCTTGGTGAATCTTGACCAAGATATTGCCTTGCCCGAGCAAGATGCCAAGGAGCTGAGTGCCGAAGAACGGGATACCTTGGTAGGTCAGGTGTACCGCCGTTTGATGGAAATTGAGTCAAGGTTGTTACCCTGTGGGTTACACGTGATTGGTAAGCCACCAACCGCAGAAGAAGCGATCGCAACGCTAGTCAATATTGCTAACCTAGACCGTAGCGAAGACGAAATCATCGGTTTACCCCGGATTATTGCTAACAGTATTGAGCGAGAGATTGATGAAATTTACAGCAACAATGACCAAGGCATCTTAGCTGATGTGGAGTTGTTGCAAGATATAACCCAAGCTACCCGTGCTGCTGTTAGTGCTATGGTTCAAGCTCAAATCGACAGCGATGGACGGGTCTCTAAAGTCTCTAAACTCAACTTCCTCAATCTTGGTAAAAAAGAACCTTGGGTAGAAGCTTTGCACAATCTAGGATATACCAACGTAGATTCCGACGCGATCAAGCCTCTGTTTGACTATCTGGAATTCTGTTTACAGCAGATAGTAGCAGACAACGAACTAGGAGCAATGCTCCAAGCCTTAGATGGGGAATATGTGCTGCCCGGTCCTGGTGGTGACCCGATCCGAAATCCCGATGTGCTACCGACCGGTAAGAATATTCACGCCCTCGACCCCCAATCCATTCCCACCCTAGCAGCGGTGAAATCTGCCAAAATCGTAGTAGACCGACTGTTGGCACGGCAAAAGCGAGATAATGATGGGGCTTGGCCAGAAACCATTGCGTGTGTGCTATGGGGTACCGATAATATTAAGACCTATGGCGAATCCCTAGCCCAAATTCTGTGGATGGTCGGGGTTAAGCCAGTGCCCGATGCCTTGGGACGGGTGAATAAATTAGAACTAATTCCCTTAGAAGAGTTAGGTCGTCCTCGGATTGATGTGGTAGTAAACTGTTCCGGTGTCTTCCGGGATTTGTTCATCAATCAGATGAATTTACTAGACCAAGGGGTGAAAATGGCCGCAGAAGCGGATGAACCCCTGGAAATGAACTTTGTGCGCAAACACAGTTTGCAACAAGCTCAAGAGATGGGGATTAATCTACGGCAAGCTGCCACTCGGGTGTTCTCCAATGCGTCTGGTTCCTATGCGTCCAATGTTAATTTAGCTGTCGAAAACAGCACCTGGGAAGAAGAAGCCGAGTTACAAAATATGTATCTCAGTCGCAAATCCTTTGCCTTCTCCTCCGATAGCCCAGGCACCATGGAACAGAGTCAGAAGATTTTTGAGTCCGCCTTGAAAACCGCTGATGTTACCTTCCAGAATCTTGATTCATCGGAAATTAGCCTTACTGATGTTTCTCATTACTTTGACTCTGACCCCACTAAAGTAGTAGCAAACTTGCGCAAGGATGGTAAGAAACCAACTGCTTACATAGCTGATACTACTACTGCTAATGCTCAGGTTCGCACCCTATCAGAAACCGTCCGTTTAGATGCCCGGACTAAGTTACTTAATCCCAAGTGGTACGAAGGGATGTTGAATCATGGCTATGAAGGAGTGCGGGAACTTTCCAAACGCTTAGTGAATACTATGGGTTGGAGTGCAACGGCTGATGCAGTAGATAACTGGGTTTATGAAGATGTGAATACTACCTTTATCCAGGATGAAGAAATGCGTCAGCGGTTAATGAATTTGAATCCCAATTCCTTCCGTAAAGTAGTGTCTACCTTATTGGAAGTTAATGGCCGTGGCTATTGGGAAACCAGTGAGAGTAATTTACAACTGTTGCGCGAATTGTATCAGGAGGTTGAAGATAGGATTGAAGGAATAGAATAGGATTATAGCGCTACGCCCAAGGCAAGAGGCAATAGGCAACAGGCAATAGGCAATAGGGAATCGTGAATCATATTCCCCCCTTATTAAGGTCTCCCCCTTCTTAAAGTCCCCCCCTTATTAAGGGGGGTTAGGGGGGATCCCTACTCACTTCAAAATGTACCTAATAAATATGAAAAACCCTATAGTCAAAATATAGCAATTCTATATCCCATAAGTTACAAATTGATCCCCCGTTGGTCCCCCTTAATAAGGGGGACTTTGAGGTTGATAAGCGTACCACATAACTGCGAGAAACGCTATATAGCAATTGTATATCCCATAAGGTACAAATTGATCCCCCGTTGGTCCCCCTTAATAAGGGGGACTTTGAAGTTGAAAAGCGTACCTGATAACTGCGAGAAAAGAGTAGCTTTTTCGAGACGTTCAATAGAGCGTCTCGAATTTTTATGAATTACGAATTTGCCCCCTAAATCCCCCAATTCTGGGGGACTTTAACTCAATTTACCCCCAAATTTGGGGGGCTAGGGGGGCGAAATTTGCTGTCAAAAAAAAATTTCTAAAAACCCTTGACAAAATAATTTAGAATCATTATGATTATATTAGGCAAACAACAAGCAAAAGGTGAACCTTATGGATTCCGAATTTCGCCCAAACCCAGAGACAAATCCCGAGGATATAACTCCTAGTAATAATCCTCAAGAATCGTTTCCCAAAAAATACCCGGTTCAGCATATTTTGAAGGGCTCCCGCAAGGGCATAATTAACACCATGCATTCCCTCTATGCAGTGGGTTATGCGGAAATCTCCGAGTGGACTCCTCTGCAACCGACGGGACTTCCTGGAGAATTTATTACGATGATGACCAAGTACCTAACTCTGGGTTAAGCTATTAAATTGCTGGGGGGCTTTGCCCCCTGGCCAAACCATCGGGGCTGCTCCCATGGGAGCATGTCTGGTATGGTGCGAAATCTGAAGATCATAAGGTTCATCTGGCCGTGGATAGTATTTCTGCGGCTATTTTTTTTTAAGGGAGTAGGGAGTAGGGAGTAGGGAGTAGGGAGTAGGGAGTAGGGAATCGGGAATCGGGAATCGGGTTTATCTAACTTTTGCTGTTTAATCCGGTGGGTGGAATGGGCATGTTGGTGGAACTGGCATCTTGGTAGAACTGGCATCTTGCCAGTTTCAATATATTTTCGAGCGGGCAGGATGTCCACTCTACTCCTATTCATTACAAGACTGATGTAACGCCGAATTTAAATAGCTTCGTCCTACTTTAAAACCTGAGAATTTTTTGTATAGGGGCAAAAAAAGACCTGACGACTGGACTTAGAGAGGGTAATAACTTCGGAAATTACTTTTATCAAAAAAAAACAGGACTTCTACAAGCACATTATGTAAATATAGAAAGTTAATTAAAACCTCTATATTACATTTATACCTAGTTAGCAACTATGAAATTTAAGCAAATACTTAATCAAATCAAAGTCTCGATGTCTTGGTCAACAGCTTCTCACCAAGATATTAATAAAATAGCTTTAAAAATTTATAATAATCGTCAAGTAACCGAAAAAAATGGGAATGCTTAAAAAGACTGGCTTAAAGCTTAAAAAATAGCTAACAATCCCTTGATATTACTATTGTTTAAGTGCAATCAACCACTTATCAAAACAGAAAAAAAGTTTTTGGAACCAGTTTTAGATTACCTCAAGAGGTTAGCACTGCTATAAATTTTAGAACTACTCGGTAATATATCTCTACTTATTGGTGTAATTGTCTTTATCGCTGGTGAGGAGGATAGACGAAATAGTGAGATTTATGAAGCATGGCAGGTAATTACAGCAGCTCACAACCAAGCTGGCAGTGGCGGTAGAATACAAGCTCTGGAATTCCTAAACTCAGAACCTAGGCGTATTCCCTGGTTTTGGTTGACCTGGGAGAGAGAGAGTTTAGCAGGTTTAGAGGCTCCAAAAGCTTATTTGAGAGAAGTTGAACTCTCTGATGCTGACCTAGCTAATGCTAATTTACAGAAAGCTGATTTACAGGAAGCTAATTTACGGGACGCTAATTTACGGGAAGCTAATTTACGGGACGCTAATTTACGGGACGTTAATTTACAGGGAGCTTATTTACAGAGAACTGATTTACAGGAAACTGATTTACAGGAAGCTAATTTACAGGGAGCTAATTTACAGGAAGCTAATTTGCAGGGAGTTGATTTACAGGGAGCTAATTTACAGGAAGCTTTTTTAGGAACAGGTTATTTAGCGGCATTTTACCAGGAAGCTAATTTACAGGGAGCTAATTTACAGGGAGCTAATTTACAGAGAACTTATTTAGATGGAGTTAATTTACAGGAAGCTGATTTACAGGACGCTAATTTGCAGGAAGCTGATTTAGCGGGAGCTAATTTACCGGGAGCTGATTTATGGGGAGCTAATTTGCAGGAAGGTAATTTAAAGTACGCTAATTTACGGAAAGCTAATTTACAGGACGCTAATTTACAGGACGCTAATTTAGAGGACGCTAATTTACAGGGTGCTAATTTACAGGGTGCTAATTTACAGGACGCTAATTTAGAAAAATCTAATTTAAAAAATGTACTTTATTCAGACGAAACCACATTAGAAGCTGTGTGTAAAAAAAATAACATGAGCTATCCTTGCCCCACCATATTTCCTAAAGACTTTGACCCTAAAGCTGCAGGAATGAAACTCATAAAAGATCTAAAAGATATACCTACCCAAGGCAACTATTGGATAGAGAGGTACAAGCCACCTTCCCATTGGAGTCTATGAGGTAGGCACCTGGGGGTTTTTCTGAGGTGCTGTCCAGCTTGCTTCGGATTATTTCCATCCCAAGTCAAGACCAAGAGGGAGTCGGGAGATAGGGAGAGCTGACCAAGTCCGATAAGATGCGATCGCATAAAACATCTCGCTACTCCCTTGGGTTATCGACAGTATTTGTAACCCAAGCCATTAAATCACCTTTGTAATAAATTGCTGCACCAGGCCAAGTTTACCCAAAGTCAATTGCAGTTTTCCATTCTTTCGATTAATCATTGATACATAACAGGTGGGAGCATGTGCCCCCGCCACAATGTTTGCCATAGATGCCGTCTCGGACAATTATTCGTTTATGTCCTGAACTTTCACGAGCATATCCGGCCAGGAGCGCTGATTATCCATATCAAACTGTGCACCTTGTTCATCTGCCCACTTGAAGCGTTTAAGAGCCGGAGTTTGGCTGGTTGCCTGATATAACCAATAAGCTTCAGTGCGCAGCGCTTCTTCAATTGGCAGATCGATAGACTCATAAACGGCCTGTTTAGTGGCATTGATCGACTCCGACGGCCAAAGCGCAATACGTTTTGCAAGATCTTCAACAAAAAGTCCGATCTCTTCGGGATCCAAAGCACGGTTGATCGTACCAACCCTTTCCGCTTCATCAGCATCAAAATCACGGGCACCCAGAACAATCTCAAGGGCACGACCAAGACCGACTTGGCGCGCCATACGGGATGCACCACCACCGCAAGGTAGGATGCCCATACCAACTTCCATCTGCATAAATCTAGCTTTACCCCGAGCTGCGAAACGCATATCGCAAGCAAGGGCAAACTCATGGCCTCCACCTCTAGCAAAGCCTTCGATTTTGGCAATGGTCGCCTGAGGCAGTTTGCTAATTCGCTCTAGCACTACCTGTAGATCTAACAACTTCACCTCGTCCCGTGAAACAGCTTTGCCTGACATATCTTTCAGGAAATTAGTATCAGCATGGCACACGAAAATCTCAGGATGCGCTGATTGGAAAACCACAACTTTAATATCCCTGTCAGCTTCCAATTTCTGAGCTAACATATTCAGGTCAGCAAGCATTGGCAGCCCCTGAACATTCACAGGTGGATAATCAAACGTGACAGTGAGAACCCCATCATTAACTTCAGCGTTAAACGTTGTAAACCCTTCATAGTTCATTGGTATTGCTCCTGGTGTTGGTTAATGTTAGAATCCTTCGAGGGCATTCTTGCCGATCACAGGATCACTCTGCTGAAGCTCATGAGCCGTTTTAAGACAGCCTGGATTATAACATAGCTGAATTAGTATCGCAGCTCGGCTAAAGAATACTTAACGCATCGTCTTTTTGAGTGTGTTAAACAAGGGGTTGGAGTCGTAACCATGCAAGAAGTTACGCGAATAACTGTACCAATTAAACCCTCTAAAAATTAGTAGCCTCAAACCCTTGAAATCTCCTTCTCTTTTTACGTACCAAACAAACCTTGGGAGAACTGGTAAACTCTTTCAGATACAAAACTTCACAAATGCTAGGATCTCAAACATAATGCATCGCTGTCTAGGAATCAAAAACGCGATCGCTTTTAGCGGAAGCGAAGCTTCATCGCGTAGCGTGGCCATAGGCCAATCGCTAAAACAACTATATATCGTTAATTATAATTATTTATACTTATAAAGTACCTTCAAGTTTGTTCTCCCTACTCTCTTTCCTAAATAAGGGTGCATCTCCTACCTTTTGGTGGTGCGTTACGGGGCTACTGGCTACGACATTGAATATCATGGCAATCCCTCCCCTAACGCACCCTATGCACTTACACCAATCCCTTACGCGATCGCTTCAAACTTGATCAGGATCCACTCCCATAGCTCGTAAACGAGCAGCCAGTTGCTCAGCTCGTTGTTGAGCTTGAGCTAATTGCTGTTGAGCTTGGGTAGCTTCTTGTTGAGCTTGGGTAGCTTCTTGTTGAGCTTGGGTAGCTTCTTGTTGAGCTTGGGTAGCTTCTTGTTGAGCTTGAGCGGCTTCTTGTTGAGCTTGGGTAGCTTCTTGTTGAGCTTGGGCTGCTTCTTCTTGAGCTTGCACTGCTATTTCTTCAGCAGTAGGTAGCACAATTCCCTCTAAAGTAGCCCAACGTAACCAAGTCGTATCGACATTTTTATAGACCCCTTGCCAACGAACTAAGGCTAATCCTAATCTTTCGCTAATTAGTCGTCCTTGTTCATCTTCAGTTAAAGGCTGATAGACGCCATTGTGTAACCTAAATCCGGCAAAATCCTCTGGATTAAACGGGTCGTACCAAAAATATTCTGGTACTCTGACTTGGTCTTGATAAACTACTTTTTTAGTCGTTTTATCCGTGTTGGCTGTACTGTCAGAAATTAGCTCAATAATCACATCAGGTGCTTTACCTTCTTCCCAAACTACCCAACTGAGTCGTTCGGCTTTGGGAACTCCAAGCACTACAAATACATCCGGACCTCGAAAATCTTGATTCTTAATTTGTTCTGCACTGAAGTAAAGAAACATATTACCCCCAAAATAGCCATCTTCCCGCTGGGCTAACCAAGGGTATAACGGGTCAGTCAGCAATTCCATCTGAAGTTTATGTCGTTCCGTTTCCATGGGAATACCGTCATCACAGGGAAGTTCATATTGAGTTGGCGGTATAGGAGGAGTATTAGGCACAACAGCAGAGGTCATAGTTTTAGACATAGTGGTGGTATTTCCTACTCAAATTTAACGCCTATCGCTAAGGTATCGTTGAAACTTGCTAAAAAACCCAGCCGTTGGTTCTGTCTTTTTTGAGCAAACTATGGTAAAGCGCTACGCGCAATGGCATTGGCAAGAGGCAAGAGGCAAGAGGCAAGAGGCAAGAGGCAAGAGGCAAGAGGCAAGAGGCAAGAGGCAAGAGGCAAGAGGCAAGAGGCAAGAGGCAAAAGTCTACTACAAAAGCAAACCTTTTTGAGCTTTTATAAATGTCAAATGCCATAAAGGAGTTGCTATACTAGCTATTCTATTAGTAGTCAATTTTTATAGGGCAACAAAGGCCTACGGCCTTTGGCCACGCTGCGCGAACGCCGATCGGAATAGTTATTGATCACTGGGAATCAATAACGCGATCGCGTAGCGTGACCAAAGGTCAATCGCTAAAACAACTATATAGCGTGATTTATAAATATTTATACTTACAATTTACCTTAACGTTTCTTCTCCCAACTCCCAACTCCCAAATCCCTTTGCTAAATAACTTGAATATAGTGCTCTCTAGCCTAATCAGGTACACAAAATTTTTTCCCTCTTGCCTCTTGCCTCTTGCCTCTTGCCTATTCTCTGTTCCCTGTTCCCTGTTCCCTGTTCCCTGTTCCCTGTTCCCTACTCCCTACTCCCTACTCCCTACTCCCTTCCCTAAACAATTATGACTTCCTTAACCCTTGATCTCCAATCAATTCAACTTACCGACGAGCAATTTTTCCAGCTTTGTCAAGACAACGACGATTTAAAATTTGAACGCAATGCTAATGGAAATTTAATTATTATGTCACCTACTGGCGGCAGCACAGGAAACCGGAATGGTAGATTAAACCAACAGTTGTTTAACTGGAGTGATTCCGATGGAACTGGCATTGCTTTCGATTCTTCCACTGGTTTTCAACTCCCCAATGGAGCAGACCGTTCTCCCGATGCATCTTGGATACCATTACAAAGCTGGAATAGTTTAACTCCTCAACAACAAGAGAAATTTCTGCCCCTGTGTCCTGACTTTGTGATTGAATTACGTTCGCCCAGTGATACCTTAATAGCAATTCGCAAAAAGATGGAAGAATACCGAGACAATGGCAGTCGTTTAGGTTGGTTAATTAATCGTAAAGACCGACAAGTGGAAATTTATCGACCAAGTAAAGAGGTTGAGGTTTTAGAGTCTCCCAGTAGTTTATCGGGAGAAGAGGTTTTGCCTGGTTTTGTGCTGTATCTTGACCTAATTTGGTGAAGGTTTCTAAGCGATCAGCGGTCAGTTGTCAGCGATCAGCGGTCAGCTATCTTGCTTTAAACCTGTATGGTCTTTTTGTTTCTGTCCAATAAAACTCCGGATCTCTTTTGCCTTTTGCCTCTTGCCTCTTGCCTTTTTCGGCAATCGATGACTTTACAACCCAGATCCAAAAGCTGATTGCTGAAAGCTGATTGCTGAAAGCTGATTGCTTCCCTAAAAACAAAAGACTGAAAAAATATTTTTTTGTTGACAATTATTGACGATTTTGTTAACGTATCCAGGGAATTACGATGTAAGCAGTCAGCAGTAAGCGGTCAGCCGTCAGCCATCAGCCGTCAGCCATCAGCCGTCAGCCTTTAGCTGAAAGCACCTCAAGTAGCACCATCTGTAGCGCTAATCGCTGTTCGCTGATAGCTGATAGCTGATAGCTTACATTACCATTCACTCAATCCTGGAAACGGGAGTCAAACAAAAAAACAAATAGTGGAATAAGCTTATGGCGCTAGTTGTCCAAAAATACGGTGGTACCTCGGTGGGCTCTGTGGAACGCATACAAGCCGTTGCCCAGCGAATTATCAAAACAGTCCAACAAGACAATTCCGTGGTAGTGGTGGTGTCCGCTATGGGTAAGACTACCGATGGTTTGGTACAACTAGCGAAAGCCATCTCCCCTGATCCCTCTCGTCGGGAAATGGATATGCTGCTATCCACCGGTGAGCAAGTCTCCATTGCTCTATTATCCATGGCCCTACAGGAATTAGGGCAACCAGCTATTTCCCTGACTGGCGCTCAAGTAGGTATTGTAACAGAAGCTAAACACAGTAGCGCTAGGATTCTGCAAATCGAAACCGAGCGGCTGGAGCGGTCTTTAAACGAGGGGAAAGTTGTAGTAGTTGCTGGTTTCCAGGGCATCACCAGCACTGATGAGTTAGAAATCACTACCCTAGGTCGGGGTGGATCTGATACTTCAGCCGTAGCCCTAGCCGCAGCACTGGGGGCATCTCGCTGTGAGATTTATACCGATGTACCGGGGATTTTAACCACTGACCCCCGGATCGTACCGGATGCTCAACTGATGGCGGAAATTACCGCTGATGAAATGCTGGAATTAGCTAGCTTAGGGGCAAAAGTCCTCCATCCCCGTGCGGTAGAAATTGCGCGCAACTATGGCTTAACCTTAGTAGTCTTATCCAGCTGGAGCGATGAGCCTGGCACTAGAGTAATTTCCCCAAGCTCTCCCCCCCGTTCCTTAGAGGGATTAGAAATTGCTCGACCAGTGAATACCGTAGAATATGACACCGATCAGGCAAAAGTAGCCCTCTTACGAGTGCCCGATTCCCCTGGTGTAGCAGCACGGTTGTTTGGTGAAATTGCAGTTCAAGACCTAGATGTAGATTTGATTATCCAGTCAATTCACGAACAGAATACTAATGATATTGCCTTTACCGTCAATACCAATATTCTCAATCGAGCTGAAGCAGTAGCCGAAGCCATTGCTCCCGCCCTGCGTCGCCAAACCACCCCCGATACTCAAGAAGCAGAAGTAATGGTCGGTAGGGATATTGCTAAAGTCTCGATCACTGGAGCAGGGATGATTGGACGTCCTGGGGTTGCAGCTCAGATGTTCCAGGCTTTAGCGGATGCTGGTGTCAACATTGAGATGATTTCCACCTCCGAAATCAAAGTCAGCTGTGTGATTGATGCCCTCGAATGCGATCGCGCGATCGCGGCCTTGTGTAACTGTTTCGATATCAACAATACCCCCATTCATCTACCCATTCGAGATCAAGCAGGAGATAGTGACCACTCAATCCCGGTCACCCACCCCCCCGTTCGAGGTGTAGCCCTAGACATCAAGCAAGCCCGTCTAGCCATTCGTGAAATTCCCGATCGTCCAGGCATGGCAGCCAAGATATTTGGAACCTTGGCAGAGCAAAATATTAGTATTGATATGATTATCCAGTCCCAACGCTGTCGAATCATTAATGGAATTGCCACCAGGGATCTTGCCTTCACAGTACCTCAAGCCGAAGCAGAAATGGCTCAGAAAGCCTTACAACAAATCGCACCAGTGATTGGGTGTAGTGAAATTCTCCTGGATGCCGATATTGCAAAAGTCAGTATTGTCGGTGCTGGCATGATTGACCAACCAGGGATCGCAGCACAGATGTTTGCTGCCCTAGCCGAAGAACAAATCAATATTCAAATGATTGCCACCTCAGAAATTAAGATTAGCTGTGTTGTTGCCCAAGACCAAGGAGTGCGAGCATTGCAAGCTATTCATAAAGCCTTTGGTCTTGCTGGAAGCCAAAAAATCCAGGTTCCAGCTTAGGACTCTAGAGAGGGGGAAGATAGGGGAGTGTGGGGAGAAGTAGTGTTCGATAATTAGGTATACTTAAAGACATTGTCTTGATCCAAAGCGCGAGTGGTTTGATTTCTGTGTGGGTCACCTGTGTCCGTACCTTGAAAGCCTCGTGGAAACTAGGGATCCCCCCAAACCCCCCTTAACAAGGGGGGGACACAACTGTTGCTGACCTGACTCCCCATCTCCCCATCTCCCCATCTCCCCATCTCCCCACTCTCCCCATCTCCCGTTTCTCCCCATCTCCCCATCTCCCCATCTCCCCACACTTCCGAAAAACCTTATTTATTATTGGTAGATCCAGGCAAAAACTTTAATATGTCATTAAGAGCATCAGAGGAGTTGTTTCCAGGAGAGTTAACCTTAGGCACACCTGTTCCCGATGGCAGGGAAGGTATAAAGTCAATGGATTGACCTGAGGATCCTGGTAGAGTAGCTAGGGCTACGCGATCGCCTCCCACTTGTCGTAGCACATCCAATACCTGAACGACCTCGTTGTAACTGGCCTCCTTGGAAGCATAAAGGGCCATCAACCCATAAGGATTGGTTTGACGATATGCCTGCAGTTTCTTTTTGAACTGCTCTTGGGTTACTACTGGCTCCTGTTCAACATAGAGTTGACCAAACTCATTAAGGCTAACCATTAAGATTTCCCGTCCTTGAGCCTTAGCAGTACTTGCCTTAGGCAAATCCACGCTCAGGGCTTGCTGGCGAGATAAAGTAACAGCTGCCAAAATGAAAAAGGTCAGAATACAAAAAATTACATCAATCAGGGGAACAATCTCAACCCGAACCTCTTCCGGCGAGCTATCCATTCGCAGTCTTAGAGGACGGACTGCCATCGGGGAACGAACTGAATCCTTTTTTTTCGTCATAAATTTTTCCTGTGACTAAGAGCTTTCTTCTTGTTGTAACCAATCTTGTCGATAAAGCAATTCCAACTCGCTTCCAGCTTTGCGGAACACTTTAACTTGGTTAAACCAAAAAGCCTGAAATAGTCGATAGAAAGCCAGACTGATAATCGCCACAATCAAACCGGTAGCTGTGCTAATCAGAGATTCTCCAATTCCCTGAGTCACCCCATCGGTGGAAGCTGTGCCAAGGTCACTAATCCGAATGGAACCCAATGAATTAATCAAGCCCAACACTGTACCGAGTAATCCCAACAGTGGTGCTAGAGCAATCACAGCTTCCAGGAGTTTATCCCCCCGTCGCATAGCAGCTAATTCATCATCCGCAGCCGACTCTAGAGCCAGCCGGAATACTTCTGGGTCAGGATTATTCAGTCGTAAAGGAGCATACAAATATCTACCGATGGGTTGTCGGCGTGACTCAAGGGCAATCTGTCTAGCAACATGCCAGCTACCAGCTGCTGCCTCTAGAACACGATTAACAATTATGCCTTCCCTCAACGCTATAGTTGCCCAAAACCAAATCCGTTCAAAGATTGTACCCATAGTCAGGATCGATAGAGCCAACAGAGGCCACATGGCGATCCCACCTTTTGCAATAAGTTCGACAATATCCACGACTTGCCCTTACTTCCAAATAACTCAGTGGTCTATCAATCTTCTATTGATTTTCAACCACTTGCCAAGAAACTGATCCTATTCTCCACAAGTTAACTGATTAGGTCAGGAAATTTACACTTGGACTTTAGCATATCCGGTACAGAGTGTCTTAGGTAGTGCAGGGAGATGGGGAGATGGGGAGAAACGGGAGATGGGGAGATGGGGAGATGGGGAGATGGGGAAATGGGGAAAAATTGAATTTCAATGGGGCTAAGGTCTGATCACCATAACCAAGTTCCATATTAGGGAAAGCCTCAATTTTTGGTTTCAGTGTGGAATGGGCATCTTGCCCGTTTCAACTGCCTAAATTCTAGTAAAAACTCTAATCAAACGGGTGGTTATCCCCATAGTCGGTTTCTGGAAGAATCTGGCACTATAAATAGTAGCTATAGAGTATTGAGTCCTGTCTTGATGCAGTCGCTCATGGGGGGAACCCCCAAGACCTCGCTGCATCGCTGTTTGGTACGTCAGAGCCGGAGACTTCCCCAATCCGGTCTATAGGCAAAACCCCTTGTCCGGTTGCTTCTAATCCGGAGAAATCTTAACAAGAGGTGCGACCCAAGGGCGATTTACTCGCCCATTGGAAAGCGCACCTATGTGGCCCTTGGGGATAACGAGTTTGGCTGGTCTCGGCTTATGAGCATTTCAAACCAGTCCTATAAACCATTAGTTGGAGGTGTGGCTTTCCTACCCACGCAACTTGGTATGGGATGAGGTATTCAGCCGCAAATTTTGATGAACAATCCAATTCAATCTTTTTACAACTGGTATCGCAACACTATCCGCCATTCTAAGTATCGCTGGTGGATCATCTTGGGAACCCTAGTTTACTTTCTGAGCCCCATTGATATTTCCCCAGACTTTATTCCCATCATTGGGCAAATTGATGATATCGCAGTTATAACCCTGCTGGTTTCGGAGCTGTCTCAGTGGCTAATTGACTTTGCCAAAACCCGCCAAAGCGAAAAGATTGCCAATGACTCTCAAGACCCTGAAGTCAAGACTGTGGATGTAGACTCTATGGGTGTCTAGTCAAGCGTCTTGAGAGGATTTAGGCAGAAGTGATGATGTGAATCTACTTCTGCATTTTTTTGGCATTGCTGAGGGGTGGGATGAATATGAGTGGGGTGGGCATCCTGCCCGCCTGGAAGTTGAAACAGGCAAGATGCCTGTTCCACAGCAAGATGCCCCGAAGTTGAAACAGGCAAGATGCCTGTTCCACGCCTGATGCCCCGAAGTTGAAACAGGCAAGATGCCTGTTCCACGCCTGATTCCCATGCCACGGACTTTTAGGGCGAACGACGGGACTCGAACCCGCGAGTGGTGGAACCACAATCCACTGCCTTAACCACTTGGCTACGCTCGCCATAATCTTACCGTTGTTGATTATAGCATGTTATTTGTTGGTTTATCAACAATCTCTGAAATTTTGATGGGTTTCTGCTCAGTCCGTCAGTCCTGTGGTTTGCTGACAATTGCTGCAATTGTCTTGCCCTCAAGGACTTCCATCACAGCTTTCGACGTTACCACTATTTTGCAGTTAATCTGGAACTCGAAGGCTTAATAGCCATCGTAATATATAATATATCGTTAAAAAATTCAGATGAAGATTTCACAGGTTGTCACCGCTGTTGGCACAATGGTGCTGGCGGTGGTGGGAGGCTCGATGGTGGTGACCAATCCTGGACAAGCTACCTATGAAGATTATGCGGTTGAGCAACTGAGCAAGTATCTAAAAGAAGAAGTTTGTCCCCAAGCTCCGGAAGCCCTAGACGGTTTCATCCGCCGTCAGTGTACCATACTGGTGGATACAGGACGACCCCAAATTAAGCAAGTTGTTGCCCAGACCACAAAGCGAGAAAATTTTTTGCTCTTTAGTATTTACCGCACTGACCTGGATGTTGGTACGCTGATCCCTTCATACTCCTTTGAAACTGTTGGGATCTGTCAACAATTCTACCTTTACAAGGCTGATGAAAAATCATACTAAGGGTAGTTGTTAGATGGCGAGCACTGGTCTTTTTGTGGGGATGGTTACCTTAGACCTGGTATACCTCAGCAGCAACCTACCAAGCAGCAATGAAAAAATAACTGCCTCTGACTATACGGTAGCGGCTGGGGGACCAGCAACGAATGCAGCAGTAACGTTTAGCTATCTGGGGAATCTAGCTAAAATTCTAGGTGTGGTGGGAATTAATCCGATTACTCAGCTAATTCGCAGCGATTTGACCAGTCATGGCGTAATCATCGCCGACCTTGACCCAGCTAACCCCCAACCGCCGCCAGTATCTTCGATCATTGTTACGGAATCCACAGGCGATCGCGCAGTTATTTCGATTAATGCTACTAAAATCCAAGCCAGCAGTACACAAATACCTCAGGATTTAGACTTGATGGTGGATGTGGTGCTCATTGATGGTCATCAGATGGTGGTTAGTAATGCGATCGCAAAATTTGCCAAAACTCATCATATCCCTGTAGTCATGGATGGCGGTAGCTGGAAGCCAGGATTTGAAACAATTTTGCCCTATGTTGATTACGCCATTTGCTCAGCCAATTTCTATCCACCAGGGTGCTCTGACCAAGAAGAGGTGATGGCTTATCTCCTAGACGCTGGGATTCCTCACATTGCCATTACCCAAGGAGAAAAACCAATTCAGTATCGTAGCTTAGGAGTGTCCGGTGAAGTAACCGTACCCCAGATTCAAGCAGTAGATACTTTGGGAGCTGGGGATGTGTTTCACGGTGCCTTCTGTCACTATATTCTACAGAAAGAGTTTACTGATGCCCTAGCCGCAGCAGCAAAGGTAGCTACCAATTCCTGTCAGTTTTTTGGCACTCGTCGGTGGATGGAAAAAGATATTGAAAATTAGAGCAACAAAGGGTTGTCTGCCCACAGCGATAGAGAACTAGGAGGGCTTATACTCCGATGTGTAATTACAAATAGGCACGAAACCTGATGCAAGACTACCAAGCTCCCTGGTACCTAAGAAATGGCTTATTCCAAAGTATTGCTACCACTTACTGGTACGGCACGACCTGGAGTTGGTGGGGGGAAAGAGTACCTTGGCTTTCCCATTTGCCCCTGATTCCCTGGCAGGAACACATATTTACTGGTGCGGATCAGGTACCGTTGCGCGGATTGTGGAGTTGTCCTGACAATGCCAAAGGTACCCTGATTGTTAACTATGCCCTTACAGGGGATGTCGATAGTGGTTGGTATAGTCGTACCCTTGCTCGTAAAGCCTACAGCAATGGTTGGGCAGTGTTAATTTATGATTGGCGCAGCAACGGACGCAGTGCCCAACTATCCCCAGTCCCATCTTCTGACGGTTGGCGAGAAGGGGAAGATCAGTTGCAGCTAGCCATGCAATTAGTAAAGATGGGTTGCCCAGAACCTGTCGGTTTGGTGGGCTTTTCCATGGGAGGACAGTTGGCATTGTGGGGACTTAAGGCAGCAGTTGAAAACAATTGTTCTCTGGTCAGGTTTGGAGCAGTTTTGGGTCCTAATCTGGAATCGAATCGCTCCATAGATTATTTGCTATCTACGCCCATCGGACGCTTGATCGAACAGAGGTTCACTCATAAACTCAGGAAAATATCTCAACAACGGTTAGAAAACTTTCCTGAGGCTGTCAAACCTGGTGTAGTGGAGTGCATTAAATCAATGCGGAGCTTTGACCAGTATATGGTGATTGATTACTACGGGTTTGCTAGCGTTAATGAATACTATCAGAAGACTAGTGGACTTTACCTGTTGGACAGCTTAGCTTTGCCCTATTTGATCATCTATGCTGCGGATGACCCGATTTTTGACCCTACTATTATTCCAGAATTAGAAGAGCGCACGAGTAGTAATCCCTATGCCAACTTGATTTTAACTGCCCAAGGGGGTCATGTGGCTCACATTAGTACAGGCCAAGGTGATGTGGATGAATTTTGGGCTTTGAATCGGCTTTTGGAATTTTGTGATGCTCAATTAATTCCTGCCAATTCTGAATCACGTTAAACTAAACATTACCAGTTGTATTTTTGAGTCGCTATTATCAATTTTCTATGGGTACAATTACCAAAGTCGTTGTTTATTCCCTGGGAATTTTCTTTTTCTGTACTACCCCAGTTTTTGCTCAACATACTCAACATAATAGTTCAACTGCCACTAGCCAGCAACAACAGATAGAAACGGTTAATCTACTATCCCTACCAGAGGTATTACCGGAATGGAAAAAAGCCCGGGTTATTTATTTAGGAGAAACTCACAGCAGCCAAAAAGATCATGAAGCGCAGTTGGCGATTATTGAAGCACTAACCCGTGAAAATTCCAAAATTGCGATCGCAATGGAAATGTTCCAGCGCCCAGCTCAAGATATCCTGGATCAATACCTAGCCGGGAAAATTACAGAAGCTGAGTTGGTTAAGCAAAGTGAGTATGAACAACGCTGGGGCTTCCCTTGGGAATATTATGCTCCCCTGGTACGCTTTGCTAAAACCAATCAACTGCCTGTGTTAGCCTTAAATACACCCACTGAGGTCACTCGTAAAGTAGCCCGTAAGGGATTAGAGAGTTTAACCTCTGCTGAGCAGGAACATATTCCCCCATTATCAGAAATTCGCACAGATAACGCTGATTACCGCAACCTGATACAGGGATTCTACCAACAACATCACCACGCCGGTCATAGCAATAGTCTCAACTTCGACAATTTTTTCGCAGCCCAAGTGTTATGGGATGAAACCATGGCAGAGAAGATTGCTTTGTTTGCCCAAGCTAACCCAGATTATCAAGTAGTAGTGATTGCTGGGCAAGGTCATATTATCTATGACTACGGTATACCCAGTCGGGTTGCTCGACGGTTCAATCATCAGTTGGAACAAATTTCCGTTTTGTTGGGTGCTCAGCCAGAGAAACTGGCAGGAGAAAATGCGATCGCAGATTATTTATGGGAACATCCCTTTTGAATTAAGAATTCTCCATTCAACCTGCCTTATTCCCTAGAAACTCTACCAACGGCTTAAACACACTCACTAATTCCGGACGTGCTGCAACTAGAGTCGGAAAGGACCGCTCACCGTAATCTTCGCCCACTTGCAAGGGGAAAATTGCCTGAGAATCTAAGGGGACCCAAACTGCCCCAGCTGCGTGAATAATCACCCAAGCTCCAGCAAAATCCCAAATTTTCGGGGTTGCTTCCACTCCTCCTAAGGTGACACCGTTGGCAGTGGCGAGAAAGTTGTAACTGGCAACCCCTAGCATCCGAATTTTGCAGGGGAAGGGTTGCTTCATCACTGAGGTACTACGGGCGCACAGGTTAAAAAAGTGGTTTTGGCTAGGGGAATCCTGGCTGCTGTGGATGGGACTTCCATTGAGAAAAGCACCGTTTTCTACACCGCTGAGCTCCGATTTCCCCAGCCAAAAACCATGAAACGATTGCTGGACAGGAGCAAAATGAATATAACCAAACACTGGAGTTCCCTGATACAACAAGCCTAAGGAAACCCCCCACAGGGGAATTCCTCTAGTAAAGTTGGTGGTGCCATCAAGAGGGTCAATAATCCAGCACCATTCAGACTCAGGAAATTGGTGGGATGCTTCTTCGCTCAGTACGCCGTGGCTAGGGAAATGAAATGCGATCGCATCTCTAATTTCTTGATCTGCCCACCTGTCCGCCTGGGTCACTAACGTACCATCGGCTTTTTCGGACCCTTGTACCTGACCAAAGTCCTTAAGGTGCCGATTACCGACACGGTTTGTGGTGTCTTTGGCAAAGTTGAGAATATCTGTCCAAAAATCATTCATATCAAGTCCGGTGGTGCGCGGTACCGGACATGATATCATGGTGCCGTTCTCCGGTAAAAACCACCCATCTACCTTACTTTGTTGAGTTAGTTTGTGGTTTGTTTAACTCTAGACAATCCCCACAGAGCAGGTCAAAGTTGCTGAATATATTAACTATGTACTATTGCTTGAAGGTTAGTTTCCGTTGAACCTTGGCCAATAGGCCACGCTACGGAACTTGGCAACCCTTCAACTTGCCAACCTTCCCTACTCCCTACTCCCTACTCCCTAAAATCCAGATTGATAAATACGATATGAACTTATTCGGTAGTAATCGGCAAGACTTAGCAATACACAAGTGGCAACATCAGTTAGATCAGTTTGTTAAAGCCAATCAAAAAGAATTAGCTGCACTGGCTTGGGGGCTATTTCTGGAAAAAGGAGAAAGTGATGAGACCCTCGGACTTGATTTGAAACCGAAGCCACATTTTGTTTACTGTCCTAGGGCAGCAATAGAAACCCTAAATCGTCAGGTTAATAACCAAATTCAGGAAATTTTGGGAGTGGTCGATGCTCATCAACCTGATCAGGAAGTTCTAATTATTGGCATTGGTAATGGACAGTTGAAACTGATTCAATTTGAACCTGAACTTTTACCACCCGAGTGCTTTGAGCAAGTTGGTAAGGATGTCGATCAATTATTAGAAGAATTAGAGAAGCAGATGAGTGAAACAATAAAGTAGGGATATACAGTAGGGAGATCAATTCCGGTTAATCACTTCAATTTTATTACCCCTACTCCCTACTCCCTACTCCCTACTCCCTAAAATTCTGGATCAAAGCCCCTCAAACTTCTAGCCAAATTGATAGTGTTTTCTAACATTAGAAAGAATCTTCCAGGTGCAAGACATTCCAGCTGGGAAAGTTACCAAATCTCCTTTGGCAATTTGAACTGGTTCACCGCCATCTGGGGTGACAACTACTTCACCCTCTAGTAAGTAACACGTTTCCGGTTCATCGTAAGTCCAGGGAAATTCCGAGACTTCCTTTGTCCAAATTGGCCAATTTGAGACACCTAAGTTATCGAGATAGTCTTGGCTAGGACGTTCAATCAGAATTTTATTGATATTGGTTGGTGTAGACATACTTTTTGGAACTTAAGTTTTCAGTGGTAAGCATTCATTTTACAGCGGTTTCCAATTGCTGTTAAGTCCTTTCGTTCTAGGTTTTTAGGGAGCAGGGAGCAGGGAGCAGGGAGCAGGGAAGAAAGCACAAAAAAAATTTTGTGTACCTGATAGTTATGGAAACCGCCGTAATGCAAGCTATCACCTAGTAGGCATTACCTGATAGCTTATAGCTGACCGCTTATAGCTGACCGCTTATAGCTTTCATCCTAATCATATAGGGCATCGAGCAAAAACTTAGTAATCTCACTTTCCTCCATAGCTGACAAAAGCTTAGTGTCCGCAATGTCTAACTTAGCGCCTGCAGCATGTAAATCATCATCTAAAGCCGTTAGAAAACCACGAGTAATGGGGTCTTCCCCCACTTGGGCAAACATCACACCCAGTTCTTCCTGAGAATCCATCTTCTTAGTTGCTGCCACTAGTAATTTTACTACAGCCATCCGTGGCTTTGGTTCACTATCCAGGATGACGATAATAATATCACCGTTTTCTTTCGTCTGCTGGCGGGATTTACGGCTAAAGTGATCATCAATTGCCACTTTAAGCGGCTCAACCACATTGATGCTGTCTGAACCATAGGGCTGCTCAAACAGGTCAACTAATGCCTGACTAGTGGTGTTGTCATATTTTTGATAGGGAGTAGATGCAATGTAAATAGTGAGTCCGTCTGGATCGAGTTCCTCACATTTCTTTGCCAAGGCGATAATAGACTCCTGAGCTAGCAACCACTGCTTGTCCAGTCCAGGCTGGGTTCCAAAGGTTTTAGAGGCATTTCTAGCCAGAATTATAGTGTAGTCTCGGTTTTGCAATAGGTCTTGAGACACAGTAATCCTCTGATCTCCATTCGCATCTTATCCTAAGTTTTCCCAGAAATCCTGATCAGATCCAATCAGGAGTTGGGAGAGTCTAGTTGAAAATGTTCTTTTTCTATAGCTAAGTAGTCGGAAACAATTAACGTTAACTGTTAAGACTTGGGAACAGGGAACTTCGGATCAGGGCACAGAAAGGGTTTGAGCAACTTTAAGTTTATTAACATAGTTAAAATCCGAGTCTAGCGGTTTTCATAATTATGAGGTACACAAGATGGTTTCCCTGTTCCGGTGATCCGCTGTTCCGCTGTTCCCTATCTTAGGTGCGCTCTTCCCATTAAGAATTAAATTTGCCACGGGTCGCACCTCAAAATTGTGTACCTCACCCAATTGATAACTGCTAGACATAGTTTTCTATAGCTATTGTTGGACGAGAGTCTGAAAGGAATTTATTTAGCATTAGGGTTGACAGTTGATTTTTTCGGTGCTATAGTCTTGTTTGTGCTGGATTCGGTGAGTCTCATTTATCATAAACCTAACTACACTGAAAAACAGTTAAAACCGTTAAAAAACTGTTGATAGGGAGCAAGAAAGGGTTGAAAAAGGCTCTTTGATAAGGAGCTGGAAACTTGCGAAATAGGAGATGTTCAGAGCTTAAGTTTTTTTAACAAGGTAAAAAAAAACTTATGTCCGAGTACTTATTTTTTGATAGCTATTGTTGTGTTGATCGAAAGTCGGGAATGAATTTAGTTACAATTAGGATTGACAGTTATTTTTTTTGGTGCTAGAGTTTGTTTTGTGCTGTATTCGGTGAGTCTCCTTGCTCAGAAAACCTAACTACAGTTAAAACAGTTAAAAAACTTTAAAAAACTGTTTAGTTAAAAAAAACTGTTGATCGGGAGCAAGGAAGCGTTAAAAAACGCTATTTCAAAAGGATATTGAAACTTGCTAAATATGAGATGTTCAGACCTTTCCGACAAGTTTTCCAATCTGGTAGAGTTGTTGCGCTATAGAGCCCTAACTCAGCCTGATAAAATCGCTTATACTTTCCTAGAAAAAGGGGAAAAAGAAACTGATCTACTCACCTATGAGGTATTAGACCAACGCTCAAGGGCGATCGCCTGTCAGTTGCCGTCTCTGGGGGCAACGGGAGAACGAGCTTTGCTAGTCTATCCACCAGGTGTCGCTTTATCCAGCATCCAGCTCTGGCTCAGTTCCATTTCCTTGTTACCAATAAATGCGATCGCGACCAAGGCTTGCACTGGTCTGAACCAACCCTAAGCAGCAGTAACCTGGCCTTTCTCCAGTACACTTCCGGCTCTAGCGGAACACCCAAAGGAGTTATGGTGAGTCACGGTAACTTGCTAAACAAGGAGTAACTTTAGTACCTATACAGGCACAGGTAACTTAAATTGTATTAACGCCAATCGCCTCTCATACTTTTTCGACTTCCATGGAACGAGCATGGCCATAGATGTTGAAGTATATACTATTGCTGGAAATCATATAACAATGATGATTCAACATCATGTTCAGGTATTCGATCAAAAATTTAAAAAAAAATGTCTTGATCAAAAATCGTGAGTGTAGAGGTCATTATGAATCAGGAATACCAGAGTAATCTAATAGCCATTATTGGTATGGCTTGTCGATTTCCCGGATCAAATGACTACAAACAGTTTTGGCAAAATCTGGAACAAGGAATAAATAGTATTAGTGAAATTCCTTCCCAAAGGTGGGCAATAGAAAAGTATTATTCTCCCAATCCTGAAACACCCAATAAAACTATTAGTAAATGGGGAGGACTGATAGAAGGGGTAGACCAGTTTGATGCTCAATTCTTTGGTATATCCCCCAGAGAAGCAACAAGAATGGACCCTCAACAGAGAATTATGCTGGAGTTGAGCTGGTCTTGTATCGAAGATGCTGGGTATTCACCATCTCAATTATCAGGAAGTAAAGTAGGTGTTTTTATTGGAGTCTGCAATTACGATTACGATCAGTTACAGCATCGAGACGAAGAAAATACTAACGGACATAGTGGTACAGGTACTTGGACTTGTATGATTCCCAATCGCATCTCTTCCTATTTTAATTTTAATGGCCCAAGCATCCCAATAGACACAGCTTGTTCTAGTTCTCTGGTAGCGATTCATTATGCCCTTAATAGCCTCAAAGAATCGGAATGTCAAACTGCACTTGTGGGAGGGGTAAGTGTTTGTTGTACACCAACAAGATACATTCAAATGAGTCAACAAGGGATGTTATCCCCCACTGGGCAATGCAAAACCTTTGACAGCTCTGCCGATGGTTATGTTCGAGGAGAGGGGGCGGGAGTAATATTATTAAAGCCATTGGACAAAGCAATAAAAGATCGCGATCGCATTTATGGTGTAATCAAAGGGAGTGCAATCAATCATGGAGGTAGAGCTAGAACCTTAACATCTCCCAATGTTTATGCTCAATCTCAAGTGCTGCGTTCTGCCTATACTAAAGCTAATATTCCACCCAATACAGTATCTTATATAGAAGCTCATGGCACGGGTACACCCTTGGGAGACCCGATTGAAATTAATGCTCTCAAGCGAGGATTTAAACAACTACATCAGCAATATGGGTTAGGAAAGTCAGAAAAATCCTATTGTGGTTTGGGGGCATTGAAAAGTAATATTGGACATTTGGAAGGAGCTGCGGGAATTGCTGGAGTGATTAAAGTCCTCTTGGCAATGAAGCATAAAAAATTGCCTACTATTGTCAACTTTAAAGAATTAAATCCACGCATTAATTTAAAAGATAGTCCATTTTACATAATTGACCAAACTCAAGAATGGAAAAAGTTAAAAACAGAATCAGGGGAAGAAATTCCTAGACGAGCAGGAGTTAGCTCTTTTGGAATAGGGGGTGTTAACGCTCACATAGTCATAGAAGAAGCACCAGTTCAAGTCAAAATTCAAAAGGGAGTGCGTAATCCTGGGGTTTCCACACAGTCAAAACTAAAAAATAATAATGATAGCATAGCTCCTCTGCAAGAGGAAAATAATTTAGAACCTTCGTTGCATTTACTAACTCTCTCAGCACAAACAGAAAAAGCACTTTCTGAGTTGATCGTTCGTTATCAAAATTATCTAGAAGAAGAAAAAAATGACAGGAAGTTGGGGGATATTTGCTACACAGCTAATATCGGACGTACTCACTTTAACCATAGACTAGCAGTCATTGCCTCTAAACAACAAGAATTAGTAGAAAAACTCCTACAATACAAAGCAGGTGAGGAAGTAGTAGGAATCTGCTCTGGTGAACTTCCTAAAAATAGCACTACACCAAAAATAGCCTTTTTATTCACAGGGCAAGGTTCTCAATATGTAAATATGGGGAAGGAACTATATGAGGAATCATCAGTATTCCGAGAAGCTATTGACAGATGTGACGAAATATTAGGTAAATTCCAGACAACCTCCCTCAAAGAAATTTTCTATCCTGTCAAGGAAGACGAATCCCACTCATCTCTATTAAACCAAACTGCTTATACCCAACCTGCTCTATTTGCTGTAGAGTATGCTTTGTTCAAGTTATGGGAATCTTGGGGAATCAAACCAAGTGTAGTCATGGGTCACAGTGTAGGAGAGTATGTAGCAGCAACAGTAGCAGGAATTTTCAGTTTAGAAGATGGTCTGAAATTAATTGCCATGCGGGGGCGCTTAATGCAGCAGTTGCCCCCCGATGGTGAAATGGTATCTGTCATGGCATCAGAATCTCAGGTGACAGAAGCTACAGGAGAATATAGTTCCCAAGTGGCAATAGCAGCAATTAATGGACCATTAAGTATAGTAATTTCTGGTGAAAGTGAAGCTATAGCAAGTATTTGCATAAAGTTAGAAACAAAGGGAGTGAAGACCAAACATTTACAGGTGTCCCATGCTTTTCATTCCCCGTTAATGGAGCCAATGTTGGCAGAGTTTGAAGCAGTAGCTGAAGAAATCACCTATAGTCAGCCTCGGATACCACTCATTTCTAATGTGACTGGTCAAAAGGTGAGTTCAGAAATGACTACAGCTAAATATTGGGTAAATCATGTCCGACAACCAGTGAACTTTGCTCAGAGTATGAAAACTCTGGATGAGGAAGGTTATAAGGTATTCTTGGAAATAGGAGCAAAACCAATATTATTAGGCATGGGGCGTCAATGTCTACCAGAAGAGTTCGGTATTTGGTTACCGTCGTTACGTCCTGGAGTGGATGAATGGCAGCAAATGCTATCAAGTTTAGGACAGTTATATGTCCAGGGAGTCAAGGTAGATTGGTCAGGGTTTGACCGAGACTATAGCCGTCAGAAAGTAGTATTGCCAACATATCCATTCCAACGACAACGGTATTGGATAGAAAGTAATAAGAGTAACCGCAAAAAAAAGTATTTATCAACCGAAAAAACTCTCCACCCCTTACTGGGTAAAAGGTTCTATTGTGCCGGTCAGCCACAACAAGTTCAATTTGAATCTTTATTAGCAGAAGATGAACCAGGCTACCTCAAGCACCACCGAGTATTTGAACGGGCGCTATTCCCCACAACCGCCTATCTAGAAATAGCTCTAGCGGCAGGAGTAAACCGGTTTAAAACTAATAATCTAGTAGTAGAAGACCTAGTCATCCAAACCGGATTGATTTTACCAGAAGGAGAAATCATTTCAGTTCAGACTATACTAACCCCATCAGAAAACCAAACCTACCAATGGCAAGTATTTACTCAACAGCTACAGCCGAACCAAGACCAACCCCAGTGGATACTTCATGCCAAGGGAAAAATTCGAGCCGCAGAAAGAGAAACTGATGTTGTCACTGTTGACCTAGACAAATACTTAAACCAGTGTAATCAACCCATAGAAATCCCAGACCATTATCAACACTATCGACAAAGAGGGATTAACTACGGCAGCAGTTTCCAAGGAATCCAACAGTTATGGAAAGGCTCAAACCAAGCCATAGGAAAGATTGAGTTATCTCCAGATTTGGTAGCAGAAGCCACAGAGTATCAGTTCCATCCGGCTTTATTAGATGGGGCGCTACAGGTGGTGATCCATGCACTACCCCAAACCAACACCAACCAAACTTATCTGCCAGTAGGAATCGAGCAATTAAAAGTATATAGTAGTCCGGGGCTGTGGTTATGGGCAATGGCCTCAGTGACCATTGAAAGTCAAAACAATTGGACAGCTACTCTCACCCTGGTCAATGGCACAGGAGAAATCCTGGCCACCCTATTTGGCTTACGAGTCAAACTAGCTACCCCTGAAAGCTTACTAGGAACTGAAGCGCCATCCATTAGCAATTCTCTGTACGAAGTCCAATGGCGACCGCAAGCACGTTTTGGGCGATTACTACCCCCGACTTATCTGCCCTCTCTAGTGGAAATTAGTCAAAAACTGAAGCCAACCTTTTCTCAATTAAGTTCTCAAACAGATAATGATAACTATGGTCAACTCATAGCCGAGTTAGAAGACTTGAGTGTGGAGTTTGTCTTACAAGCTTTTCGGGAAATGGGTTGGTCTTACCCTGTCGGAAAAAACTTTAGTGCCATTGAAGGGATACAACACTTAAGAATCGTACCAAGCCATCACCGACTATTCAGCCGTCTGCTAGAAATGCTCAAGGAAGTTGGCATCCTCAAGAAAACTGAAGACCAATGGCAAGTACAGCAAGAATTTGGAGTTACCAACCTCAAAGAAAAAACAAAAACGCTACTAAGTCAATATCCCCAAGCTCAAGCTGAACTCACCCTGCTCAACCGTTGTGCATCCCAATTGAGTGCCGTATTGAGAGGAGCAATAGACCCAGTACAATTAGTATTTCCGGAAGGGGATTTAACGACTGCAACCCAACTCTATCAAGACTCTCCCGCAGCGAAGGTGATGAATAGCTTAGTCGAAAAAGCGATCGCCACCGCCTTGGAGAAGTTACCACCACAGCGAGGAGTAAGACTATTAGAACTAGGTGCAGGCACAGGAGGAACAACTAGCTATATTCTCCCCCATTTGCCACCGGACCTTAGTGAATATGTGTTCACGGATATTGGTACTTTATTTACCACCAAAGCCCAAGAAAAATTCCGGGATTATCCCTTTGTTACTTATCAAACCCTCGACATAGAACAAGACCCAACTACTCAAGGATTTATTGCCGATCAATACGACCTAATTATCGCGGCTAATGTCCTGCACGCCACCACTTTCTTAGAGGAAACCCTATCCCATGTGCGGCAATTATTAACCCCTGGGGGAATCTTGGTGTTGTTAGAAGCAACAACTCCTCAAAGATGGGTAGACTTAATTTTCGGACTCTTAGAAGGATGGTGGAAATTTAGGGATTGGGAAATCCGCCCGGACTATCCCCTTCTGGGTGTATCACAGTGGCAAAAGTTACTGGCAAAAAGTGGTTTTTCATTAGTGGTAACTGTGCCAGAGTCTCAAGATAGTTCAGAGGTTCTTTCTCAACAGGCGCTGATTGTTGCCCAAGCTGAGGAAACCTTAACCGCTGCCACTTCATCAGACTCCCGAAATTGGTTGATTTTAGCAGACATTGAGCAAGTAGCTCAACACTTAGCCCATCAACTGCGTGCTCAAGGAGAAAGATGTACCTTAGTCTATGCAGGAGAAACCTATCAACAAGTCACAGACTATGAATTTAGGATTAATCGTGATCAACCAGAAGACTATCAGCGACTGGTGCAACTTCTAACCGCCGACTCAAAAAATTTAGATGGGGTTGTCCAGTGTTGGAGTTTAGAAGTAGGAGACCAGAAAAACTTAACTGGGGCAGAATTAGAACGATTATCCCAGATTGGTTGTGGAACCACCTTATCCTTAGTACAGGCATTAGTGAAAGCCGACTTATCCCAACCACCAAGATTATGGATAGTTACCCAAGGTGCTCAACCTGTCCCTGCAAAGAATCCAGTGGTTTCCGGTGTGGCTCAATCTTCAGTGTGGGGCATGGGAAAAGTAATCAGTTTGGAACACCCGGAACTTAACTGTGTTCGCATCGATTTAGACCCCAATCAAAGGCTAAAAGAGAAAGCTGAAGCACTATGGGCAGAAATTTGGTCAGAATCTCTTGAAGATCAAGTGGCTCTAAGAAAAGACAGTCGCTATGTGCCAAGGTTAATACCCACTCCATTGGCAATAGCAACAGAAACACAACTGTTGAAAATGCCATCCCAGCCATTCCGACTGACAATTACCTCAAGGGGTATCCTCGAAAATTTAACCCTAGAAGCAACACCAAGACGTTCACCCGCACCAGGAGAAGTAGAGATTAGAGTTCGCGCCACAGGACTTAATTTCTTGGATGTGATCGCTAGCTTAGGATTACTGCCTCAACAAGTAGATGGAATGTCTCAGCAGCACCTACTCTCGTCCGATAGCTTTGGGGGTGAATGTGCAGGGGAAATTGTAGCAGTAGGAGAAGGAGTAGAAAACTTCAAAATTGGTGAGCCAGTGATAGCTCTGGCTCCAGAAAGTTTCAGCCAATATGTGACTGCCAGTGCTACACTGGTCGCTCCCAAACCAGATTTTCTCAGCTTTGAGCAAGCTGCCGCCATTCCAGCTAATTTCTTAACTGCCTATTACGCACTGCACCATGTAGCCAAAATCGCACCAGGAGACAAAATTTTAATCCATGCTGCCGCAGGAGGGACGGGAATGGCAGCAGTACAAATTGCACAGCAAGCTGGGGCTGAAGTTTTTGCTACTGCTAGTCAAACAAAGTGGGAAGCTTTAAAAGCTATGGGAGTTAAACATATTATGAATTCCCGTACCTTAGAGTTTGCTGGTCAGATCATGGAGAAAACACAAGGAAAGGGGGTAGATATTGTCCTTAACTCTCTGACCTCTGGAGAATTTATTGCCAAAAGTGTATCGGTTGTAAGTCCTCAAGGTCGTTTTGTAGAAATTGCCAAGCGGGGAGTTTGGGAATCAACTGAGATGGCAACTCTCAGGTCAGATATCTCTTATTCAGTGGTTGATTTAGTTAAAGTATCTCAAGACCAACCTCAATTAATCAAGTCTCTGTTAGAGGAAATTATTGACAAGTTCGACAACGGCTTGCTCAAATCACCTCCCTTGACAGTCTTCTCTATCGAAGAAGTAGTCAGCGCCTTTCGTTATATGCAGCAAGCCAAACATATTGGCAAAATTATCGTTACTCAAAGCCAACAACCCACCGATACCGCCACTGAAATGCCGTTGAACTTCCCAGAAGACGGAACTTATTTGATTACTGGTGGTTTAGGAGGATTAGGCTTACTAGTTGCCCGTTGGATGGTAGAGAAAGGAGCCAAGCATTTAGTCTTAGTAGGACGCAGTAGCCCGAATCATGCTGTTGTCAAGAAATTAACAGAGTTAGAACAAGCGGGAGCCTCTGTAGTAGTGGAAAAAGCTGATGTGTCTGAATTTGAAGCTATGGAGAGGGTGTTGTCTAAGATCAATCAGTCAACCTTGCCACTAAGGGGAGTCATTCATTCGGCAGGGATGTTGTCTGATGGAGTCCTACAAAACCAGAGTTGGTCTAGCTTTGAGAAAGTGATGGCTCCCAAAGTCCAAGGAGCTTGGCATTTGCATCAATTAACCAAAAACCAGCCAATGGACTTTTTTGTCCTGTTTTCTTCGGCGGCATCTCTGTTGGGTTCCCCCGGTCAGGGAAATCATGCTGCGGCTAATGCCTTTCTCGATAGTTTAGCCCATTATCGTCGAGGTCTGGGATTGAATGGATTGAGCATTCATTGGGGTGCGGTATCTCAAGTGGGAGAAGCAGCTGAGCGTGGTGCAGATCTCAAGGCAGAGCTCAAGGGCATGGGTGCGATCTCTCCTGGTGGGGTGTTGGAAGCATTAGAGCTATTGATCAGTACTGAGGCGGTAGAAGTAGGAGTAGTACCGATCAACTGGTCTCAATGGACTGCTAGAGTTTCTAATTGGCCGTTTTTAGCTCAGTGGCAAGAAAAGATTAAGACTTCGGAGGTATCTAAATCCGAATTTATTGACCAGTTAAAAACTGCATTACCATCGGAGCAAAAAGATATATTAACCGCCCATGTGCGTAGTCAGGTGGCGAGAGTATTGGGGATAAGTTCCGCTCAATCGATTGGTTTAGAACAAGGATTTTTTGAGTTGGGGATGGATTCTCTTACCTCAGTAGAGTTGCGCAATCGCTTGCAAGGTAGTTTAAGCTGTTCAATTCCTTCTAGTTTAGCTTTTGATTATCCTACGGTACGGGAATTGGTAGATTATTTAATTCAGCAAGTATTAGTGGAAATAGAAGAGACTGAACGAATAGAAGAAAGTGCTCAAAAACTAGCCAAACAATTAGGATTAGACTTGGAGGGATTTCAATGAGTAATAACCTAGAACAATCTTACGGAAAATTGATAAAAATGGCATCTGAAAAGATAGCCAACCTAGAAAAAGAACTTGAAGGTTTTAAAAGTAAAAACCAATTTGAATCAATCGCCATTATCGGGATGGGATGTCGTTTCCCTGGGGGAGCAGATAACCCCGAATCCTTCTGGACTCTCTTATCTCAAGGCATAGATGCCATTAGTGAAATTCCTTCTGAGCGATGGAACATCGAGCAGTACTACGATCCTAACCCAGAAACCCCAGGGAAAATGTACACTCGTTATGGTGGCTTTGTCGGTCAACTACAAGAGTTTGACTCCCACTTCTTTAATATTGCTCCTATTGAAGCAATTTCCCTTGACCCTCAACAACGTCTACTCTTGGAAGTAAGTTGGGAAGCCCTTGAGCATGCAGCGATCGCTCCTCAACAACTCGCCAAAACTCAAACGGGTGTATTTATGGGCATCTGTAGTAATGACTATAGTCAACGTTTAACTAGTCGTGATCTTACAGAAATTGATGCCTATTTAGCCCAGGGTAATGCCCACAGTACCGCTACTGGCAGACTTTCTTATTTTCTCGGACTAACTGGGCCTTCAATAGCTGTAGATACGGCTTGTTCTTCTTCCTTAGTCAGCCTTCATTTAGCCTGTGCCAGTCTGCGTAACCAAGAATGCACTTTAGCTCTAGCAGGAGGGGTTAATCGGATTATTTCCCCAGAATATACCATCAATTTTTCCAGGGCGAGAATGCTTTCTGCTGATGGACGCTGCAAGACTTTTGACGCGGGGGCAGATGGTTTTGTTCGCAGTGAGGGCTGTGGGGTAGTAGTGCTCAAGCGATTCTCGGATGCCGTGGCAGATGGGGATAATATCTTGGCCGTCATTCGAGGAACGGCGATTAATCAGGATGGCCATACTAGTGGTTTAACGGTACCGAATGGTCCTTCTCAAGAGTCAGTAATCCGTCAAGCCTTAAAAAATTCAGGAGTACAGCCACAGCAAGTCAGCTATATAGAAGCCCATGGCACCGGGACATCTTTAGGAGATCCGATTGAGGTCACTGCTTTAGGGAATGTATTTGGAGAATCACACTCATCACAACAACCGATGATCATCGGTTCTGTCAAGACGAATATCGGACACCTGGAAGCAGCAGCGGGCATAGCGGGGTTAATCAAAGTAGTATTGCAGTTGCAACATCAACAGATTGCCCCCCATCTCCATTTTCACCAGCCCAATCCTTATATTAATTGGAAGCAATTACCGGTATTAGTACCGACTGATGGTACTCCTTGGCAGATAGAAGATAAACCTCGTCTAGCTGGCCTTAGTTCCTTTGGTTTCAGTGGCACTAATGCCCATGTCATCCTAGAAGAAGCCCCAAGTTCAGTTAACACTGAGCACTTATCAGACCCCAGTAGGGAACGTCCTGTTCATCTATTCACCCTCTCGACTAAAGATGACTTGGCTTTATGGGCACTGGTGCAGAAGTATCAAGAATTTTTAGAGAACAATGGCACTGCTAATCTGGCAGATATCTGTTTTACTGCTAATACAGGGCGCTCCCACTTCCAGCATCGATTAGCAATTATCGCATCTAATCAGCAGGAGTTAGCTGAAAAACTGGCAAAGGCAAGAGCAACAGAGGATATTTCCGCTGTATTTACCGGACACATCCCCAATAGTAACAGTTCACCCAAAATGGCGTTCCTGTTTACGGGTCAAGGTTCTCAGTATGTCAACATGGGCAGACAACTCTATGACACTGAGCCGATCTTCCGTCAAGCCTTAGACCAATGTCACCAAATCCTACAGTCCTATTTAGAAAAACCGCTCAAGGAAGTTATTTATCCTCAACAGCCTCAAGACCTAAAGACTTCAGATATTAACCAAACTGCTTATACTCAACCAGCCCTATTTGCCATTGAATATGCCCTATTTAAACTCTGGGAATCCTGGGGCATCAACCCAGATGTAGTGATGGGGCATAGTGTAGGGGAATATGTAGCAGCAACCGTAGCAGGAGTATTTAGTTTAGAAGACGGTTTAAAATTAATTGCCACTCGGGGAAGGTTGATGCAACAGTTGCCCTGTGAGGGTGAGATGGTGTCGGTGATGACATCGGAGTTAAAAGTGCGTCAGTTCCTTAAGACCTACACAGATAAAGTAGCGATTGCTGCTATTAATGGTCCATTAAGTGTGGTAATTTCTGGAGCCAGTGAAGACATTGGTGTTATTTGTGACAAATTAGAAGCTCAGGGAATCAAAACCAAAAGACTACAAGTATCCCACGCCTTCCATTCACCATTGATGGAACCGATGTTGGCAGAATTTGAAGCAGTAGCCCATCAAATCACCTACTATCACCCAAAAATACCACTAATATCAAATGTTACAGGAACAAAAGTAGACAAGAGTATTGCCACAGCTAACTATTGGGTAAATCATATACGCCAACCTGTCAAGTTTGCTGCTAGTATGGTTTCCCTGCAACAACAAGGCTTGGAAGTATTCCTAGAAATAGGAGCAAAACCAATATTATTAGGCATGGGGCGTCAATGTCTACCAGAAGAGTTCGGTATTTGGTTACCGTCGTTACGTCCTGGAGTGGATGAATGGCAGCAAATGCTATCAAGTTTAGGACAGTTATATGTCCAGGGAGTCAAGGTAGATTGGTCAGGGTTTGACCGAGACTATAGCCGTCAGAAAGTAGTATTGCCAACATATCCATTCCAACGACAACGGTATTGGATAGAAAGTAATAAGAGTAACCGCAAAAAAAAGTATTTATCAACCGAAAAAACTCTCCACCCCTTACTGGGTAAAAGGTTCTATTGTGCCGGTCAGCCACAACAAGTTCAATTTGAATCTTTATTAGCAGAAGATGAACCAGGCTACCTCAAGCACCACCGAGTATTTGAACGGGCGCTATTCCCCACAACCGCCTATCTAGAAATAGCTCTAGCGGCAGGAGTAAACCGGTTTAAAACTAATAATCTAGTAGTAGAAGACCTAGTCATCCAAACCGGATTGATTTTACCAGAAGGAGAAATCATTTCAGTTCAGACTATACTAACCCCATCAGAAAACCAAACCTACCAATGGCAAGTATTTACTCAACAGCTACAGCCGAACCAAGACCAACCCCAGTGGATACTTCATGCCAAGGGAAAAATTCGAGCCGCAGAAAGAGAAACTGATGTTGTCACTGTTGACCTAGACAAATACTTAAACCAGTGTAATCAACCCATAGAAATCCCAGACCATTATCAACACTATCGACAAAGAGGGATTAACTACGGCAGCAGTTTCCAAGGAATCCAACAGTTATGGAAAGGCTCAAACCAAGCCATAGGAAAGATTGAGTTATCTCCAGATTTGGTAGCAGAAGCCACAGAGTATCAGTTCCATCCGGCTTTATTAGATGGGGCGCTACAGGTGGTGATCCATGCACTACCCCAAACCAACACCAACCAAACTTATCTGCCAGTAGGAATCGAGCAATTAAAAGTATATAGTAGTCCGGGGCTGTGGTTATGGGCAATGGCCTCAGTGACCATTGAAAGTCAAAACAATTGGACAGCTACTCTCACCCTGGTCAATGGCACAGGAGAAATCCTGGCCACCCTATTTGGCTTACGAGTCAAACTAGCTACCCCTGAAAGCTTACTAGGAACTGAAGCGCCATCCATTAGCAATTCTCTGTACGAAGTCCAATGGCGACCGCAAGCACGTTTTGGGCGATTACTACCCCCGACTTATCTGCCCTCTCTAGTGGAAATTAGTCAAAAACTGAAGCCAACCTTTTCTCAATTAAGTTCTCAAACAGATAATGATAACTATGGTCAACTCATAGCCGAGTTAGAAGACTTGAGTGTGGAGTTTGTCTTACAAGCTTTTCGGGAAATGGGTTGGTCTTACCCTGTCGGAAAAAACTTTAGTGCCATTGAAGGGATACAACACTTAAGAATCGTACCAAGCCATCACCGACTATTCAGCCGTCTGCTAGAAATGCTCAAGGAAGTTGGCATCCTCAAGAAAACTGAAGACCAATGGCAAGTACAGCAAGAATTTGGAGAAACCAACCCCACAGAAAAAACTAAGAAGCTACTAAGTCAATATCCCCAAGCTCAAGCTGAACTCACCCTGCTCAACCGTTGTGCATCCCAATTGAGTGGGGTCTTCAGAGGAGCGATAGACCCAGTACAATTAGTATTTCCGGAAGGGGATTTAACGACTGCAACCCAACTCTATCAAAACTCTCCCGGGGCAAAGGTGATGAATAGCTTAGTCGAAAAAGCGATCGCCACCGCCTTGGAGAAGTTACCACCACAGCGAGGAGTAAGACTATTAGAACTAGGTGCAGGCACAGGAGGAACAACTAGCTATATTCTCCCCCATTTGCCACCGGACCTTAGTGAATATGTGTTCACGGATATTGGTACTTTATTTACCACCAAAGCCCAAGAAAAATTCCGGGATTATCCCTTTGTTACTTATCAAACCCTCGACATAGAACAAGACCCAACTACTCAAGGATTTATTGCCGATCAATACGACCTAATTATCGCGGCTAATGTCCTGCACGCCACCACTTTCTTAGAGGAAACCCTATCCCATGTGCGGCAATTATTAACCCCTGGGGGAATCTTGGTGTTGTTAGAAGCAACAACTCCTCAAAGATGGGTAGACTTAATTTTCGGACTCTTAGAAGGATGGTGGAAATTTAGGGATTGGGAAATCCGCCCGGACTATCCCCTTCTGGGTGTATCACAGTGGCAAAAGTTACTGGCAAAAAGTGGTTTTTCATTAGTGGTAACTGTGCCAGAGTCTCAAGATAGTTCAGAGGTTCTTTCTCAACAGGCGCTGATTGTTGCCCAAGCTGAGGAAACCTTAACCGCTGCCACTTCATCAGACTCCCGAAATTGGTTGATTTTAGCAGACATTGAGCAAGTAGCTCAACACTTAGCCCATCAACTGCGTGCTCAAGGAGAAAGATGTACCTTAGTCTATGCAGGAGAAACCTATCAACAAGTCACAGACTATGAATTTAGGATTAATCGTGATCAACCAGAAGACTATCAGCGACTGGTGCAACTTCTAACCGCCGACTCAAAAAATTTAGATGGGGTTGTCCAGTGTTGGAGTTTAGAAGTAGGAGACCAGAAAAACTTAACTGGGGCAGAATTAGAACGATTATCCCAGATTGGTTGTGGAACCACCTTATCCTTAGTACAGGCATTAGTGAAAGCCGACTTATCCCAACCACCAAGATTATGGATAGTTACCCAAGGTGCTCAACCTGTCCCTGCAAAGAATCCAGTGGTTTCCGGTGTGGCTCAATCTTCAGTGTGGGGCATGGGAAAAGTAATCAGTTTGGAACACCCGGAACTTAACTGTGTTCGCATCGATTTAGACCCCAATCAAAGGCTAAAAGAGAAAGCTGAAGCACTATGGGCAGAAATTTGGTCAGAATCTCTTGAAGATCAAGTGGCTCTAAGAAAAGACAGTCGCTATGTGCCAAGGTTAATACCCACTCCATTGGCAATAGCAACAGAAACACAACTGTTGAAAATGCCATCCCAGCCATTCCGACTGACAATTACCTCAAGGGGTATCCTCGAAAATTTAACCCTAGAAGCAACACCAAGACGTTCACCCGCACCAGGAGAAGTAGAGATTAGAGTTCGCGCCACAGGACTTAATTTCTTGGATGTGATCGCTAGCTTAGGATTACTGCCTCAACAAGTAGATGGAATGTCTCAGCAGCACCTACTCTCGTCCGATAGCTTTGGGGGTGAATGTGCAGGGGAAATTGTAGCAGTAGGAGAAGGAGTAGAAAACTTCAAAATTGGTGAGCCAGTGATAGCTCTGGCTCCAGAAAGTTTCAGCCAATATGTGACTGCCAGTGCTACACTGGTCGCTCCCAAACCAGATTTTCTCAGCTTTGAGCAAGCTGCCGCCATTCCAGCTAATTTCTTAACTGCCTATTACGCACTGCACCATGTAGCCAAAATCGCACCAGGAGACAAAATTTTAATCCATGCTGCCGCAGGAGGGACGGGAATGGCAGCAGTACAAATTGCACAGCAAGCTGGGGCTGAAGTTTTTGCTACTGCTAGTCAAACAAAGTGGGAAGCTTTAAAAGCTATGGGAGTTAAACATATTATGAATTCCCGTACCTTAGAGTTTGCTGGTCAGATCATGGAGAAAACACAAGGAAAGGGGGTAGATATTGTCCTTAACTCTCTGACCTCTGGAGAATTTATTGCCAAAAGTGTATCGGTTGTAAGTCCTCAAGGTCGTTTTGTAGAAATTGCCAAGCGGGGAGTTTGGGAATCAACTGAGATGGCAACTCTCAGGTCAGATATCTCTTATTCAGTGGTTGATTTAGTTAAAGTATCTCAAGACCAACCTCAATTAATCAAGTCTCTGTTAGAGGAAATTATTGACAAGTTCGACAACGGCTTGCTCAAATCACCTCCCTTGACAGTCTTCTCTATCGAAGAAGTAGTCAGCGCCTTTCGTTATATGCAGCAAGCCAAACATATTGGCAAAATTATCGTTACTCAAAGCCAACAACCCACCGATACCGCCACTGAAATGCCGTTGAACTTCCCAGAAGACGGAACTTATTTGATTACTGGTGGTTTAGGAGGATTAGGCTTACTAGTTGCCCGTTGGATGGTAGAGAAAGGAGCCAAGCATTTAGTCTTAGTAGGACGCAGTAGCCCGAATCATGCTGTTGTCAAGAAATTAACAGAGTTAGAACAAGCGGGAGCCTCTGTAGTAGTGGAAAAAGCTGATGTGTCTGAATTTGAAGCTATGGAGAGGGTGTTGTCTAAGATCAATCAGTCAACCTTGCCACTAAGGGGAGTCATTCATTCGGCAGGGATGTTGTCTGATGGAGTCCTACAAAACCAGAGTTGGTCTAGCTTTGAGAAAGTGATGGCTCCCAAAGTCCAAGGAGCTTGGCATTTGCATCAATTAACCAAAAACCAGCCAATGGACTTTTTTGTCCTGTTTTCTTCGGCGGCATCTCTGTTGGGTTCCCCCGGTCAGGGAAATCATGCTGCGGCTAATGCCTTTCTCGATAGTTTAGCCCATTATCGTCGAGGTCTGGGATTGAATGGATTGAGCATTCATTGGGGTGCGGTATCTCAAGTGGGAGAAGCAGCTGAGCGTGGTGCAGATCTCAAGGCAGAGCTCAAGGGCATGGGTGCGATCTCTCCTGGTGGGGTGTTGGAAGCATTAGAGCTATTGATCAGTACTGAGGCGGTAGAAGTAGGAGTAGTACCGATCAACTGGTCTCAATGGACTGCTAGAGTTTCTAATTGGCCGTTTTTAGCTCAGTGGCAAGAAAAGATTAAGACTTCGGAGGTATCTAAATCCGAATTTATTGACCAGTTAAAAACTGCATTACCATCGGAGCAAAAAGATATATTAACCGCCCATGTGCGTAGTCAGGTGGCGAGAGTATTGGGGATAAGTTCCGCTCAATCGATTGGTTTAGAACAAGGATTTTTTGAGTTGGGGATGGATTCTCTTACCTCAGTAGAGTTGCGCAATCGCTTGCAAGGTAGTTTAAGCTGTTCAATTCCTTCTAGTTTAGCTTTTGATTATCCTACGGTACGGGAATTGGTAGATTATTTAATTCAGCAAGTATTAGAGGGAGACAAAGGTAATAATTACTATTTAACAAAATCCCTTAACAATAAAAATCATGAAAAAGAAGAACAAGAATTAGTAGCGAAAACAAAAAAAATGTCAGAGGATAAATTAGAAGAAATGATTAACCAAAAATTAACGTCACTTATTAATGAAGGAGGTATTTAATTAATGGAAAATTTATCAAATGAAATTCAAAAATTAACTCCCCTACAACGTTCCTTTTTGGTAATTGAACAATTGCAATCTAAGCTGGACAAATATGAGAGTTCTAGCAAAGAACCAATCGCCATTATTGGGATGGGATGTCGTTTCCCTGGAGGAGCAGATAACCCCGAATCCTTCTGGAATCTTTTATCTCAAGGCATAGATGCCATTAGTGAAATTCCTTCTGAGCGATGGAACATCGAGCAGTACTACGATCCTAACCCAGAAACCCCAGGGAAAATGTACACTCGTTATGGTGGCTTTGTCGGTCAACTACAAGAGTTTGACTCCCACTTCTTTAATATTGCTCCTATTGAAGCAATTTCCCTTGACCCTCAACAACGTCTACTCTTGGAAGTAAGTTGGGAAGCCCTTGAGCATGCAGCGATCGCTCCTCAACAACTCGCCAAAACTCAAACGGGTGTATTTATGGGCATCTGTAGTAATGACTATAGTCAACGTTTAACTAGTCGTGATCTTACAGAAATTGATGCCTATTTAGCCCAGGGTAATGCCCACAGTACCGCTACTGGCAGACTTTCTTATTTTCTCGGACTAACTGGGCCTTCAATAGCTGTAGATACGGCTTGTTCTTCTTCCTTAGTCAGCCTTCATTTAGCCTGTGCCAGTCTGCGTAACCAAGAATGCACTTTAGCTCTAGCAGGAGGGGTTAATCGGATTATTTCCCCAGAATATACCATCAATTTTTCCAGGGCGAGAATGCTTTCTGCTGATGGACGCTGCAAGACTTTTGACGCGGGGGCAGATGGTTTTGTTCGCAGTGAGGGCTGTGGGGTAGTAGTGCTCAAGCGATTCTCGGATGCCGTGGCAGATGGGGATAATATCTTGGCCGTCATTCGAGGAACGGCGATTAATCAGGATGGCCATACTAGTGGTTTAACGGTACCGAATGGTCCTTCTCAAGAGTCAGTAATCCGTCAAGCCTTAAAAAATTCAGGAGTACAGCCACAGCAAGTCAGCTATATAGAAGCCCATGGCACCGGGACATCTTTAGGAGATCCGATTGAGGTCACTGCTTTAGGGAATGTATTTGGAGAATCACACTCATCACAACAACCGATGATCATCGGTTCTGTCAAGACGAATATCGGACACCTGGAAGCAGCAGCGGGCATAGCGGGGTTAATCAAAGTAGTATTGCAGTTGCAACATCAACAGATTGCCCCCCATCTCCATTTTCACCAGCCCAATCCTTATATTAATTGGAAGCAATTACCGGTATTAGTACCGACTGATGGTACTCCTTGGCAGATAGAAGATAAACCTCGTCTAGCTGGCCTTAGTTCCTTTGGTTTCAGTGGCACTAATGCCCATGTCATCCTAGAAGAAGCCCCAAGTTCAGTTAACACTGAGCACTTATCAGACCCCAGTAGGGAACGTCCTGTTCATCTATTCACCCTCTCGACTAAAGATGACTTGGCTTTATGGGCACTGGTGCAGAAGTATCAAGAATTTTTAGAGAACAATGGCACTGCTAATCTGGCAGATATCTGTTTTACTGCTAATACAGGGCGCTCCCACTTCCAGCATCGATTAGCAATTATCGCATCTAATCAGCAGGAGTTAGCTGAAAAACTGGCAAAGGCAAGAGCAACAGAGGATATTTCCGCTGTATTTACCGGACACATCCCCAATAGTAACAGTTCACCCAAAATGGCGTTCCTGTTTACGGGTCAAGGTTCTCAGTATGTCAACATGGGCAGACAACTCTATGACACTGAGCCGATCTTCCGTCAAGCCTTAGACCAATGTCACCAAATCCTACAGTCCTATTTAGAAAAACCGCTCAAGGAAGTTATTTATCCTCAACAGCCTCAAGACCTAAAGACTTCAGATATTAACCAAACTGCTTATACTCAACCAGCCCTATTTGCCATTGAATATGCCCTATTTAAACTCTGGGAATCCTGGGGCATCAACCCAGATGTAGTGATGGGGCATAGTGTAGGGGAATATGTAGCAGCAACCGTAGCAGGAGTATTTAGTTTAGAAGACGGTTTAAAATTAATTGCCACTCGGGGAAGGTTGATGCAACAGTTGCCCTGTGAGGGTGAGATGGTGTCGGTGATGACATCGGAGTTAAAAGTGCGTCAGTTCCTTAAGACCTACACAGATAAAGTAGCGATTGCTGCTATTAATGGTCCATTAAGTGTGGTAATTTCTGGAGCCAGTGAAGACATTGGTGTTATTTGTGACAAATTAGAAGCTCAGGGAATCAAAACCAAAAGACTACAAGTATCCCACGCCTTCCATTCACCATTGATGGAACCGATGTTGGCAGAATTTGAAGCAGTAGCCCATCAAATCACCTACTATCACCCAAAAATACCACTAATATCAAATGTTACAGGAACAAAAGTAGACAAGAGTATTGCCACAGCTAACTATTGGGTAAATCATATACGCCAACCTGTCAAGTTTGCTGCTAGTATGGTTTCCCTGCAACAACAAGGCTTGGAAGTATTCCTAGAAATAGGAGCAAAACCAATATTATTAGGCATGGGGCGTCAATGTCTACCAGAAGAGTTCGGTATTTGGTTACCGTCGTTACGTCCTGGAGTGGATGAATGGCAGCAAATGCTATCAAGTTTAGGACAGTTATATGTCCAGGGAGTCAAGGTAGATTGGTCAGGGTTTGACCGAGATTATGCTCGTCAAAAGGTAGTGTTACCTACTTATCCATTCCAACGACAACGGTATTGGGTAGAAACCGCTAAGGGTTACGATTCAAAAGCCATCTCTTCAACTAAATTCCATGCTCTGATTAATCAAAAATTCCAATCCCCCTTATCAAAAGAAATCTTTTTCGAGTCTGAATTTAGTACCCAAAACTACCCCTTTTTAGCCGACCACCGTATCTATGAAAAAGTTGTAGTTCCTGGTGCAGCTCACATCTCCCTATTGTTAGCAGCTGCCTCTTTAACGTTTCCGAAAACTGAATGTCAACTGGAGGATATTCTCTTTCCTCAAGCCCTAGCCATTCCGGAGCAAGGAGTACGAACTGTGCAGGTAGCTTTGACTCCACAGGATAGCTCCTATTCATTTCAAGTGATTAGCTTTGACGACTCTTTTAAGGATGGCAGAGAAATCAGTTCTTGGGCGGTTCATGGTACAGGAAAGATTTCTCCTGCCCCGGTTGAAAAATCACGGTTATCTCTGGAAAATTTTGAAATAATTAAATCTCGCTGTAGTCAAAAACTAGAAAGCACAGAAGTTTACCAGTATATCTGGGAGCGACAAATTCAATTAGGACAGAGTTTCCGCTGGATAGATCAGGTCTGGTTAGGAAACGGAGAAGTTCTTTGTGAAATGAAAGTGCCCCAAACAGTTCTAGAGGCAACAAAGTATCAACTACATCCGGCTTTGCTTGACTCCTGCTTCCAATCAGTAGTTGCACTTCACTTAAGTCTGTCCGACAATAATAAGGAGACATTTGTTCCCTTCAGTGTAGAGAAATTTACTTTTTATAAGCGTCCTGAAAATGGACGGCTTTGGTGTTATACCCGTAGGTCAAAAGACAATCAATCATCAGAAAAACTCAAAGCCGATATACAATTAGTTGACCACAATGGGGAACTAGTGGCTCAGGTCACTGGTTTTGAAGGTAGGAAAGCCAATCCCCAAACGTTGTTGATGACTCTGGGTTCAGATTTGAGTAATTGGTTTTATGAAATCAACTGGCAAGCTATACCCCTACCATCAACTTCCGAATCTAATCAAAAAGAAACAGGGAATTGGTTAGTCTTTGCACTCACTGGTGAATTGACAGAGGGTATTGGTAAAATTTTAGAAAAAAAGGGCCACAACTGTATTTGGGTATCTCCCGGTTCAGAGTATCAGCAATTAGATGCTCAACATTATCAAATCAATCCCACTGTTGCTGAACAATTCCAAAAACTGCTGCAAGACAATAGTGATATCAAAGGCATTGTGCATTTATGGGGTGTAAATGAAACCAGTGAATCGGTTGGTATACTGGAGTTAGAAAAAGCTCAAGAACTAGGTTGTGGGACAGTACTGCATTTAGTGCAAGCCTTAATTCAAGCTGGACTAACTCATCTACCGCCGATGTGGTTAGTTACTCAAGGAACTCAGAGTGTCTTAGATGAAACGGAAGTGGTACAACCCCAGCAGGGAGCTCTATGGGGACTAGGGCGAGTTATTAGTCTGGAACACCCAGAATTAGCTTGTTTTCGAGTTGACCTAGATCCGAAATTTGATGTTTGTGAAACCCTCCCCAGTTTGGTAGATGAACTGTTGTCTAATCAAAACGAAAACCAGATCGCAATTCGTCAGGGAGTCCGTTATGTAGCCCGATTAGTACGACAACAACAGCAGAAATTCACATCATTACAACTATCAATTGAATCAGAAGCCTGTTATCTTATTACTGGTGGTTTGGGAGCATTAGGGCTACAGGTAGCCCGGTTGCTAGTTGCTAAAAGTGCTAAACATCTGGTCTTAATTGGGCGTTGTGCTCCCTCAGAGATGGCGATGAAAACAATTCAGGAATTAGAACAAGCTGGAAGCCAAATCTCAGTTTTATCAGGGGATATATCCAATCAACAAGATACGGTCAGAATGATGAAGCAAATTCAGGGATCGTTGCCACCACTCAAAGGAGTGATTCATGCAGCCGGGGTATTGGATGACGGGTTACTGCAAAACATGAATTGGCAGAAGTTTACCAAAGTGATGGCACCAAAGGTGGCAGGAACTTGGTATTTGCATCAACTGACCCTTGATTTACCCTTAGATTTCTTTGTCTGTTTCTCTTCGATGGCTTCGATGTTGGGTTCACCAGGTCAAGGAAACTATGCCGCCGCTAATGCTTTTATGGATGCGATCGCCCACTATCGTCGAGGGCAGGGATTACCAGGATTGAGTATTAACTGGGGACCATGGGCAGCAGCAGGCATGGCCGCTCGTTTAGATAGTCTCAATCAGCAGCGGCATAAGAGCAGTGGCATGATTGCCATCAAACCCGAACAGGGAATGCAGGCATTGGGGTCATTGTTATCAGAGTCCCAAAGCCAAGTGGGGGTGTTCCCGATTAATTGGTCAAGGTTTGTCAGGCAGCTCCCTGGTGGGCAAAAGATGCCATTCTTAGAGGCTTTGATTTCCACTGAACCATCATTCACCCAAAAGTCGGCATTTAGGGAACAACTAGAAGCAGCAGCAGTTGATGAACGTCAGGAGTTATTAACAACTCAGATTCGCTCGGTGATCGCCAAAACCTTAGGCTTACCAGATGCACAAAAGATTGGAATGCAGCAGCCTTTGTTTGAATTAGGGTTAGATTCTCTGATGGCCGTGGAATTGAAAAATCGCTTGGAGTCAAGTTTAGAAACAAGCTTAAGTTCAACACTGTTATTTGATTACCCTACCGTAGAAGAACTGGTAGAGTATTTCGCCAAGGATGTCATCCCTGTAGATTTATCTTCCGATCTTCCTACCCTAATTCCTAATCCAGAGCAACGCTATCAACCTTTTCCTTTAAATGACATTCAACAAGCTTATTGGATCGGTCGCAATCAAATTTTTGACTTAGGCAATATTGCTACCCATGTCTACCTAGAGCTTGATTGTGAAAACCTAAATTTGGAACGCTTAAATCAAGCTTGGAGGCAATTGATTGAGCACCATGATATGCTGCGGATGATAATTTTAGATGACGGTAACCAGCAAATTATTGATAAAATTCCTCCCTATGAAATTGAAGTTTTAAATTTGTCTGGAGAGTCTGATCAAACCATTGCTTCAGAGCTAGAGACGATTCGCAATCAGATGTCCCATGAAGTTTTGCCAACTAACCAGTGGCCTTTGTTTAATCTACGGGCTACTCGTTTAAATGAACAATGTTTCCGCTTACATATCAGCCTTGATATGTTGATATCTGATGCCTGGAGTATCTATCTTCTATGTAAGCAGTGGGTGCAACTGTACAAGCATCCTGAGAGTTCACTACCTGCCATTGAAATCTCCTTCCGAGACTATGTGCTGGCTGAGTCAGCTCTAAAAGATAGCCCACAGTATCTTCGTTCTCAGCAATATTGGTTTGATCGTCTTGATAGTCTACCTCCCGCCCCAGAAATTCCCCAAGCGAAAATAACTTCTGCAATTACCGAGCCAATGTTTAACAGTCACAAGGCTCAACTGTCTCAGACTCATTGGCAACAGTTAAAACACAAGGCTAGCCAAGCGAATCTAACCCCTTCAGGAATCTTGTTAAGTGCTTTTGCTTATGTATTGAATTACTGGAGCAAGAGTCCAAAGTTTACCCTCAACCTCACTCTGTTTAACCGCCTTCCCTTACATCCTCAAGTTAACGAGCTTATAGGTGACTTCACCTCTGTAATCTTGCTGGAGGTCGATAACTCAGAAGCAGTTTCATTCATTAGTCGTGCTCAAAAACTGCAAAGACAACTCTGGGAAGATTTAGAGCATAGGTATATCAGTGGAGTAGAAGTGCAGCGAGAGCTATATCGTCGAGGGCGCAGTCAACCAATGGGGGTAGTTTTTACTAGCACTTTGGGATTAAAGTCTCTAGCTGATGAAGAGTTGGGAAGAGGATTCGGTTTGGAGCAACTCGGAGAGGTCGTTTATACTACATCTCAAACGCCTCAAGTTTTGCTTGACCATATAGTAACCGAGGAAAACGGAGCACTGGCATTTACTTGGTATACAGTTGAAGGGCTATTTCCTGAAAGTCTAATCGATCAAATGTTTGAGGTTTATTGCGATTTTCTCGAACGGCTAGCCACCTCCGATCAACCTTGGGTTGAGACTTACCACCAACTGTTACCAGCATCTCAACTAGCACTACAAGCGCAAGTGAATCAGACCGCTAAATCTTGGTCTGAAGATATCTTGCATAGTTTGTTTCTCAAGCAAGTACAACTTCAAAGGGAATCGACAGCCGTTATTACTCCCCAAAAAATCCTAAGTTATGGGGAACTCCACAGGCGGTCTCATCAGCTAGGACATGGACTACGGAAATTAGGAGTGAAACCTAATCAGCTAGTAGCCGTAGTCATGGAGAAAGGTTGGGAACAGGTAGTAGCAGTCTTGGGAATATTGATGTCTGGTGGTGCTTACCTACCGATAGATCCCAGGTTGCCTCAGGAACGCCAGTGGTATCTGCTGGAGCAAGGGGAAGTGGAACAAGTTTTGACTCAAACTCATCTGAAAAAGTCTCTGAGTTGGCCTGATGGAATTAAATGTTGGTCTGTAGATACTGAAGAGTTAGCAGAAGACGATCCAACTCCGTTAGAGCCAGTACAAACTTCAGAAGATTTAGCCTATGTGATTTACACTTCCGGTTCTACTGGTTTACCCAAAGGAGTGATGATTGATCATCGGGGAGCAGTCAATACCATCAATGACATCAATCAACGGTTTGAAGTAAAACCATCGGATCGGGTACTAGCCTTAGCAGCGTTGAACTTTGACCTGTCAGTGTACGACATCTTCGGTGTCCTAGGAGCTGGGGGAGCCATAGTGATGCCACCACCAGAAGGAGCAAAGGATCCCGCTTGCTGGATAGAATTAATCGTGGCTCACCAAGTTACCCTATGGAACTCAGTTCCTGCTCTGATCCAGATGTTGGTGGAACATTTGTTAGGAAGCTCACAATCAGCAGTTGGTGATTTACGAGTGGTGATGCTGAGTGGAGATTGGCTGCCAGTAGACTTACCAGAAAAAATCCAGTCTCTGTGGTTTAATGTTCAAATTATGAGTTTAGGTGGAGCAACCGAAGCCTCAATCTGGTCAATCGGCTATAGCCTTGAACAGGTTGGTTCTAATTGGAAGAGTATTCCCTATGGTAAGCCCCTGTTGAATCAAAGCTTCTATGTGCTCAATGAGTTGATGGAACCAAGACCGGTTTGGGTTCCCGGGCAACTTTATATTGGAGGTGTGGGCTTAGCTTTGGGGTATTGGAAAAATGAGCAAAAGACCAAAGCGAGCTTTATTACCCATCCAGTCACTCAAGAGCCGTTATACAAAACTGGAGATTTAGGAAGGTATTTACCTGATGGTAATATTGAATTTCTGGGAAGAGAGGACTTCCAGGTAAAAATCAATGGTTATCGTGTTGAACTCGGAGAAATTGAAGTAGCTTTAAAACAGTATCCAGGTATAAAGGAAGCAGTCGTTAGTGCTGTGGGAGAAGATCCGCAGACAAAGCAGTTAGTGGCTTATGTTGTTTTCAACCAAGAATTCCTCTCGGAGCCACAAAAAAATGTGGCAGAAGCTTACCAACCTAGCCAACAAGAAGGAGTGCTAACAGATCCTTTAGAGCGCATGAAATTTAAGCTCCAGCAACCAGGGTTGGAGCAGTTAGACTCCTGTGTTAACAGTATAGAATTACCCAAAGCTGAGGTAGATGAAAGTCTGATTCAGAAATATTTGGAGCGGCAGAGTTATCGGCAATTTTTATCTCAACCACTTTCTCTGAGGCAGTTGAGCAAGTTTTTAAGTTGCCTGCAACAAATGAAACTGGATGATTATCCTCTACCAAAATATCGTTATCCTTCGGCGGGAAGTCTCTATCCGGTGCAGACTTACTTGTGGATAAAACCCAACCGAGTTGAAGGTCTCGAAGGCGGTTTATATTACTATCACCCAGCCGAGCATCGTTTGATATTACTCGCTAGGACTAACGAAATTGACGGTCAAGTTTATGGTGTCAATCAAGCAATTTTTGCCCAATCCGCTTTTTCGATATTTTTGATTGGTAAATTGAATGCAATCGCTCCGATGTATGGAGAATTAGCGAAGGATTTCTGTATGTTGGAAGCTGGTCATCTCGGTCAGTTACTGATGAGTAGCGCACCAAAACAAGAAATTGGTTTGTGCCCCATTGGCCATATAAAATTTAAGGAATTACGAGATTTATTGAAGTTGGAATCAAGTCAGGTTTTACTTTATAGCTTTGTCGGTGGAAAAATAGATTTAGCTCAGACTAAGCAGTGGTTTGAGGAATCAGTAGTCAGGAGGGAGAAGCCAAAATCAGTTCAACTGCGGGAGTATTTACAACAAAAGTTACCTGGTTATATGGTGCCTTTTGAATACATTATTATGGATACTTTACCTTTAACTGCTAATGGTAAAGTAGACCGTAAACGATTGCCGATACCTCAAAGTAAAACTGTATCCAAAACCGAACATATACAACCTCACACCAAAATAGAGCAACAAATTGCTGGTGTTTGGCGAGAGGTGATTGAGATAGAAGAAGTAGGAATACATGACAATTTCTTTGCCATAGGAGGTAATTCCTTACTTGTAATCCGAGTACATAACAAATTACAAGAACTATTAGGAATAGAAATTAAAATAGTTGAACTGTTTACTAACCCAACGGTACACTCCTTAAGCCAACATATTTCTCAAATTTATCCTCAAGAAGTAAATATAGAAACTAGCAAGAGTCGTGGAGATGAGCGCTCGAAAAAAGTCACTACTAGCAATAACAATATTCTCAAAAGCATAAGTAAACCAAAAATTTCCGAGCCTACTGATTCTCCATCTGACTTATTCCCATGTCTGATTCCTATACAACCAGAAGGTAATAAATCTCCTTTCTTCTGCCTTCCTCCTGTAGCAGGAGTTGTTTTTCCCTATTTGGAATTAGCACGTCTTCTAGGAAAAGACCGACCGTTTTACGGAATTCAATCCCTAGGGTTTATGGAAAATGAAAACCCCCTAATCAGTATTGAGGAAAAGGCGTCTTACTATATTAAAGCGATAAAAACAGTTCAACCTGATGGGCCTTATTACTTAGGGGGCTGGTCTTTGGGCGTTTTGACTGCTTTTGAAATGGCCAGACAGTTAGAAGAAATTGGGGAAGTTACTGAGCGTCTTATTTTGATTGATATGCCCCCCAATCCAAAGAGTAAACTAACTAACTTGTATGTTTACTTTCAGTTTTTGCTCACACAAGCATTGCCTCAAATTTGGCCCTATGTTTATGATTATGTGCAACTCCAAAACCAAGCTAGTGTGGGGAATTTTGCTCAATATGATTTCCTCCCAATCCAGTCCGAAAATCAACCCCAAACCCTTGGCAAAGTATTAAAGAGAATCAACTCTCTTATTCGTTATAGTCGCCCATTGCTTCGAGTTATGCAAGGGAATACCCAGGCATCATTTCATTATACTCCTAAGCACTATACTGGTAAAATTACTTTATTACGAACCAGCAAATCTTTGAATTCAAATACTCAAGATACCACCTTGGGTTGGAGTCAGTTTTCGGCTCAGGAGGTAGAAACTCATCTTATTCCCGGTCATCACCTTAATCTACTCCGACAACCTCATGTTAAAGTGTTAGCTCAAACCCTAAAGAATTTGCTTAAGTAAGCTATATAGCAATTCTCATCACGAGTGAGATCTAGCGTTTATTGCATTTATGAGGTACGCTTAATTGCCTCAAAGTCCCCCTTATTAAGGGGGATTTAGGGGGAGATCTTTGTACCTTATGGGAGAGAGAATTGCTATAAACAGCATTTTTTCTCCCCCCCTCCCCGCGCCAGAGCCCTGATCAGGTAGCTTTTTAACAAAGACGTGACTGTGGGGTGTGGGGTGTGCGGTAGTGGTGCATCTCAAAGTTGAAAATCAATGTCTTGATCCAAAGCGCGAGTGGGGGAAACCACGCCAGTTGCTCATCGGGGAGGGGCTGCGTGGGTCACCTGCGAACACCTTGAAAGCCCCGTGGAACGGCAGTCGCTCATGGGGTGGCCTCCTTTGACCGCGCTGCCTCCCCAAGACCTGGCTGCATCGCTACTCCCTACTGCCATTAACCCAGGACAAAAGTCCCTGACCTAATTGAGAACTGCTATATATTATACCTACAGCAAACTGCTAGAATTTTACGGCTCAAAAAAGTGTGCCAAGATCTGAATAAGCTCAGGAGGTCAATTAAAGATGAATATGCCCCAGAATATCAAAAGTGGTTTTAGCTTTGATGAAGCCATATTAATGGCAAAATTTTGCCAGCAAATATATACGGTATACCAGTATGATGATGGAAATGTCAACGACATAGAAATTCAAGAAATCTACAATTCCCTTTACCGCTCTCAAGACTGGAAATTTGTCCACAGCATCCGCAATGATGAAAGCAATGTGCGTGGATTTATTGCCAAAAAAACAACAGGTCATCAGTATACGGTGGTTTTCCGAGGCTCAATCGTGACCGATCGCGGAGCTTTTGAACTAACAGACCTGGTATCTGACTTTGACTGGGATTTAGTCAACTACGGTTCCGTCACTGATAAAAGAATTAAAGTGGTTAAAGGATTTTGGGAAGCCTCTGAATCGGTTTGTGATCAACTCGAAATCTTTTTTAAGACCTTACTAGGTAAGCTCACAGCCAAAGATTTTGATAAAATCCACCAGATGACTTATGAAAGGCAGTTTGCCTGCATCACAGCCATCGCCGATGCTGGCGCAATTCGACTTGGTACTGATTTTGAGCTCGAAGCCAGAACCCTGATTGAGCAAGCAGTGGCAGATGAGGAACTGGGTAATGATGACGAGCTCACAGACATTTTAGATTTTCAACAAACTAGGGTGCTAGAACTCGAAGAACTCAACGAGCCAGTGGAAGTTTATGTCACTGGTCATAGTTTAGGCGGGTCCTTAGCCTTCCTGGGTGCTAATGCTTTGCGGCGTTACTTTGGTTCGGCTGTGATGCTCAAAGTCTACACCATTGGCGCACCAAAAGTAGGCAATGAGTCATTTGCCAACTACTACGAGCGACAAATCGGTAAGGGGCTGACCCATCGCGTGGAAAATTTAGTGGATATAGCTCCTAGTATGCCATTTCCGCCCCCCTTCCCCTTAAATATGTTGGCTGGGAATGGTTTGCGAGTTGGGAACTTTTACCTATCAAACTGTAGTCCTGTTGGAGAGTTACACACTGTGATGGGACTGGGTTCCCAGGGTGTCTCTGTGGATTTTGGCGGAGCTGTAGAATTCTTGGGGGGCATTCCGTTTCCCCACGGTAGTGATGCCTATTTGCAGCTACTTGAGGAAGACCACCAACGTTGGCAACAATTGTGGCGACCCATACGAAATATTGTGGAAAACTTTATGAACGAGCTTCTCCAAGAGCAAACTCAGGCTATTAAAGAGGAGTTGGATCAGGTAAAAAACGAAATTATTGGATTAAAGAACCAATATAATGGGAAAGTAGAAGGGAAGGATGGCAAGGCTGTAGAGGTCACAACGGCTACAGGGGATTCACCAAATTGATAATCAAGTTAAGTGGCTTCTTTAGGGATTAGGGAATGGTTAATGGTTTATGGTTAATGGCAATTTAAAATTTAATATTTTCATTGATGTCTTTTGCCTTTTGTCTTAATCACCAGTTAATCGGGTGTATAGCGTTTATCGTACTTATGAGGTACACTCAATTTTATTCCCCCTACTCCCTACTCCCTACTCCCTACTCCCTACTCCCTACTCCCTGCTCCCTACTCCCTAAAACCCAGAACGAGGTACCTCACCCAATTGAGAACTGCTATAAATAACTGATGTTTCCTGATTTTCTGCCCTCCAATACCCAGCAGCTAGTTGAGTCTACCTCGATTGACCTTGCTCAAAGTATCCAGCGTCAAGCTATCTCAACTCCCCTGAGCCCACAGGCCATTGCCACAACTTACGTTAATCAGGGTAAGGGTGGCACGCCGATTCTGTTACTCCATGGCTTTGATAGTTCCATACTAGAATTGCGCCGCTTACTACCGCTGCTGGCTCAGGAAAATGAAACCTGGGCAGTGGATTTGTTGGGCTTTGGGTTTACGGATCGCATGGCAGGGACTCCGTTTAGTCCAAATGCGATCGCAACCCATCTCTATTATTTCTGGAAAACCCTGATTAGAACACCAGTCATTGTAGTCGGAGCGTCGATGGGAGGTGCAGCGGCGATTGATTTTACCCTCACTTACCCCCAGGTGGTTAAACAGCTAGTATTAATAGATAGCGCTGGCTGCACCAAGGCTCCCCCGATGGGGAAGTTCTTATTTCCTCCCTTAGGCTACCTAGCGACAGCATTTTTGGCTAATCCCAAGGTAAGACAAAGTATAAGTAAAAACGCTTACTATGATAAAGGTTTGGCCTCTGAAGATGCCCGAATTTGTGCTGCATTGCACCTAGAAATGCCTGGTTGGAATCAAGCCTTGATTGCGTTTACCAAAAGTGGTGGTTATGGTGATTTTGGGGATAAGCTGGCTCAGATTAGCCAGCCAACTCTAATTTTATGGGGTGACCATGACCAAATTTTGGGGACTGCTGCTGCTAGTAAGTTTAAGGATGCGATCGCACAATCTCAATTAATCTGGATTAAAGACTGTGGTCATGTGCCTCACTTGGAACAAGCTCAAGTTACTGCTGAGCATATTTTAGAATTTGCTTAGAATTCGGCATATAGCAAAGGGAACAGGGAACAGCGGATCTGGGAACAGCGGATCTCGGAGCAGGGAGCAGCGATGCAGCGCGGTCTTGGGGGTTTCCCCCACTCGCGCTTTGCATCAAGACGGGAGTAGGGAACAGGGAACAAACATTCTCTCAATTGATTTAGCTGTCCGGCAAAATTCATCCCACACCTATGCTACGCATTAGGTGTGGGATGAATTTTGCACAGGGTATTATAAAATTGCTATAATATATTTACTGATAAACAAAGCCGAAAATGCTGGTTTGTCAGCCACCTACGTTCCTTAAAAATAGAACTTATTGTATTGTTCCGGCGCGGAGGGGCATCCCGTGTCGTTAATAAAGCTTGCCGAGTATCCGAACCGTTGGGTGGAGTTGGCAAGAAGCCCACACTGAACTCAACGAGTCAGTGTGGGAGTATGTCACGATTGCTATAGCTTCAGGAGCATAGCGGTTTTTAGCCTAATGAGGTACACAATAGTTTTCCCTTGTTCCCTCTTCCCCTCCTGGGAGGGGTTAGGGGTGGGTTACTCTTTCCTGTTCCCAGATCCGCTGTTCCCTGTTCCCTAAAATCAGGAACTCTGTACCTCACCAAATTTAAAACCGCTATATAGCATTTTCAATTTAGATTTGAATACGCGATCGCATGTCCAACATACCAGGGAATATTGGGATAAGCTGGTTCCAGGGGCATGATTTTATATCCTAGAGAGTCAATAAACATCTCAATAGTGTGATTCTTCAGTTTAAAAGACTCTTGATTCCCATCATCTACTTCATAAATCAGGATGGGCTGATAGTCTTTAATAGTTTCAATCATCCCCCTTAAAACATTAATTTCTGCTCCTTCCACATCGATTTTCACGACCGTTGGGGGTTTCAAAGTCTTTTGGGACACCAAATCATCAATAGACACAAGGTCAACTGTCATTTCACCCCTGAGATCTGGAGGTGTACCCGCTGTAGCTAAAGTAGCTCCCCCTGAATGATGGGCCAGCAACAATTCTCCGGTTCCGGTTGATTCAGAAACTGCTTGAGGGAAAACAGTAACATTGGAGAAACTATTAAGCTCCACATTCCGTAGAATAATGTCAGCATTGTTTGGAACTGGCTCAAAAGCATAAACCTGTCCAGATGGCCCAACTAGCTTTGCAGCAATAATAGTAAAAAAGCCAATATTGGCACCGATATCATAGAAGATATGATCACGGTTTAAGCAGCTTGCTAAGGCGTTCTGAAGCGGAAGTTCATAGGTACCAAGTAAAAAATCAGGATTAGAACCATCCCCATGGAATTTTAGTCCTGCACCTACTCCATTGTTAAGGGTTACCTGTTGATTGCTTAAATTCATTAGTCTAAACCTTTGCTACAAAATTTTGAAATACACTTCCTGTATCATTGCCCCATTCCCAGTTAGCGACAATCCCAACTCGGTTAATTCTAAGACGCGCCGCATCTGGATAAACATCTGTCAGGGCACGATACAATACTGGCTCATCATTGATGAATATCATGTAATTCATGCCGTCAAAAATCATGCGGAGCCGATGGGAGACCCCCCAGGAAATGCGTTTACCGACATTTGTCCAGACAGCATCAAATAATTCTTCAAAGCCATTGAGATAGAAAAACGAAGACATTGAAGCACCACCGTAACAGTCATCTAACCAGTTATTGATAGTGATATAATTGTCAGCATCCTGCCAAAAGATAAACCCTCCACGACCTTTTTCTCCCTGTCCTCGTCTAGTTCCAGGGGGAGTAATGTCTAGCTGTAAATCCGCTATGTCTGGGTGATCCCAATCAATGGTGTAGGCCGTGCGACCTGGATTAGGATGTTTAGCATCAGCTTGGACTTTGGCTGTACTATTCCCAGTCAGCTCAATTACCCCTAGCCCAATATTCCGATGCCAGACTTTGCTACCACTAGTGGTGGTTTTTCCCATCAAGTCCCCAGCTGCACCAGCAAAATCTTCAGTGATAGCCATTTCGGTACCCTCTACTACCCAAGGGGAGCCCAGGTCGAGTTCAGAAGGAATAGGGATAGTGCGTGGGTGAGCCTCAAAGGAGCGAAAATACAGACTATTATTAGAGTTAATCCCACCAATCCCAACACCGGTAGCGTTTTCCAGGCGGGTATCTGTAAAGCACTTATTAAAGACCAACTTGCCATTGAGATACAGGCTAAAGGTCTTACCATCATCCAATATCTGTAAGGAGTTGATTGCTAAGGGCTGTAAATACCATAGATCGCTAACAGCTAAACATTCCCAGCTATCATGGTCTTGAATCATAAGTTGACATTTGTCCCCGTCTGCTAGGAAACTCCAGTATTGGTTTTGATCCTGAACACGCCACAAAATGCGGACTCCAGTTATCTGAGTAGAGGTTTCGACCAGCAAATGGATTAGCCCAGAGGGTGTGGGACACTCCAACATAGCGACGCTATCCGGTTGAGTGGCTCTAGCACCATCAGGTGTTAACTCATAACTTCCTTGAGAGACACTCCAGAAACCACCCTTGTCCGCTTCAGCACCATCTAGCAAACCATCACCAATCAGGTCATCTGCTGCCTGAGCTGTACCGTACCAGGTGGCGATGTCTGAAATTTGGGCTACATTAGCGCCATAAATTCGCGTATCGACTTCAAAACCATTCTGTCCCAGAATACTTTGGTATACACCAGCATATACTGTGGCATCATCATTGAAAGGATCAATAGCAATGGGACGCATATTAGGGTAAGCGGCCAGACCATGAGCATTAGGAACAGAAGCAGCATAATAGGCAGCTCCCTTTTCCCGCAGAACTACGATGTAATAAACCTGGAGATTTTGTAAGCCCCTAAATGCTGAGAGCAGATACCCCCCCAACCGAGTCCACAACTCTCCATTTTCTGCCCCAGTGGCATGAACAATAAAGGCACTTCCCTCTGCAGTCGCGTCAACAGGAACTTCCCTGGGGAACCAACCCACTGCCAGATTCTCATCAATATTTGGCAATTTAAACGGTTTGAAATATCTGGAAATTCTGGAGGTACTACGAATCCACCATAGGAGCTTTCGCAGCATCCTGCTTTTTTCCTGACTGGAAGTCCAACGCAGAAGTCGTTTAGCCGGTTTATCTGTCTCAGGACCAATCATCCACCGATGGAGTCGTTCTGTCAGGGGCTCAATCCTTTCGGTCTGGGATGTATTATGACCATTGCTCAGAAACACTGCAAAGGCCAGTCCATTGGTACGGGTGTACGGACCATAAGCAATGCCCTGTCTGCCCCACGCAGGTTTTAGCAGGGGCTGGAGACGTAATGCGCCATTGTCAATCCCAATCAGCTTTTCGACATCTATACCCTTACGAACTGCACCACTGGGAGTTTTAGTACCAATGGTTTTACCTGCACAACAGTTGTCTGAGAATGTGTCTGTGAAGGATTTGTTTACTAAATTTTCTGGATTTAATTGTTGCATATTGTTACTTAATGTTTATATAGTGTTTTTTAATGAGATGTGAAACTAGGATTGATGGAAATTCTGACTTCCCTACTCCCTACTCCCTACTCCCTACTCCCTACGAGAATATAAACAAAAAACAAAATGGATATATGATGTCCCATATATCCAGAACTGATATGACTGACTGATAAAGGTCTTGAACACTCTTATTACTTATGATTTCATGATTATCTTGAATGAAGTTGCCAAATTGGCTAATTTATCGATACCATTCAGAATTATGAGTCAAACTATATCGACGAAATAATTCATAGTTTTGAAAAAAGCAGTCTAAAAAATCTCCCTCTGACACATCTCTCAAGGTTAGCCAGCGTGGATGAAGAATGAGTTGTTTCATTTGAGATTGATGTTGGTCTAGGGCAGTACGTTTGATATCAAAAACATCACCAATATAGACAGATAATCTAAAATCCTTCAGTAAGCGAAACCCTGACATGATGGTTTTTTTAACAAAGGAGACTAGGTTTGGTTTACTCCCTTCCACCCTTGTCCAAGGCCAGTGATTCCAGAACCATATAGGATACTCATAAACTGTCACATCAAATTTAATTGTTTTGAGTGCAGCTACCACAATTTCATTGGTAGCATTATGGTCAGATACTCCATCATTATAGTAGGGAATAAAAATTTCTTCAGGAAGATACTTAAGAATAATTTTTGCAACGTTTTGGATAGCCAAATTTCTGGTTTGATCTAATGTTCCATCTTTGAATTCCAGGAAGCTCACATCATGCTCTTGCAGACCAAGTTTTTGAGCGGCTGCCAAGGCTTCATTAGCGCGTATTGATTTTACCTGATTTTCTGGAATCAGATGAGCATGAGATTGACATCCATCTGTCATAAAAACAATTTTTATATCGGCTCCGGCTTGCTTTTTACGGATAATTGTTCCACCACAGCCCAGGGTTTCATCATCCTGATGGGGTGAAAAAATAATTGCCGAGCGTCTTAGATTACTTCTGTCATACTCAACTCTGGTTCTATGGATTAGAAAACGATAAAACTGGCGTACCAGAGTTTTTAAGGATAATTTATTGTTCATTTTTAACTTGTCACTTGTTACTATTCCTTGTTCCGAAGTTCAACAGGGTGCATCTCATTTTTGGTGTTTGAGCCGGTGGTGCGTTACGGGGCGGACTTTCCCAAGGCTGGCTACGAGGCTGAAAATGACGGCGAGCCCCCCTAACGCACCCTACGCAACTGATAGCTGATAGCTGATAGCTTACCTTTCAAAGAATAGTCTTGTACTGCTTGAGTAAATCATCAACAACTTTCTCGAAAGAAAATACTTCAACCGCTCGCTGATGTCCAGCTTGTCCCATGGATGTTCTAAGTTCTTGGTCAGAAAGAAGTTGCAAGATGGCGTCTGCTAAAGCATCAGCATTACTCCGTTCAACCAGCAGACCTGTCTTACCATCTTCCACAATCTCGGGAAAAGCACCAGCTTGGGTAGCAATAACGGGAAGACCTGCGACCATAGCTTCCACAATTGGCATCCCAAATGCTTCGTGACATACTGAGGGAAATACAAAAATGTCTGCCTGCTGATAATAATTGACTAACTTGGATTGAGGAAGGGAGCCAGTGAAGGATACTTGGCTGGCTAGATCAGCACCAAAGTGATCATTCAATTCAGACAGGTATCGTCTCACGTAACCTGTCCAACTTTCATCACCGTAGAATGACGCTAACTCTGCCACTTTGGAGTCATCACTTAATCCCACAAGATAGTCGTAGGGTAATGCACCTACAGGACCAACGAGATCAAGTTTGGTTTGAGGGCAGCGCTCGAGCACTTTTTTAAAAGCCTCTAATAAGACATGGGATCCTTTTTCTGGAGATACTCTACCCACGTAGAGTAATCGTTTAGCAGAATTGTTTTTGCTGCCATTTTGCTGATTATGCTTGACATAGAAATTCATGAAGCGATCAAGGTTTACCCCATTAAAAACCGGCTGACAGCGCTCGGCAAATTTAGGAAAACGCTGGCGAATCCCTTCTGTGATATACTTACTAGTACCAATAACTAAATCTACCTTACTAAGCCGCTTTTCTAGAATTTTGTGATCGAGTTGGGTCAACCACTCACAATGCATGTGCAGGGCAATTTTTATGCCTGGGTTCAAGGCTCGTATCACTGGAATAAACTGAGATAAGTTGTGAATGTGTACAACATCACATTGCTGTTTTCTCAAGTCATTGGCTACCTGTAAAATATATGCTAGGTAATAGAGTTGGGAGCCAAATATAGGACGTTTTTGATTTTGGAATCCTGGAATTTTTTCCAGATAGTTGAGCAGTTTTTGATCCCGGCCTATGGGAATATATCGATAGTCTACTCCGTCATGAGTTGCCGTATTAAAGCGTTCTCCTGGTGTATAGACAATAACATCACCATCTTGAACTAAAAGACGCACGAATTCATAGGTCAAAATACCGATGGAATCCATCGGATTTGGAAACGATGTCATCACAAAGGGTTGACAGACAAATGCTATCTTTAATCGTTTCTTAGAATCTGCTCCGTTTAATTGATGATTTAATTTGTTGTTTAATTTGTTTTGCTCTCGGTCAATCCTAGCTAATTTATTTTGGACTAAAGTGGTGTAGACTACAGTGTTACTGGGATTGAGTTTGAGGACATTGTTATAGGACGCGATCGCATCATCTAATTTGCCTTGTTCCTGCAGAGCAACTCCCAAGGTATAATGACTGTTGACCAAGTCTGGCTGTATTGCGATCGCTTTCTGGTAGTAAGCCACCGCAGTCTTCAAATCGCCTCCTATTTTCCGACTAACGCCCAAATCGTGATTTAAGGCAGCGTAGTAGGCGTGTTTTTCTTGGGAAAGCTGCCCTTGAGCGTAGAGAGCATTACCCAAATTCACATCAGCTTCAGCACAGTTGGGCTGAATCTCCAAAGCTTTTTGATAGCATGCGATCGCATTTTCCCACTTGCCTTGTTGTTGTAGAGCATAGCCAAAGTTGTTGTAAAGCGCTACCGAGTTCGGCTGTAGGGCTAACGCTCGCTGGTAAGCTTCCACTGCTTCTGACAATTGACCTTGAGCTTGACGCAAATTGCCTAAACTGAACCAAGCCTTGAAAGACTCCGGATTGACAAGGAGGGTTGTATTGAAAAACTCCTCAGCAGTTTGGTACTTACCTACCTGTTGTGCTAGCATTCCTAACCCATACAAGGCATCTGGTTGGTTAGGTATTCCTGCCAGAATGTTACGATAAACTTGCTCAGCTTCGACCAAGCGATTGGCTCGATGATATTGAAGAGCCACTTGAAGTGCTTCAGAAAGTTGTGTCACTGTTGTAATCCTCAATTTTTAGTTTTTAATTGGTAATTATCAATTGGTAATTGCTGCAACTAGGGTGTGTCTTATTGCCTCGGAGATCCCCCATTATCCCCCTTAAAAAAGGGGGACTTTGAGTATGGCTCCCCCCTTTATAAGGGGGGCTGGGGGGGATCTAAATCTTGCGGAAAACTTTGTCTTGATGCAGTCGCTCATGGGGGGAACCCCCAAGACCGCGCTGCATCGCTGAAAACACGCCCTAGGGATAAGCAAAGTAAAAACTTTCTGAACTATGATTCAACATAATCGAGCGCAACTTTGAAGCAATCTCATCCCGTAGGGGAGCAGCTTCCGCTTTAGTCAGCCAAGTAAATAGTTTCTCTACAGCTTGAGGAGACGGATCAATTTTGAGCGCCTCTTGAAGCAGACGAAATGCACCAGCAAGATTCCCAGTCTTTAGGGGAATTACCATATGTTCTAGACAATAATTAAAGTAATGGTTACGAGCGTTGGCTGTAATTGCTGCACAATGCTCAGCAGGAAGATAGCTCTCGGAAATTTCAATCCCCAGGCGGATAGACGTTGCTTGAGCTCCAGATAATATCAGTTCACTGGTCATATTATTATCATGCTCACGGTAACGTGCCAAAATATCGCCTTCGTACCACCAATCATAAAAACTAGCAATACGCTTATAAAGTTCCCAATCAGGAGTATACGTGTTCCCCGGATCGTAACACCCCAGATGTTCATGAGTAGAGCGACGAATCACAACTGCACAAGGATTCAAGACATTAGAAGTGCCAATCTTCCACAGCCAATCTTGATGGATACCCGTATCTTTTCCATACACTTGTTGGGAGAAAATTATCTTTCCTTTCTCATTGATATTTTCATAACCCGTAAATGCTGCTCCCACAGAATCACTACATGTTTCTAGACTCTTCTTCAAGCGGGAATAAAAACCTGGAAGAACATATTCATCTTCAGGAAGCACATGAATCCACTGACCGCGACTGAGGGCAATACCAAGATTAAAATTGCGTCGCGCACCGATATTTTCTGGATTGCGGTAGTAGCGAACTACCCCTCCCCCAATCGAATTCACCAAATCGTATAGAGGAGGTGTGCTGGCATTATCCATAACCAAAATTTCCATCTCCTCCTCGCCCTGCCATTGAGCCAACACACTCGCCAGACATTCCAGAAGATAGTCAGTACGGTTATATAAGGGAATAATTACTGTCCAAAAGGGTCGTTTGTCTTCACTTACCGATACGCTCGGAATCCCTGGAAACTGATATCCGCCAATAGTAACGTCTGGTTGTTCTACCTGGGGTGGTGTTAGTGTCTCAGGAGATACTGTAGAACCGTTGTCAGAACCGTTGTCAGGATTTACTACTTTCCCATACCGGGGATTGACTAGCATTAGCCCTTGTCGATAAGCAGATGCTGCCTCGTTTAATTGCTTCTGAGTTTGGTAAATCCTGCCTAAGTTAAAGTAGACTTCCCCATAACTAGGATTGAGCTCCAGAACCTTCTGATAAGATGCGATCGCATGTTCAAACTCACCTTGGTCTTGAAGCACCACTCCCAAATTGTAATGAGCGCTTAGCAAATCTGACTGCATGGCGACCGCTTGCCGATAGTAAGCCACAGCATTAGTCAAATCTCCTGCCTTTTGCCGGGTAACCCCTAGCTCATGGTTCAACTGTGCGTAGTGTGCTTGTTTTTCTAGGGAAAGCTTCCCTTGAGCGTGGAGTGCATTGCCCAAATTCACATCAGCTTCAGTGCAGGTAGGCTGAATCTCCAAAGCTTGTTGATAAGATGCGATCGCATCGTCCCAATTACCTTGTTGTTGTAGAGCATACCCAAGGTTGTTGTAAACCGGTACTAAGTTCGGCTGTATTGTTAAAACTCGTTGGTAACACTCCACCGAGTCAGACAACTGACCTTGACCTTGGCACAAATTACCTAAACTGAACCAGCCCTTAACAGAATTCGGCTCCGCTTCCACAGTAGCTCTCAACAACTTCTCGGCAGTATCATACTGACCTGTTTGCTGTGCCAGCACCCCTAAGCCATATAAGGCTTCCGGATGATTAGGCTGTTGTTCCAAAATCTTATAGTAAAGCTGTACAGCCTTGTTTAAGCGATTGGCTTGACGATGTTGAACAGCAATTTGTAGTGCTTCAGAAACAGTTTCCATCGCAAATTGTCTTGGTTTATGGACTACATTTAATAGAAAATCTTCTAATGCTCTTACCGGTTTTAAGTCACCATATAACTTATGCTTATTTTCAGCAACTTGATCAGATATGTATTGACGATATTGAGCATCTTGACCCAACCGTACCGCAATTTTCACATAATCCTCTTTACTCTTAGCAATTGTCTCTTCCAGACCCATCATTTTTAGAATTGCTATCGTATGCCGACCACGCATCAAATCTCCTGGGAATGTCACAAGCGGAATATTATGGGCAATAGATTCCAAACTAGAGTTACATCCAGACCAACCAATGCTATCCAAGAATACATCCGCTATCGCTGAGGTTCCAGCAAACCTGCTGTTATCCAGAAATGGCAAAAATATGCAGTAGTCTGTATAATCGAAGCCAAATTTATTAAAAGCATCCCTTAAACGCTGGGTAAATATCTCAGTAACCTGATCACTTTTAACATATTTAATAAATACAAACTTACACCGACCAGCTAACTCCTTAGCAATTCGAGGAAATACATCATCATAGTCAGGTAAATATTTATATAACGATTGGCAACACCAGAACATAATCTCATCATCATCTAAGCCTATATCCTTTTTAGCGATCGCTTCTGGTGTAATTTCCAAAGGGGTGTAATGGATAGAGAGATTCGGTAATCTAACTAACCTCTCACTATAATGCTCTTGAGCATTTTCTGCCTCCATTAAATCACTACTCAAGTAATAGTCAATCGTCGGCATCCCACTAGTATCCGGATGTCCCCAAGATGTCATTTGAATCGGAGCCAGTCTTAAACAACCCAACTTAACTGTAGTGGGGGACATCCCGAATTCCGGAAAAATAAGGATGTGTAATTTATCTTTTGTAATTACCTCACACCATTCTTCGATAGTCAAAGAACCTTGAATAAATTTTACAAATGATTTCGCGGCTATTGCTGTTTCCTTATCCTGTTTTAACCCTGTGTGATAACCAAATAGTTCAAAATTCGATCTATCTATATTTTCTACCCAGCCCTTAATCGGTATTTTCCAATTAGAATGATCCCAAAAGAATTCTGAAATAACCCCAATCCGAACTTTTTCATGAGGTGCTAAATTTGGTAGAGGAATTTTATGGCTCCACCGGGGATAGCACTGGGACATGATCTGGCAAATCATTTGTCCATAAATTTCCTGTAACTCTCGGTTATTTAACCCTTGATAGGCCAGATAAAAAGGCTGAAAGGCTCCCACCGCATTAGCGGCACTTAGCAGTTCCCTTGGACTTAGCTCTGTATCGCTCTGTGTATAGCTATCCGCTAATTTTTTGAGACTAGCTTGGTAATTATTTCGCGTTACCTTGATTTCATCAACACTTGAATAAATGATCGGAATCTGACACACGCACATGGCCAGTTTAGCTTCAGCCAAGTTAGGGTTAATACTTAATGCTTGCTGGTAAGACTGTAGGGCTTCTTCTAGCTTGCACTGTTCGTGGAGTGTATTTCCTAAATTGTTATAAACCTCAGCAAAATCAGGTTTAAACCTAATCGCTTCCTGATAGGACTGTATCGCTTCCTCTAACTTGCCCTGTTTTTGGAGTATTGTTCCCAAATTGTTATGAGCGTCAGCATAGTCAGGTTTAAGCCTAATTGCTTCTTGGTAAGACTCTCTTGCCGCATCTAACTTGCCCTGTTTTTGGAGTATTGTTCCCAAATTGTTATGAGCCTGAAAACAATCCGCTTTAAGCTTAATCGCTTCCTGGTAGGACTCTCGTGCGGCATCTAACTTGGCCTGTACCTGCAGTACATTTCCCAGATTACAATAAGCCTGAGCATAGTCAGGTTTAACCCTAATCGCTTCTTGGTAGCAATGTACCGCTTCCCCTAACTTACCCTGATTATGAAACAAATTTCCTAAATTGTTATGAGCCAGAGCATAGTCAGGTTTAACCCTAATCGCTTCTTGGTAAGACTGTACCGCTTTCTCTAACTCTCCTTGTGACCAGAAGATATTTCCCAAATTGTTATGAACTTCAGCAAAGTCAGGTTTTAGGGTTAAAGCTTGTTGGTAGAAGCCTACCGCTTCCTCTAGTTTATTTTTTTCCTCAAATATACTTGCCAGATTAGCAATTGCTATCACGTTATAGGGCTTCGATAAAAGCTTTTCCTCACCCTGATTATCCCCCTGAATCTGTATTACCTGTCTGTAGATAGATTCAGCCTCATCTAATTTACCCAACTGATGATTTTGAGCAGCTGTATTGATTAGAGATTCAAGGTTTGATTCTAACAATTGGTTGGTAGTCATATCGCGGTTTACAGGGCAGAGCTAGGTCGCCGTAATACTAAATTCGGTTTGATTAGATATCAATCATGAAAAATTATTTCCCCCTAGTTGTCTGGTCAGTTTGGCAAAACTTTACATAACTTCACAGGGTGCATCTCACTTTAAATGTGGCGTAGGGTGCGTTAGGGGCGGGCTTGCCCTGATTTTCCGCTCTAGCGCCAGTGTTGGGATAGCCCGCCCCGTAACGCACCACGGGCGAACCCTGATTTTCTGCCTCGTAGTCCTTGGGACAGCCCGCCGGAAAATTCTCACAGGCAAGATGCCTGTTCCACGCCTGATGCCCATTCCACCCACCGGGTCAAACAGCAAAAATTAGATGCACCCACTTTACATTAAGGCGTCCAGAAATAAATTTTTGCTATAGTAGTATTATCGGAATAGTTAAGGAATTCCAACATGAAACACTGCGTTGGTACTACCGAAGCCGCATCTCTCTTAGGTATTTCTTCTCGACGATTGCGCCAACTCCTGGAGAAGGGTAGGGTCAGGGGTGCCTATAAAAGTGGTAAATTCTGGATTATTCCTCTTTTCAAGCACCTACCACAAATCACCAAAGCTACCCGTGGACCCAAGGGCAAATGGCGTACCAGTCGTCCTCCCGCTCTAGCCACCATCAATGTCAACCGTAATCGGATTGGCAGCAACAATGGTAAACCGCCCCAAGACCGTCAGCCAGTGATTTCGGTAAAACGAAGCGGCAACAATCTATACGGCAACCAGATCGAAATCCTTGGTCCATGTCGGATTGTCTATCAGCCCGATCATCCACTGCGTTGTGGTGCTCGTCTATGGATCGAAACCTTCAGTGATGTTCATTTCATTGGTGGTAGTTTTCCCGCTAGTGTCTGATCCTAAGGGCATTGCTGATTCTGGCTATGGTTTTCCCAATTCTGGGGATAACAAAACTTTCAAGCGATGCAGCGCGGTCTTGGGGGTTTCCCCCATGAGCGACTGCATCAAGACAAGTCCCTCAGAATTCGAGGAGCAACGGGGGCTTTAATAAAACCAGATTATCGCGCATTTATTCCTTAATTCAGGAACGCCAAAACTATGAGATTTATCAGCCCAAAAATAGATTATGTCTTCAAAAAAATATTTGGTTCCAAAGAAAGTAAAAATATATTAATTAGTTTCCTCAATGCTATTATTTACAATGGCGAACCAATCATTCAATCTTTAACCATTATTAATCCCTATAATCCCGGTCAAGTGTTGACTTTAAAAGACACTTATTTGGATATAAAAGCAGTGTTAGCGGATGGAGAAATTGTCCTAATTGAAATGCAAGTCTCATCCATGACTGGTTTTAGCAAACGGGTACTTTATAATATGGTGAAAGGATATGTTAATCAGTTAAAAACAGCAGAGGACTATATTCGTCTTAAACCTGTTATAGCTGTCACAATTACGGATTTTATTTTGTTTGACGGAACTCAGCAAATTATTAATCAATTTGTGTTTCAAGAAAAAACCGAAAAGTTTGAATGTCTGGAAGAGGAATTGCAGTTAATATTTATAGAATTACCGAAATTCCAGAAAAAACTATCAGAATTAGAGACTTTAGCCGATAAATGGATTTATTTCCTCAAAGAAGCGTCTAGTCTCGATAACATTCCTCCTTCTTTAGGAGAAGTATCAGAGATAGAATCAGCGTTAAATCTTGCTAATCAAGCTGGTATGACACCAGAAGAATTAGAAATTGCCGATCGCCGTGCTATGGCATTACAAGATGAAAGAGGTAAAATAACTTATGCTGAAGAAATAGGAAAGGAAATCGGCAAAGAAATAGGAAGAAAAAAAGAAGCGATCGCCTTAATAATGCGTCAACTGAAAAAGCGTTTTGGGGAAATTGATACAAAAACCATTAGCAAAATAGAAAAGTTAACAATTGAAGAGTTGGAAAATTTGGGAGAAGACTTCTTAGATTTCAATAACATAACGGATTTAGAAAATTGGCTTAACTAGCAGTCAGCGATGCAGTCGCTCATGGGGGAAACCCCCAAGACCGCGCTGCATCCCGGATATAGCGTTCATAGGACTCATGAGGTATACATTATTTTTGGCGTTGCTGATTATGCGTATGGTTTTGCCCCCCTAGCCCCCCAATTCTGGGGGGAACAAAACTATCAAATTCCCCCAGAATTGGGGGATTTAGGGGGCTTTAGTAAAACCAAATGATCGCGCATTCATTCCTTAATTCAGCAACGCCTTATTTTTTACCTCTTCCCTCTTCCCTTTTCCTCCTGGGAGCAGTAGGGGTGGGTTCCTCTTCCCTGCTCCCAGCTCCGCTGTTCCCTGTTCCCTAAAAAAGCTAATTTTGTACTTAATTAAGTACAAAATTGCTATAGTTGTTAAGGTAATATAATTGCCAGAACAGCAGCAGCGAAGCTTCCGCTAAAAGCGATTAGCCCGAAGGGCGTTGGCTAGCGATCGCAAAAATATAATTATGATTGACCTACGGTCACGCTACGCGATCGACACTTATGATATTGTTGTAGTTGGTGCTGGTCCAGTGGGATTAGCTACTGCCATTGGCTTACAGCAGCGAGGTATCTCTAATTTTATAGTCCTTGATCAAACTCGTGCCTTTCGTCGAGTTGGTCAGGTTATCGATCTTCTGCCTAATGGATTAAAAGCGCTTAACTACATAGGGCATTCTGCTTACGAAGCCGTTAAAAAAACGGGTATGGAGTTTTTGAAGAAAGCGCAAGCCAATCAAAATCCCGAAACAACCATCAGCAAACAAAAACTACCTAAGACTTCTCCTCAATGGGTTGTCAAAAATTTTAAGGGAGAGCAAATTCATTCTTTTTCTCTTAGCTATGAGGATTGGTTCAAGGATTATAGAGAAGGTCGATTATCAATTTCTTGGTACGATTTACAGACCACTCTCAGACAGCAACTTCCCGTGGAACAGGTTAAAGCAAATCATCGTTGTATCAATGTTGTTGATGAAGGAAACACCGGATATGTTCGGCTAGATTTTGTTTCTGATGCAGCCATAGAAGCAAATCCCTATGCTCATTGGTCAAACAGACAGAACGATCAGGATACAGTCTCCTTCAATTCAGAGCATAGTGGCCAACAATTTAAAAAAAAATCAATCCGGGCTAGGCTAGTTGTTGCTGCAGATGGGATAAACTCTACCATTCGTCGGATTGTTTATAAAGGATCTAAACGCTGAAAACCCCGCGTCTTTAGACCGGGGATGAAAGCGAATAGCGGCTAAAGCCGCCTAGAAAGAAGATCGAGACAATAGTTGACACTTTAGTCTGACAGCGCTAGACTAAAAGAGTCGCAGTCAAGGTCGAAACTGATGATTATTCTAGAGTTCAAAGCAAAAGGGAAAAAGCATCAATATTTTGCTATCGATGAAGCTATCCGGACTGTAAAGTTTATTCGCAACAGTTGCCTCAGGTACTGGATGGATAACAAAGGAGTTAACAAGTTTGACCTTAATAAATACAGCGCAGTCCTTGCTAAAAAATTCCCCTTTGCTAATGAGCTGAACTCTACTGCTCGTCAGTCTAGCGCTGAAAGGGCATGGTCATCCGTTGTGCGATTCTTTGATAATTGCAAGAAAAAAATACCTGGAAAGAAAGGGTTTCCCCGCTTCCAAAAACACTGTAGATCTGTTGAGTACAAACAGTCAGGATGGAAATTGTCCCCTGACCAAAAGTCAATAATATTCAGTGACAAGAAAGGGATAGGAAAACTCAAGCTCAAAGGCACCTGGGACTTGTGGCGCTTCGACAAAAAGCAAATTAAGAGAGTTCGGATAGTCAAAAGAGCTGATGGTTATTATGTTCAGTTCTGCGTCTCCGTTGACGTAGTCGAAGAACTGGAGCCATCTAAAAGTACTGTCGGACTGGATGTAGGACTGAAAGAGTTCTACACTGATTCTGATGGAAATTCTGAACCCAATCCTAGGTTTTACAGAACTGGGGAAAAGCGATTAAAGTTTTGTCAGCGCCGGGTTTCCCGGAAAAAGAAAGGCTCATTCAATCGCAGAAAAGCGGTTAATAAATTAGGCAGACAGCACCTTAAAATAAGTAGGCAGCGTGAAGAACATGCAAAGAGACTTGCACGTTGCGTAATCCGGTCTAACGACCTGGTTGCCTACGAAGATTTAAGAGTCAAAAACCTAGTAAAAAATCACTGTCTGGCTAAGTCTATTAATGATGCTGGTTGGTATCAATTTAGGAAATGGTTAGAGCATTTTGGAACTAAGTTTGGCCGGGTCACAGTTGCAGTGAATCCCGCCTATACTAGCCAAAACTGCTCTGAATGCGGCGAAGTGGTCAAGAAGTCACTATCAACTAGGACTCATGTCTGTAAGTGTGGTTGCAAACTTGATAGAGACCACAACGCTGCAATTAACATCCTAAAACGAGCCTTGGGTACGGTGGGGCACACCGGAACCTGGGTCATTGACCCAAACGCTTCAGGAGAATCGACCTCTACTCTTTCTGGTTCCGGCCTGATTGAGCAAGTTGACTCGTTGATTGAAGAATCCCCGCGTCTTTAGACCGGGGAGTGTCAAAAGGATAGTCCCTACAGTGGTTTAGCCAGACCTGACTATTCCGGATTTGCAGCCCTATTCTGTATGAAAATCACGGATATTCCTCCAGAGCTAAGCACAGAGCTTGAAAACAAATTTTTTCAGCAGGAACGGATTCTCACCATCACTAATGATCGCACTAATGATCAAATCTCAGAGGATTCGGCTTCTATGGAATCCCCACGGATGCTCCTATTTCGCCGTCCCAATGCTCAGTTTGGGTATTTGATCCATCTTCCTTTAAACCAGGAAGAGTTGACATAAAAATATGGAAGTGCCTTGATTGCTTTAGCATTGCGAGAGTTGGAAAACGCTAATTTTCCCAAAGCTCTCACACAATTAGTGGCGTTATCTCCTCCTGTCAAAATCAAATCCCGTCCCTATTACATTCACCGTGTAGAAACTCTATCTCCCTGGAGTTCAGGTAGAGTTATCTTAGTGGGTGATGCTGCCCATGGGATGCCTCCTTTCATGGCTCAAGGGGCTAATCAAGGATTGGAAGATGCTCTGGTTGTAGCTACCTTTATCGCTAATATTGTACAGAAAAATAATCTTGATAATATCCAAGCAATCGCCAATGCTTGCCTTAACTACGAATCTCTTCGTCGTCCCTTAATGGAGAAGATTCAACAAGCAACATTGAACCGAATTCCCTACAGTAACAAACAAGCATGGCATGACTACCAACAATTGGTATATTGTCGGAATTTTGACCAATTGCTGGAGCGATGTAACCATTTAGCAGTCAGCAGTCAGCAGTCAGCAGTCAGCAGTCAGCAGTCAGACAAAGGCTGATAGCTGATAGCTGATAGCTGATAGCTAATAACTGATAGCTGAATGCTTACACAAATCCAAACTTATAAAGCTTGCATACTAATCACATCTTGACTCAAAACTTGATTTAATTTACCACTGCGATATCCTTCTAAATCCAGGGTCACATAGACAAAACCTAACTCCTGAAACTCTGCCACTAACTTCGGTAAATCTGTTGTTACCACAAATTCCTTAATCTCTTCCGGTAGTAACTCAATTCGTGCGGTATCTCCTTCTGAACGAACCCTCAAATTCGAGAAACCTAACTTCCGTAAATAGATCTCTGCTCGTCCTACCCGTTGTAACTTAGCCACTGTAATCATTTCCCCATAGGGAAAGCGAGAACTCAGACAAGGTTGGGCAGGTTTATCCCACCAGGGCAATCCTAATTGTTTCGAGAGTTGGCGCACTTCCGCCTTAGTTACCCCCACTTCCGCTAAAGGCGATCGCGCACCTCGTTCCTTGGCCGCCTGAATCCCTGGACGATAGTCCCTTAAATCATCCCCATTCACCCCATCGACTACATAAGGATAGCCTCGCTCCAGGGCTAGAGGTTTGAGAGTGTCGTGGAGTTCACTTTTGCAAAAATAACAGCGATTGACCGGGTTAGAGGTATAGTTGGGATTATCCATCTCATGGGTTTGGACAACCTCATGGGTAATGCCAATGGTAGCGGCTTGGATGCGAGCGTCTTCTAATTCTTCTGGTAATAGTGACGGGGATTCAGCAGTGACCGCTATTACGCGATCGCTTAAAACATCGTAAGCAATTTTAGCAACTAGGGTGCTATCAACTCCCCCAGAATAGGCAATCAAAGCCCGTTCCATCTCAGCAAATATAGTTTTTAATTGCTTGAGTTTCTGCTCTAGCATGGTTGTGATCAGGAATTTTCTTTATTTTTAGCATTATCCCCATTTACTATGATGCCGTATTTGTAATCATTATGTTGGGAACAGGGAACAGGGAACAGGGAACAGGGAACAGGGAACAGGGAAAAAAAAATTATGCTTCTGACTTCTGACTTCTGACTTCTGACTTCTGACTTCTGACTTGCCCGTAGCGCTATAAATCAAAACTCCCGTTGCCAGAATATTAGGATAGCGATCGCTAACAGCAGCACGATGTACAGTAATCCATAAATTCCATTTAAAAACAGTTCTGGGAACGGGGGTAAGACACCATACACTGCATCATTCTTTAAATTGAGCCGTGATAAATCCGGGATCACCAAGTATAGGGTTTGAGTCATCCGCTCAATGCCAGGGTTTTCGCTCAACTTGCTTAACTCCACTAAATCACGGCTCAAGTGTCCCATCATATAAACCCCAAAGGTCAGTAAGGTTGCTAGCAGTGAACTAGTAAACACACCAAACATCAGCGCTACTGCTGTGATTAGAGACAGTTCTAGAAATTGGTAAACCACCGAAACCAGGATGCTAACCACAGGGTATTCAATACTAGAGGCACGTAAGCCCAGCAGATAAATGGCAGTCATAGCCACAACCAGCACAGCCAATACACCCGATAACCCTAAGTGTTTGCCAATGATAAATTCAGCACGACTTAGAGGCTTGGGAATTAACACTAAGACAGTACGCTTTTCGATTTCCTTGTTAATCAACCCGGTACCAACAAATACTGACACGATTACACCCAGGATACCCATCCCAGCTAGACCCAAATCCAGAAAAATTTTGTCTTGTGTGGTTGCTGCTACCTCAGGTAACAGCCTCAGGGATATGCCTAGGGCTAGGGCAAAAAAGCCAATCAGATATAAAACGCGATCGCGTATCACTTCCCGAAAACCATTAGCTGCGATCGCCCAAATTCTTGCCAAACTCACCCGCTATCTCCTATGCTCGGAATTGTTTTGCTTCCATCATAGGGGAGGTACACAAGGCAAGGGATTTTTGCTATAGCAAAGGGAACAGGGAACAGGGAACAGGGAACAGGGAGTAGCGATGCAGCGCGGTCTTGGGGAGCCAGTGCGGTCTTGGGGGTCTCCCCGGAGACGAAACCTGATTACGTTGAGCCTTTATGGTTGGTCGGCTATGCAGAAAAGGGGTAAAACTTATTGATTAGCGTGATTTGCGCGGTCTTGGGGGTTTCCCCCATGAGCGACTGCATCAAGACAAGGCTCAACTGTCTTACGGTAACTTCAAACCATGAGCAACTGGCGTGGTTTCCCCCATGAGCGACTGCATCAAGACGGGAGTAGGGAAAAGGGAACAAAAATTCTCACAATTCCTACACGGATTGGTATATAAGGTTAAGTAGTGAATAAGCGCGAAGATAAAACTATTCCGGACGTCTCAATAGCAATCATTAATAATTAATAATTACTAATCACCAATTATAACGGTTTTTATACTAATGAGGTACACATAATTTTTGCCCTGCTACCTCTTCTCTATTCCCGATTCCCGATTCCCGATTCCCGATTCCCGATTCCCGATTCCCTGTTCCCAGATCCGCTGTTCCCTTATATCACTAATTACTGTAATGATTGCGCTTCATCCACCAAGCAACCAAACCAAGAAATAGCAATCCCATTATTCCAGCAGTAGGATCGCGATTAATGCCAGTAATCCAGGGAGCAACCTTGTCGGAATAAACTACTAATTGCCCAACATCAATAATATAATAACCCCAAACTAAGCCAGCATGGAGACCAATAGATAAACCTAGCCTTCCTTGAGTGGATCGCTTTGCCCAAATCAGGATTAACCCTAGCAGCAATAAACTGGGAAATCTCGGTAAGCCGCGAATCATCTCTGGAATTGGTTTAAGGAAATGCAGTAGCGCAAATGCGATCGCACCAATCCACTGTGATGTCTTAAAACTATAATCCCGTTGCAACTCATCAAGCAACCAACCCCGAAACACCAATTCTTCAGCGAAGCCTATGGCCAAAGCACTGATTAATCCCTCTACAATCAGCCGTGACCATGGGAGTGCAGGGGTTTGGAATACTACCCAACCCAGCCACCCTTGTAATCCAAAAAGACTAAGAGTCATTAACAGACCTAGACCTAGTCCTCTGATTAACTCAAGAGCGTTTTGGGCTGTTAGGCGCAAACCATATTTTTTTAACAGTCCTGGCTGGCGATAAACCTTCCTTCCCCAAACTCGGACTAAGTACAGAAATACCCCGAACATTAGCCCCATAGTCAGGATTGTCACGGAGTTTGGGTCGCTACCAATTAAGTATATTGGTGCTGCTATGGGTAACCAAAGCAACAGCAAAGCTAGTATAAACATTCCCAACCTAAATGGTGCTGGGTATAGGGATAATCTAGCCAGCCTGGGTGTAAAACGTTTTATAATTTCAAGATTTGGAAAGGGAAGAATCTCTCCTATAGCCCCTTATTCGTCAGGTTCAATTGTACTACTCAGACCCCGGTTCTTCAGGGTTTCGCAATAAAACTCAGCATGCTCTTGAGCACAGGTAATCACCAATGCCAGCCCGGATGTATGGGCTTCCATCATAATGTTGACTGCTTGAGGTTGAGTCAAACTCGCCACAGTTTCCATCAAGGTTTTCACCACATACTCCATAGAGTTGAAGTCATCATTATGGAGCAATACGCGATAGCGAGGCGCGTGTTTACGAACTGTTGAACGCTTCTCAATGGTTTCGACTGACAAAGCTTGTCCCTCTCTGTTTTAGGTGTTTACACAAACTCTCCATTATATACTGCCATTAGTCTAACATCAGACATCTGGCAGGGAGCGCTATGATCAAAAAGTTAACATTACTTAATATTTTACCGTGACTACCCAGGTAATTGCTACCCCTTCTAATACTCCCATCCCTGGAACTTACTGGCAGTGGCGGGGGGAATCTATATATTATGTACAGGCTGGAGAGAAGCCATCAGGATACCCACCGTTACTACTAATTCACGGATTTGGGGCATCTACAGACCACTGGCGCAAAAACATTGCTCAATTGAGTCAGGATTTTGAAGTTTGGGCGATTGACTTGTTGGGGTTTGGACGTTCTGCTAAACCAGATGGGGAGTACAGTGGCAATTTGTGGCGAGACCAGTTGCATGATTTTATTACAGAGGTGATTGGTCAACCAGTAGTCTTAGCTGGAAACTCCTTGGGGGGTTATGCAGCTTTGTGTGTCGCTGGACAGCGTCCTAGCTCCGCCGCAGGTTTAGTATTGCTCAATAGTGCTGGACCGTTTAGTGATACTCAACCTGTCACTAAGGTCAATCCTGTTAAAAAAGTGCTCAATCAGGTAACCAAATCAATTTTTCTACAACCTTGGGCAAGTTTCCTGTTATTCCAGTACCTGCGGCGACCGTCAATCATTCGCAAAACCCTCCAGAAGGTTTATCTTGACCAGGATGCAGTAACGGAACAGTTAGTAGACGAGATTTATCGCCCGTCTTGTGATCCTGGTGCTGCTCAGGTATTTGCCTCCGTGTTCAAGTCACCCCAAGGGGAAAAAGTCGATGTGTTGTTGGAACAGATGACTTGTCCGTTATTGATGCTATGGGGAGAAGGGGATCCTTGGATCAAGAGCAGAGAACGGGGAGCAAAGTTTAGGGAATATTATCCTCAGTTAACCGAATATTATCTACAGGCAGGACACTGTCCCCATGATGAGATACCAGAACAGGTGAATGATCTGATCAGGTCTTGGGTGATCGCTAATCGCTAATCGCTACAAGAATCAAAATTTATAGCACTACGCATTAAGGTGTTTGACATTGATACACCTGGAAAAATGTGCGACCCGTGGGGAATTTAATAATTAGATGCGGGAAGGAAGTTACCGCATTAAGAGGGTCGCCTTTATGGGTTACTGGCTATACGTAAAAGAGGTGCGACCCGTGGCGAATTTAATTCGCCTACGGAAAGCGCACCTTTGGTTAAAACTTTTGTAATAAGGCGACCCTCTTCAAGGTTTCCTCTCCGGAAAGCGCACCTAAGCTGTTGTAGTAAACTTTAGCATTCATGGCCGCCCCCCTTACGGGCGGGGGGTTAGGGGCGATTTCTAAAGCCCTTGCCCGTAGCGCTATATTGCCCTATTCATGACTGAGGAACTGACGCAATCAGGATTATGTCAAAGATTAACATAACTTAAACCCCATCAAAAACGCGATCGCTAACATCCCACTCCGATACTAAAAAAAAGAGACCAAGTCCTGCCAGCAACCTGAACAAACTCGAAGGGAGACATGTCAATGAAAAGCACAGTAATGAAATTTTGGCTCGGGGCCTCAATTATTGCCGGTATGAGTGCGATCGCCACTGCCCCAGCTGTTGCTGGAAGCCTCACGGGAGCTACCCTGACCGGTAGTGACTACTACAAGTATGCATCTGACGGTACGAATACCTATTTAGATCAAAATGCTATTTTGTCAACTATCTTGCAAGTTGACGCTAGTGACCCTGGTGGAAACGTAGAGCTATTTGCCAGCAGTGAAACCCTGACCAACAGCCAATTTGATAACTATACCGATGTCACTAGCCTAACAGGTCAAATTGGTGGTAAGGACATCACCTTGAGCAGTCTGACATTAGCTGACTGGAACAGTGATCTTGATCGTGATGGCATGACCTTAGCTCAGCAGTGGATCACTGATGCCTTCACTGCACATGGTCTTGGATATTATGTTAACAATTTAGTAGTTAATACTTTCGATAATCTATTTCGCGCCAATGGAGGATTGCAACGATTTAGCGATCCCAATATTTCCTACGTCAACCAAAACGCAACAGGCCACATTAGCATTGGGCTAGCAGGTCACCTTGATGCTCGAGATGCGTTCGAAGATACGTTTAATCAGTTGGAACAGAAGATTGCTCTTTTATTGCCTGGTTTTCAAGTACCATTACCACCTAGTATAAGGGCTAGTGAAATTGTCAAGGTTGAATACAATGGGAAAACTGAATACCTTTACGGTTTCGTTCCCACAGCATCTGGGCTAGTCAACCTAGAAGATGGTACATCTCACAATGCCACCTACCAAGTGGGCTTCCTTGGCGCTCCTCCAGGACCGTCTTCATCGGAACCACAAGATGTGCCTGAATCCTCTACTGTGCTTGGTCTAATCGCTGTGGCTGGTTTGTTTACTGCTGGAGGGAAATTGCGAAAAGCTAACTGTTAAGGGAAATAGTGAACAATATTATTGAGAGGGGGGCACAACGGTGCGCCCCTCTTAGTGATCAAGCAGTTCATGTAGGGTGGGCAGTGCACCAGACAGATAATCAAGCTTGCAAAGGGCGTTGCTAGGCACTGCCCACCCTACTTAAAAAGTCAACTTAAATAGTCAACTTAAAGGGTGGGCAGTGCACCAGACAGATAATCAAGCTTGCAAAGGGCGTTGCTAGGCACTGCCCACCCTACGATTAATGGCTTAAAGAGTTAACGATTGCGGATCAGTTTCAATCAACTTCGCCAAGTCTTGCAAGAACGCTGCAGCATCAGTACCATAGATAATCCGGTGGTCACAGGTAATATTCACTTGCATCTGACGCTTTACACCCATCATGCCGTCAGGGGTAGCCACTACCGTAGGACGGGATGCACCAATGGCCAAAATAGAACCCTGTCCTGGGGGCAAAATCGCATCAAACCGGTCTACACCAAACATTCCTAAATTGGATAGGGTGAAAGTACCCGAGTTATATTCCTCTGGCTGCAACTGCTTAGTTCTGGCACGGTCTACTAAATCTTTCCAAGTGCGAGACAGAGAATAAATATCCAGCTGCTCCGCATGGCGCAATACTGGGGTAATCAAGCCACCATCAGCCATTGCCACAGCCACAGCTACATTAATGGAACTGTGATATTGAATTCCCCGTTCGGTATAACTAGCATTGACCAGGGGATGCTTCTGCAAGGTAACCGCTACTGCCTTAGCGAGCAGCCCGGTCATGGTAACACCCTTAGGCTTGATTTTTTTGTATAACTTATCTAACTCATCGGTAGTGATGGTGTAACCAACCCTGAAGGTAGGCACTTGCAGGCTGACCATCATATTCCGCACCACTGCATTTTGGAGGGTATTGAACGGCACCACTTCTCCCAGGGGTACAGCTGCAGGAGGTGCTGGCAGAGGTGCTGGCATAGTTGCTGGGGTGGGAGTGGGCATTACAGCCGCTGTCGGCAGTGGTGCTGGGGTGGTGGTTGCTGGTGCCGGGGGAGTACTCCCTTTACCTGCTGCTGCTTCCACATCCTCAGCCACAATCCTGCCATGGGGACCACTTCCTCTCAAGGTATTGAGATCAACCCGTAATTCCTTCGCTAGTTTACGAGCCCGGGGAGAAGCAATAATTCGGCCATTACGGCGGCTGGGAGTATCAGCAACTGCAGCAAGAGCTGTCTGTACCGGTTCTGGGGTTGAGGCCGTTGCTTGCTGAGGCGTTGCTGTGTCAGTAGCTGGTGTAGATTGGGCAGCTTGTTGTTTAGCTGCCTCAATTTCCGCTTCCGTTTCCGCAATCAGAGCAATCGGGGCTCCCACCGGAGCAGAGTCACCAGCTGATACCGTGATTGTGGCAAGATAGCCTTCATAGAAGGACTCAACGTCCATATCAGCTTTATCGGACTCAACCACCACCACGGTTTCACCTTTTTCGACTTTGTCTCCCGGAGATTTTTCCCAGGAAACGATTTTGCCTTCGGTCATGGTTGAACTGAGGGCGGGCATGAAAACTTCGTGAATCATGGGGTGGTCTTCTAAATCAATTCTAGTGAGCTAGCAAAAACATTATGCCAGCTTGCATTGTAACTTGAATAAGCCCCAGAAAGCCATCGTACTGTGTAAAGAAACCATGAGCCAGAGGGCTTCGATGGTTTTCTACAATACGGATATCCTCTTTTTCCTCGGGATTAGGGATTAGGAGAGTGGGTAGCTATCAATCACTCTGCACACGCATTTCTCAAATAGGTGAGATACTTTCGTTCTGGGTTCTAGGGAGCAGGGAGCAGGGAGCAGGGAGGAGGGAGGAGGGAGCAGGGAGTAGGGAGTAGAGAGTAGAGAGTAGGAGTAAGACATGTGAATGTACCTCATAAATATGATAAACGCTATACATGCTAAAGGCTCTTCACGCTCAGGCTCATATCGGTTGACTGCTGACAGGGTCAGTCTAAGAGCTAGTTTAGTATAATCTTAAATACTATCGATTTTGGTCGCCGGATGAAGGTCACTTCACGGAATCTTTAATTAACCGACTCAAACGTTAAAGAAATTACTAATTTATCCCAAAAAAGGAAACTTATACCTAACGTATAGGTTAATTAACCATAAAATAACTATAATAATATACATATTGCCTGAATAGTAGGTAGTAAGCGTTAATCATAATCCTCAAAAAAAGATAATAAGCAAACCGATTTTAGCGCTAAAATTCAGTCAGTATTGAGGGGTTTAAAAACCATGAAAAAGTTATCAACAATTACGCTGACAGCAGCCTTAGTTACTTTGGGAACAGTAGGTGCTAATCCCGCTCTAGCTGATACATACTTACTGGATTTTGAAAAGGATGATGCTGGTAAAGTTCTCAAGGCGGGGACTAAAACAAATATTGGGAACCAATGGGAAAAATGGGGTGTGCATATAACTAGTAACACAGGGTCTAATCATCCTTTAAGGTTATTCAACAGCAATTGCGGACCTGATTTTGGGATTACATGCACGGGTGGAGACGCTGACTTAGCCACGGGACCTTCCTTTAGGACAAAGCCACAGGGTAACGTCCTAATCATTAACGAGAACAAAAATAAAACACCCGATGACTGGGCTGGCGGTGGCATCATTTCCTTTGTTTTTGATAAAGCCGTTTCTCTCGATTTCGTCAAGCTTCTAGACATTGATGAGAATCCGAAGAATAAAGACGGATTTGTTAAAGCGTTTCTGGAGGATGGCTCAAAAGTTAAAAAATCACTAAAACTTGGCACAGACAACTCCCTATCCACTTATGATTTCAGCGATCTTCCTGAGTATTCAGTGACCAAGCTAAAGATTAAACTACCAGGAAGTGGTGCGGTCTCTGGCATCAAGTTTCGCAATTTTCCAGAGCCCCCTAAGAGTTCTAAGAAAGTTCCCGAACCAACTTCGGCATTGGGTCTGTTTATGTTGGGTGCTATCGGTGCCGGGTCAGTGTTCAAGCGCCATAAATAATGCCATTAGTAATACCATCAGTAATTAGATGGACTTGGGTTGAGACGATAATGTTTTTTGTTGAGTGTTGAGTTTTGAGTTTTGAGTATTGAGTTTTAACCCTTGACGGTTGACTGTCAACAGCCGACAAGTTAGGTTGAATCCTATTGAATGAAACTTGGTATGAGATGCTTAACAAAAAACTTTACTTGACCGTGCTTACAGGTATTATCCTAATCCTGAGTGCTTGCAATCTGATTAGCAAACCCCCTGAACCCAAACCAACTGAGTCTCCTGCTAATGTCGAGACCAAGCGAGAAGACTACAAAGCCATTGACCTAGCCAATAAGGCAACACCTGATCAACTGATTGGTGCCGATCCAAAAGCGATCGCATTATCTACCTTTGGTCAAAACCAATCACTGTTGATTGAAGGAAACTTCGATCAACAGGTCAAGGTAGATTATCCTAAACCTGATCAAGCGGTAGTCACCATCACTCAAACGGGTTTACCGGATGACTCTGTACGTGGCATCCGGTATCGTATTGAGTTATCCCCCAACAAATCAGCCCAAACTGGCAAACAGTGGCAGATCATGTGGGCTGGTCAACAGTTTACCTGTCGAGAGGGACGGGGTCATCAAGATTGGTCAACGGAATTTTGCCAATAATGGCTGGGTCAATGGCAAAGGAGTGAAAGACAATACACAGATTTTTAAACACGGATAGACAGATAGTTGCTGATCTGTCTATCCGTGTCTATTCATGTCTTGTGTTTCGGTTAAATATCACCGCGAATTTCTTCGATAACCCCATCCCGCAGCAGAATTTCCACGTTCATCTTTTTGACTAGGTTATCTCCCTCTTCCACCCTGAAGAAGCTTTCTAGCTGACCTTGACTAACTTCCTGGTCGAGTTCGAGGGTTTGGACTTGTTGTAGTTGCTGAAGTTGCTGGTTTTTCTGGTCTAGCAGTTCACTTTTCTTTTGATTGACCTGCATTTGAATACTTTCAATTTGTTGCGATACCTGAGGACCAGGAGGATCCATGCTCTGCTTTTTAATCTCAGCGATCGCTTTTTGTCCCTGAATATCAATCTGTTGCAGTTGGCCGTCGATTTGGTTGATTTGATTTTGTAGTTGTTGCTGAACCTCTTCCTTCCATCGAGGGGTAACGATGGCTTTGATATTAATTGGCCGTTTCAAGAGTAAGTTCTTGTTAGAGTCGTCCATATGCGTTCCACTATGTAAGTTTGAGGGATTGAGAGTTTGACTGGTGATATTGCTCAATAATTCTTAAAAAGAAGATTGAGGTTCAGTCTCAAGGTTCGAGGCCCCCACCTCATAACCTTCTAACGTTTTAACAGAAACTGGCGGAATTCCCCACCTTCTTTGACGGTGAGGATGGATAGCGAGACTACCGAGGCGCGCTTTCCGTTTGAAGAATTAAATTACGGGGTCGCGCCTCAACTTACGACGATTCGTGATATAATCAACCTGGTCGTTGACCCGCCTGACTGACTAAAAGGCTACCTTATCAAAGGTGTACAAAGTACTAGCTCCAGCTCAGGGTCAGAAGTTACCGCAAGAATAAGGCCGCCTTTATGGTTGGTAGGCTATGGGTAAAAGAGGTGCGACCCGTGGCGAATTTAATTCGCCTAGCGATGCAGAGGTGCGACCCGTGGCGAATTTAATTCGCCAACGGAAAAAGCACCATTACGGTCTTGGGGGTTCCCCCCATGAGCGACTGCATCAAGACAAGGAAAGCGCACCTTTGGTTAAAACTTTATGATTAAGGCTGCCTTATTCTAAGGTTTCGTCTCCGGGAAGAGACTTGCCCCGGCTGGTTAGCCATAGAGCTGTAATTCCATGGTAAGTGTGTCGTAAAAGTTATACGTCGATAGAAGGCGGATGTCTGCCTGTGGACGCTGAGTAAGACCAATTCCAGCAGGCGCGCGCCTCCAAGGCCGCGAGCAATCCCTCGCGGCCTTGGGTCGCGCCTCTGGTTGAGGCGTCGGGGACGCGCGCGGGAAACCCGTTCGCTTAGGGTCGGCTGTGGCCATAGGCCATGGGATTGCTGGCATTCTCAGGGAACCGGCCCCCCGTGACCAAAGGTCAAGCAGGTTGGGGTACTTCACGCAAACATCCCGTCAATGATAGCGCGATAGCGTTGTGTGACTACAGGTCGTCGGATTTTAAAGGTTTGAGTCATCATGCCATTTTCCTGGGAAAAGGGCTCTAGAATCAGCCTAAAGGTGCTAATGCGGTCATCTTGCCGATAACCTGGGCGATTTTGGACTTCTCGGTTTAATTCAGTCCGGTATAACCTCTGAACCTCTTTAGTAGTATTTAAATCAACATCTGGAGCGGATACGTCAAGGGGAAGATTTTGAGCCGCTGCCCACCCTTGCAAGGCATCTAGATTTGGTACTATTAAAGCACCCAATGCCTTTTGGTCTTGACCCACCAGCATAATCTGGTCAATGTAAGCACTGCGCAGACAAGCATCTTCTATCGGTTGTGGTTCGATATTTTCCCCATTGGTGAGAACTATAGTATCTTTGGCTCTGCCAGTTAGGACTAAATCATTCTGGGGGGTAACCCAACCTAAATCCCCTGTATCAAACCACCGGTCTGGATCAATTGCCTTAGCGGTAGCTTCTGGTTTGTGATAATATTCCTGCATCACCTGTGGTCCTTTTACCATCACCAACCCTCGTTGACCTTGGGGTAAAGGCTGATGAGTCTTAGGGTCAACAATCCGGATTTGAGTGTCCGGTAAAGGTAGTCCAGCACTAAAACGCAGGTTACGATACGAACGCCTAGCATTAGTAACGGGAGATGTTTCGGTTAACCCATAGCCGACTAGGACTTCGACACCAATAATCTCAAAGAAGTTATCCAAGTGGCGAGCTAAGGAACCCCCACCACTAATGACTTGCTTGATTTCTCCCCCAGTGGCTTCCCGGACTTTTTGATAAACTAGTTTATTAGCCAATTGATGAACCGGCCATAAATAGGAAGCTTGCACTGTGGCCAATAGTTTTTGGATTGGTGAAGGATTTAAATTATCTAAGGTCAACCCCTGAGCAAGCCGCCGTGCATCAATGTAGCGTTGACTGATCCCTAGCAGGTTTTGGACTAATTTCTGCTTACCTTCCGGTTGCTCACGAAACTGCTTTTGCACCCCCTCATAGATCGATTCCCACAGTCGGGGTACTCCGACCATAAAGTTAGGTTTGAAGGTTTTAAGGTCTTTTTTGACATGGCGCAGGTTGGTGTAAATCTGGGTGGAACCCTGAGATAATAGAAAATACTCCGCTGAGCGTTCGTAGGCGTGCCAGGTAGGCAGGATAGAAAGAACGCGAGCGCCTTTTTCGATTTCTATTACTGTACCAAGGCTGTTGACCTGATGCAGGAGATTACCATGGCTCAGCATCACCCCTTTGGGTTTACCTGTGGTACCAGAAGTATATAGCAGAGTTGCCAAGGTTTCCCGGTTGTGGTTAGCTTTGGTAAGAGACCGAGATGCCCCAGCTTCCATGAGTTGAGTATAGTTAACAATTTGTCGGGATGATCCGGTCGATAGTGGTTGTTCTTCAGAAAGGAGAATCACTAATTCAATGGGTAGCCCATCCAAGCGATCGCCAAATTTTTCCAAAGTTTTGAGGTTTTCTACCACCAGAGCCGTGCTACCGCTATCTTCGAGAATATAAAGTAATTCCTCCCGTTCTGCTTGACCTGAGCGCACCACATTTACTGCTCCTGCACTCATGATCCCCTGATCCGCAACTAGCCATCGAGGAGAGTTATCAGCAAATAACGCAATTCGGGTAGGAATACCCTTCTCATCGAGTTTTGGCTGGAAACCTAGAGATTGTAATCCAGCCGCAAATTGCTCGATTTGCTCGTGCAACTGGGTATAGGTCAGGGTCGAGGGTGGAGCACCATGAGCTCCCACAGCGTGAGGGTCTTGCAGAGCAATGATTGACCCAAAGCGTTGGGCAGCAAGGGGCCAAATTTCTGGTATCGACTGTAGTGAAGAGTAATCAGCAACACGCTTGAGGTAAACTCTCTCTTGTTGTCTGAGGCGTTCTGCATACTGGTTTTTCGACATTGATCAACTCCCTGATTCTAATGGTAGCTCTTTCTACCATACTCTTATGCTCAGAGCTGATTGGCAGTGTTGAGTGGACACAATAGTTTCTGTCTGAGTTTCTGATAGTCGAATTTACTAATATAACTTGTCCCCACACCCGGTCACCCTACCCCCTACCCCTCACAAGGGTAGGTTTTTTACATTTGGGTCCTGCCCCACCCCCAACCCCCGACCGGTCGGGGGCGGATCACAAGGAAAGGAAAAGGAAAACAACAAAGAAATGATGATTTTTAACGACAAATTAAGTATATTGTCTTGATGCAATAGCGAGTGGTTAGAAGTTACCGTAAGATAGTGGAGCCTTATTAAAAAATATTTAACCCTTTTCTGCATAACCTGCTAACTATAAAGGCTCCACTATCTAAGGTTTCGTCTCCGGGGGAAACCCCCTGTTCCCTTGCTGCATCGCTTGTCTGTACCCCCACACCCCACACCCCACGCCCCACACCCCACACCTGAGGTCTTTGTTAAAAACCTACCCCTGTGAGACCCCCTACCCCCCATTGATTACCCGAGCATCCTATACCCTAAGGATGAGCGATCCCGTGGTAATCTCAGTAAAAATTCATGGTGTACTACTCGAAAAATTCATCTGGCATCAGTTTAATAGCATCTAAGGGTGAAGCAAGGTATTCTACCGTTGCTTGCCTGAAGACAAATTCGAACAAAAGCCTGCAACCGCCGTTAATTCCAAATCCCATATTGTAGCTTCCCTGTAGCCTAAACCAATAATAAATAGCGGCTAGACATAGGCGAAGCCTTCTCGAAGATGACACAGTCCGCGCTTCGCTGACTAGATGATCAAAATAATCAACGGGGTTTTGAACCGGGATTTGGTATCAGACGATACATGAATTTTGTAGCATTAAAGCTCAACTGAGGAACTATACTGGTGCAGAATTAGTTTTCAATTTCCACCCTACTATCAATAGCATTACCATCTTTGCCAAGTAAAGGATTCAGATGACCTATCTCGAAACAACTGCTGAATTTTATTCTGAAGTCGCCCAAACACCCCAAGTTGGTTTGTGTTGTGTCCAAAGTAGCCCCTTACAACTGCCAGGACTGAAAATTCCTCCACTGATGGCGGATATGAATTATGGTTGCGGTACTACGGTACATCCCACCGAACTCAGCAATCAGCCAACTGTCCTCTATGTCGGTGTTGGTGGTGGATTGGAGGCGTTACAGTTTGCTTATTTTTCCCAACGTCCAGGGGGTGTGATTGCTGTTGAGCCAGTCGAGGCCATGCGGGAGGCGGCTACCCGTAACCTGAAGATTGCTGCTCAAGACAATTCCTGGTTTGACCAGAGTTTTGTGGAAATTCGGGAAGGGGATGCCTTTGCCCTACCGATGCCAGATGATTCTGTAGATGTGGTTGCTCAGAATTGCCTATTCAACATTTTTGAACCGGCTGACCTGATGAAGGCACTCAAAGAAGCCTATCGAGTTTTAAAACCAGGTGGACGACTGTTAATGAGTGACCCGATTGCAACTCGTCCGATTCCACCCCATCTACAGGAAGATGAGCGGCTACGAGCTATGTGTCTGTCTGGTGCGCTCACTTATCAATCCTATGTCCAACACTTGGTCAGGTCAGGTTTTGGTCAAGTAGAAATTCGAGCAAAGCGTCCCTATCGGCTTCTGGATTGCCAAAACTACAACCTCGAAGAACCCCTGCTGCTGGAAAGTCTGGATTCTGTTTCTTTCAAAGTTGTGATCCCAGAAGATGGACCATGCATTTTTACTGGCAAGACAGCAATTTACATGGGCGCGGAAGAGTTTTTTGATGACAATGCGGGACACATCCTCTCCCGTGGTGTGCCAGCTGCTGTTTGTGATAAAACAGCCGCGAAATTAGCAAAGGTGAATCCAGAAGAAATCTTAGTCACTGATTCAACTTGGCACTATGTTGGTGGTGGTTGTTGTTAGAAGTGAAGGATAAATTATAAAGGATTAAGGATAAAAGATGAAGGATTAAGGGTGTTGGCAGTAGGTGTCAATTATCGGGTAGGTTGAAGGATAAAAAAACCATGGATTTGTAGCTCAACAAATCCATGGTAAAATTAAATATTAACCAATCCAAAATATTACTTGAGACTTGACACTTCGGCGAAGCCGACGCTAAGCGAACAGACTTAACACTTACCAAATCCGAAATCGTAATTTAGACTTCAGACTTTAGAATTAATAATTTCGGCGAAGCCGACGCTACGCGAACATAATTCACACTTCAAAATTAATACTTCTAACAATCCCAAGGCAATTAAATTATGATTAAAACAGACGTTTCAGCTGTTACACCGTTCCACAAAAAACTGCAATCTCCCTTAAGTAAACAGCCAATCACGGTTTTACAAATTAATCTGGGTAAGCGTTGTAATCTAGCTTGTAGTCACTGCCATGTGGAAGCTGGTCCTAAACGAACTGAAGAACTTTCTCCAGAAATTTGTGACCAGCTTATTACCCTGATTCATCAGTTTCCTCAAATTAAGACGGTTGACTTGACTGGTGGTGCGCCAGAGATGAACTATGGCTTTAAGCCATTAGTTGAAGCAGCCTACCAAACTGGAAAGGAGGTGATTGTTCGGTCAAATTTGACCATTTATTTTGAACCGGGATATGAGGATATACCTGACTATTTCGCTAAGCACCAATTACGAGTAGTAGCTTCTTTGCCTTGTTATCTGGAAGATAATGTAGATAAAATGCGCGGCAAGGGAGTTTACGATGATTCGATTCGGGCGATTCAATGGCTGAATCGGTTGGGCTATGGTACAAACCCCAACTTAATTCTTGATTTGGTCTACAATCCCTCCTTGCCATTGAGTGAAACGTTTTCTCTGACTCCTAATCAGGTTAAGTTGGAAAAGGATTATAAAGTCTTCCTAAAAGAACAGTTTGATATTGAATTCAACCAGCTATTTACAATTACCAATATCCCCGTTGGTAGAACAAAGTTTCATTTACAACGCACCAAGCTATATGCTCCCTATATGGTGTTTCTAGAAAATAGTTTCAATGCCAGTACGGTGGAGCATTTGATGTGTCGCAATGAACTGTCTATTGACTATTTGGGTAATGTCTACGATTGCGATTTTAATCAGATGGAAAATGTAGCAGCAACGTCTGGCACTGGAGAAAGGTTGACAGTTAGTAAACTTCTGGAAGCAGGAAGTTTAGACATAATTGAGGAAATTCGTACCGCTTCCTATTGCTATGGCTGTACAGCAGGGTCTGGTTCCAGTTGTGGTGGTGCTTTAATTTGATCCAATCAGAGTTTTTTTTGATTATAATATGAATGGATTTTCATATTAATGATAATTCAACTGCTGACAAGTGCTGAATTATGAACTTAAAAAGTCCATCATCTCAAACCTTCTGTGTCCGTAAGCTGAAAGTTTTAGCGGACAACACTCGTCTAACTGTTATGCAAATCCTGATGGAAGGACCAAAGCATGTTGGGGAGCTCAAGGCTGTGTTGGGAATAGAGCAAAGCCTGCTATCCCATCATCTCAGAGTTTTGCGGGATGAGGGATTTGTGAGGGCGACGCGAGATGGTAAGGCTGTGCTTTATCAGTGTTCGCTAACCATTCGGCAAGGAAATGGTAGTAGAGCAATTGATTTGGGATGTTGTTGCCTCTGTTTTGATTAACAAAGTGCTGAGTAAGGGCTCAGTTTTGAGGTAAGCATATGCGCTACTTGAGGTGCGTGCGCGTTCAGCCGTCAGCTAATGCCCATCACAGGCTAGAAGCCTGTGCCACGGTACTTGAGCTGGTAGCAGGCGCTTTAACTGCACGGGTTCGGATGAGTAAAACTTGCAGGGATTTTCAACCATCCGTAGCAGCACCCCCCAGCTTTTTGACTACCAACCGTTGATTAGCTGACGGCTGACAGCTGATCGCTTAATGCTTAGCTGAGCACTCTCATTATTTTATAGATCAGATGACTGACTGATGATTGATGAAAAATTTAACAACTCTGGCATCCATGTCTATGGGTTTAGTAGCTTGCTTTTGGCTACAATCCTGTGCCCAATCTCCAGAAGTAGCTACCCAATCAACAGATCAGTTGCAGGGTAAGTTAGTTTTAACCGGTTCTAGTACAGTAGCCCCCCTGGCGTCGGAAATTGGCAAGCGTTTTGAATCGGAAAATCCTGGTGTACGGGTGGATGTGCAAACAGGAGGCTCGTCTCGGGGTATTGCAGATGCTCGCCAAGGAGTCGCTGATATTGGGATGGTGTCTCGTGACCTCAAGCAGAGCGAGAAAGATCTGCAAGGGTTTGCGATCGCTCGTGATGGGATTGGCATTATCGTCCATAAAACTAATCCGGTGCAATCCCTGAGTAATGAACAGATTGTGGATATCTATCAGGGCAAAATTGACAACTGGCAGGATGTGGGAGGCAAGAGGGCACCAATTACAGTAGTCAACAAAGCCGAGGGGCGCTCTACCTTAGAGTTATTTCTGAAGTACTTCCAGCTGAAAAATAGCGAGATTAAGGCAGATGTGGTGATTGGGGATAATGAGCAGGGGATTAAAACAGTAGCGGGTAATCCTAATGGGATTGGTTATGTCTCCATTGGCACAGCAGAATATAGCAGCAAACAGAATGTTCCGATTAAGTTACTGCCCGTTGCTGGAATAGCGGCAACGACAGAAAATGTTCAAAACGGCACATTTCCCCTATCTCGTTCCCTGACGTTAGTAAGCAAAACTATTCCGGTTGGGTTAGATAAAGCATTTATTGAGTTTTCGCGATCGCAAAAGGTACAAGACATTGTTAAAGAGCAAAACTTTGTCCCCCTCTCGGAGTGATACTCTCCTAATCTCGATCCTACAAGGCTGTGCTGTGGTGGCTGGTGCTATCGTGGTGCTGATTGTTGTGTTCCTAATCACGGAAGCCTTGCCAGTATTGGGACAAGTAGGATTACTCCCCTTTTTTACCGATCCATCCTGGCATCCTGCTGAGACTCTGTACAACTTCACCCCGATGCTTTGGGGCAGCCTGTTGGTCACCGCTGGGGCGATGGTAGTGGCTACACCCCTGGGAATTCTATCTGCAGTCTTTTGTCAGTATTACGCGCCTCCACCGATTGCTGGACTTTATCGACGGCTAATTGAATTGTTGGCAGGGATGCCCTCAGTTGTTTACGGCTTCTGGGGTTTGGTGGAGCTAGTTCCCCTAATTGGACGCTTCCAGCCACCGGGAGCCAGTCTCCTAGCTGGAATTGCGATTCTGACCCTGATGATTTTGCCAACTATTGCTCTGAGCGCAGACGCTAGCTTTGCGAAAGTCCCCCCAGAATACCTACAGGGATCAGCAGCCCTGGGACTATCCCGCTGGGCAACAGTCAGAGGTGTTGTGTTTCCGGCTGCTAAATCGGGGCTGTTTACTGGCTTGATTTTAGGAACAGGACGGGCGATTGGAGAAACCATGGCGGTGCTGATGGTTTGTGGCAATGTGGTGCAAACTCCCAAAAGCCTATTTGAGCCGATGCGAACTCTTACTGCCAATATCGCCTTGGAAATGGCTTACGCCATGGGCAATCACCGCTCAGCACTTTTTGTCAGTGGCTTGCTGCTGATGGCAATAATTTTGGTACTAGTAGCAATTGCAGAAATCATCAGCAAGGAAGGAATTTATGAGTAAGAATCCTCTGAAAACCAAGCCAAAAGCCACAACCGACAACTTGCAACCTGCAACCGACAACCTGCAACCGACAACCGACAACCTCCAAGTTTCAACAGTGATGATTTGGGCGATCGCACTGTTCGTAACTGCTGTATTCCTCTGGATTTTGAGTGATATCGTCTGGCACGGTGTCGGACAAATTAACTGGGAATTCCTGACTACTGCACCAAAGAATGCTGGACGGGAAGGAGGGATTGCTCCAATTCTGGTTTCCACTATCCTCATTTTGGGTGTATGTATGACCGTTTCGGTTCCGATAGGAGTAGGCACAGCAATACTGCTAGCTGAGTTCACAGATACTAAGAGTATTTTCGGGCGTCTGGTTCGTCGTAGCTTAGATGTACTGGCAGGAGTACCGTCGATTGTGTTTGGACTATTTGGCAATGCCTTTTTCTGCAAAACCCTAGGGCTAGGCTTTTCCATTTTGTCTGGGGGGTTGACATTAGCCTGTATGGTGTTGCCAATCCTAATTCGATCAACAGAGGAAGGGTTTCGCGCCGTTAGTGATGATTATCGGCTTTCTGCCACTGCCCTTGGTTTATCCCGCACTACCACTCTCTGGAATTTGCTGTTACCAGCGGCAGCACCGGGACTAGTGGTGGGATTAGTGTTAGGGATAGGGCGAGCGATCGCTGAGACCGCAGCACTGATCTTTACTAGTGGTTATGTGGATCGGATGCCAGAGTCTTTGCTGGATTCTGGGCGATCGCTGTCGATTCATATTTTTGATTTGTCGATGAATGTAACAGGGGGAAATGCTAATGCTTATGCCTCAGCTTTAGTGTTGCTAGTGTTGTTGTTGCTGATTAATGGTACAGCAGCATGGATGACTCAGTATTGGTTGGGTGCATCTCATTAAAGCTGTTTGAGCCAGTGGTGCGTTACGGGCAGCAACCTAACCAAGGGCTAGAGGCGGAAAATCTCCAGTCCCCCTAACGCACCCTACGCAACTAATTTTTAATTCCTAAAAACAATGGTTAACCCTTTAGAAATAAAACAGCGATTACCGGTAAGCCAGTCTATAAACGACCCATTGATTCAGACCGAGCGGCTATGTTTACATTATGGAACAAAACCGGCCTTTGCTGATGTATCGTTGCCAATTTATAAAGGTTCGATTACCGCACTAGTGGGACCATCTGGTTGTGGAAAGACTAGTTTTTTAAGTTGCCTAAATCGCTTGACAGATTTGATTCCTAATGCTAAAGTTACCGGTAGGATTCGCATGGGTTCCCTGGATGTGCTGAGTCCTCGGATGGATGCGATCGCAAAGCGTGGTGCTATGGAGCTAATTGCACTTCGCCGTCGTGTTGGAATGATTTTCCAAAAGCCGAGTCCCTTCCCCTTCTCAATCTGGAAGAATCTGGCCTTTCCGTTGCGGGAACATGGTGTTAAAAACCGGGATAACATTGCTGAGCTGATCGAAACCGCACTCCGGGATGTTGGTTTGTGGGATGAAGTAAAAGACCGACTCCACACCTCGGCTCTTGCTCTGTCTGGTGGTCAAAAGCAGCGCCTGTGCATTGCCCGTGCCTTGGTATTGCAACCGGAAGTACTCCTGTTAGATGAACCCTGTAGTGCCCTCGATCCCATATCCAGCGGTGTGGTCGAAGACTTGATAGCTAGGCTCAGGGGACGCTACACCCTAGTGATTGTTACCCATAACCTAGCTCAAGCCAGACGGATTGCTGACTATACTGCCGTCTTCTGGGTTAAGGAAGCAGTGGGACGATTGATTGAATACGGCTGTGTGGAGCAGATTTTTGAATCACCTCAACAAGCCTTGACAGCTGCCTATGTCAATGGAATTAGAGGATAAAGCTGTGCTATTCCCTGCTCCGAATTTCCGTAAGCATATGCGCTACGCGCACGCTGCGCGAACAGCCGTCAGCCGTCAGTGGTCAGCCGTCAGCTTATTTTATTCAAAAGCTGATAGCTGATAGCTGATAGCTGATTGCTGATAGCTGATAGCTGATAGCTGATAGCTGATTGCTGATTGCTGATTGCTGATTGCTTACCCTAATTCATACTGGTGTCAGGCAACCAGTTAAGTTCCTTTCTCATATAAACATGGAGCTGATTAATCTCCTCGTTTTCCAGGATTTCTAATATGGCTAGATTCAAGTTGCTCTGGACATCATAGTAGAGCTTGGGCTCAATCACAAATACCCTAATTTTAATCACACGAGCATTCTGTTCAAGGCGGGAAAATACAACTTTAATTTTATCCTTGTTCACGCCATCGATAGTCGGAATTGTTTCTTTAATAGCCTGACAAATTCGCCTAGTTTGCTGGGCCGAAATTCCATCAATTTTTAGAGTTAAATTTATGCCCCACTGAACTGTATCCCCAGTCTTATCTGACCAATTTGCAAAAATTCCAGAAATCATTTGAGAATTGGGAAGTTTTTTGATATAACCCCACTCAGTAATAAGAAGCCTTGTACTTCTCAGACCAATATTAAGTATCTTAACCCTACCACTTACTCCGTCCAATACTATCACGTCACCGGGTTTATAGAGACCATCAGCGTAGATAATCACCGTACAACACCAGTCATAGACAATGTCTTTGAATAACAAACCTAAGGCGACACCTGCGCCACCGAGTAGACCGATCAGTGCACCGGCAGATGCCCCCAACAAAATTTCACTGGCTTTAATGGTAGCAATCAGGATTGCTGCGATCTGAAAAAGCTTTGGGAAGTAGGGAACGAACAAATCGTCGAGTTCAGTGTCAGTTTTTGCTGCTAATCCGGCTAGAAGCTCCCCCAGTAGTGGAGCAGCACGGTAAAGAATATAGGTGGCAATGAACAGAACGCTCACAAACAGAATCTCGGGGATTTTCTGATTCTGTGTATCACTAAGATGGGTGGCCACAACTAGATGTACTAGCCATAGTCCAGCGATCCAAATTAGCCAGCCTAATGGTGTCCTAAGAATCCTAATGAACTCATTGTCTAGGGTGGTTTCTGTACCGCTAGTCAGACGCTCGAGTCTGTGAATGATTATTGAAGTGAAAAATCCTCGCAATATATAGGTGAAGAGGAGAATGAGCACCACAATCACTATCGTGGCAACAGGAATGTTGGGGAGCTGGAAGTCGGTATCAAAGATTCTTTCTTTGATTAGGTTGATTGTATTGTTGAATGTAGTCTTAAGGTTTTCCATAGTTTCGACCAAAATACACTAACAGAGATCGACCTGTGCTTAGTTAAATGGCTTGTCGATGGCAATTCTCTTGGTGGACTGATTTTACTATAAGTTGCGAATTTAACCAATACTGCTAGGTATGCAATCAACAGGATTTAGAGTAATTGCCCGTTTGGGCAGCACCCTAGGAGCCAGTTTGAAAGGTTTACTATCTGGGGTGCATCTGAATATTTATAAAAAAGAAGGGGCCCGGGCGCGGGGAGTGTCCGGCCTGGGCGCAGGAATTTTATTAGAATTTTTGCCTAATTTCAAAGGTGCGCTCTTACCATTAAGAATTAAATTCGCGCTTATTGTCGCACCTAAAAGCGATGCAGCTTCGAAGGGATCCAGTGCTGCATCGCTTGTTCAAAGGATGGCTAGGATTTAGATATCACCTCACTAACTAAATTTCCCTTCATCTGTTTGTAGTCTTCAAGTTGCTTTTCTAGCTCAATATGCAGGTGATCAATCTCCTCTTTTTCCAGGATTTCTAAGATGGCTATGTTCAAGTCTTGCAGGGCATCAACGTAGAGGTCGGGATCAATCACAAATACCCTAAGCATAATCACACGAGCATTCTCTTCAATGTGGGAAAATAACACTACCATTTTCTGCTTGTGCAAGCCATCGATAGTGGGAATTGTTTCTTTAATAGCCTGACAAATTCGGGTAGTTTTATCAGCCGAAATACCATCAATTTTAAGATTGAAATTTATGCCCCACTGCAACGTATCGCTAGTCTTCCGTGACCAATTTTCCACAACTCCAGCAATCATTTTAGAATTGGGAACTTTTTTGATAGAACCCCAACTACAAAGAAGAAGTGTTGTACTTCTCAGACCAATACTGAGTATCTCAACAAAACCATTTATTCCGTCCACGACTACAAATTCACCGGGTTTATAGAGACCATCAGCGTAGATAATCACTGTACAACACCAGTCATAGATAATGTCTTTGAATAACAAACCTAAGGCGACACCTGCGCCACCGAGTAGACCGATCAGTGCACCAGCAGATGCCCCCAACAGAATCTCACTGGCTTTAATGGTAGCAATCAGCACTGCTGCGATCTGAAAAAGCCTTGGGAAGTAGGGCACGAACAAATCGTCGAGTTCAGTTTCAGTGTTGGCCGCCAATCCCGCTAGCAGCTCTCCCAGTAGTGGAGCAGCACGGTAAAGAATATAGGTGGCAATGAACAGAGCAGTCACAAACAGAATCTCGGGGATTTTCTCATTCTGTGCAGGAGTAAGATGGGTGCCCACAACTAGATGTACTACCCATAATCCAGCCAGCCAAATTAGCCAGCCTAATGGTTGCTTAAGAATCCTAATTAACTCATAGTCTAGGGTGGTTGTTGTTCGGCTAGTCAGACGCTCGAGTCTGTCAATGATTATTGAAGTGAACAAACCTCGCAATATCTGGGTAAGGACGAGGATGAGCACCACAATAACTATCGTGGCAACAGGAATGTTGGCGAGTTTGAAGTTGGTATCAAAGATCCTTTCTTTGATAAGGTTGATTGTATTGTTGAATGTAGTCTTAAGGTTTTCCATAGTTTCGACCAAAATACACTAACAGAGATCGACCTGTGCTTACTTAAATGGCAAGTCGATGGCAAGTCTCTTGGTGGAATGATTTTACTATAAGTGGCGAATTTACCGAATAGTGCTAGGTATGCAATAAATATGATTTAGAGTAATTGCTCGTTTGGGCAGCACCCTAGGAGCCAGTTTGAAAGGTTTACTATCTGGGGTGCATCTGAATATTTGTAAAAAAGAAGGGGCCCGGGCGCGGGGAGTGTCCGGCCTGGGCGCAGGAATTTTATTAGAATTTTTGCCTAATTTCAAAGGTGCGCTCTTACCATTAAGAATTAAATTCGCGCTTATTGTCGCACCTAAAAGCGATGCAGCTTCGAAGGGAGCCAGCGCTGCATAGCTTGTTCAAAGGATGGCTAGGATTTAGATATCACCTCACTAACTAAATTTGCCTTCATCTGTTTGTAGTCTTCAAGTTGCTTTTCCAGCTCAATATGCAGGTGATCAATCTGCTCTTTCTCCAGGATTTCTAAGATAGCTATGTTCAAGTCTTGCTTGGCAGAATGGTAGAGCTTGGTGTCAATCACAAATACCCTAAGCATAATCACACGAGCATTCTCTTCAATCTTGGAAAATACAACTGTAAATTTCTGCTTGTGCAAGCCATCGATAGTGGGAATTTTTTCTTTAATAGCCTGACAAATTCGGAGAGTTTGCTCCGCCGAAATTCCATCAATTTTAAGATTACCATTTATGCCCCACTGCAATGTATCAGCAGTCTTCTGTGACCAATTTTCCACAACTCCAGAAATCATTTTAGAATTGGGAACTTTTTTGATAGAACCCCAACTACCAATACGAAGTGTTGTACTTCTCAGACCAATACTGACTATCTTAACAAAACCACTTACTCCGTCCACCATTACAGAGTCACCGGGTTTATAGAGACCATCAGCGTAGATAATCACTGTACAACACCAGTCATAGATAATGTCTTTGAATAACAAACCTAAGGCGACACCTGCGCCACCGAGTAGACCGATCAGTGCACCGGCAGATGCCCCCAACAAAATCTCACTGGCTTTAATGGTAGCAATCAGCACTGCTGCGATCTGAAAAAGCCTTGGGAAGTAGGGCACGAACAAATCGTCGAGTTCAGTTTCAGTGTTGGCCGCCAATCCCGCTAGAAGCTCTCCCAGTAGTGGAGCAGCACGGTAAAGAATATAGGTGGCAATGAACAGAGCAGTCACAAACAGAATTTCGGGGATTTTCTGATTCTGTTCAGGAGTAAGATGGCTTGCCACAACTAGATGTACTACCCATAGTCCAGCCAGCCAAATTAGCCAGCCTAATGGTTGCTTAAGAATCCTAATTAACTCATAGTCTAGGGTGGTTGTTGTACGGCTAGTGAGACGCTCGAGTCTGTCAATGATTATTGAAGTGAACAAGCCTCGCAATATCTGGGTAAGGAGGAGGATGAGCACCACAATAACTATCGTGGAAAGAGGGATGTTGGCGAGTTTGAAGTCCGTATCAAAGATCCTTTCTTTGATTAGGTTGATTGTATTGTTGAATGTACCCTGAAGGTTTTCCATAATTTCGACTAAAATACAACAGCAGAGATCGGCCTGTGCCTAGTTAAATGGTAAGTCGATGACAAGTCTATTGGTGGATTGATTTTACTATAAGTGGGGAATTGACTAAGTTGCGAATTGACCCAATAGTGCTGGCATTGCTGAATCGTCGAAGGAATATGAGTGGGGTGGGCATCCTGCCTGCCCGGGAATTGTAACGGGCAAGATGCCCGTTCCACAGCAAGATGCCCGTTCCACAGCAAGATGCCCGTTCCACAGCAAGATGCCGGTTCCACAGTAAGATGCTTGTTAGACAGCAAGATGCCGGTTCCACAGTAAGATGCTTGTTAGACAGCAAGATGCTCATTCCACAAAACTATTCAAATCATTCCATTATTAAGCAAAGCCCTTGTGCCGATAGTTCCCAGGGTCGTGCCAAGACCAGATGCCTAGATCTCAAATAGCGATGCAGCCTCGCTGCATCGCTTGTTCAAAGGATTGCTAGGATTTATATGCCACTTCACTAACTAAATTTCCCTTCACCTCACTAACTAAATTTTCCTTCAGCTGTTTGTAGTCTTGGAGTTCCTTTCTAAGATAAACATGCAGGTGATCAATCTCCTCTTTCTGGAGGATTTCTAATATGGCTATGTTCAAGTCATTCATGGCAGCAAAATAGAGTTTTCGATCAAGACAAAATGCCCTAACTAGAATCACACGAGCATTCTCTTCAATGCTGGTTAATAAAACGAACATTTTCTGCTTGTGCAATCCATCAATAGAGGTAATTTTGTCTTTAATAGCCTGACAAAGTCGGGTAGTTTGCTCCCCTGAAATTCCATCAATTTTAAGAGTTAAATTTATCGCTCCCAACTCCAACGTATCGCCAGGATTCTGTGACCAATAATTGACCACAACTCCACCAATCATTTTAGAATTGGGAACTTTTTTGGTACCACCAACAGTAATAATACGAACCTTTGTGCTTCTCAGACCAATACTGAGTATCTCAACAAAACCATTTATTCCGTCCAATTCTACCCAGTCACCGGGTCTATAGAGACCATCAGCATAGATTACCACTGTACAAAACCAGTCATAGATAATGTCTTTTAATAACAAACCTAAGGCGACACCTGCGCCACCCAGTAGACCGATCAGTGCCCCAGCAGATGCCCCCAACAAAATCTCACTGGCTTTACTGGCAGCAATCAGCACTGCTGCGATCTGAAAAAGCCTTGGGAAGTAAGGGACTAACAAATCGTCGAGTTCAGTTTTAGTTTTTGCCGCCAATCCCGCTAGAAGCTCTCCCAATAGTGGAGCAGCACGGTAAATAATATACGTAGCAATGAACAGAGCGCTCACAGAGAGAATCTCGGGGATTTTCTGATTCTGTTCAGGACTAAGATGGCTTGCCACAACTAGATAGACTAGCCATAGTCCAGCCAGCCAAATTAGCCAGCCTAATGGTTGCTTAAGAATGCTAATGAACTCATCGTCTAGGGTGGTTTCTGTACGGCTAGTCATCCGCTCGATTCTGTGAATGATTATTGAAGTGAACAAGCCTCGCAATATCTGGGTGAGCAGGAGGATGAGCACCACAATAACTATTGTGGAAATAGGGATGTTGGCGAGCTTGAAGTCGGATTCAAAGATCCTTTCTTTGATTAGGTTGATTGTATTGCTAAATGTAGTCTTAAGGTTTTCCATAGTTTTGAGGAAAATACAACAGCATAGATCGACCTGTGCCTACCTAAATGGCAAGTCGATGGCAAATCCATTGGCGAAACGATTTTACTATAAGTGGGGAATTTAGCGAATCCTGCTAGGTATGTAATAAACAGGATTTCGAGCAATTGCCCGTTTGGGCAGCACCCTAAGAGCGAGTTTGAAACGTTGAATATATCGGGTGCATCTGATCTTTTTAAAAAAGAAGGGGCCCAGGCGCGGGCAGTGTCTGGCCTGGGCGCGGGAATTTGATTAGAATTTTTGCCTAGTTTCAAAGGTGCGCTCTTACCATTAAGAATTAAATTCGCGCTTTGGTGGGCGCCTCCTAGGGCGAGTAAATCGCCCTTGGGTCGCACCTTGAGGCAAAGCCGACGCGGGGCGCGAACGGGCGCGCACCTAAAAGCGATGCATCTTCGAAGGGAGCCAGTGCTGCATCGCTTGTTCAAAGCATTGCTAAGATTTAGATATCATCTCACTAACTAAATTTCCCTTCCTTTGTTTGTAGTCTTCAAGTTGCTTTTCCAGCTCAATATGCAGGTGATCAATCTCTTCTTTTTCCAGGATTTCTAAGATGGCTATGTTCAAGTCTTGCAGGGCATCAACGTAGAGGTCGGGATCAATCACAAATACCCTAATCATAATCACACGAGCATTCTCTTCAATGTGGGAAAATAAAACTACCATTTTCTGCTTATGCAAGCCATCGATAGTCGGAATGCTTTCTTTAATAGCCTGACAAATTCGGGTAGTTTGCTTCGCTGAAATTCCATCAACTTTAAGATTGAAATTTATGCCCCACTCCAACGTTTCGCCAATCTTCCGTGAGTAATTTTCCACAACTCCAGCAATCATTTTAGAATTGGGAACTTTTTTGATAGAACCCCAACTACAAAGAAGAAGTGTTGTACTTCTCAGACCAATACTGAGTATCTCAACAAAACCATTTATTCCGTCCACGACTACAAATTCACCGGGTTTATAGAGACCATCAGCGTAGATAATCACCGTACAACACCAGTCATAGATAATGTCTTTGAATAACAAACCTAAGGCGACACCTGCACCACCGAGTAGACCGATCAGTGCACCAGCAGATGCCCCCAACAAAATCTCACTGGCTTTAATGGCCGCAATCATCACTGCTGCGATCTGAAAAAGCCTTGGGAAGTAGGGCACGAACAAATCGTCTAGCTCAGTTTCAGTGTTGGCCGCCAATCCCGCTAGAAGCTCTCCCAGTAGTGGCGCAGCACGGTACAGAATATAGGTGGCAATGAACAGAGCGCTCACAAACAGAATTTCGGGGATTTTCTCATTCTGTGCAGGAGTAAGATGAGTGCCCACAACTAGATATACTAGCCATAGTCCAGCCAGCCAAATTAGCCAGCCTAATGGTCGCCTAAGAATCTTAATGAACTCATCGTCTAGGGTAGTTTCTGTACCGCTAGTTAGACGCTCGATTCTGTTAATGATTATGGCAGTGAACAAGCCTCGCAATATCTGGGTTAAGATGAGGATGAGCACCACAATAGCTATTGTGGAAACAGGGATGTTGGCGAGTTTGAAGTCCGTATCAAAGATCCTTTCTTTGATAACGTTGATTGTATTGTTGAATGTAGTCTTAAGGTTTTCCATAGTTTTTAGGAAAATGCAACAGCATAGATAGACCTCTGCCTAGTTAAATGGCAAGTCGATGGCAAGTCGATGACAAGTCTCTTGGTGGAATGATTTTACTATAAGTTCCGAATTTACCCAATCTTGCTGGGTATGCAATTTGGGATTGTGAGCCGCAAACAGGATTGAGAGCAATTGCCGGTTTCCGCCGCACCCTAGGAGCCAGTTTTAAAGGTTTAATATCTGTTTGTATAAAAACTATTCGGTCAATCAACACTGGATTTTACCGAAAAGTATTAGCTAGTAAAAGACGGCGGAAATAGGGATGCATTACTAGCTATTGGTTTGGCGATCGCGAATCAACTGCAATGAATCAACTGCCCAGTTTGGGTTGATTAGAGCCATGGGCTTGTAGAATCAAAGGTCTTGTGTCCATAGTTTCCAGGGTCTTGCCAGGAGCTGATGCCGAGATCTCGAATAGCGACGGATGCACCAACCTGAAGGGCTTCCCCCCCCACTCGCGCTTTTCATCAAGACAAGCATCAAGACAAGCCAGTTACTCCTGCTTGGCCAGACTTGTCAACCAAACTTGTAAACAATTAATTATCTATAAACGGCTACTTAAACTTGAAACTAAAACTTGATCATTTGCTAGACCTCCCAGAATGACTAGTTTATAGTCATCTCGTAAAGACGGACATAATACTAGCATGTTCTACTTGTGATATGGGTACCCTATTTCTAAAATTAATCTAAATTCTCTTATGTAGATGGCCAAAACAATACCCTATTGATTTGTTCTATTCCTAGCCTATCTCCCGATCTCCCCATCTCCCCATCTCCCCATCTCCCCATCTCCCCATCTCCCCATCTCCCCATCTCCCCATCTCCCCATCTCCTCATCTCCCCATCTCCGGAGCCCCACACTTTTATGATGGGTATTAAACCGGACTTGATATGAGGGGGATCAGGGGGATCAGCTTGTGATCAGCAAGTAACATCACCAGAAAGCAACTTGCTATCACAGACTTTTGCACTTTTGCATAAGTTCTATCTGTATGATTTACACTGATTCGCTGATTTCCTCAACTAGCTACTTATTGATTAAGGCTATTCTCAGTGAAAACTCATTAACCTAGGATTTAATAGATTCATGTAGACTGAAAATATCTTGAACTGAATGAGCAGTTACAAATGACGATTCACCCTCTCTAAAACTTATAAAATTGGAACGTTAAGAATAGCGTTAATGTTACTAACTATGGTAACTCTTGAGAGAAGATGTGATATAATTCGATTACTAATTATTTTTTAATTATAAAACTAATGCTATTTAAAAATCACCCTATTTCAAAATCACCAATTACCAATTACTTTTTAACCAGCTCATGAAAGTTTCATCCTCGACATCTCAAAATCTGCCCCAATCCAAGATACAGCTAGGACTAAGGTTAGGGATTGGGGCAATAGTTCTAGTGACAGCTGCCTTAATTTTGCTATTTACGCCGGTTGGGTCTTGGCTGAAGCTGGAAAATCTGAGATGGCTTCAGGAAAGCATGGGTATTTTTGGACCACTGGGGTACATTCTAATTTATATTGTTGCCACAGTACTAGCTGTTCCTGATGCGATTTTAACCTTTTCGGCTGGTGCTCTGTTTGGACTAATGCTCGGGACTTTGTGGACTGTGATTGGTGCTACTTTGGGAGCAACGGCTGCGTTTATGATTGCTCGCTTTGTTGCTGGTGATTGGGTTAAGTATAAGTTTCAGGACTCTCGTTTGGAGCAACTCAGTGAGGGAATTGAGAACAATGGTTTTTGGTTTGTGCTCTCCATTCGCCTGGCACCAATTTTTCCATTCAATGCCGTGAACTATTTGTTTGGCTTAACACCAATTCCTTTGCCCACTTATGTGATAGCCACCGCAGTGGGAATTATCCCGGCTACCTTTGCTTATGCTTGGTTAGGTCGCAGTGGTCTGGAAGCTATCAGCGGTAGTCCCCCCTGGCAACTGATCGGAGCACTAGTTGTATTAGCGGTGCTATCTACCACTCCCCTACTTTGGAAACAATCAAGACTTGGGCAATAACTGTATTTGTCGGGTGTGTTAATAACAGACCCTAGACCATCAGGGCGAATATAAAAGCGAATAAAAGTCGAGTTTTGCCTAAGTCCTGACCCTAAGTCCTAAGAATTTAAGGTGATTAAGGTAGAAGATTGATGAGATTGAACAGATTACTCAAAAGACGAAGCCTTTGGTTAGCGATCGCGCTATTTATTTTGGTGCTATTGTGTTACTCGACTCCTGTAAGAGCCTTATTTAACCAGAGGTTCCTAGTGCAACAGTTGCAAGGATTAGGCCATTGGGCAATCTGTTTATTTATCCTGGTTTATGCTCTGGCAACGGTTTTAGGAATTCCTGGCACAGTACTGACTATCGCTGGTGGTACAGTGTTTGGTTTAGTTTGGGGTACCTTCTGGTCTGTGATCGGAGCAACCTTAGGCGCATTGGGAGCATTTTGGGTAGCGCGTTACCTATTGCGAGATTGGGTTGAATACAAGTTCAGGCATCATAAAGCATTGGTCAGCTTCAATCAAGCAGTGATGCAAACACCTCTAATGTTTGTTTTAGCAGTACGCTTTGCCCCCATTTCTCCGTTTAATGTAGTGAATTTCTTGTTTGGTCTAACCCCGATTAGCTCGGTAGAGTATACCCTTGGCACTTTCTTTGGGATTATTCCTGGTACCCTCGCTTATACTTGGCTAGGAGTCACTGGGGGGGCAGCTTTGCAAGGAGGCGATCGCTTACCATTTTTCCTAGCACTGAGTTTCTTAGGTATACTGTCTGCCTTGCCACTGTTGGCAAAGCGAAAAAAGAAATAGTCTTCCTGTTGGCCATTCTCCTTTCCCATTCTCCTCATTTTCCGATCTTTCCCATCCTGCCTATCTCCCCTATCAATCCCAGGAAGTACCATGGCAAGAAAGCAACCTGGTATGAGTGGGTCAATAGGGAAAAAAATTTTCTGATCAACTACCCCCACTTGCTAGGCTTTTCCTGAAGCGTATCCGTAAGACCAGTAAAGAACAAGACAGGGATTTACGGGAATCTGTTAAATTTGTTAATATGAAGGGTGTAACCCCTCATCTTTTCCCTGAGGTCAGTGGAAAATGAAGGTTCTGTCAGTAGTCCCTTTGAACTTAAACTTTACTAGTTAAAGTTTTTACCTTAATTTTTAAAACGTTAAGTTTTCACAAGTCCGGTGATACCGAAGGTGAGTGCTTGCCATTCGTTTTGTATAGCAAGACACTTAAAGTGAGCGCCTCCTAGGCCGCGAGGGATTGCTCGCGGCCTAGGGTCGCACCTCAAAGTGTTTTTCACCAAGTGTTCTTCACCAAACTTTCACATTTTGGGGAAGAACTACTATACAATACTAGGGTTAGCCTTCCCAAGTTTTTCACAATGTGCGATTAAACTCCGTGATTGACTCCAAGAACATCTCAACCAAATACTAACTAATTTTCTATGCATGTTGATAGAGATAAGTGTCTGTTAATAGCTAATGGGGAATAGGTCATAGGTAATAAGTAATAGGTAATTACGATATACAAGTGTTGTTTAAGGGCAGCAATAGTATGATCCTCAATTGGAAATTGGCAATTACCTATTATCAGTTACCGATGATATATACCCGAATAACTATCTCTATCCGACCTTAGATATAGGCGTAAAAATTAGGTTTAAGGTTAAGTGGGGTAACGCTTCCAGAATCGTTTTTACCCCTAGGTCTATTGATAATCAAATATCCACCATTGGCGACTTTGAGATTGGCAGGAAATGACTAAAGAACAGTATTCTAAAAATTGGTTCAATGGACAATCGTTAATTATTACTTTTTGCCTGTTACCTTCTCTAGTAATTATCGTAGGAGTAATCAGCGTGTTAATGGAAAACAACAATTTTCGATTAACGGATTCCTCAAAAATTATTGTTAATCCAATAGAATCAATAATTAGTTGGTTCAACGACACGTCAGAGCGCAAAAAATCATTATCAAGTGTTGCTAAAACTAGTTCTGAACAACTAGTAGATAAAGCGTCAATGATCAATCAACTCATGCTTCCTATTATCACTGAATATGAAGAAAATGGACTAGGTATAGGTATAGACAAAATAAAGCCTGGTTTTGAGGCCATTGGTTTTACCTTTAACCAGGGAGAAACTATTCATAATCAAATTAATTTGATAGGCAACAATACGGGAGGTACAGTATTAATTAATATTCTGGGAAATGTTAACAATATAACTCAAGCCTCGATCGCCACTAAAATTCCCTATAAATACTCTCATGAAAGCCAAGCTGCTTTACTTTTAGGATTATTCATTAGGGTAGTATCACCGGAATGGGAAAATGGTATGGCTTGGATTAACTATGGATTGAAAGAACTTAGTGAAAACCAGAAAAATTTATTAATCACGGAACAAAAAAACTATCAGATTCACTTAAGGGTTGACCGAGAGGTAGATTTGGTGATTCTCACCATAAAATCCCGCTCTAAATCCTAAGGAAATAGTCACCTGTAATGGAAGCCAACTACAACAGATATGTTGAATTGCGTAATAAACCTTCACCACAATGGCTGATGTCTGTAGATATCTATTTTTTGGGAGATTACAACAGATAAAAGGCAACAGAAGCATAAACGTTTCTGTTGCCTTTTACGTAATGGTGAAGAGTTTTCAACCCTTAACACAAACAACCTGCTTCAGAGTTGCCACTACCTCAACTAGATCTGACTGATTAGCCATCACTTGATCAATTGGCTTATAAGCACCTGGGATTTCATCGATAACGTCCTTATCTTTACGGCACTCAACACCTTTAGTTTGCTCAACTAAATCATCAATGGTGAACTGCTTTTTTGCTTTGCTGCGAGACATTAAACGACCAGCACCATGAGCACAGCTGCAGTAACTGTCATGATTGCCTTTACCTTTAACAATGAAAGACTTTGCCCCCATGGAACCAGGGATGATACCATAGTCGTCGGTACGAGCTCGCACTGCTCCTTTTCGAGTGACATAAACCTCTTCGGAGAAATGCATTTCTTTCTCGGCATAGTTGTGATGGCAGTTAACTGACAACAAGGGCTTGAACGACTTACCACCAGCCAGATGTTTCTCAACAATTCGCTTGAAGCGAGCCATCATGATATCACGATTGTAACGGGCATAATTTTGCGCCCATTGCAAATCCCGCCAGTAGGCAGAAAATTCAGGGGTTCCTGCGACAAAGTATGCTAAATCTCGGTCAGGAAGGTTAGTATGTGCCAGCTTTGCTAATTCTTTAGCAGTATTAATGTGGCACTTAGCTAGCTGATTACCAATATGCCGTGAACCGGAGTGTAGCATCAGCCACACTTGGTTTTCGGTATCAAGACACAATTCAATGAAATGATTGCCACCACCAAGGGAACCGAGCTGTTTCATGGATTTTCCATCTAGCCGTTGCACACCTGGATGAAGTTCCTTAAAGTCACGCCAGCCTTGCCAGTTTACTACTGGTTTCTCTATATCTTTGTTTTCATTAAAGCCAACGGGAATAGCTGCTTCAATCTCCAAGCGAATCTTCTTGAGCTTGCCCTCCAATTGCTCTGCCACAAAAGGGGTTTTGATGGCAGACATGCCACAGTTGTGAACAAACACACCAGCAGTCAGGGCAAAGTTGTGATACTCTGGCACGTTTAGGCAGTAGACATCCTGTCTTTCCTGAAGTGGTAAGATCTTGACGACTTTGTGATTTGCCCCCCCTACCAGATTTGAGCTTGGATGCTCGGCAGGAGCAAGGTTATGGTGATCAATATGGTGGTCAATGACTGTTCTATGACCTGGAAAAGATGGTACTCTTCCTGACAATTGAGATTCTAACCATTCAGTGGCAGGGATATCAGTGGTAGGGATATCAGTGGTAGGGATATCAGTGGCAGGGATATCAGAGGAAGAGATAATCCCATCTGCCTTTTGCCATCTTCCAGAATAGGGTTGCTGGATTAAGGTGTAACCATCTTTATCGATTTGGGAGTAGAAAGGCATCAAGGATGTCCCTGGTTTGAGGTCACGGGCTTCCCGGTAACTGCCATCCCTGAGCATGAATCGATGATCGGGAGTACATTTAATTTCTTGTGAGTTGTCGAGAACGACCTTTAAGAGTAGTTGGTTACGGCGGGTTAATTTGGCTGTAGCCTTAGCTGCGACAATTTTTCCGGTTTGTGTGCAGGAGTAGACAATAATTTCTCGCTGACTGCTGGCTAGTGCTTCGAGGGTGTAAGATTTGCCATCAACCAAGGGAACGAGGGTATCACCTGTAAAACAACCAATATCTACCCCGACCGCTGCTGGCAGGATGGCATCTTTGGTGGCAATTACAGAGCCAACTAATGAGCCTTTACCTAGGTGAACGTCTGGCATTAATGCGACGTGCTTAAACACAAATGGCAGAGACGCCACATTTTTCGCCATTTGGGTTTCCTGAGCAGCTAGGGAGTGATTCGCCCAAGACAGCACAGGTTTTGGGGTGGAGAGGTCTAGTTTTTCGTAAGGCATAACAATAATTATCTTTGTTTTATATTACATACATAATACACAATAACTACAAGATTGTCCATAAACTTGAATCTAAGGATCAGGTGATCATCACAAGTTTTCTTGAAGCAATCTGTGGACAGTTTAGTAACTGTCACACTATCCCCTGTCCAGGTCAAATACTCTTCACCTGAAACCTAGCCAGACTATGGATAATCAGCTTTGGTCAAACACCAGGGGGCTAACCCCATAACCAGATAATTCCCAAATGAATTCCACGTCTGCAGGAGGTGGCGGTGTCAAATTGAATTATTATAAGATTTGGAGTTATTGAGTAATTTTTTTATATATTGCTATGGATATTCTGACATTAGGCTGGGTTTCTGTACTGGTTTTGTTCACTTGGTCAATCTCAATGGTTGTCTGGGGTCGTAACGGATTTTAACAGTATCGTGGAAAATCCCGTAATCACTATGTTGTTCTTTGCTGCCGCTGGATTATTAGTGGTGGTCAGCGGAGGAATCATTTATCTAACTGCTGCTGAGTGGCGCGATCGCCGCCGCCAAAAGCGGGATAAATAGGGATGAAAATCTGACAGCGGATGGCTGGGGGTTTTTATCCCTCTAAACCAAGCACTACCAACTTAATAACTCAAGCAAACAAGCAAACGTTAATTTGTTTTGTTTGAAGAGAGTCCTAGGAGCGTAAATCCTTGGACTCACTTGATATCGCTAAAGCTTATTCGTTCTAAATCAATACTAAAATTTATAATCCGTGATGTCACATGACGGAACATGCTTTTATAGTTTCTGGTCAGTATCTGAGTGATCATCTTGATGATCCCGACATCGTAGTTGTCGATTGCCGTTTTGCTCTATCTGATCCAAACCAGGGGTATGAACAGTATAAAGTTAGCCATATCCCGGGCGCTCACTATCTCGATTTGAATAAGGACCTTTCGAGACCAGTAGAGCGTCATGGTGGGCGTCATCCTTTGCCTGAACCTGGGAAGTTAGCCCAGAAATTAGCAGGGATTGGTGTGAATTTCCGAAAAACCCTAGTGATTGCCTATGATGATTCCCGTTTTGCGTTTGCATCCCGCTTTTGGTGGCTGCTGCGCTACTTGGGACACGACCAAGTGGCGTTGCTGGATGGGGGTTGGACCCGATGGCATTCCCAAGGGTATCCAGTATCTGATCAAGAGCCTACCACAAAACCAGGAATATTTGTAGAACAGTTGCGCTCTGATTGGGTGGTGGATATTAATACTGTGAAAGTACGTAAAGATCTGCCAGAGGTGGCGTTGGTAGATTCTAGGGAAAGCGATCGCTATTTAGGTAAACGAGAACCGATTGACCCTGTTGCCGGTCACATTCCTGGTGCCATCAACTACCCTTGGCATGGTGTCACGGACACCAATGGTTATTTGCAACCATTAGCATCCCAACAACAGCGCTGGACTGAGCTGGAGAACAAACAAGAAATTCTAGTTTATTGTGGTTCTGGTGTAACCGCTTGTGTCAATCTCTTCTCCCTGGCATTGGCAGGAATTAACACTGGCAAGCTCTATGCTGGGAGTTGGAGTGACTGGTGCTCTTATCTGTAATTTTCCCCACCGGTTGACGTTGCTTGCTTTGAGGAACTGTGGCACTACCCAAAGCAAGCAACAGGTTAGGTATGTTGCTTGCGCAAAAGCTTGCCAGTCCCGTTAAACTACCACTACTTTGATACTTCTGATTGTTTCGATCTGAGTTGCTACCCTTCTCCCTAGAACTTAACTGAAGTGGTGCGACAAGGCCCGAGCTTCCCAACTCCTAGGTCGCCACTCCGCGAACGCGATAGGAACGCGCACCAAGACAGAGGAGGGAAAATTTGGCATCCTATCCTCAAAATCCTGAAATTATCCCCCTATTGCTTACTCTTTCACTAGGTAAGTACAGATAAGTCATCTCTATCAGTAGTAATCAAATCACTAATTACCACTAACTAGTTAAGTCTTAGGTAATTACTAATTTACTAGCTAAAAACTGCTAGAATAAAAAATTATATTAAAGATTATATAGAAAATTGTTAGGTTTAAGTAAATATGCATTGTCCACTGAAACGTATGTCTATTTTTGTAGACGGCAATAATATGTTTTACGCCCAACAAAAGAATGGGTGGTTTTTTGATCCTAGGCGGGTTTTAGACTACTTTAAAAACGAGCCTGGTATTACTCTAGTTAATGCATTTTGGTACACCGGACTCAAAGATCCTCAAGACCAGCGGGGGTTCCGAGATGCTCTAATTAGTCTAGGATACACGGTTCGTACTAAAATTTTAAAGGAATATTATGATGATAACTCGGGTCGCTATTCACAAAAGGCTAATTTAGACATAGAAATTGTTGTGGATATGTTTAATACTGTGGAACAGTATGATAAAGTTATCTTGTTTAGTGGAGATGGAGATTTTGAACGAGCAATTGAATTACTGCGTTCTAAAAATACTCATATTACGGTGGTTTCCACAGAAGGGATGATTGCTAGGGAACTGAGGAATGCCACTGACCGTTATATTGATCTAAATGATGTCCGTGATCAAATTGAAAAAATTGATTCATAGTTATAATTATAAACAAAGCAAACTGTCGGTCTAGTTGACTGACGACCGTTCTCTTCAAATCACTGACTATCAACCAATCGAGTTAGTTATGAACCAGCAACCTCAATCAGAACGCATTATCATTTTTGACACTACCCTCCGGGATGGGGAACAATCTCCTGGAGCAACCCTCAATGTGGATGAGAAGCTGATTATTGCTCACCAACTGGCACGATTGAGAGTAGATGTGATTGAAGCAGGCTTTCCCTACGCTAGTCCTGGGGATTTTGAGGCGGTGCAAAAAATTGCTGAAGCTGTGGGCATAGAATCTGGACCAACGATTTGTGGTCTAGCACGGGCAAGTCGTGATGATATCAAGGCGGCGGCGAATGCCCTCAAACCGGCAGCTAATGCCCGTATTCACACTTTCATTGCTACTTCGGATATTCATCTGGAGTACAAACTGAGGAAGACTAGAAAGGAAGTGTTAGAGATTGCGCCAGAAATGGTGGCTTATGCGAAGTCTTTTGTGGATGATGTGGAATTTTCCCCGGAGGATGCAGGGCGCAGCGATCCCGAGTATCTCTACGAAGTCCTGGAACGGGTAATCGATGCGGGGGCTACTACGGTTAATATTCCTGATACTGTAGGTTACACTACCCCAAGCGAATTTGGTGGCTTGATTCGTGGGATTAAGGAAAATGTTCCCAATATTGACCGGGCAATTATTTCTGTCCATGGTCATAATGATTTAGGTCTGGCAGTGGCTAATTTCCTGGAAGCCGTGAAAAATGGAGCCAGGCAACTGGAATGCACGATTAATGGTATTGGAGAACGGGCTGGTAATGCGGCTTTGGAAGAGTTGGTAATGGCATTACATGTCCGCCGTCAGTATTTTAATCCTTTCTTCGGACGCCCCCCAGAGTCGAAGGAACCCCTAAGCACTATTGATACTCGTCAGATTTACAAGACATCCCGTCTGGTTTCGAGTCTTACGGGGATGTTGGTGCAGCCGAATAAGGCAATCGTGGGCTCGAATGCTTTTGCTCATGAGTCTGGTATTCACCAGGATGGGGTCCTTAAGCACAAGCTGACCTATGAAATCATGGATGCCGAGTCGATTGGGTTAAAGGAAAATCAGATTGTACTGGGTAAACTATCCGGTCGCAATGCTTTCCGTTCTCGCCTCAAGGAGTTGGGCTATGAGTTGTCGGATAATGACCTGAATAAGGCGTTTGTTCGCTTCAAAGAGGTGGCGGATAAGAAGAAGGAGATTACGGATTGGGATTTAGAAGCCATTGTTAATGATGAAATTTACCAGGCACCGGAAGTGTTTCACTTAGAGTTGGTGCAGGTGTCCTGTGGGGATCGTGCTAATCCTACGGCTACGATTACGCTGCGAACACCTACCGGTGAAGAACTTAGTGATGCTGCTATTGGTACTGGTCCGGTGGATGCGGTGTACAAGGCCATTAATCGGGTGGTGAATGTGCCTAATGAACTGATTGAGTTTTCGGTGCAATCGGTAACAGCAGGCATTGATGCTCTTGGGGAAGTGACTATTCGTTTGCGGCACGATGAACGGGTCTATTCGGGTTATGCGGCGAATACGGATATTATTGTGGCTTCAGCACAAGCCTATGTGAATGCGCTTAACCGACTGTATTCAGCCATGCAGAACGGGAAGTTGAGTAATGATCCTGAGTTATCGATAGGATCTCGAGCAGGGGTCTGATCTCAAATTGTTATGGAAAATACAATAGACCTCTTGCATAAGTCTCATAAACCTTGGTCAAGACAAGGCAATAGGCATGCTAGCAATAGGCATGCTAGCAATAGGCATGCTAGCAATGCTGATCTAAGCTGATCTAAAAGGCAAAGCTCTGCATAGCTTGCTTTTCAATAATTATTAAATAATTGTCCCACTGCTTGAAACGGTGGGATTTATTTTTGGTGAAAGGTTTTTGTTGACCCACATTCCGCAATTTACAGTGTAATACGTAATAATTAGGGCTTATGTGTAGCTTTTATAACACATAAACTCAAAAAAATCCCCAAGCTACACAGGATTAGGGTATTACTTTCTATACTATAAAGTAATCTGCGGAATGTGGGAATGATGACTGACTAGAGAATGCAAATCTTTGCACATCCGATGGTTAACCGCAAGAGCTGCTCTGGGACAGCCTCGATCACAAAAAAAATAGTGTACCTATACGCCCTGTTGTTTGTCAAGTACGATGTATAGCGCGTAGCGCTATACCAATAAATTCATACTTAAATTCAGCAACGCCCAACATGGGATTACCCTGCTCGGGTACCTTGACAGGGGTTGCAAAATCCTTAATACTCACTGCCATGGCAAAACAGGTTTTTGCAGAAGTCGTTCTGGAATCTAAATTCAGTTAAAATGATACCTGATATACAGTACACTGTCGCCAATGATATTCAAAAAGTAATTGAAGAAGCGTGCCATGAACTCGGTGCTTTCTATGTAACCCATGATGGGTTTGACAGTGGTTTTGTTGATCAACTCTTTGTCGAGTTAAGGGCATTCTTCAATCTGTCTCAAGGGGCGAAGATGGCATCTAAGGCTGACTTCGACAACTACTACATGGGGTTCCGACCGATTGGCAGCGAGAAAAGTATACTTGGTGGAGACTATGAGCAATGTGAGCAATACAAGCTCGGGTTCGTGAAACGGCCGAACGGTACGAGCTACTCAAATATCTCGGAGCGTCTTTCGAATGATGTCTTTCAAAACAAGACTACTCGGATGTTCTGGGAGAACGTCCGGAAATTATCCGATTCCCTGCAAGGCTATTTTGCCAGCATTCTTGGTTTCAATGCTGACTATTTTGACCAGTTTATGGACAACCCCCTGCATAACCTTGGTCTGAACTATTATCCTAGTAACCCTGAACCGCAGGACAGACTATTTCCTCATGTAGATTTCAGTATGTTTTCGATTATCATCCAAGAGTCACCGGGGCTCCTCATCAAAGCTCGAAGCGGCGACTGGATTGAGGCACCGGTTATGAAAGGTAAGCTCCTAGTCATAATTGGCGAGTACCTAAAACGATGGTCAAACGGGTACCTCTGGGCACCTCCACACAGAGTCAAAGGAAATAACAGTAAGGAACGATACGCAGTTGTATACAAGCAGCGGCCAAGCTTCAATACCGTTATATCGATTCCGGGAAAACCGGATGTTCATGTCGGAAATTTGTACGAAAAAAAGTTGCAGTCGATCGTTGGAAATTTTCCACAAGCTACGGAGTACAAAACAGCCAATCTGGGTTAGGATGGCAACGCCCCTTCCATAGGTAACGATCCAACACCGCGTCCAGGTCGTGCTAAAGATCTAGTGGTTTGGCTACGGTCTGGTCAAGGTAACGGAAGCTAAAATCACTACTTATTTACCACTACCAATATAATGTTATATCACTACTTATTTATCACTACCCGATGTTGTTGGGGCCAAGACGATTGGTGCGACGTCGATTTTGGTGAGAACTGGCAAGTATGCAAAGCAACCCTTGGCCATAGAAGAGACTCAGATCGATTATGAGATTTATTCCCTAGGGGATCTACCAGAGCTTTTAGCTCGGTTGAGTTAGAACCAAGTAACCGTTTTAAGAGGTATAAGTTAGGAAATAGTATTGCGTATGTCAGCTGCCCAGCTAAACACTCACAAAAAACACCAACGTCACACAGAGTCAGGTTTTTACTATTTTGCTTATGGCTCTTGTATGTGTCCAGTAGATTTAAAGCGATCGCTTAGGGAAGATACCCATAATTTTGTGATTGGTACTGCTACTCTCAAGGATTATCATATCGGTTTTTACAGCAAATCTCCAAGTCGTAATTGTGGCACGCTAGATGTGGTGAAAACTCCTGGCTCAAGGGTTGAAGGAGTTTTGTATCATTTACCTTGGCGGGTGAGTGAAGCTTTGGATCTGCGGGAAGGTGTGCCTCACAGTATCTACCAACACGAAATGGTAAATGTCCACTGTCAAAATAAGTTGTATCAGGGCGTTCGGACTTATGTGGTGGTGAATAAGTTAGACCGGGAAATGGCTCCTAATGATTGGTATTTCGATGTGGTACTTCGGGGTGCTATTACCTGTGGGATATCTGAGGAGTATTGCTGGAAGTTGTTTGATCATATGCACCAGTTGCAACGAAAGGCGAGCTGAGGATTGCTATTTGAAGTAGGGAGTAGGGAGTAGGGAGTAGGGAGTAGGGAATAGGGAGTAGGGAGTAGGGAGTAGTTGATGTAGGGTGGGCAGTAAGTATCATCCCGATGGTAAGCTTTGGAATTGGTATTATTACTGCCCACCTTACGATTTATTTTACTCTATTTTACAATAGCAGTTGATGTAGGGTGGGCAGTAAGTATCATCCCGATGGTAAGCTTTGGAATTGGTATTATTACTGCCCACCTTACGATTAATTTTAATCTATTTTACCATTAATTTTCTGTTGGTGGGCAGTGCCGATTTAACTGACTACAATCTGGTAAATTCTTAAGAAGCACTGCCCACCCTACGATTAATTTTATCAAAAATATAGAAAAAAACTAGTTGATGTAGATGTAGGGTAGGCAGTAAGTATCATCCCGATGGTAAGCTTTGGAATTGGTATTATTACTGCCCACCTTACGATTTATTTTATTATATTTTACCCTTGATTTTCTGTTGGTGGGCAGTGCCGATTTAACTGACTACAATCTGGTAAATTCTTAGGAAGCACTGCCCACCCTAGGATTTATTTTATCAAAAATATAGAAAAAAACTAGTTGATGTAGATGTAGGGTGGGCAGTAAGTATCATCCCGATGGTAAGCTTTGGAATTGGTATTATTACTGCCCACATTACGATTTATTTTGCTCTATTTTAGAATTTATTTTCTGCTGGTGGGCAGTGCCGATTTAACTGACTACAATCTGGTAAATTCTTAGGAAGCACTGCCCACCCTACGATTTATTTTATCAAAAATATAGACAAAAACTAGTTGATGTAGATGTAGGGTGGGCAGTAAGTATCTTGCCGATGGTAAGCTTTGGAATTGGTATTATTACTGCCCACATTACGATTTATTTTGCTCTATTTTAGAATTTATTTTCTGCTGGTGGGCAGTGCCGATTTAACTGACTACAATCTGGTAAATTCTTAGGAAGCACTGCCCACCCTACGATTTATTTTATCAAAAATATAGACAAAAACTAGTTGATGTAGATGTAGGGTGGGCAGTAAGTATCTTGCCGATGGTAAGCTTTGGAATTGGTATTATTACTGCCCACATTACGATTTATTTTGCTCTATTTTAGAATTTATTTTCTGCTGGTGGGCAGTGCCGATTTAACTGACTACAATCTGGTAAATTCTTAGGAAGCACTGCCCACCCTACGATTTATTTTATCAAAAATATAGACAAAAACTAGTTGATGTAGATGTAGGGTGGGCAGTAAGTATCTTGCCGATGGTAAGCTTTGGAATTGGTATTATTACTGCCCACATTACGATTTATTTTGCTCTATTTTAGAATTTATTTTCTGCTGGTGGGCAGTGCCGATTTAACTGACTACAATCTGGTAAATTCTTAGGAAGCACTGCCCACCCTACGATTTATTTTATCAAAAATATAGACAAAAACTAGTTGATGTAGATGTAGGGTGGGCAGTAAGTATCTTGCCGATGGTAAGCTTTGGAATTGGTATTATTACTGCCCACATTACGATTTATTTTATTATATTTTACCCTTGATTTTCTGTTGGTGGGCAGTGCCGATTTAACTTTCTACAACCTTAAAAATTTCTAGGAAGCACTGCCCACCCTACGATTTATTTTATCAAAAATATAGACAAAAACTAGTTGATGTAGATGTAGGGTGGGCAGTAAGTATCTTGCCGATGGTAAGCTTTGGAATTGGTATTATTACTGCCCACATTACGATTTATTTTGCTCTATTTTAGAATTTATTTTCTGCTGGTGGGCAGTGCCGATTTAACTGACTACAATCTGGTAAATTCTTAGGAAGCACTGCCCACCCTACGATTTATTTTATCAAAAATATAGACAAAAACTAGTTGATGTAGATGTAGGGTGGGCAGTAAGTATCTTGCCGATGGTAAGCTTTGGAATTGGTATTATTACTGCCCACATTACGATTTATTTTATTATATTTTACCCTTGATTTTCTGTTGGTGGGCAGTGCCGATTTAACTTTCTACAACCTTAAAAATTTCTAGGAAGCACTGCCCACCCTACGATTTATTTTATCAAAAATATAGACAAAAACTAGTTGATGTAGATGTAGGGTGGGCAGTAAGTATCTTGCCGATGGTAAGCTTTGGAATTGGTATTATTACTGCCCACATTACGATTTATTTTGCTCTATTTTAGAATTTATTTTCTGCTGGTGGGCAGTGCCGATTTAACTGACTACAATCTGGTAAATTCTTAGGAAGCACTGCCCACCCTACGATTTATTTTATCAAAAATATAGACAAAAACTAGTTGATGTAGATGTAGGGTGGGCAGTAAGTATCTTGCCGATGGTAAGCTTTGGAATTGGTATTATTACTGCCCACATTACGATTTATTTTATTATATTTTACCCTTGATTTTCTGTTGGTGGGCAGTGCCGATTTAACTTTCTACAACCTTAAAAATTTCTAGGAAGCACTGCCCACCCTACGATTAATTTTACTATCAGACAGATACACAGATTTTTTTTATATTCCCTATTCCCTATTTCCTGTTCCCGTCTTGATGCAGTCGCTCATGGGGGAAACCACGGCAGTCGCTCATGGGGGGGACCCCCAAGACCGCGCTGCATCGCTGTTCCCTGTTCCCTAAAGCCCAGTAATCTATACTAACCGAATTAAAAAATATAGATTTAATCGTTATCAAAATTTATCCAATCTTTCCATTCTTGATTTTCTTGATAATAGTCTTTCATGGCTTCTGCTTGTTGGGCTAAAATGCGACGACGTTCTTCTAGAGGAAGTTGTTGAAAAGCTTGACGTTCCATTGAATGATTTTGTGCAGTTTCAGGTACGATTAAAATAACTTCTATGGTTTGTCCTACCGGTAAATTTGGAAGGGAAATCTCAAGGCGGTTGCCTTGTTGAACGGTTGTGGTTAGATAGTGGGTTTGTTTCATTACAGCAGTTTTCAATTGCTTTAGGTATAAAGTCTTGGGTTTTAGGGAGCAGGGAGCAGGAAATAGGCAATAGGCATGCTAGCAATAGGCAATAGTAGCGTGCGCGTAGCGCTTAAGCTTAATTATTAGATTAATTATACCAAAAAAATAGACAAATAAAAACTAGTTTATATTCCCATAATACCCATATTTCGTAATAAAAAAAAATCTAAATCCCTTGATAATTAATTAATTAATATATTAATAGTATGAGCCATTTACAGGAATCACGATTCATGACCAAGAACATTCCACCTAGCTCTGATGACAATAACACCCCAGAAAACCCTGGTCGCAAACCTAAGAAAGTCAAGCTGATCTTGATCGGTTCTCCTGAAAAAGTTTGGAAGACAATTATTGCCCTTTATGGCCTTAAATACGCCTATCCCAACGAGTGGAGCACTCCGGATCCTACGGGGAAGCCTGATGAGATTATGACTTTTTTGATTCGCTATTTTTACGTAGACTAGGATAGTAATTTGCCAGCGATGCAGCGCGGTCTTGGGGAGGCAGCGCGGTCTTGGGGGTCCCCCCGGAGACGAAACCTGTTTATTGTGGAGCCTTTATAGTTAGCAGGTTATGCAGAAAAGGGTTCAATATTTGTTAATAGCGTGATTTGCGCGGTCTTGGGGGTTTCCCCCATGAGCGACTGCATCAAGACAAGGCTCCACTATCTTACGGTAACTTCAAACCATGAGCGACTGCCGTGGTTTCCCCCATGAGCGACTGCATCAAGACAGGGTTTTGACCCCCTGGCGACCATGAGTGAAACTTGTTTTGTGGAGGTTAGTTTACTGAGTTAGGATGTTGTTGTTTTGAATCAGTTGCTGAGGTAAGTGGTATAGCGCTACGCGCAAGGCAAGAGGCAAAAGGCAAGAGGCAATAGCTGAATATAATAGCTTTTACTGCTTTTATAAATGTCAAACACCTTAATGCATAGTGCTATAAGTGGTTAGTGATCAGTGGTCAGCCTTTTGCTGATCAGCTGATAGCTGATAGCTGATAACTGATAGCTGATAAGCTGTTCGCGTAGCGTGCGCGTAGCGCTTAAGCTAATAAGCTAAGCTTTATTTGTAGTGGCTTATATAATAGAAATCGGTCAAGAATTGGTTAACCAAACCTTGACCGATTTTTTTTTGGTAAGCAGTCAGCGGTCAGCGGTCAGTGGTCAGTAGTCAGCGGTCAGTGGTCAGTGGTCAGCGGTCAGCGGTCAGTGGTCAGCGGTCAGCAGACGTAACTCAGCATTATTCAAAAGTTTAGCTGTTTTATTCAAAAGCTGATAACTGATAACTGATAACTGATAGCTGATAGCTGATGGCTAATGGCTGATAGCTTACAAACAAACTTCAGGTTACTTCATGGCACTTCAGATGGGTGAAGCTCTAAGAAGATATTTGTGATTATTTCTTCACAGATAAACAAAATTTGTGAACTTCTTGTCTCAATGTTACTCAACTAATGAATAATACTCTAAACTAATCATAGGACTACCTAAGGGCTGCATCTCATTTTTGCCGTTTGATACGGTGGTGCGTTACGGGCAGCAACATAACTCTGGCGGTTGAAACGGAAAATGATCGCCCCCCTAACGCACCCTACGCCTTAAATTCCCATTAGCAGCGATCGCCTATGATTAGTAAAGAAGCTTTCGAGGAAAAATTCAAGACCATGCCCTGGAAAAGGCGACAAGTGTTGGAGGCGGTGGTTGGTGGCAAGACAGATGAGGAAATCAGAGAAAAGGTGCTGAAAGTTTATGATATATCTACGGTAAGAAAGCATATTTCTAATCTATATAAAGATTTTGATATTGAAGCTAACGGTTATAATTGTCGTTGTGAGTTAGTTGAAATCGTTAATACCTATAAGCCGGAGTTAGTGGCTGAGCAAGTATTAAACGAGTGCAACTTATCGCTTCGACCTAGAGCAACTCAAGAGATATATATTGAGCGCCCACCTATTGAAGGTCGTTGTTATCAGGAAATTGTTAAACCGGGAGCGTTAATTCGGATTAAAGCACCGAAACGGATGGGCAAAACCTTACTGATTCAGCAGATTATCGCCCATAGTGAAAAACAGGGTTATGCTCAGGTTTATTTAAATATGAATGAGCTACCTTTCACTAATTTGGATAGCTTTTTACAATCGTTTTGTGTACGAGTGTCTGACAACTTAGGATTGCCAGATCAGTTAGACAGTTATTGGAAAAAGCGTTTACCCAGCAAGGTAAATTGCAAACGATACTTAGAGCAGTATTTATTAAAGTCTTTAGATAGTCCGGTAGTTTTGTGTTTGGATGAAGTAGAGCAAGTCTTTTCTCATCAAGAGGTGGCTGAAGGGTTTCTGACATTGCTGCGTAGTTGGCATGAAGATGCTAAGAGTAAAGAGGTTTGGAAAAAATTACGGTTGATTGTAGTTTATGCTACAGACGTTTACGTTACCTTACCTACTGAACAGTCGCCGTTTAATGTGGGATTACAGATAGAATTACTAGAGTTTACTGAGCAGCAGGTGAAGAGCTTTGCTCAGGCTTATGGGTTGAAGTTGTCTGGAGATTCAGTAACGAAACTGATGGCAATGGTGGGGGGACATCCTGATTTATTGTCCCAAGCCTTTGATTATCTCAAGAATCACCAAGCAGCAGAGAAGACACTGGATACCCTTTTGGCTAATGCCCCGACAGAAGCCGGAATTTATGGCAGTCATCTCCGTCAACTCTTAACTAGTATTCAAGAGCATCCGGAATTGCTGGATGCTATTAAACTATTAGTTAGTACCACCAACCCGGTGCGGCTGGATGCTACTATCACTCGCAAGTTGGAAAGTATGGGTCTGGTGCAACGCTATGGCAATGATTGTAGTTTGATATCTAATTTGTATCGTCTGTATTTTAGCGATCGCATTTTGGGGAAAAGGGAGTAGGGAGTAGGGAGTAGGGAGTAGGCAAGAGGCAAGAGGCAAGAGGCAAGAGGCAAGAGGCAATAATAGGGAGTAGGGGGAATATGATTATTATCAATAGAGTAGGAAGTACGATAACAATGAGGAAAAATATAGGAATTCTATTTCCTATGAGGTACAAATAGATCCCCCTAAATCCCCCTTAATAAGGGGGACTTTGAGGTTGAAAAGCGTATCTCATATAGATCCCCCTAAATCCCCCTTAATAAGGGGGACTTTGAGGTTGAAAAGCTTACCTCATAACTGCGATAAACTCTATATCAGGTATACAGGATTTTTTCACTATTCCCTATTCCCTGCTCCCTGCTCCCTGCTCCCTGCTCCCTATTCCCTGTTCCCTATTCCCTGTTCCCTTTCCAACCATGACCAATCAACAATCAACAATCTACAAAGTAGGAGGTAGTTTACCTCAGGATGAACCGACTTATGTGACCAGACAAGCGGATCACGAGCTTTTTCAGGCATTGATGGCTGGGGAGTTTTGTTATGTGCTGAATTCCCGACAGATGGGTAAGTCTAGTTTGCGGGTAAGAACGATAAAACGTTTAAAAGAAGAGGGATTTGCTTGCGCGTCTATCGATCTGACAGTGATTGGTAAAGAAGATATCACGGTGTCGATGTGGTATGAAAGTTTGATTATGTTATTGGTCGATGATTTTGAGCTTTTCGGAACGTTTGATGAAGACAGTTGGTTAGAGGAGCGTGCTAAAATCTCTCCGGTATTGTGCTTAAGTAAGTTTATTGAGCAGATCGTGTTAACTAGTATTCCAGGTAAAGTTGTTATTTTTCTGGATGAAATTGATAGTATTATTAAAGTTAAGTTTAAAGATGATTTCTTTGCGTTAATTAGAGCCTGTTACAATCAACGAGCCGAAAAGCCAGCTTACAATCGTCTCACCTTTTGTTTGCTGGGGGTGGCAACTGCAGCAGATTTAATTCAGGATAAACAGCGCACTCCGTTTAATATTGGTCAGGATATTCAGTTGACTGGGTTTACCTTTGAGGAAGCCAAACAGCCTTTAGTTCCCGGTTTGGTAGGTAAGGTGGATAATCCTGAACAGGTGTTAGGTGAGATAGTCAACTGGACGGGAGGACAACCGTTTCTGACTCAGCGCCTCTGTCGTTTAGTGGTTCAGACTTGGGAATCGGGCAATAGTCTTTCGGTGGAACAGATAGTGCGTAGGCGGATCATAGACAATTGGGAAGCCCAGGATGAACAGGAGCATTTGAAGACCATACGCGATCGCATTCTCAGACATGAGCAACGGGCTGGGATGCTGTTGGGTTTGTATCAGCAAGTGTTGGATCACGGGTGTATAGCTGCTGATGGGAGTGAGGAACAGACGGAATTAAGGTTATCGGGGCTGGTGGTTGAGCGTGATGGCTGTTTGGAAGTTAACAATCGGATTTATGGTGAGGTTTTCAATTCCGATTGGGTCAAGACAGAATTGGCTAGACTACGCCCCTACTCTGAAGCGTTTACCGCTTGGGTTTCTTCTGGGTGTAAGGATGAGTCTTTTTTGTTGCGGGGGAGAGCATTAGAGCAGGCGGAACAATGGTCTAGGGGAAAAGCCTTAAGCGATTTGGATTCCCAGTTCTTAAGAGCTAGTCAGGTTTTAGATAAGCGAGAAGTCCAAAAGGCTTTGGCGGCTGAGAAAGAGGCTAGTGAGATATTAGCTAAGGCTAAAGAGCAAGCAGAAGCGTTGTTAGCAGAAGCCAAATTAGTGGCACGACTAGAACGGAAAGCCCTCGGTATTTTACGACAGTTACCGGATAATAATGTTTACTACGGCACCAATACAACAGGGGAAACCCTTTTGTACCAGGCCATGGACAATGGGCAAGATCTATTCAATATAGTAAAAGATGGTCGCCCCCTGGAGCAATATCCTGCTACTAGTCCTCTATATGCCCTCCACCAGAGTATTAGTCAATTTCGAAAAGGGGCTGTGCTCACCGGGCATCAGGACTCGCTATGGAGTGTAGCCTTCAGCCCGGATGGAAAGAGGCTGGCCACTGCTTCAGGAGACGGCACTGCCAGAATTTGGGACAACCAGGGCAATCAAATCGCCCTGCTCACCGGACATCAGGACTCGGTAAGGAGTGTAGCCTTCAGCCCGGATGGAAAGAGGCTGGCCACTGCTTCAGTTGACAAAACTGCCAGAATTTGGGACAACCAGGGCAATCAAATCGCCCTGCTCACCCGGCATAAGAACTGGGTAACAAGTGTAGCCTTCAGCCCGGATGGAAAGAGGCTGGCCACTGCTTCAGGAGACGGCACTCTCAGAATTTGGGACTTACAGGGCAATCAATTAGCCCTGCTCACCCGGCATCAGTTCAGGGTAACAAGTGTAGCCTTCAGCCCGGATGGACAGAAGCTGGCCACTGCTTCAGTTGACGGCACTGCCAGAATTTGGGACAACCAGGGCAATCAAATCGCCGTGCTCACCGGGCATCAGAACGGGGTATTAAGTGTAGCCTTCAGCCCGGATGGACAGAAGCTGGCCACTGCTTCAGTTGACGGCACTGCCAGAATTTGGAATTTACAGGGCAATAAAATCGCCGTGCTCACCGGGCATCAAAACTGGGTATTAAGTGTAGCCTTCAGCCCGGATGGAAAGAGGCTTGCCACTGCTTCAGTTGACAAAACTGCCAGAATTTGGGACAACCAGGGCAATCAATTAGCCCTGCTCACCGGGCATCAGGACTGGGTATTAAGTGTAACCTTCAGCCCGGATGGACAGAGGCTGGCAACTGCTTCATCTAACAAAACTGCCAGAATTTGGGACTTACAGGTCAATCAATTAGCCCTGCTCACCCGGCATCATTTCAGGGTAAATAGTGTAGCTTTCAGCCCCAATGGCAAGAAGCTGGCCACTGGTTCAGCAGACGGCACTGCCAGAATTTGGGACTTACAGGGCAATCAAATCGCCCTGCTCACAGGGCATCAGTCCAGAGTAAATAGTGTAGCCTTCAGCCCCAATGGACAGAAGCTGGCCACTGCTTCAGCAGACGGCACTGCCAGAATTTGGGACTTACAGGGCAATCCCTTAGCCGTACTCAGAGGGCATCAGTCCAGGGTAAATAGTGTAGCCTTCAACCCCAATGGACAGAAGCTGGCCACTGCTTCACGGGACATGATTGCTAGAATTTGGGACAACCACGGCAATCAAATCGCTACACTCAAAGGCCATCAGGACTCGGTAACGAGTGTAGTATTCAGCCCGGATGGAGAGAGGCTGGCCACTGGTTCAGCAGACAACACTGCCAGACTTTGGGACAACTACGGCAATCAAATCGCCGTGCTCACTGGGCATCAATCCAGGGTAAATAGTGTAGCCTTAAGCTCGGATGGACAGAAGCTGGCCACTGGTTCAGCAGACGGCACTGCCAGAATTTGGGACTTACAGGGCAATCCCTTAGCCGTACTCACCGGGCATCAGGACAAGGTGTGGAGTGTAGCCTTCAGCCCCAATGGACAGAAGCTGGCCACTGGTTCAGCAGACGGCACTGCCAGAATTTGGGACTTACAGGGCAATCCCTTAGCCGTATTCACAGGGCATCAAGACTGGGTAAATAGTGTAGCCTTCAGCCCGGATGGACAGAGGCTGGCCACTGCTTCACGGGACGGCACTGCCAGAATTTGGAAGGTTGAAAGTTTAGGCGAGCTGCTGCGTCGGGGCTGTGACTTGCTGGAAGATTACTTTGTTAGGAATCCTGGAGCTAAGGAGAAGTTATGGGTATGCCTTAGGGAAAAGGGAACAGGGAACAGGGAACAGGGAACAGGGAATAGGCAATAGGTTCAACGGTGAGGTTCAGAAGTTCGGTTAAGAAAGTTCAATTCCTGGAGATATCCCCTAACCGCCCTTAGCAAGGCAGGATTATAAAATGGATAAATTAGAAAACTATCGCCAAATTATTCGTCAAACCTTAACCCCTTATGTTAGCATTGATTACTCTAATGTTAATATCCGTAACCATGCAGCATTTGACCGAGAAACAGACCAATATTTAATTATTTCTGAAGGATGGAATAACCAAGAACATCTTCATAGTTGTTTGATTCATGTCGGAATTATTAATTCTAAAATTTGGATTCAATGTGACAATACTGAAGACGGCATTGCTAATGATTTAGTGGCAGCCGGTATTCCAAAAAGTGATATTGTTTTAGCTTTTCATCCTCCAGATGTTCGCAAATTTACTGAGTTTGCTGTTAGTTAAAATCCGGTTATGTTGCGTGGAACAGGCTTCCAGCCTGTGGCAATTTTCGGAAGGGCACATGATTAGACTTCTTGCAGAAGTCGGGAACAGGGAACAGGGAACAGGGAATAGTGGAGAATAATTGACGCAAACACTATCATAAAATTACTTTTGCAAGAGGTCTATTGATGATCAATTGGTTAATGGTTGATGATTTGCCCACCCTACCCTTACTTACAACCACAAAATGGAGATAAAATGTCCCTAATTCAAGAAGATATCGAACAAACGTTTAGGCAACTCGTTCACCAGTGGCGGGAAGAAACCAGAGGAATTTCATCAACCACTCAAGCAGCTATGCATCCTGCTTATCAACAAATTATTGGCATGGGAAAAGAAGCAATTCCGTTATTATTAAGGGAACTTGAACAAAAATCTGGACGGTGGTTTTGGGCTTTAAAATCCATTACTAGAGAAGATCCTGTTCAAGAAGAACATCAGGGTAATACTCAAGAAATGATTAAAGCATGGCTAAATTGGGGACTCCGTAACGGTTATAAATGGTAGGCTTTGCCCACCAAACCCCTACTGACTTTGATTATTTGCCCACCCTACTACCTTGCTGTTAGGTTGCGCATTTACTTGTCTTCCATCGCAGCAGCAATACGTTTGCGGACGCTGGGAGAGCGAAATCCTAGTATAATATCTTTGGGAGAAACACCCCGCTCAATTAATTCACGATCAATATAAATCTCAGTGCTATTGTGCTGTATCCAGATTTGACCTTCGATTAGCTCAAGATGCATAGCGCAGCCATAGATGCGGTACTCATTACGCCATTCGTTGTGGAAAACCAAATAACAATCCCGTTCTCTATCAAAGATAAGTTGAGCATTGAGATCATAACTAGCAAAACTTTCTAAAAATTCGCAGGTAATTTGGCGATATTGATCTAATTTATCCATTGGTCAATAACCTCATCATCCCCATCGTAAACAATTAATCGGACTTGATATCTTTCAATCACAGTTTTTGCAGGTTCAAATCGAATGAACATTTGGTAGGTATCTTTGGGAATCGCCAGATACAAAATTCGTTCTGGCTCATCAGAGATTTCTAAAGCAATCCGATAGTTAAGAAACTGACCAAGAGCGGTGTGAAATTGAGAGATAGTTGAGCCACCGGCAAAGCTTTTAACCTCCACTGCTATTTTACAACCTTCTTTCTCAGCAGCGATCGCTCTTCAGAGCGCGCCAAAGGCGATCGCTTCTTCCGCAGCCAGATCGATATAGATATCAGCCATGCCGTAGCGCAGTTGATAGGGATCGTGAGTAATCAGCCAACCATCTTTTTGTAGAGCTGTTTTAACTGTATTGTGGAAAATATCTTTGGCCATACTTTGATTATTATAATGAAATTCCCAACACTGGCGGTGCGTTACGGGACGGGCTGTCCCAACACTACCAGACGGAAAATCAGTGCGAGCCCGTCCCTAACACACCCTACTGAACTTGGTTATTGGCTCACTAATTCATTAAACCGCTTTAGGATTTTGAGAACCTGCTCCAAGCCTGTCTTATTCCGAAGGGAAAATGAATCTGACTCACCATACTTGGGTGTATTGTCTTTGCTCAGTTTTAGGAAAATAAAATCTGGGCCATTGGTGATAAATCCAAAAGCAGGTCTTTTTGATTCAATATTTCCTAGCATATAACTTAGTGCTTGGGGGATGCCAACTTCCAGGGAGTAATCGGCTCGTTTGGCTTCGATGACTAATACCCAAAATTCTGGAGTATAGATCAGTAGGTCAAGTCGTCCGGTAATAATTGTTTCTTGATCTTGGGAAGTAATTTCTACGACTTTCTCTGCAGTAATATAAAAGGGAGGACGATAAAAACCAGCTAGTTTCAATAATGGGGAAAGTACTACCATTTTGACAATGGTTTCCACCATTGGGCGCTCTGATAAGTGGAGATAGTCTTTCTTTATTTCGTTTAGCTCTTTTTTTTCTAATTCTGTTAGTTCTGGTAAATCATCTTGCCACTCCTGAAAGAATTGCTCATCATCGGTGCGCTCTAAGCCAAACTTTACTCTTAAATCGTATAGGGTAATTTGGTTAGCTGGAATTGCGGTAACCATGGCTTGATTGATTTACTCATCCTATATTAATAATTATAGCAAAACTGTTGTATAGCAAAGGGAACAGGGAATAGGGAATAGGGAACAGATGTAGGGTGGGCAGTAAGGATCATACCGATGCTAAAGTTTGAAATGAGTATGATTACTGCCCACCTTCCGATTAATTTGACTCTGATGGTGGGCAGTGCCAATAATCTCTAGTACCAGCTCGAAATTTATTAGGAATCACTGCCCACCCTACGATTAATTTGACTCTGATGGTGGGCAGTGCCAATAACCCCTAGTACCAGCTCGAAATTTATTAGGAATCACTGCCCACCCTACGATTAATTTGACTCTGATGGTGGGCAGTGCCAATAACCCCTAGTACCAGCTCGAAATTTATTAGGAATCACTGCCCACCCTACGATTAATTTGACTCTGATGGTGGGCAGTGCCAATAATCTCTAGTACCAGCTCGAAATTTATTAGGAATCACTGCCCACCTTCCGATTAATTTGACTCTGATGGTGGGCAGTGCCAATAATCTCTAGTACCAGCTCGAAATTTATTAGGAATCACTGCCCACCCTACGATTAATTTGACTCTGATGGTGGGCAGTGCCAATAACCCCTAGTACCAGCTCGAAATTTATTAGGAATCACTGCCCACCCTACGATTAATTTGACTCTGATGGTGGGCAGTGCCAATAACCCCTAGTACCAGCTCGAAATTTATTAGGAATCACTGCCCACCCTACGATTAATTTGACTCTGATGGTGGGCAGTGCCAATAACCCCTAGTACCAGCTCGAAATTTATTAGGAATCACTGCCCACCCTACGATTAATTGTACTATAGCGGTTTTTAGCTTAATGAGGTATACAGATTTTTTCCCAGATCCGCTGTTCCCAGATCCGCTGTTCCGAGATCCGCTGTTCCCTAAAACCAGGAAATCTGTACCTCACCAAATTCAAAACCGCTATAACCTAGACTCTAAATATCTAAATCGTTTAGATTGAGTCGAGCGCCATAGGTTTCAATGAATTGGCGGCGAGGAGCAACCCGGTCTCCCATGAGTACAGTAAAGATTCTGTCTGCTTCAGCAGCATCTTCGATTTCGATTTGCTTCATGGTGCGAGTTTCGGGATTCATGGTGGTGTCCCACAACTGCTGTGGCATCATTTCACCTAATCCTTTGAATCGTTGGATGTTATAGTTAGCGTTTTCAGGAAATTGGCTAATCCGCTGTTGTAGTTCGCGATCGCTATAACAATAGTTATGGTTGCGACCTCGTTCTAGTTTATATAAGGGAGGACAAGCGATGTAGATGTACCCTTGGTCCACAAGGGCTCGTTGATAGCGGTAGAAGAAGGTTAGTAATAAAGTACGGATGTGAGCGCCATCCACATCAGCATCAGTCATAATTACAATGCGGTGGTAGCGTAAATTGGACGGATCGAATTCTTCTCCTTTAATCCCTAGCCCTAGGGCTGTAATTAGGGATTGGATTTCTGTGTTCTTGTAAATTTTGGCATCATCAGTTTTCTCAATGTTGAGGATTTTTCCACGGAGGGGGAGAATGGCTTGAAATTGGCGATCGCGTCCTTGTTTAGCACTGTTGTGAACAAACACCCCACTCTCTAAAGCGAAGTTATGGGTATGAGGCACTTCTATATCATAAACATCTACCAATTGTTCTAGGGATTCAATGGAAACAACTTGGTAGTTATAGTTAGCAACAGCTTCACAAACCTGTGTCTGATTACCCCCAAAAGCGGAATAAACTTCTTTGTTTTGGGTTTTGACTTGTGCCTGTTTCCTGATTTCTGCTAGTGGCCGATACAGAGGCATTAGCAAATCATCAGGGGTCAGAGATACTGCTGGCTTATAACTACCATCTTGCAACATGAAGCGGTGATCGGGAGTGCAAATAATGGTTTCTGAGTTATCTAAGGTAAGTTTGATGACTTTAGCATTGGCTTTGGTCATCCTGGGATTGATAATCCGTTCTATTCCGATGCTGCCGTTATTGGTAATGGTGTAGCAAAAATGCTCTTTACCCATAGCTTGTTCAGCTACAAGTTCCTTGAAGCTCAAGGAGCGTCCATCAGCCAGGGCAACCTGTGTCTCTCCAGAAAAACATCCCCCTGCACTATCCCCCTCAACGATAAATATCTCTGATTCCCCTGGGTCCCGAGAACTACAATCGGCTAACTTACCGGGTAAGGGAGAAGACTCTAGTACTGACTTGCGCCGCACTAATTCACGAGCACGACGAGCAGCTTCTGCCGCTTTATAGGCCTGAATGGCTTTTTCTAAGATCGTATCAACTACTTGGGGACGAAAATCCAGGTATTCAGTCAATACTTCCCCAACTAGGGAATCTACAATGCCCCTTACTTCTGTATTTCCCAGTTTAGTTTTGGTTTGACCTTCAAATTCTGGCTCTGGGACTTTGACAGAAATCACCCCAGTTAATCCTTCTCGGACATTCTCACCACCTAGGTTAGACTCACTTTCTTTGATTTTATTGCGCTTGCGTGCGATCGCATTCATGGTTCGGGTCAAGACAGTCTTGAGCCCTTCCAAGTGGGTACCACCATCAATGGTGCGAATATTGTTAGCAAAACCCAGCAAATTATCACTATAGGCATCAATGCACCATTGTAGTGCCACTTCCACTTGGATACTTTTGCGTTCCCCTTGTATGTAGATAATCTCCTCGTGTAGGGGGTGCTTTTCTCGGTTCATGTAAGCGACATACTCCTGGATACCTCCCTCGTAGTGATAGGCTTCTACTCTGGGTTCTTCCAGGCGATGGTCTGAGAAGGTAATTTTAACACCAGCATTCAGGTAAGCCAGTTCTCGGAGACGTCCGGATAAGGTAGTGTAATCAAACTCAATACCGCCAGTAAAGATTTCGGTATCTGGCTTGAAGTTTACTGAGGTACCAGTGTGGTTTTTTTTATAGGGCTTGACGAGTAGTTCAGTCATGGGCACACCCCGCTCATAGCGCTGGGTATGTTCTTTTTTCTCCCGCCACACCGTTACATCTACCCACTCAGACAGAGCATTCACTACGGAAACACCAACACCGTGCAATCCTCCAGAGACTTTATAGCCGCCACCACCAAATTTACCACCGGCATGAAGTACGGTCATTACGGTTTCCAGTGCTGATTTCCCTGTGGTAGGGTGGGTGTCCGTAGGAACTCCTCGTCCGTCATCGGTAACGGTTACGGAACCATTGCTATTGATATCAACTTCGATGTGAGTACAATACCCAGCCAGCGCTTCATCGATGGAATTGTCTACAACTTCGTAGACTAGATGATGGAGACCCCTAGGTCCAGTTGTCCCGATGTACATCCCTGGGCGTTTCCGCACCGGTTCGAGACCTTCTAGAACTTGAATCTGATCGGCACTGTAACTACTCGTCATAATCTTTCGGGGTTCTCTGTTAAAAGCTTTGAAAGGCTATGATTTATCAAAAATGATAAAACACCAAAAGATTGTAGCACAAAAGCCTTATAGGCGACCACAGCCCACTTTCATAGATTATTTCTATAGGGGATTGACTATATAGTTTATGACCTTATCAGTGGGTCAGTGGTCGAGTTGATCGCGAATGCCACAATGGAAGATGAAACAGCCCTCCGCCCAAAACTCAACACTTAACACTGAGCACTCAGCAGTAATCGTAATTTGCGGTGCCACAGCCACAGGTAAGTCTAGTCTAGGAATAGCATTAGCCCAGCGCGTTAGTTCAATAATTCTTAATGCTGATTCTCGTCAGGTTTACCGAGAATTTGATATTGGAACCGCTAAGCCGACACTAGCTCAACAACAGCAGGTACCCCATTATCTGATCGACATCTGTGACCCAACCGAAACCTTAACTGTAGCTGATTATCAACAGCAAGCCCAGGAAATTATAGCTAGCAAACACAGGAAACAAAAGGAATACCAGCTAGATCAAGCAGATTTAAACAATAAACCTCTTTTCTTAGTTGGTGGTACTGGTTTATATATCAAATCGGTAGTGCGGGGGTTAAAAATTCCTCGGGTTGCGCCTCAGGAAGATTTGCGTCCGCAACTAGCTGCTCTTGGTCAAGCTCAGCTCTATAACTTCCTCCAACAGATTGACCCTGTTGCTGCTCAGAAGATTCATCCCAATGACCAAGTGCGGACATTGCGGGCATTGGAAGTATTTTATGTAACTGGAATTCCGATATCACAGCAGCAGGGAGAGAATCCTCCTAATTATCCAATTCTCCAGATTGGTTTGGAATGTCGGGATTCTGAAACTATTACCCAGCGGATTGCTCAGCGTACTGACCAAATGTTAGCAGAAGGTTTTGTGGCTGAGGTGGAAACTATTGTTGAGAAGTATGGATGGAATTTACCGTTACTGGATACCTTGGGATATCGGGAATTTAAAGATTATCTTGCTGGTAACTTATCCCTTGATCAGGCCAGAGAGTTAACTGTTGTCCACACTCGCCAATTTGCTAAACGTCAACGCACTTGGTTTAAGGCTTATCCTGAGATTGAATGGTTTGATGCGGATTGTCCTGATTTGTTGGATAAGGTTTGGCAACGGATAGAAAGTTTTTTCTAATAATTTAGAATGCGCGAATTTAGAATTTAGAATTAAAAATTCTAGCAGCAGAATGTAGGGTGCGTGATAAGGCGGGCTTGCCCTCATTTTCCATTTTGTAGCCAGTATTAGGATCGCCTGCCCTGTAACGCACCACCAAGTAGAATGCGCGAATTAAGAATTGATAATTGAGAATTGAAAATCGGGAATTGGTAACTTCCGATTAGTAGTCAATATATAGTAAGCATTCAGCCATGATGCCTGAGCTTTTCGCTAACGCTAAGCTAACACTGGGAGGTAACTCAGATTAAATGAATGCTTACCTGTTGTCTTGATCCCAAGCGCGAGCGAGTGGGGAGGAACTGCATCAAGACAGCCTGGGCGTAGCCCATGAGCTGAATGATTACAAGATAATGGAGATAACTTTATGAAACGTTTCAAGTGGCTCAGTATCTTTCACTATATTTGGGGCGGCATTTATTTCTTCTTTGGATTGTTGCCATTTAGTATTTATTTCGATTTTTCGAGATATATAATCCAGATGCGTCCTTCATTATGTATGAATGAACCTTTCCGAGGAGATGCATGTGATAGTTGGATAATTTTATTCACTATCGCCATGCATATATTTCTACTTGGGTTTGGAATTGTTAATATAATGGCAGGATTATTCTATCAGCGAGCCAAGCCAAATACTGCTAACTGGATTGCGGCATGTGTGAATCTGTTGAGTTTACCAATTGGTACAGCCCTAGGAATATATAGTCTGTTGAGACTAAATAATTATTTAAAGGAATTACAGGAATCTAAAAACTAAAAATTGAATAAGCTGTGTCTTGATGCAGTCGCTTATGGGGAGGGGCTGCATCAAGACAAGGTCGTTTAAATGCGCGACAGCTTATTTTAAGGTAGCCTAAAACAAGCACAATTACTCCCCATCTCCCCATCTCCCCATCTCCCCATCTCCCCACCCTTCCCTCTCTTGCCCTACTCCCTACTCCCTACTCCCTACTCCCTACTCCCTAAAACCTAAGACGAAGTAGCTAATCCAATTGATCAATGGGATAAACAATTATCACAGCGATCGCATTTAAAGCCAACGGCTTCTTGAGTAAAACCAAATGCCTTTAGTAAAAATTGCCAACGACACTGGCGAGTTTTCAGGTATTGATTCATCTGAGACTGGGCTTGCTGTTGGATAGTACTAACCTGTCCTAGGGACGGAGATTTTCTAGACCGGTGTTGCCGGTAATGGAATGGATCAATCCATTCTAGTTGACCAGCACTGTCGAGGAGTGCTAAGGCTATGGCACCATTGGGAAACTCTTTGGCTACTTTGGCTACTTCTCCCTGGGCTGGTAATTGCTTTGCTAACTGTTGAGCTTGTTGGTATTGCGATCGCATTTGATGGGCAAAAAACTCTTGTCGTTGCTTATCCTCTGGATTGAACCATCCTGTTGGTTCACTGACTAAGGTCAAAGCATCTGCTGGTTTACCATCCCTGCCGCCACGACCTACTTCCTGAATATATTCCGATAAGAGTAAAGGTGCTTGGAAATGCACGACCCAGCGTACATCTGGCTTATTAATCCCCATGCCAAAGGCACAGGTACATACCACAAATTGGGTCTGACCACTAATCCAGCTAGCTTCAATTTTCCGACGTTCCTGAGCACCCAAGCCAGCGTGGTATGCTGCGGTGGAATACCCCAAGGAAGTAAACCATTGCGCTAACACTTCACTATCTTTTCGGGAACGGACATAGACTAACCCAGCTTGTTTAGGTCTGGCTTTAATATAGTTCAATACTCGTGTTTCGCGTCCTTTGGGAGTCCAGACGGTTTGGACCTGGAGGTTAAGATTCTCTCGATAGGGGCTAATTAAAAATGTTTGGGGTTGTCGCAGTTGCAAGACTTTGCGGATGGTTTGTTGAGCCTTGGGGTCAGCGGTAGCAGTAAAGGATGCGATCGCAATTTTTGTTCCCTTGGGCTTACACTTGAGCAGTGCTGGTCTCACTGCTCCCAAACGGCGATAAGCAGGTCTAAAGGTATCACCCCATTGAACCAAACAATGGGCTTCATCTAAAATCAATCCATTAATCTGAACCTGTGGCTGACACAACCGTTTCCACACTGGTTCACTGAGTAGAGTTTCTGGGGATAAGTAGAGCAATCGCAGTTGCTGCTTTTCTAGAGCTTTAAGAGTTTGTTGCCGTTGGTAGCGAGGTAATTCACTATGTAACAGAGCAGCAGGTAATTTGCGATCGCGCAATTCCTGCACCTGATTTTCCATCAATGCTACCAGTGGAGAAATCACTAATGTTAATCCAGTTTGTAGTAACGCTGGTAGTTGAAAACAAATCGACTTACCACCACCAGTAGGCAAAACAATTAAAGCATCCCGTTGTTCTAAAATCATCCGAATAATTTCACCTTGGGGAGGTCTAAAATCCTCGTAGCCCCAAAATCGTTTCAAGGCTGCACGAACATCATCCCATTGATGATTACTGGCTTGATTACTATTAGTAGTCTTGCTAGTATTATTGTTGCTAGTAGTCTTGCTAGTATTTTTAACAATCATCCTGCTTTTCTTCCGTTGATTCCTTTTAATTTTATAGAAATGCTGAACGGTTATACACTAGAATATCAACGGATTTTGCTAGGATGATTACTGAAACGATGTCCGTGAGATTCCCTAGAAAAGACATTGACTAACCACTCCACCTAGTAAACTGCTAAAACCATGAGATTCATTAGTCCCAAAACTGACTTTGGTTTCAATAAAATCTTTGGCTCAGATGAAAGTAAGGATATTCTGATTTCCTTGTCTTGATGCAGTCGCTCATGGGGGAAACCCCCAAGACCGCGCTGCATCGCTCCTCAATGCCATGATCTACTCCGGCGATTCGGTCATCCAGGATTTAGAAATCCTTGACCCCTATAGTGCCGGGGATGTAGTGGAGTTACAAGACACTTATGTGGATGTTTATCTCGATGTTAAGGCAGTATTAGAGGATCGAACAACTGTGCTGATTGAAATGCAAATCTGGAATGTAGAGGCTTTCAAGAAGCGAGTCGTGTATAACTTGTGCAAAACCTATGGTAATCAACTAAAATCGGGACAAGGATATTTCGATATCAATCCAGTCATTGCTTTAACTATCACCGATTTTAAACTATTCCCATCAACACAGAAAGTAATTAGCTGTTTTTGCTTGAAAGAAGAAGAAGAGCGCTTCGCTTATCAGGAAAATGAATTAGCAATGGTGTTTGTGGAACTTCCCAAATTCACTAAGCAGCTGGAAGAGTTAGAAAGTGTGATAGATAAGTGGATATATTTTATCAAAGAAGCTCCCAGTTTAGAAATTATTCCTGACAATCTCAGGGAAATACCACAGTTATAAAAAGCGTTAACTATAGCCAATCAAGCGGGGTTGAGTGTGTCAGAATTGGAAAAAATCCGCAAGCAGGAGATGGTCTTGGAGGACACGCGAGGTGCATTGAGTCTAGCTCAACGGGAAGGAATAGAACAGGGAATAATACAGGGAATAGAACAGGGAATAATACAGGGAATAGAACAGGGAATAATACAGGGACGAGTACAAGGGGAAAGAAGGGTAATATTGCGACAGCTTGAGCGCCGTGTCTTGATGCAGTCGCTCATGGGGGGGACCCCCAAGACCGCGCTGCATCGCTTTTGGCAAACTAACCAGTAATATCATGGCATTAATCGAAGCTTTGACGAATCAAGAGCTAGAGCGTTTATCAGAAGCCATCTGGGATTTTCAGACCAGTGAAGACTTACTCAACTGGCTCCAACAGAACTTTAACTAGAATCAAGGGCTTTATCATAGCTTGACTCCATAAACAAGATCCAGGTGCGATCAATTTTTTAGTTCAGATTCCCTAAACTATCTGAGATAGTGTTAACTTTGAACAATTTGCCTTGGCCTACGATAATATTTGTAAATACTTAGCAGAAGAATACCCATCGGAGTTTTTTCATTGGCTATTGGGTGAAGAACCTAGAGATATTCAGGTACTTAAAGCGGAATTAAGTGCTGAACCAATTCAAGCTGATGCTCTGAGTCTACTGCAAAGCACTAACCAAATTCTGCATCTAGAATTTCAAACCCTACCCCAATCCGAGCCACCATTACCATTTCGGATGTTAGACTACTGGGTCAGACTACAACGTAAATACCGATGTCGGATTGACCAGGTCGTGATTTTCCTAAAATCGACGACCTCAGATCTGGTATTTACTAACGAGTTTAGGGATACTAACACCTGGCATAGTTATAGAGTAATTCGCTTGTGGGAACAAGACCCATTACCACTATTGGCCAATCGAGCTCTGTTACCCTTGGCCACTCTAGCTAGGAGTAATAACCCTAATCAATTGTTACAGCAAGTGGTTGCGGAAGTGGATAACATTGAAGAAAAACCATTACGGGGAAACCTAGCGGCCTGTGTGGATGTGCTGGCTGGTTTACGGTTTGAGAAAGAGTTAGTCCGTCGATTATTGAGGGAGGAAGTTATGGAAGAATCAGTCACCTATCAAGATATTATCCAAAAGGGAGTCCAAAAGGGACTCCAGCAGGGACTCCAGCAGGGACTCCAGCAGGGAATCGACCGAGGAAAGCAGGAGGAAGCGGTATTAATTGTGATGCGTCAACTAACCCTGAGGTTAGGTTTACTTGACCCTGTGCTCGAACAGCAGATTGAGGGATTATCCATTACTCGATTGGAGGAATTGAGTGAAGCGTTGTTGGATTTTAAGACCGCAACGGATTTAGCGGTTTGGTTGGAGCACGGCTGACATTGAACTGTTAGTGTTCACCGCTAGGATTGTTGGTGGAAATATGATTTTGAAAAGACCTGATTAGATCAGGTCTTTTTTAGATATTAGCGATATCTAACTACTTTTAATAATGAAAGATTTAAGGTCTTTGAGTTTTTTCATACTTCTAAATAAATGCCAAATGTGACTTTGATTGTTATTTTTGTTCAGGTAGTCTTCAGCTACTTTTATGATGTTTTTTACCAACTCTGGTAACTGATTATTTTTGTATAAATTAAAATCTTTTTCACTTGTTTCATTGGCCAAATATTTTTTTGGTATTTTTGTAAAAACCAGATGTAAAATGAAGAGCTTACCGTGCTTAAATAAAGCGTCTGCTATTTGACTATTATCCTTGACTTGCTCATTTTTGATAATCGATTCAACCTCTCGCTTTATCTCAATCTGTCTATATAATTGTAGTGCGTTTACATGAGAGTTAAATAATTTCGTATATGGAGGTTTCGAGGGATCAGACCAAAGTTTACTGAGTTCTTGTTTGGCTGTCATCACTAAATCGATATGGGAGTTAGCACAAGCTAAAGCTACAGTGGCTTCATCTAACTCGTAATTTTTATCATTTCTCTCAATTGTTTCCGCTGTGCGCTTGTAGTGATATTTTTTACCAAGAGTTTTGAACTCTCTATACAGCCTTTCTTGTTGAGGATCTAAGGCGACAAAATCTCGGTTTTCTACTTTATTTTGGGTGTTTGTTGCCCGAGTTACTTTTTCTCCAAAATCCTCTTGGCATTTTTCTAAAGAAATAAATCGAATGGATATTTCTGCATCCTCAAGTTTTTCTATTATCTCCGGGGATGAATCTTCATATAAAGCTCCGATACAACCTATGGTTTGAGCCCCATTGACAATACTAATTCCTTTAGCTTGAAACTCTCCAAATTTTCTATTTTTGTTGACTCCAACTTGAGATATTTCTTGACACAAAACCGTGATACCATTATTAAAGTACCAGAAGAGTTCTGGGTCATTCTCTAAGGTTTTTACCATTTCCTCATTAACATCACTATTCCCCAGAAATTCTCGGATATTTTGAGCAAACAGTCGGTTTTTATTCTCCACCCACCATTTGCCCACATCGACCGCATTAATCTGCCCGTAGAATGCCTGATAAGGCTCGGCTATCATTCCCCAGTTTTCCAGATAAAATTTAACATCTATGTTTTTTGGGTTGTTCTGGTCGTGGAGGGCTTGCAATGCCTTTTTCAGGTTAAACTCTTCAAGAGAAGCTATATTGCTTATATCATTAAGGTCTTGAATTAGATCTTCAAGAACCTCACGACTCTTATTAGATAATTTTGAGCTGGTATGAGTAATGACAACTTTGATTTTAAGTCCCGGACTGTTTAAAGCTGAGTTAATTTATTGTTCTTTATATTCAAATTTATGATTAAATCTTTCAGAGCGTTTACTGTAATTTAATAGATCGAATATTCCATCTTTAAAAGTTCGCATTTCTGCGGCTTTCGGGGTATTTTTACCGTTTTGTATCCACTTAGACTGAACTAACCAAAGGGTATTTTGTTTTTTCTGAAACAGGAGAGCATCAATGCCATTGTCGTCATACCCATCAACAACAGCTTGGGCGGCTTGGCTAGGACGAGCATCAGCTAAAATATGGAGGGAATAAGCTGCCAAGGCTCGACTTTTGAAAGCTAACTGTTTTTCATTTTCTTTTTTCGTTTCATAATCTGACATATCTATTATTACTTCAGGTTCACCAAAAAGCCTTTTCAAGTCAGCTTCTAATTGGTTGATATGAAATGTAGATGATTGATTGTTCATGATTTATTATGTTTAACATCCGAAAATCATAAATTATGCACTCCTGGTCGCTTCCTATCCTCACTCAGTTTATCATACTATCACAGTAAAGGTTTCCGCTAATCTCACACTTAAAGAAGTTTATAGGTATTAAATTACCAAATCTTTATTGATAAGGGAAAAGCTTGATACATTAGAATTGCTCAATAGGAATGCCGATTCAAACCACAGGAGTGATAACATGGCAGGAAAGCAAATCTTAATGCTTGTAGGTGACTTTGTAGAAGACTACGAAGTGATGGTTCCCTTCCAAGGGTTGCAGATGGTAGGACATACCGTTGATGCTGTCTGTCCTGACAAAAAAGCTGGGGACATTGTTCGCACAGCGGTTCATGACTTTGAAGGAGACCAGACTTACACGGAGAAGCCTGGTCACAACTTCACCCTCAATGCCACCTTTGATGGGATCAATCCTGAAGATTATGACGCCCTAGTGATTCCAGGGGGGCGAGCACCAGAATACATCCGCCTCAATCAAGATGTGATCAAAATCGTGCAGCACTTTGCCCAAGCGAACAAACCAATCGCAGCCATTTGTCATGGTGCTCAATTGTTGGCAGCAGCAGATGTAATCCAAGGTAAAAAATGTTCCGCTTATCCAGCCTGTGGTCCCGATGTTACCCGTGCTGGTGGAAGCTATGCTGATATCCCAGTAGATCAAGCAATAGTAGACGGTAATTTAGTAACAGCTCCCGCTTGGCCTGCTCATCCCCAGTGGCTAGCAGAATTCCTCAAAGTTTTAGGTACTCGCATCGAGCATTGATAGCACTTTTCAATGGGGTAAGGTATAAATTCCTGGATTTTAGGGAGTAGGGAGCAGGGAGTAGGGAGCAAGCAGGGAGCAACTTTGAGATCAGTGCTGAACTATACTTTGAGATCAGACAGTATCTACAGAATTAGCAGCATTGGTGACCAGTAAATAAAATAGCGATCGCAAACTCATCTGCGATCGCACCAAATACAACTCTAGCTTTTTTTAATTTTGTGAGGTACAGAGTTTAGGGTTTTAGGGAACAGGGAACAGGGAACAGGGAATAGTAACCCAACCCTAACCCCTCCCAGGAGGGGAAGAGAGGGAACAGGGCAAAAATTATTTGTACCTCATTAGGATAAAAACCGCTAGAATGCAATTCTCGTTATGGTTGCCACATCCAGTTCCTATAGCAGTCCAAGTAAGCGATGCAGCGCGGTCTTGGGAAGGCAGCGCGGTCTTGGGGGTCTCCCCCATGAGCGACTGCCGTGGTTTCCCCCATGAGCGACTGCATCAAGACAAGGTTAAGACATATTTCTGTTCCCTGTTCCCTGTTTCCTGTTCCCTGTTCCCTTGAAACCAAAAACTATGTCCTAAACTATACTTATGTTGTTAATATTGCGGTACTGATGAATCAATTTCCTGACTCCAGGCGGTAATACCCCCTTTAACATTAATCCCTTCAATACCAGCCTCTTTCAAAATCCCCAAGGCTTTCGCTGAGCGACCTCCCTTTTTACAATGGGCAATCAAGCGATGACCATTAACCAGCTCCTTGACTTTTTCTACACCAGAACCCTGTTCAATATCCGGTAATGGCACTAGAACTGAGCCAGAAATCTTAGCAATGTCATACTCATGGGGATTGCGGACATCAATCAAAACAAAATCATCCGCACCACTTTCCATGAGTTCCTTGAGCTCCTGGACATTCATCTCTTTGATATCCATCTGGCGTTTGGCTTCCTCTTCTTTAGCTTGGGGAATGCCACAGAATTGTTGATAGTCAATCAACTTCTCAATCACCGGTCGTTCTGGATTGAGTCCCAGTTTCAATTCCCGGAAAGTCATATTCAAAGAGTTGTACAGCAACAAACGTCCACTGAGGGTATCCCCCTGGCCTAAAATAATTTTGACCGTTTCCGTTGCTTGGATCACGCCAATAATTCCTGGCAGAATGCCCAAAACCCCTCCTTCGGCACAGGAAGGTACCATTCCTGGTGGTGGGGGCTCAGGGAACAAGTCGCGGTAGTTGGGACCACCTTCGTAATTAAAGACTGTCGCCTGTCCCTCAAACCGGAAAATAGAGCCATAGACGTTTGGCTTATTCAGAAGTACACACGCATCATTGACTAGGTAACGGGTGGGAAAGTTGTCCGTACCATCGACGATAATGTCATAGGGTGCCATGATTTCCAAGGCATTCTCGGAATTCAGCAGGGTTTCGTAGAGGTCTACCTGACAGTGAGGGTTGATTTCTAGAATCCGCTCTTTGGCCGACTGAATTTTGGGTTTACCTACCCACGACGTCCCGTGAATTACCTGACGCTGGAGATTAGAACTATCTACAACATCGAAATCTACTAGACCTAGGTTTCCAATTCCAGCAGCAGCAAGATAGAGCAATAGGGGTGAACCTAATCCACCACTACCTACACATAGGACACTGGCAGCTTTGAGGCGTTTTTGTCCATCTAACCCAACTTCGGGCAAAATCAGGTGTCGGGAGTAACGTTCGTATTCGTCTTTACTTAATTGGATTTCATCTAGATTGGGATTTAACATGGCATGTTGGGTTTGAAGCGGTAAGACTCAGGACTTAACCTTTGATAATGATAGTTTCTTCTGGCTGGAACTGGTGGTGTTCATCCAGGCTCCAACTTCTGAAGTCACACGCTTTACCTTCCTCAACGGCAACAATAATATACGAGTATTGCTGCCATGCGATCGCACGATCAAATTCTGAAGGTACCGCTGGGTGATCCGGATGAGAGTGATAGATCCCGATTATATCGAGATTGCGATCGCGTGCGTCTTTTTGTGCCCGCAGTAGCACCTCAGGAGCAATGCTGAATCGGCGCTGTCTGCTATAATCTCCCTGAGGTTTGCCCTCAACCGTAGCATAGGCATCAGCTGCTTCACTATCCCAGTTGTTCGGTGTGGGTAATACTTCAAGCAGCGTTTTCACCTCACCCCGGTGCTTACCCAATAGTAAACCGCAGCACTCTTCTGGATAGGTGCTTTCTGCGTGGTTTTCAATTGCCAGTTGATGCTGAGTGTCCAGTGTTAAGCCCATACCGATTTAACCATCACCCTTGAAGTAATTATTTTTTTGTTGAAAGTTGAGTCTATAGTACCGTCAACTGTCAACTCTTAAGCAAAAATTATCAATTCTAAAATTATCAACTATAATATCACTTGTAATAGGTAAGATATTGTCGGGTGTAATACTTATTAGTTTTCGGTGTTGGTCAAATTTAAATTAACCAGTCTCAAGTCACCAGTCTCAATCGTAACTTTTCAACTAACAAGTCCTTAATAACCAGGGTTTGATATGACTCCTAACCGCACTAGAATAGCAAACAACGAAGAGTATCGATTTTTTTTTCAGGAGAATGCCGCCAATATTTTCAAACACCATGACCGGGAAGTAATAGACTGCTTGCAACGTCGTAAAATTCCGATTAGCAACATTATCCCATTGGAGCAGGTTTACAATATATCTGTCAAAATTGTTAAAAATATTCCCTTTAAGTCAGTAAAAAACTTAGCCTTACAACAAATGGAGGCAGTAGGGGAATTTCTGCAATATTTTCAAATAAGCATCCTCGGTCAACCCACGAGTATCTTCCAACTCCATGAGATTCAAATTAAAATAGATAAAATTTTTACCCCTGCCTTAACCTATGAGGGTGGAAAACTACTAATCTCTATTCCCGACTCGTCCTTACCGTTTCAGTCCCGTTACCTTACCGATCAGGAGCTGAAAAATCAATGGAATAAGGGGAATCATCTCTCCAAAAAGTCTCTGTCTCGTAAAGCATGGTGGTTATTAAATCCAATCGGAGAATTTCGGACTAACCTCAGAACAGTGCTATGGCAAGCTGCCCAAAAGCAAATTTTAGGTATTGACAAACTATTACTTAAGTTTGGCTTAATTGATAGATCTGATAGCAGTGAGCAAAGCAGTGCTCAACCTAGCTTACTGTTCAACCAGAATCCGCCACCACAAGATCAGGGGGTCAGACAGAATCCGCCAACACAAAATCAGGGGTTCAGAGAAGGTGCGATCGCATTGATCAAAAACTCTGTGAATGAAGACAAGCTGGGAATAGACTTAGAAGTAGTACTTAAGGATCAAGATGAGGCTACATTAGGGAAGCTGCTGGGATTATTTAGGCAAAACTTGGCAGACGCCGGTCAAATGGAAGAACTTATTGAAGCTGGTGCTTTAACCCTACAACAAGCCGTTTTTCATGAACAATCTGAAATTGATATTAAGATGTTTGGGTTTGTGAATGTCGGGAATTATCATCGCATTGATGTGTCGCTGAATATAAGTGCTGGTTACTTGAAAAAATATGTTGAATTGATTCCCAGAAAGGCTGTTATAAAAGCAATTCAATTCGGATTTGTAAACGTATATACTATAGATGATATTACAGTAAATCCCAGCTTTCATGGAGCAATAAAGCTCTATTGGGAAACCGCTGCTCTGGAAAAATCACTGCAAGAATTAAGTCTAGTTAACCTATCAGAGCAGTCAAGTTAGTAAACGTAAGCGGTCAGCGGTCAGCGGTCAGCGGTCAGCGGTCAGCTATCATCCAGACGTAACTCACATTAAACAAATGGTTAGCTGTTTTATTCAAAAGCTTTTCGCGCAGCGTGCGCGTAGCGCAATCGGTAGTTTTAAATAAAATAAGCTGACGGCTGATAGCTGACGGCTGAATGCTTACTTAAACACTCAAAAGTCATGAATCCCTTGTTAATTGACAATTGGCTAGTAACCATTGACAATTAACAAGCAATTTTCTGCTTGCAATTATGGCCACTAGCAATCAATTGGAGTCGTTACTCCTACAACTCGATGATCGCAGCTACAAATCCTACAGAGATATCAAGGGCAGCTATCAGTTTCCAGATTTCACTCTAGTCATTGACAGGGTTCAGGGAGACCCCTTTGCCTCTCCTAGCCAAGTGCGCGTGTACTTACCCCAGTCAGTGGCTGGTTTCCCCAGTGAGCTGTATCGCACTGACAGCCGAGCTATTGCCCTAGAAGATTATCTCACTCGCTCATTTGATTGGGTAGCTGGGGAAATGAGCTGTCGGCGGGGTACCGGAAATAGTGGCTTGATTGCTATTACCCGTGTCGGACAATCCGTGCTGGAGCGCACCTCGGCTTTGGTGAGTGATGAAGGAGTAGAAATCCGGTTTGTCGTAGGATTACCAGCCCGTGGTCGTCGGATTTCTGGGCGTCAGGCCGCAGAAATGCTATGCCAAGATATCCCTGATATTATTGACCAATCCATCAAGTATGAAGTCCTCGATCCAGCTGCCATTAAGCATCATGTAGAAACAGTGGAAGATGCAGATTGGCTGCGTCAACAGCTGGGAACCCGTGAATTAGTTGCTTTTATTCCTAACGGTGCCATTTTGCCACGCTCCAGTGGGGTGGATGACAAACCATTGCAAGAGAATGCGATCGCATTTCAATCTCCCAAGACACTTGAAGTAGCATTCACTTGTCCCAATCGAGGATTAATTACCGGTATGGGAATCCCAGAAGGGATCACCTTGATTGTAGGAGGTGGCTATCATGGCAAATCCACAGTGCTCAAAGCCATTGAATTAGGCGTTTACAATCATATTCCTGGAGATGGACGGGAATTAGTAGTCACCAATCCCACCGCTGTCAAGATTCGGGCTGAAGATGGTCGGGGGATTGCTGGTGTAGATATTTCCCCATTTATTAATCAATTACCTCACGGTCGCTCCACTGAAAAATTTTCCACCACCAATGCCAGTGGTAGCACCTCCCAGGCCGCAAATATTATGGAAGCACTGGAGGCCGGTACCGAGTTACTGTTGGTAGACGAAGACACAGCAGCAACTAACTTTATGATTCGCGATCGCCGTATGCAGGAGCTGATTGCTAAAGATAAAGAACCGATTACACCATTTATTGATAAAGTAAAACAGCTCTATAGCGAGTATAGTGTCTCTACTATATTAGTCATGGGAGGCAGTGGAGATTACTTTGATGTAGCCGATACCGTCATTGCCATGGACAACTTCCAACCCCAGGATGTCACCGAAAAGGCTCAGTTAATTGCCGAAAAATACTTTACCGAACGCACCGCTGAAGGCGGGAAACACTTTGGTAGTATTACCCCACGAGTACCATTAGCCGATGGGATTGACCCCAGTCGTGGACGCAAAGCCGTAAAATTAAAAGTCCGAGATGTAGATGAAGTAGGGTTTGGCGCAGAAAATATTGATTTATCTGCTGTTGAGCAGATTGTAGAAGTAGGTCAGTTAAGAGGGATTTCCAGGGCTCTTGTTTATGCTAAAGAGAAGTATATCGATGAACGGTTGACCCTATCCGAAATTTTGAATCTGGTGATGAAAGATATTGAAGAACAAGGATTGGATGTACTAACGTTCTTGCCTGAAGGGGATTTAGTCCAATTCCGCCGCTTGGAATTAGCAGCAGCGCTGAATCGATTGCGGACCCTGTCAGTACTTTGAGGATAATTCCACTTAACAGTGCTTTTAAAATTAGCAATTACTAAGTCTTAGTATGATGAAAATAGAAGACTATTTTGATTTTATTGCTCCTGATGATATTCGTATCAAAGGAACGCGAGTGGGCATTGAGAATGTGCTGTATGAGTACATTTATCGTAATCGTACTCCCGAAGAAATTCTTAACTGTTTTTACACCATTACCTTAGAACAAGTTTATGCCACAATTCTTTATTACTTAAACAACAAAGAAGTTGTCAGCCAATATATTTCTGACTGGCTGGAATGGAGTCATCAGCAACAAAAAGCTCAAGAACTCAACCCTCCTTCAGGCATAGTTAGATTACGAAAATTAAAAGCGGAACAAGAAGCGAAGAATAAAGCCTATGAGTCTGAATTATCTGCTGGATGAAAATGTAAATCCAGTCTATCAGATTCAACTACGTCGGCAAGCACCTGATTTAGTTGTCAGAGCTGTTGGAGATCCAGCCACTCCACCAAAAGGTACACAAGACCCAGAAATTATATGCTGGTGTGAGGAATATGATTTTGTATTGGTAACCAATAACCGCAAGTCAATGCCTGTAAACTTAGCAGATCACCTAACTGAAGGTAGACATGTACCAGGAATTTTTATTCTAAGTCCAAAATTGAATATCGGTGAAACTATTCAACAGCTAATCTTTATAGCTGAGGCATCATTTGAAAATGAATACCAAGACCAAATTATTCATTTGACAATGATATAAACTGATTACATAGCGTTAGTTGATTAAGGTAAGGTTTTGCACCCCTAGCCCCCCAACATTCATGGAAAATCACAGTACCATAGCTTAACGGCAATCATCCCATCATGCCCATAGGTCAAACCTTACCCTTACCAGACATCCAACTGTCTTACCTAGAAGACAACCAAGGCTAAACCCCCTTGTTACTCTGACATGGCTTAGGGGATCATGCCCTAGTTGAGTCGAGTCTCGGTAATTATATCTTTTTTTTTGCATAGGATTGCATAGGAAAACCTATTTAAAACTGCTAGTTTAGAAAAAAGAGTTGAGGAAAAAGCCATTACCGAGTATATAAGTCCCAAAGAAGCAGCACGACGCTTGGGTGTGAGTATAGACTCCTTGAGGCGGTGGGAAGCTGCAGGCAAGATTCAGGCAATCAGGACACCATCCGGCCAGAGGAGATTCGACATAAACTCCTACGTACCAGGGGCTAAGCCTAAGCGCAAGACAAAGCCCAGCTCAAAAAAAGACAGAGCAGATCAAGAACCGAGCCTTGAAGAAGGGATTCTACGCCAGATAGCAAAGGGAATAGTCCAGTACGCCCAGCAAATGGAAAAGTCGAGATTGTACCCTTATCCATCTGATCTGCAGCTGGGAGTAGAAAAGTTACAAGCTCTTTGTGTGAAGCAAAATAAAACCCAACCTCAAGGAATTCCAGACTTTGTCACTAACTGGGCGCAGCTTGCTATCAAGGATTGGACTATTAAAATTAACTGCCCAGAAGACTGGAAGCATGTTCGATTTATAGAAGACCAACAGCCTAGCGGATTTTGCCTTGAGTTAGACGGGTCATATATAAATCCATTGGAACGAATTCAAAAGGAGCAGATGAACGAAGTTTTTCATAAATCAGCACAAGACCCAAATTTATATGTAGCGTTTCGCCGTTTCCTGGTCACCAATCCTGTGATCACAAAAGGAGACTTCGATGTTCAACGATTTATAAAACTTAAGCCATTGCAACAAGTCTTAGGAAATTGCTATGAAGAAGCTCCACCATCGTATAAAAAAGAAGGAAAATTTTATTGCTGTGGTCACTGTGGCGGATTAATGCATCGTACCAAGGACAATCAATTAAAGTGTGAGAATAAACATTGCGCTAAACAAAATAAAGAATCAATTCCGTTTAAGTTCTATAGCAATGACCAAGTTTTATGGCTAAAAAAGGGTCTCCGATATTTTATTCACCGTCCTGGATGTCCAGAAATAAGACTAGAAAAGCAAATTAAAAAGTTAGAGCTAGAGGTTAAGCTCTATCCTGAACGTGATAAATATGACCTGCATATTGTCTTTCCTGATCAGACCATCTGGGCAGTTGATGTTAAGTTTTGGGAATCGGCCTATAACTTAGCCAAAAATCTTAAGGAGCCTATCCCTAAACTGTACAAAGAGCCATACAATCAAGCATTTTTTGTATTTCCTGATGAAATTAGAGAATACGGAGACGAGTATATTCAAGAATTTATCAATCATTGTCCAGTTAAATTAAACATCAACAAGTCTCAAGTAATGTTTGAAGGAGAGTTTATGAACGCTGTTGAAGAAAAACTAAAACTTTGCCAACAATGAGAAATACAACTAACTGGCGAAATCCTCTAATCAAAGCAGGATTAGACAAAAAAATATGTGATATAGAATTGGGACTATTTTTATTAAACTCTCTACTTCCCAATGCCCCTGCCACTAGTCTCTGGGTATTACTGACCGGTTATCCTTTCTGTACCCCAGAATTTGAAAACTGGGATGAGTCCCAGCATAACATGTATGCCTCTGGGCGTCATTTGCTCAAAAATTACCTAGGAAAAGAGCTGTGGTTAGAAGCACTTAAGTATTATCGTTCTATGCCAGTAGACCAACGAGGATATAAAATTGATTCTCTAGAAAATTTTACACGAAACGAGAATCTAACCACTGCAAATTTGAGATTTGACAAGGTATATGATAAGACCTTACTATCTCCTATCCCATTTTTAGAAAGAGGTAAACTAAAATGGGCTGAAGCTGGCAAAAACTATAACTGTAAAGTCCACGGAATCATAGAAACAATTACAATCCCTGATACACTGGTAAAATCTGCACCAAGAGGTCATGATTTAACGGGTAAGTCCCAACGAGAAGCGATAACTGTAACTTGGAAAGAGTTGGAAAAAACCGCAGCATGGATGGATAGACAAAGTAAGAAGCGGGAACTCAAAACACAGTGGAAAGAACGGATAAAAAACGCCAAGCTACAGGTATTTGGTGATGACGATTGTTTAGTTCCAGTGGAATCCCTTACGATAAATCAAATGATGCATCTAGTCGGGATGGTATCATCAGGCAAATCTAACTTAATGAAAGTCCTAGCTGTATGGGCAGCTAGAAACAAATTACATATTACCTTAATAGTAGCAGATGTCCTCCAAATATTTGAATTGGTGAAGACTTTTGCTGATGTAGGAATTACCGATGTCGCTCCAATTTTAGGTAATTCCAACCGAAAGAGTCATATTGAGCGATTGCGTCAAGCTGTTTATAATAACAATCCTGACGAACCATGGAATCAAGACCATCCTGCTTTTAAATGGCTCAGTAACACTTGCTTATTGAGTTCAGAGGTTAAACCGGAAATGTCAAAACCCTTTGACATAGGAGAACAACCGTGCATGGATCTAGAACTGACGAATCAAGTAGCATCCACAGATATAGAAAATAATCAAGCAGATGGGAAACAGTCAACTTCATCCCAATTCAAAGCAGCTTGTCCTGTTTATAGTGCATGCTCTTATCATCAAAAAGAACGTGACTTAGTAACCGCTTCCATTTGGATTGGTACACCAGGAAGTTTAATTTACAGCCGAGTCCCACAACATATAAACAGAGAAAGTTTACTGTATTATGAGTTGGTTTGGAGGCGTAGCGACTTAGTTATTATCGATGAAGTAGACCAATTTCAAGCTTATTTAGATAAAGCCTTTAGCCCTGACCAAACATTACGCCGACCAAAAAGGGATGCTTGGTTAGATACCATTTCACACAAGGTTGAAGCTGAACTAGGACGTCAAAATTCTCAACCACTTACAAAAAAAATTGTTAATGACTGGTGGTCTGATTGCCAACAATGTAAACGAGTAACAGACAAAATTTATGGTATGTTGGGAGGAGAGTATCAGGAATTATATCAATGGCGAAATAACAAAAAATATTTCACAGATTGGTTGCTCTTACGGGAAGTAGCTACTGAGTTAGCTGGAACGGCAAATGCCGACACTTTTATGGATAATATATTTAAGCCCTATCTAAAAAATTTATCTTATAATCATGATTACCTTTTTACACTAACTCATCAAGTTATTGAAGGTAGTGGCAAGGAAGAAGCTCTTGGTAAGTGGATTGAGACACAAGCCAAAAATAATAATATTACGTTAGACTCCGACAAGATTAAACCAATAGCCATAAAGTTAGAGTTTGCCTTATTGGTTTGTGTTCTCCAAAAAAAGCTTCATTTTATGATGACCTACTGGAGACAGGTACAAGACATCCTTAAGCTCAAAGCAGAAGATTCAATGTGGTTTCAAGCCCCACCAGCCGACTATACCCCAATAATCCCCGCCATGCCAATGGGAAATCAGTTAGCATTCCAGTACCACAAATCTTATCAAGAAAAATTAGGAAGTCTCAGATTTTTCCGTTGCACAGGTGTTGGTCGTTGGTTACTTCTACACTTTAATGATTTATTCCCTAGCGACACCATAGCAAGTCCCCACATATTATTGATGTCAGGAACCAGTTGGGCAGGTAAATCCCCGGCATACCATGTTGATATACCAGTAACCGGAGTCCTATCACCAAATACTAATCAGGAGTTTTCAATCACGTCAACATTTTTACCGTTATACGATAACGATAATAAACCAATTTTTGTATCAGGAACAGGGGATAAAAAACAGGATAACTTAGATAAACTTGTTAGCAAATTAGTCAACGACAACTATCTTGAAGACCAACTAACAAAGCTTAAGGGGCGAAAACTATTGTTGGTAGTCAATAGCTATGAACAGGTAAAAGTAGTTCACAAGTCTTTAATGCGTCTCAACTGGGGAAATCGAGTTATCGCTTTAACAAGAGATGATCATAAATCTGAGTCTCTAAATCATGAAATAGAAAATAAAAATCATCATACCTTGCAACGAGGGCGAGTATTTGAGTTCGCTCACCAACCTGACAAAGACATTTTAATAGCACCCCTAAAAGCCATAGAGCGTGGTCACAATATTGTTGATGAGAATGGCATGGCAGCCATTGGGGCAGCTTACTTTTTGGTTCTACCCCACCCAAGTCCCGATGATATCAGCTATGCCATTCACTCCATTAACCGTTGGGCAATTGAAAACTATAAAACAGTCACAGGAGACAATCTTGAAGATTTAGGTACTACATTTAGAGAAAAAGCCTATGATGAATGGGTGCAGTTGCTACACCTACCATTAAGACTAAAAAACCTCGATCCAAACAACTTAAGGGCGATTCATTGGGATATTGCCGTTTCACTGTGGCAGGTGGTCGGTCGTCTGATTCGTGGTGGTAGTAACGCTGAATTATTTTGGTGCGATGCCAAATTTGCGCAAAAAGCTGCACAGATGGACGAGGAAGAAAAAGATACCCCTTCAACCAGCATCCTGGTTGGTATCCGAGATTTGCTAAAGCCCTATTTTGAAGAGTCATGTGAAGACTCAGGGGAGCAAATTAACAAGATTGATCAGCAAATAGTTCAGGCACTTTATGGCCCATTCTATCATGCGATCGCAAACACTAAAAATCTTTTTTGATATTAATACTGTAACCCTATCAAAACTAATTTAAATTATGGGAAGAACTGAATACAACACAATCCGCCTGGGTGCTTTCCGAGTAAAAGAGCAACATCAGTTACCTGCACAACAATTTTATGCACTTAAGTTTCCAGAACTAGCTAAAGATTTAATCAAAAGTCTTGTGGCACAAAGAGACAGCCGTCTCAACAAACCAGTAAGGATTCCGATATCATCCCTCAATGCTGCTCTGAGGGTAATCATCCCTGCTTTGATTTACATTGATAAAATTTGGGAGGAATTTTGGTTATACAGTCGAGGGGAAATTCCCATAAATCAATTATTAGTTATTTTATCTCATTGGTTAGATACTGAGTTTCCTGATCAAAACCCCAACAGACGTAAAAATGGGATAACCTTTGAGCAACGACAAGCGGTAATGGAGGTGTTGTGTAACAATTTACAATGGGAATCGGTGACTCTAGAAACGGACTCCTGGCAAACATTTCCGAACGGAACCGCCAATATTACTGAAAACAGCAATAGTTTTATCCTCTTACCTGACATTATAGCAACAGAACTAAGCAAGCCCGGCGTAACGTTCAAATTGGATGATAAAACAATTCAGTTTTATCGCTGTTCACCAATGACACGACCAGGAGCTGAGTTGATATCTTGGCCTCCGGAGTCATACAGATACAAACAACGTATTTACTATTACTCAATAGCTTTACAATTGACAGTACAAACTGTTCCGTTTCAGCCATATCCTCAACTGCAATGTGATCTGATTACACGTCGGTGGTGTAGTCTAGAGAAGACTGGTTTACTATCAGAGGGACAAGCTAGTTCTGTATATATTCGTACTCAAGTTAAATGGGGCAAGGCAATAAATCCTGATGGCGATACCGAATACTTTCAAGTCGCTCCGATGGTATGGAAAGGAGAGGCTACGTGGGCTAATAATTTAGCTAAGTTGTTAGCTGAGGTTAATCCTCTACCTTACACTCCAAAACAAATATTAGCGAATCCGGTACAAGCTCTGAATATTGATGATAGTCCTAACATTTGTATCACTTACAAAGATGGAATGAATCCAAAACATAAGGTAGGTAAAGGATTTCCACCAAATGACTATCGTCAATTAATGGAACAAATTGCACTATTGTTAAAAGATAATTGGGAGAGCATAAACTATCAGCGATTTAAGTATAACATAAATTCCAAAGTATCCGCTGAACCATTTGACTTACCTAAGCCAGATGGAATATCTTGGACTATTGCTAATTCAAAAAAACTAAAAAACTATGAAAAAGAAGCTAAAAGACTCCCTAAAGCCATAGGTAACTGTATTGGTAAAGAGCTAACCATTGAGATTTGGTATATTCACGAGTCAACACTAGATGCACTTAGAAAAGCAGTATGCTATTGCCTGGGATTGACAATATCAACAGAAAATACTGATAACTTCTCAGATATAACTCATCACTTCCCAGATATAGATTTGACCCTCACTATACGCTCCCAACCAATAGGTAAATTAGCAGAACCTTTACCTTTATCTACAGATAATAATAAAACAATTTCCCAAAAACGAAAAGATGCTATCAAAATCTGCATGGGTGAAATAGCAGAAACAATTAAGGACATGCCGCCTACAACAGGAAAAGTCGGAGTATTCGTTGAACTGTATGATGAAAACCATTGGAAGTCTAAATGGACAGACCCCAAAGCAGCTATCCGCTTAGGTTTTGCCCAAGAAAAAATTGATAGAGTATCACAATTTATTGCTCCCAACCATGAGGAATTTAACAATACAACTCAACAATTACAAAACCAACTAGTACAGAAAGCGATAAGTTCTGTTTTAGATCTACTGCGCTCTTTGGGAGTACAGATAACTCCGCCACGGATAGTTATCCCATCAGTAACACTTCCCGACCCAATTACTTATGTTGCTTTATGGTTAGTTAGCCGCACTGGTAAAACTAGCGCTCATGGGAAACAACAACTGATACCATGTATGGTCAAAATGCGTTCCGATTCCCAAAGCATTGAAGCCACTTTTAATGGTTTATCTAAATGGTTACCCTACGATGAAGCGTTGGTTAAACTAAATAAATTAGGGAAATCGATAACAGGTGATGACAAACAAAAATCCTCAGAAATTAAACGATTTATAAGAGGAATGCTACAACGCAAAGAATTAAGAGGTAAAGATACACTACTACTGTGTGATGCTCAAAATTTACGAAGGTATTGGAAATGGTTACAAGATAGCGAAATATCTCAAGAAGGCTTAGTGTTCGGGCTAGAGTCTCCTCAATTAATACCAAACCTTCGGGTCGTTCGAGTCCGTGAAGATGAAGAAAGCCCAAACTGGTATGCTCTCCATGATACAGACAAACAGAAGGTCAAATTGTTTTATGATTTGGTAGACTTGGAAAAATTAGCTACATCGACCTATGGACTCTTTGATACCAAAAGCAATGACCGGATATTTCTCAGCATTGGTGAAAAAGCTTCTACAATGTCAAAGATAAGCCATGATTCCAGTAAGTTTAAAAAACCTAAAGAAAACTGGACACATCCACAAATAGTTGAATTAACAGTCGCTTGTATACAACCAGGAGATAAGCCGGAGCATTGGGCAATAGTGACACACGAATTACGTCAGATGGCATTGCAATACAACTCTCCCCTTGCTCGCCCAATTGTTCTTCACTTAGCAGCACAGATGCCAGATTATGTTTTGATGGTGGATGAAGAATCTTCGGAAGAGGAAACTTAATGCCCATACGTCAAACCTTAGACTTACCAGACATCCAACTGTCTTACCTAGAATGGAACCAAGGCCAAACTCCCTTGTTACTCTTACATGGATTAGCAGACCATAGCCTAGTGTGGTCTAGTCTCGGGGATTACCTTGGTTCAAAGTATCATATCGTTGCTCCAGATCTGCGCGGTCATGGGGAAAGTAGCAAGCCGGATCAAGGCTATACTTTTGATGATCACATTGCCGATTTAGAAGCGTTAATGAATCACCTAGGATGGTCTAGTGCTCATATCCTCGGTCACTCCTGGACTGGTAAATTAGTTCCGATTTGGGCTAAGCAAAATCCATCCCGATTCCGCAGCCTAATTTTGGTGGATCCCTTTTTCATGGGGAAAATTCCGATGTGGTTTAAAGTTCTGTTTCCCCTACTCTTCCGTGTGTTGCCTTTTGTCAAAGCTATGGGACCCTTTGTCAGTTATGAGCAAGCGGAAGCACAAGCTAAACAATTAAAACAATACCGGGGTTGGAGTCCCTTTCAGCAACAAGTATTTAAAGCCAGCATTGAACCTAAAGTTGATAGCAGTTGGGGCAGTAAATTTGTGGTTCAGGCCAGAAATGAGATTTTTGAAGACGTGATGCGCGTAGCAGGACTAACGGAAATTATTGAAATTCCTACAGTATTGATAGTACCAGAAAAAGGTCTTAATCGTGCCGATGGGCAACTAAAACCCTATAAAACTTATTTAAAAAATTTAACTATCCGTCAAGTGCCTGGCAATCATTGGCCATTTTTAGTAGAACCGGAAGAGTTTAATCGGGCTGTAGAGCTGTTTTTGGAAGAGCAACAGCAAAAGCCATCTGAGCTTGAGTAATCACTGGTTACTCTGATGTTTCAGAATTAGACCATTCAATATGAGTATAATAATTACTATATATTTATTCTGTATTTATGGATAACACAGTTTTCTTGGGTATGGGCACTTTGGAGGAGTGGCTAACAGTATTAGGTTATGCATCCTTAATTGCTTTTGTTTTTTGGCGCGTGATGCTCACAAAGCCGAAGTGATAGCTATTGACATACTCTAGCAAAGGGAACAGGGAACAGGGAACAGGGAACAGGGAACAAAAATTATCACAATTCTATTTAGGTACTCTATCCCGATAACGTAGGTTAGAGGATGAGCGCGATCGCTTTTAGCGTGGCCATAGGCCAATCGCCTTTGGCGTGGCCATAGGCCAATCGCTTTTAGCGTGGCCATAGGCCAATCGCTTTTAGCGTGGCCATAGGCCAATCGCTTAGCGGCTCTATTCGCTTAGCGTGGCCTTTGGCCTTAAGAGAATCGCATTCTTTTATATAAAGGTTTTTAAGACGATAGCTGTTCAAGTCGTTCAGCGAGCCATACTTTAATAATTGACTGACGGGTGACCCCCAATCGTTTTGCTTCCCGATCCAATGCTTCAATCATCCAAGTTGGGAAATCAACATTAACTCGTTTCTGCTCATATCCAGGACGTTTAGCATGGGAAAGGTCTAAGAATTCAGTAATGTCTTCCCCCTGATCGAATTTGGCATCAAATTCTGTTGCTTTCATAAATGGCTACCTCTTCTTTTCGCGATCGCCGGACTGAGATAATCCGTACTCTGTTTTGTCGATAGGTAATGATGGCTGACCAGCATTTTTGAGCGATTTTACCGATGACAAAAAATCTCGCTTCGTCCTCTGTTCGAGCAGGGATTTCCACTCGATTAGAATCGTCCCATATCTGTTGTGCCTCTTTGAAGTTGATTCCGTGCTTTGCTAAGTTAGATTGGCTTTTAGAGTCGTCAAATTCAAATTCCACATCATATTGGTATAAATATTATACCAATAATATACTAAAAGGGCATCCCAGTCGAATGGGTTAGTTTGATATCACTATGCTATCATAATAGTGTAAGCATTAGTGAAAACCATGACCAATTTAAGTCTAAGAGATATTCCTGAAGAGCTTTACCAACAGATTAAAGACATGGCTGCCCGAGAACGCCGTTCTGTCAATCAACAGATTTTAGTGTTATTGGAACGGTCTGTGCGACTCTCCCAGCGACCGTCAGCAGAGGTTCTCAAAGGAATTGATCGCACTAGAGAAAGCATCTTTGCCCGAGTTGGTATTATGCCTGATTCAGTGGAGCAAATTAATCAAGACCGGAACCGATAATGCTATTGGTGATTGACAGTAGCGTTGTTGCTAAGTGGTTGTTTGTGGAGCCATTAACCAAACAGGCTTTGGCTGTGCGTAACGATTGGGAGTTATCCAGAGTAGATTTAATTGCGCCAGAATTGATGCTAGCAGAAGTCGGAAATATTATCTGGAAAAGACAAAGAGTGGGTTTGATTACTGAGCCAGAGGGAAATAGTCTCATTGCCCACCTACTAGCACTCTCTGTGCCAACAGTAGAGACAGAAACTATTCTACCCAGAGCCTATAGTTTGGGAGCAGCTTTTGAGCGGACTGTCTATGATGCCCTCTATCTAGCCTTAGCAGAGGCAATGGCAGCTAAGTTCATCACGGCAGATCTGCCCTTGTATAATGCAGTTAGTGGGAATTTACCATTCATTGACTACTTAGGGAATTACTAAGTTGACTTTTTCCCTGCTTGAAACACAACCAAGAAGTCACAACAGTGATGGTCTTAAGAGGTTGTCTGAGAAGTATCATTTGCTACATCCAAGCCCCCTAAATCCCCCAATTTTGCGGTGCGACCCGTGGCGAATTTAATTCGCCTACGGAAAGCGCACCGGGGGGGACTTTTAGAAGCAAATTGACTCTTGTTCCCCCCAAAGTTGGGGGGCTAGGGGGGCAAAATTCAGTATCAAAAAACTTGGGAGATATCCTCTAAGGCCAAAGGCCACGCTACGGGAACAGAGCCGCTACGGGAACGCACTAAAAGAGCATCGCACTCGAATAGTTTTGTTTTGGATCAGACGATAAATCTTAAGTTAAGCAGGTGCACAAAATTAATTACACATTTTGCAAAATTCAAAGCCTTACGCTGTAAGGGTTACAGAGATTCGTAGTAGGAAATTAATTTTGTTTAGGTGCTTAGATGCGCTCCCAGGTTAGATAATGATGATTGCCATCTTGAGTAGGTGTACTCAATACTAGCCTGCTATCTGATGAAAATTCAAAAGTACGTTCCAAGTCTGTACCAGTCCAGTCAGGAATAAGGCTAACTTCCACATGATGAACGACTTTGTTTCCTTTAATTTCATATTTACCGCTATAGGAAATGTAGTTAGTGGATGCGTGAAGATATCTAAAGATACCTTTAATATACTTCCACCCATTGATTAATAACCAGGGTTTTAATAAGACTTGTCTTGCTTTGATAAGCTCTTCAGTAGGAATATCAATATTCGGGCGATTTTCTCTCATAATGGTAGCAGACATATGTTGATATTCTGTGTATGTAAGATAACCAATGGGATTTTTACCCATTGGGTGGGAAACGTTTCCCTTTGGAGTTTTACTTTCCCAATAAATCAGCTTCCAAGTACCAACAAAATTAGTGTTTGTCATCTTTTCATCCTTATGTATTTAAATTAGTTATCAGTTATAGCGCTACGCGCAAGGCAAGAGGCAAGAGGCAAGAGGCAAGAGGCAAAAGTTCACTACACAAGGTTTTCAGCTTGTATCAATGTCCTAACTTTAATGCGTAGTGCTATATCAGTTATTTACCCACACGGTAGTCGTACACAATTCGTGATTTTGTGCGGCTTGTTCTAAGTAGGAGCCTCTAGAAACTAGAGGGGTATGACTTAGGTAACCTGCGGGAAAATATCCCATAGTGTTATAACTGTTCATTGGATAGCGGTGAAAACCCGCTCCTTTAGGAGATAAGTGACTGTGCGATTCGTTGACTAGAAACCACACCCTATAAAGGTATGGGAGATTAGTCGCAAGGTAACTGAACCTTGACAACTTGATAACCATGTTGGTGAAATACCAACCCGGAGACAAAACCTTAGAATAGTGCAGCCTTAGTACAAAACCTTACTCCTATGATGCCTAACCTGCTGACCATAAAGGCTGCACTATTCTTTCGGTAACTTCTGACCCTCGTGAAATCCGAGTGACAGCCCTACCCCTAATCACTGAGAAGTAACAAACTCTAGGTTAAAGCGGGGTCGAATAGTGAAGCTCTACCAGCTAAAGGTGGAGTTAGTAACAGGCAGTTGAACTCATGGGTACGCAAGGAAGATACACCAGAACCATCGTCAGTCTCAAGTAGCGAAACAAGCTGACACGCTACAAGCAAAAAGCTAACGGAACATAAAGGATTATAAGGTTAGTCACTTTTATAATGATTTCACTAAGTTCCCGGTGGAGAGTATCACCCTAAAAGTCCAGAGAATGGTTATCAGGAACGAAATAACTCCATAGGTGCTCTCAAGAAGGTCGATTCTTGAGTAGGTAGTTAGCCGCATGGCCTATGTGAGAAAGATTAAGTCAGAAGCCAACGCCTGGAGTAATATCCAGGATATGCTGACGGACTTACGTTGTAGGAAAAGATATAGCTATGAGTAGTAATTAAAATGTCTAAAACTCGGGGGTTCGCCCCAAAGGTGGAATGGAATACGGTTAACTGGCGGAAGCTGGAACAAACTGTATTTAAGTTACAAAAGCGGATATATCAAGCCTCTCAACGTGGTGACGTGAGCGTGGTAAGAAAACTGCAAAAGACCCTGATGAAATCTTGGTCAGCAAAAATGATTGCGGTCAGAAAGGTTACCCAACAAAACAAGGGCAAAAAGACTGCCGGAATAGACGGGAAAAAAGCCTTAACCAATAGGCAAAGACTCGACTTAGTAGTCAGCCTAAAAATCTACCGAAAGCCACAACCAACTAGAAGGGTCTGGATACCCAAACCTGGAAAGTCAGAAAAGCGGCCTCTAGGGATACCAACCATATACGACCGGGCTTTACAAGCACTTGCCAAACAGGCATTAGAACCTGAATGGGAAGCAATCTTTGAAGCGAACTCTTATGGTTTCCGACCAGGACGGTCTTGTCATGACGCCATCGGGGCAATATATTGTAGCATCAATAAAAAACCCAAGTGGGTATTAGATGCCGATATATCCAAGTGCTTCGATAAAATTAACCACAATGTTCTCTTAACAAAATTAAATGCTTATCCATCCATGAGGCGATTAGTCAAACAATGGCTAAATGCAGGAGTGATGGATAAGGGCACATTCTCCCCTACAGAAGAGGGTACTCCTCAGGGTGGCATTATCTCACCACTCTTAGGGAACATAGCTCTCCACGGAATGGAAAACCGGATTAAGGAATTCGCTGGAAGTTTACCTGGTGAAAAACAGAAGAACAAAAAAGCATTAACCTTCATCCGATATGCAGATGACTTTGTCATATTGCACAAAGACCAAGAAGTGGTAAAAGAATGTCAAAGAATCATTGAGGTCTGGCTAAAAGACATAGGCTTGGAATTAAAACCAAGTAAAACCAAAATAACCCACACTTTTGACGGATTTGACTTCCTCGGATTCAATATCCGACAACATAAAGTAGGGAAAAACTGGTCAAAACAAGGTTTTAAAACCTTAATCAAGCCATCCGAAAGAAAAGTGAAAGAGTATTATGAGCGACTTGCAAAAGTCATTGACAGACACAAAGCCGCTCCACAAGAAGCTCTCATCAAGCATCTCAAACCCATTATAAGAGGATGGTGTAATTACTACAGCGCCGTTGTAAGTAAGAAAACCTACTCCAAAATGGACAACTTACTCTGGAACAAACTCCAAAGATGGGGATACAGGAGACACCCCAACAAATCCAAGACCTGGGTGAACAAGAAATACTGGGGAACTAAGGTTGAGAAACCTAAAAAACCCTGGGACGCCCCGAAGATAGACAACTGGGTATTCATGACCAAAGAGGATAACTACCTCCCGAAACATGCCAAAACTCCAATAGTCAGGCACATAAAGGTAAAAGATATCCGGAGTCCTTTCGACGGCGACCTAATTTATTGGAGTACCCGGATGCAGAAACATCCTGAAATGACCAGCTCATTGGGAAGACTTTTGAAAAGGCAAAAAGGGAAATGTGCTCACTGTGGTCTCACCTTTAGGACAGAAGACTTGTTGGAAATACACCATATCAAACCACGTTCACTTGGTGGAAGTAACCTAGACAAGAATCTAGAATTACTACACCTACATTGCCACGATGAAAAACACGGAAAGAAAATCAACTCTAATGAGTTAGATAACAATCCGTTCTAGAGGTACCAATGACAATGGTTCCTATGATGAGGAGCCGGATGAAGGGAAACTTTCACGTCCGGTTTTGAAGACGAGTCAGTGAGGCGACTCACCGGCTTAGTTTAATCCCTACCTTGGCCACACCGAGTAGACTGACATTCTTACAGAGTGAAGCTGGCACCAGGGCGCAATCAGACTAGTCTCAGATGCTAGACACTGGCGCTAACGGGGAAGGTGACAAGGGTAACAGTAGCAAAAGTCCTGAAAAAGCGTCTAACGAATGAGCCGCAATCTGATAGAGCCAAAGCGAGACTTTATTCCCGATTATCATCACAGTGTTCTAAAATTGACGACTGTAATCTCCGATGTGGGAATAGGCGAATTGGACTGCCCTAAATCACCATAACAATCTAGTGAATGGAACAAGTAAAAACGACAGCAATAATGAGTCTGTAGACAGGTCGAACCTACAGTAAGTTATGTCAAACTTAATCCTCACTGTCGGGTAGGATGTCACCGGAAACTGGTGACGGGTATTCAGAGTATACAAGTTCTAGGAGAGCATAGGTAGACGCATGTCAAATAGATATAGCGACCTCTGGAAAAGCCAAAAGTGGAAGAAACTCCGCCAGAATCTTTTCCGCCTACAAAAACGAGTATATAAAGCAGTTCGAGCTGGTGACTTGAAGAAAGCCCGGTCTCTACAGAAACTGATAATGAAATCCCGAGCAGCACAGCTTTTTGCAGTCCGCCAAGTGACACAGCTAAATAAGGGAAAAAAGACAGCTGGAATTGATGGCAAGTCAAGCCTCAATTACAGACAACGCATGGAACTGGTTGAAGCATTGAACGACTATGCCTCCGACTGGAAGCATAGCCGACTCCGTGAAGTCCCAATCAAGAAAAAGAACGGGAAAATCCGGATGCTTAAGATACCAACCATAGCCGACAGAGCATGGCAATGTTTAGCAAAATTCGCTCTAGAACCTGCACATGAAGCCACATTTAGTGGCAACAGCTACGGATTCAGAACAGGTAGATGCGCACAAGATGTCCAAAAACGTTTATTTGACCAACTAAAATCAAACTGTAACGGCATCAACAAACGCGTCATCGAACTAGACATCAAGAAATGCTTTGACCGCATTTCCCACACCTCCATCATGGATAGATTGCTAGCCCCTGCATGCCTGAGAATGGGGATTTTCAGGTGTCTCAAAGCAGGCATCAATCCAGAATTCCCGGAGCAGGGAACTCCCCAAGGCGGGGTAGTCAGCCCACAAAAGCGCCAATATCGCACTCAACGGAATAGAAGATATACACACCAGCCTGCGATACGCAGATGATATGGTGTTTATACTAAAGCCAAAAGACGACGCTGATAAAATCCTCCAAAAAGTTAAAAACTTTTTGGCAGAAAGAGGGATGGAAATCAGTGAAGAAAAGACCAAGCTAACTAAAACGACAGACGGATTTGACTTTCTGGGGTGGAAATTCCGCGTCAGAAAAGACGGAAAGTTCTCATGCATTCCCTCAGAGGAAAATCATAGAGCAATCCGCCAAAAGATTAAAGCCGTAGTCAACAACTCAAACTATGGTGCTGAAGTAAAAGCCAAAAAGCTAGCCCCTATCGTTCGCGGATGGCGTAATCACCACAACAGTTGTGATATGAGCAGCTCTAGGGATTCGCTATGGTTCATGAACCTCACTGCCCACCGAAAGTTCCGAAAGGAAAAGAAAGTAAGTCGGTATAGAGCAAATGAACTATGTCAAAAGGCATTCCCAAAAGTAGGATACAGACAAAACCAACACGTGAACGTAAAGGGGACTAAGTCACCCTACGACGGCGACTTAGTCTATTGGAGTAAAAGGAATTCACGCCTATACTCTGATACTATCTCCGACGCATTGAAAAAGCAAAACCATTCCTGTGGACACTGTGGATTGAAGTTTTTAGAAGACGAATCTGTACACCTCCATCACATTGATGGAAACCACGACAATTGGTCTAAAAAGAACTTATTAGCAGTTCATCAAAGCTGCCATCAACAGATACACTGGAGCACCCCTAAGGGGGAGAATATCCAGGAGCCGGATGAGATGAAAGTCTCACGTCCGGTTCTGAATCGGAGGTGCCCCGGGTAATACCGGGCATCGACCGTAACAGCTCCCATTACCTTTACGAGATCCTAGCCAAACCACTACATCGTTACCACGACCGATATATCAGCCCAGAGCATCATTATCCTTGGCTTGGTGCCTTAATAACGCACCCGACACCGGATGCGATCGCGTAGCGTGACCAAAGGTCAATCGCTTTTGCCGATTCCCGATTCCCTACACCCTACACCCTACTCCCTACACCCTACTCCCTACTCCCTACTCCCTACTCCGAAGCTCCTCACAACCAATTTCCCAGCAAAATAAAAGCCGACCAGTAAATGGGGTGATTATATGCCTCGCTCTGCAACAGATCCTGTTGAGCTTGACGTAACGCTTCAGCCTTGGTAACATTGCCCTTAGCTAACCTCTGATAGAAGCGAGTCATTAACTCTGTAGTGGCTACATCGTCCACAGACCAGAGACTGGCAAGGGTACTGCGTGCACCAGATCGCACTGCTACTCCAGCCAATCCCAACGCCGCTCGGGAGTCTCCTGCGGCTGTTCTACAAGCACTGAGGACGAGTAATTCGATGGGATTTTTTTGCTTTTGATCGGCTGAGATCAGAGTATTTAACTCATTGATATTGATCTCCTCGTCCCAGGTCAGCAGAAAGGTTTCTTCAGCGACTGAACTAAATTCACCATGAGTGGCCAGATGAACGACTTCGTAAGCAGAGGTATTAACTTCTGTATTGAAGTTCGATTCAGTAAAGGACTCATTGAGTAAAATCAATGAGGGAACTTCGGCGTTGATATTCTCTAATTCCACCTTCACCCCAGGAAGTGCTCCTAAATTGGGACGATGGGGACGAACTTCCGCCACTCCAGCACTTAGAACCGAAACGTTTTGTCTGACATTGGCTTGAGAGTCGATTAATTGTAAACTAGGTGCTACAGCAATACTGTATTTCTCGATGGAATAGCGTTCCCCGTCATAAAGCACAGACATGGGAATATTGCGCAAAGCCCCATCGGGGATAAATACTAGAGTGCGGATGTTACTGTTGGCTAGTTCAGCTTCAATCGGACCGATTAACCAGTCGTGTATTGTTTGTAAGTTTTCCTTTCTCAGAGCTCGCCAAGGGCTAGTAATATTTCTGATTACCGAAGCCAGTTGGTGTTCTATTTCTGGTTGAGGTAAGTTAGTGGTGATCTGGCGCAGAGGTTGTCCGGGCAAGGTGACAATTACTTCGAGGCGGTCTGGCAAGATAATGGTATAGAAGATCGCGGCTTTCGGGTCAATTTCGTCGATATTAACTGGTTTAGCATCTAGACAGGTATCCCGAAAAAAGTTGTCTAGTTCTGCTAGTTGTAGGGATTCAATTACATCTCGTGCTTGTTTGAGGTTTTCTTGAGATGCATTCGGTTCTAGGAGTAGTCCTACTAATTCTCGGTAGACTGGTTCAACCCTCTCTCGAAACCCAAACTGAATATCGCTACTAATGGCGACTAGGTCGCTACGGATATATTTGAGGGTTTGCACGGATTGAGAATAGGCCGCGCGAGCGCCTTTTTTATCTTCTTTTAGAGGTTGTCTGAGAAGTCTCATTTGCTACATCCAAGCCCCCTAAATCCCCCAATTTTGGGGGACTTTTAGAATAAAATTGACTCTTTTTCCCCCCAAAGTTGGGGGGCTAGGGGGGCAAAATCCAGTATAAAAAAACTTTTCAGATATCCTCTTAGATTTAGAATTCTGCCCAGTTGCCATTGCCATTGATAGGCTAAATCCGGAGCCTGGATTTCTTGAGCAATTAGTAAGGCTTTTTCGGTCAAGTCTTGGGCTTCATCAAGACGTGATTGGTTTTCGTATAATGTCCCCAAGTTACCGATGGCTTCAGCTTCGGCTCTTTTATCTCCTAAATCCCTAGCCAGCTTAATGGCATCCGCGAGATAAGTAGCCAGGGAGTTGGGAGTTGTCAGTTGTGAATTTTGACTTTTTAATAGGGTTTTAGCTAGCTGAATTCTAGCATTGATTGCGGTTTTACTGGGAGATAATGTCCTTAAGGTATAGTCGATAGCAGGCAATAACGCTCTGGCTTGTGACCACTCTTGTTTAGCTATCAATACACTCAGTTGATTTAATTGTCCCTGAATCTTCAGATGGGGTAAGGGAGATTCCTCCACAACCCGTTGATAGAAATTCAAAGCGTCTTCTGTTTCACCTTTTAATCTAGCTGTATCTCCTAAACTGAGAAGATTTTCAGCAATCAAGGTCTGATTTGGTAATGTTTCCGCTATGGCTAAACTTTGTTGTAAAATTGCTTGAGATTCCTTGAATTTACCTACTCGGCGCAGCACATCACCTAGGTATTGTAGGGCGGTACTTTTGAGGCTGCTATCAGGTTGGTTTTGGAGAGTTTCCTGGATTTCAGTTAAGGTTTTAGTGGCTTGATTATACAACCCTAATACTCGGTAGGCTTGCACCTGGTAAATCTGACTTTCTGTTAATCTAGTTAAGTCTCCGATATCTTGGTAGATAGCACTCGTTTGCTGCCAAGTTGATAAGGCTTTTTCCCCCTGACCTAGTGATAAGTAGACTTGTCCTTGTACTTCTAGAATTTGGGCTTGTAATTGTTGACGTTCTGTGGTATTATCAAGTTGTGATAGTTGGCTAAAACTCTGGGATAGTGTTTGTTTAGCTTGGTCTAGGTCTCCCAAGGTTTGATAAACTAAAGCTAGATTTACTAAGCAATTAATCTGACCAATAATGTCGCCACTCTCGGTGTAGTTACTAATCATTTGCTCTAACAACAGTATCGCCTCTTGATATTGCCCTGTTTCATAGAGGTGTTGGGCTTGTTGGTCTAGGGAATCGGGAAGCGGGAATCGGGAATCGGGAATCGGGAATTGGGAATCGGGAATTGGGAATCGGGAATCGGGTGTGATTGCTGGAGAATTTGATAATGCTTTCCCGGATGGCAGGAAGCAGGTTAATGCGATTGCAAATATAAATGATAGTTTTTTCATGTCCCTATTCCCGACTCCCGACTCCCGACTCCCGACTCCCGACTCCCGAATGGCAATCAAGATTGGGCAATATCTGCTCCACAGGAGTACCCCTAAACGGTTGCGCCGTCAGAATAATCGTGCCATCCTTTGCTATTACCCAGCCTTGGGCTTCGATAATCACTTTTTTGTCTTGAGGGGGTCTGACTGTTCGCGTAGCGTGGCCTTTGGCCTTAGGTTGCTTTTGTAATGCTTGTCTGCTGCTGGCTAAGCCAGGACGAGAGAGCCAGCCCACTGTTCTGTCAGTATTAATCACCGGATCGTCTGCACTAGCTGGTAACCCGCCTTTTCCGCTAATGGTAAAGGAACTGCCGCCAGCAATCCGATTATTCTCAAAGCCACAAAGGTCATTGGCCAGGATGGCTTCTGCGTCTACCGGGCTTCCTGGCAATTCGGTTAAGCCTGAGGTCGGGTCTACTGAGGTTTTGAGTATGACTTGACCGTTGAAGGATGGGCCAAGTTCGGAGGTGGCGGTGATGTCATTTTCTGGAGTTTCACGGTCTCGAAACTCTAAACCAAAGATGCCTTTTGCCTTAATGGTCACACTACCTCCTCGGCCTTGTTGAGCATTAGCTGTGATGTCGCTATTTCCCAGACCGACTAGGGTATCAGTATCAATGACTATATTGCCCCCAGTGGTATTCTCAGCGTCAGTGGTAATCTTGCTTTTGTTGAGGAGTCGGATGTCACGGGAAGATAGAGTAATATTGCCTTTGTCTCCTCCTGTTTCTGCTGTGATGATTCCATTGTTGTTTAGGAAGATGGAGTCGGCATTAATATCTACGGTGCCTGCTGAACTGCCCTGTTCAAGGCTTCTAGCACTAACTCGTGCTCCATCAGAGACAATTAACTGCTCACTGCTAATCTTCAAATCTCCTGCATTTCCTGTCCCTTGAGTGGCAGTAAACAAGCCGCTGCCAAACCGACCATCGGCTGATCTACCAATCAGTTGAACACTAGAGGAGGCATCCACAGTCAAATTTCCCCCGTCCCCAAGACCAAAAGTGCCAGCTGAAACTTGTGCTCCATCAGAGACCATTAACTGCCCAGTGGTAATATTCAACTCTCCCGCTTTTCCTGCCCTTTGAGTGGCAGTAAACAAGCCGCTGGAAAACTGACCATTGGCTGAGGTACCAATCACTTGAACACTAGAGGAGGCATTCACACTTAAGCTTCCCCCGTCCCCAAGACCAAAAGTGCCAGCTGAAACTTGTGCTCCATCAGAGACCATTAACTGCCCAGTGGTAATATTCAACTCTCCCGCTTTTCCTGCCCTTTGAGTGGCAGTAAACAAGCCACTGCCAAACCGACCATCGGCTGTTGTACCAATGAGTAGAACCCTAGAGTCGGCATTCACAGTCAAATCTCCGCCGTCCCCTTCACCAAAAGTGCCAGCTGAAACAACTGCTCCATCAGAGACCATTAACTGCCCAGTGGTAATATTCAAATTTCCCCCATTTCCTGTGGCTCCTGGAAAAACTTGGGCTCTCAAAGCGCTGAGAGTACCATCAGCCGATACACCAATTACTCGAACAGATTCAGAGGCATCCACTGTCAACTTTCCCCCCTGTCCTGAGCCCAATACATTTGTATTTATTTGAGAACCACCCTCAAGACTCAACTGTGAAGCCTCAACCACTATCCCACCGCCATTCTGACTTCTGAGGGTACTCGCTAATACACGAGAGCGATCGCGTAAACTCACATTAGCTCCCTGCACCTGCATACTCCCACCACCTTCCCCACTGGTAGTGACAAAAGCACCGTCGGACAAACTAATATCCTGAAACTCTTGAACTGGTGAATAATCCAACACAAAACTAGTATCGGTTGGTGTCAATTTCACCACACCATTAGAACCAACACTCCCCAGCTCAATCCGTCCATTAAATGCCCATAGAGCGCCACCAGGAATAGTAACCTCACCACCAATTAGCCCTATGGTTTGACCATCTGGTACCTGAAACTCCCTAGACTGATTAGTAATACTTCCTGGATTTGAACCATATTGCAACCCAGATGGTATATTAATAGTTAATAACGGTTTCCCATTGGGATTTTTAGCGCTAAATACTGTGCCATCGTCAAACAACACACTATCAGCAGTACTCCCAAAAAATGACCCTCCCACATCCAGTCTGCTATTGGGACCGAAGACAATACCGTTTGGATTTATCACAAATAAGTTAGCATTGCCCAACACTCCCAGAGTTCCTAAAATATTGGAAATATTACCTCCAGTTACGCGACTCAAGATGTTGGCAATTCCAGCAGGTAAGCCAAAATAAACTCGCCCGAACTCTGCCACATTGAAATCTGAAAAGCTGTGGAAGAGATTACTGTCTCTAATCGCGCCACCTTCTATCAAATCTGCCAGGTTACCGTTAACATTGACATTGGGGGTTACCACAGAGCTGACCTTCCCCAGGGTATTATCTGGGGTGATTTGCCCTAATGCCGTAGTTGCACCCAGTAGAGAACACAGCACAAAGGGACTTGCTGCCACAAGTCGGTCAATCCGAGGTTTCATGTTAATCAGTAGAGCTCCCGATGTCTCGAATTATTTCATAACATACCCGTTGATTATGTTAATTTTTATTAAGTCAATAGGGCAGTAGCCAAGGATGGATCTCAATCCATGAAAAAACACTCTTTGGCAATAGAATGCTAATATCATGTTATAGCAATTCTACGACTTGTGAGGTACAAATTTATGGTTTTTAGGGAACAGGGAGCAGGGAGCAGGGAGCAGGGAGCAGGGAGCAGGGAAGAGGGAAGAGGGAAGAGGGAAGAGGTAAAAAATAATGTGTACCTCATGAGTCCTAGAAACGCTATATAACAATTACCCTTAATAAAAATATTCCCTATTTCCATATCTACCCACACTTCTTTTAGTTATAGATTTACAATTATTACATGCACCCATATGACTATACCAATCCGTGTAGGAATTGTGATAATTTTTGTTACCTTTTCCCTACTCCCTACTCCCTACTCCCTGTTCCCTGTTCCCTGTTCCCTGTTCCCTGTTCCCTTTGGTATATGACTACAGCAACTAATCCGACTCAGATTAACTCTGGTATTGGCGGTACCAAAAATTTCTACAACTGGAATTGGCAAGACAGACAGTATCGAGTGGTCTACGAAACTATCGGCGCAGGAAACCCCGTACTGTTACTGCCTGCTTTTAGTACCGTTTCTAGTCGTACAGAAATGAAAGGTATTGCCAATCTACTCGCTACCAACTATCAAGTTACCGTTCTAGATTGGTTAGGATTTGGCGAGTCTCAATGCCCTCCTGTGGATTACAATCCTGTATTATTTCAGCAGTTATTAGCAGATTTTGTTAACTCTGTTTTTAATAATAGCTCAATTATTTTAATGGCTGCCGGTCATGCTTCCGGATACGCTTTGAAATTTGCCCAAGATAATCCAGATAGTATTTCTAAACTAATTTTAGTGGCTCCCACTTGGAAAGGACCGTTAAGAGTAATGGGTTTACCGGATGGAGTGAGAAACGGAGTAAAAAACCTAGTGCGATCGCCCTGGTTAGGTCAGACTCTATACTATCTCAACACTACCCCTTCATTTCTGCGCTTGATGTATAAACGCCACGTCTATGTGGATCAGAGCAAACTAACTCCCGAATTTATCGCCCAAAAACACAAAATCACTTCCAAAGATGGCGGCAGATATGCCTCGGCTGCCTTTGTTACTGGCACAATCGATCCTGTAGCTAATCGGGAGGAATTTTTGCAGCTTTTAGGCTCTGTTCCCATGCCCGTATTAATGATATTAGCGGAAAATGCGCCACCTAAATCAAAAGCGGAAATGATAGCGATGGCGGAGTTAGAACAGGTGCAAACCGTTCGATTGGCTGGAACGTTAGGTATTTCTGAAGAGTATTATGAAGCGGTAACAGCAGTGATTGAGGATTTTATTTAGCTATTTAGCGGACACTTTTATCGCAGTTATCAGCGACTTTTTTGCTACTTGAGTCCTGGGTTTAGGGAGCAGGTAAGCATTCAGCTATCAGCTATCAGCTATCAGCTAATGCGCTACGTCCCAGGGTCGAACTCTGTGCCACCACAGGCTAGAAGCCTGTGCCACCTTGAGGTGCTTTTGAATAAAATAAGCTGACCACTGACCACTGACCACTGAACGCTTACCGCTTACCGCTTACGAAAATACAGGATTTAGCATAGCTATAATAAACCCTATATAGCGAGATTAAAATTCAGTCTGGAGTAAAACTATATGTCAGATTTGCTTAAAAGAATTACCATTAATCCGAGACAGTGCGGTGGTCGCCCTTGTATTCGAGGTATGAGAATTAGAGTATCCGATGTACTGGATTTGTTTGCGGCTGGACTGAGTGCTGAGCAAATCTTAGCAGAAATGCCTGATTTAGAAGCAAATGATTTGCAGGCAGCACTTCTATATGCCTCACGTAAGCTTAATCATCCGGTGCTGGTGCCATGACAATTTGGGTAGACGCAAATTTGTCGCCTGGGATTGCAACTTGGATTAACAATACTTTTGGAGTGACAGCATTAGCTTTACGGGATATTGGTTTGAGAGATGCTGAAGATCCTGAGATTTTTGAGGCAGCAAAGGCTCAAAGCGTTATCTTCATGACTAAAGACAGTGATTTTGTCGATCTAGTCGATCGCCTTGGCTCACCACCTCAAATTATCTGGTTGACCTGTGGTAACACCTCAAATGATCGGTTGCGAGAAATTTTGACTGTTACTTTACCAGAAGCACTAGAGCTTCTACGGTCTGGTGAAACATTAGTTGAAATTAGGGGAGACTAGCAGCAGAAGCTAACAAATCCCTGAACCAAAATCGAGCATGGCCAGCCTGTTGATTAGCAAAAATTATTCTCGTTCGCTTATCTTCACCGTTATCTCAACAAACAATACTCATTTCACCATTAGGGAGATCGCTTGAAGTAATCCCCATTTGCTATAATTTTTATCTAACATATCCCATTTTTAGCCTGATTTATGCAGATACAGCTAGATTTTATTCTACTGCCCTTAAGAGTAAGAAAATATTCAACTTTTCTTCCACTCATTTTCTGAGAATCCAGATTACCAGTAAATATGATTTATTTTGTGATATAATTTCTAAACTAATTTTTGTCAGTTTTGTAATAATAATGCTTGAGACGAATAACATTGCTACGATCATCTCAAGTACCTGAACTTGGTTCAGGTGACCTGACCTTGACTTTTTCAAGGAATGACATCTATAATAATCATTGGTATTATTCTATATAGGGTAGATATAGGTCAAATTTATCAAATTTATCCCCTATAGGATCTATATCCAGAAAGTTTCGGAATGATAAATAGTTAGACAGAGTAGACTTAAGATTTCTTTGCTGGTTTAGGTATATCGTGATTAATTTGATAAGTGACTAATAAGTTATGAAGTTAGAAGCCGTTAATATTAAAAACTTTAGAAGTATTCAAGAGGTCGCACTTGAATATTGCGGTTGCTTTAATGTAATTGTTGGAAAAAATAACGCGGGAAAATCGAATATACTACTAGCGGTAAATGCTTTCTTTGAGTCATTGAATAAGGGTGAGCCTATTGTTCTTGAACCACCCATAGGTGAATCTATTGACCACTATGAAAAGTCACAAAATAAAGCTATTGAAATAACCATGTTTTTTAAGATTTCTCTTGATGAAAGGGATAGCTTGCTACAGGATATTGTTGATGAATCTCCACAAGTAAAAAACTCAGTGGAAAGGATTGAGCTAGACTTGAGATTAGCTGTTACCCAAGAGGTAATGACTTATCCAAAAAAATTCGCGTACGTTAAAAGAATAGCACTGTGTAAATATAGTAGTTCAACCAGTTCAGAAAAAGAAATTGTTCACACTATTCTTGAAATTAATTCTGACGCAGCACAAGAACTATTTACTAAGGAAAGCCGCGCACAGGAATTAGAGGATGAAATAGAACAGGTAAAATTACTGACCAAAGAACTGGTTAGATTTTCTGATGAAGATGAGTGGAAGCAATTCAAGTCTAATGAATCTTCTTTTAAAAATAGATTACTTTATCCACATAGAATGAACTTCATACATACCTCTCGAATATCAATTTCACTATCAGATAAACTAGATAAACTTATTCAGTCTACAGATTCAAAAAGTGATTTTAGTCATGCTATTGAATCTTTAATAGATAATATGCAAGAGAAAGCTAATAATTTGCGTTCAGATCCAATTCAGAATCGAATTGATAGCTTTGCTGGACGAGAAGATTCGGTTCCAAGATATGCACTCAATTTAATAAAACAAATTGGCGAGATGAATGTTTTATATCTTACTGAACGGCGAGATCCAATAGGAAAACGCGAAGCTGCAAAATTGCTTGATCTCAAAGTTACAAGAGGAGGGCCAGAAAAGCTTCGTGCCATCCAAAATACAGTGTCTGCCTTACTTGGAGTTGATATTGATGCATTTGCAGCAAAAGATAGCCCAATGTATAGCATCAGGGAAGAACCAGAAGCAGAACTCGATGTGGATAAATTCCTGGTTGAAGTAAATGGATCGGGAATTCGTGAAGCATTAAGACTAATCTTAGATTATGAACTTAATCACCCAAATATACTGCTTGTTGAAGAGCCTGAAATACATTTGCATCCTGCTCTCGAAACTAGCATAATGAGGTACTTAAAAACTATTGGAAAAGACTGCCAAATCTTTATTACAACTCACTCTACTAACTTTTTAGATACGGCAGAAATGAATAATGTTTATCTCGCATCTCGCCACACATCAACCAATATTAAACTTATTAATGTTGAGGAAGAAGAAGAAAGTATTCTCCGTGAGCTTGGCATTAGGCTAAGTTCTATTTTTATGTTTGATCGATTGGTTTTTGTGGAAGGACCTACTGATGAAGATGTTATCCGGGAGTGGGCATTGATATGTAACATCAATCTTGCACAGGCAAGTGTAGGCTTTGTATCAATGGGAGGTGCCAGAAATCTAGCCCATTTTGCGACTGAAGCAACGATTAATTTCCTTACTAAAAGGCGTATATCAATTTTCTTTGTAATTGATCGTGATGAGCGCGATGTTTCAGAAATAGATCGTTTGACAGATAGAATTGGTGATAATGCCAAACTAATAGTCTTGAAGAAACGAGAATTGGAAAACTATCTTCTATGCCCAAGAGCAATTTCCAAGTTTATAGAGTATAAGCACCTGCTTGCAGGAGAAAAGACAGATAATATTCCTATTATATCTGAATCTGATATAGAGACGGCTATTGATACATGTGCTGACGATCTCAAAGATTTTGTTATAGAGCGAAAAGTGACTAAAATTACTTGTAGTCCAATTTATCCAAATCGCAGTGCAGTGCTGAGTGATGACTCTGATAAATCTTTGCTTACTAAGCTAAAAAATGAGTACCAAAGACAGAGACAAGAGTTATCCAAAACCGAACAAGATTTAGAAGAAATAATTAAAGAACAAACTTGTCAAGTAAAAAAAATTTGGCAAAGTAAAAAAAAGGACTTAGTACCAGGTGATATTTTGCTGGATAATGTATGTCAACGTTTTGATGTGAGATTTAATAAACAGAAAGACTCAGCAAGACTAGCTGCGCTGATGGAAGAGAATGAAATTGACTCCGAGGTAAAAGATCTAGTTAAAAGCTTTGCAGAATTGTCTCAGACAAGTTAATTTATGGACGGTTTTAATTTATCAATGCTGTGCAGTTCATAGCTGTCTCAACAATGTCATTGTAGTGGATTGGCGAAAGCGATCGCAAACTGACTGCGATGCTCTTACAGAGCAGCTACGCGATCGCTAACTGCGCAGCGATCGCACCAATACAACTATTCTGCAAATCCCCCCCTTATTAAGGGGGGTTAGGGGGGATCCCCCACTCCAAAATCACTGCAACCCTTCCAACAACTGCTCCAACGCCCTATCAAGAGCTTCCCCTAACTTACTGCCATCTTTTCCACCAGCTTGGGCCAAGTTAGGTCGTCCACCGCCACCACCACCGCAAATAAGAGCGATCGCACCAATAAACTTCCCAGCCTGCAAGCCTTTCTGATTAACACCCTTACTAAAGGCTGCCACTAAACTGACCTTGTCGGGGCTAGGCACTGAACCCAACACTACCGCACTTTCTCCCAGCTTCTGCTGTAGCTGTTGCGCAACACTTTTTAAGCCCTCTGGTTCTACTCCCTCCATCTTGGCAACCAAAACCTTGAACTCACCGACTGACTTAGCTTCCGCTAACAACTGGTCAGATTTTGCCAAAGCCAGTTGTTGCTTGAGGGCATCTAACTGTTTATTAGTAGCCTTGAGTTCCTGTTGTAAATTACTAATCCGCTCAGGTAACTCTTCCGGTTGTGCCTTAAAGCGATCGCATAAATCCTTAACCACCTTATCCCGCACATTCAGATAATCCAGCACCGCCGGTCCAGCCACTGCTTCTATCCGCCTAATCCCAGAGGCCACCCCTGCGGAAGAGATAATCTTAAACACCCCAATCTCAGCAGTATTGTTGACATGGGTACCACCACACAATTCCATCGAGACACCAGGGAAATCAATCACCCTGACCTCCGAGCCATACTTTTCCCCAAACATAGCGGTTGCGCCCTTAGCCTTAGCTTTTGTCAAAGGCATCACCTCCACATCTGCGGTATGGGCTTCACTAATCCAAGTATTAATTTGTGCCTCAATTTGGTCTAACTCTTCCGATGTCAGAGCGCGAGGGCAATTGAAGTCAAAGCGCAAACGGTCAAAAGCCACCAAAGAGCCTGCCTGAGAGATGCTTGGGTCAACAATTTTTTTCAGAGCCGCTTGCAGTAAATGAGTCGCACTATGGTTAGCTTGAACTCGACGGCGACAAGCCCGGTCAATTTGAGCCGTTACTGTTGTGCCTACCGTTAGATTTCCCCGTTCGACAGTACCGAAGTGGACAAAGAAATCCGATTCCTTCTGAACATCTTCGATGCGAACCAATAGCGCATCCCCAGACAGATAACCGCGATCGCCTATTTGTCCCCCAGATTCCGCATAGAATGGGGTCTGATCCAAAATCACCTGGACCTTACTCCCAGCTCCAGCGGATTCCACCGACTTCCCATCAACTAGCAAAGCCTCTACCTTAGCCATGGACTGCGCTTCAGTGTAACCCAGGAATGCCGTACTATCGATCTGTTCCCCTAGCTGGTCTAAGCTACCCTGTACTGTTAAATCAATAGTTTCATGGGCAACTCTAGCCCGTTCCCGCTGGCGTTCCATTTCCACCTCGAAGCCATCGAGGTCTACCGTTAAGCCCTGTTCTTCAGCAATTTCCTCAGTTAATTCCACTGGGAAACCATAGGTATCATAGAGGGTAAACGCATCTGTGCCAGAAATCTGCTTAGGCTTCTTAGCCAAAATCTCAGCTAGCAGCTTCTCACCCCGTTCCAGGGTTTTCAGGAATTGAGACTCTTCCCGCTCCATTTCCGCTTTGATAGTTTTTTCCCGTTCCCGCACATTAGGATAAGCGGATTCAGATAATGCGATCGCTGTTTGAGCCACTTCCCAGGTAAATTCCCCATCAATCCCAATCAAACGGCCATGACGCACCACTCGACGCAGCAAACGGCGCAACACATAACCCCGTCCGGTGTTAGAAGCCGTAATCCCATCGGCGATCATATGAACAATTGCCCGGATATGGTCACCAATAACCTTCAGAGAAACCTTCGTCTTCTCATCACTCTTGCTATAGTTAACCCCAGCAATTTCCGCTGCCGTTTTTACAATCGGGAAAATTAAATCAGTTTCATAATTATTCGGCACTTGCTGGAGGATTTGCGCCATCCTCTCCAGTCCCATCCCCGTATCAATATTTTGTTTCTGTAACGGGGTGCGGTTACCTTCCGCATCCTGGTTGTATTCCATGAATACCAGGTTATAGAACTCAATAAACCTGGTATCATCTTCCAAGTCAATGCTCTCGTCTCCCAGTTCTGGGTGAAAATCGTAGTAAATTTCCGAACACGGACCACACGGACCGGTTGGACCGGATTTCCAATAATTATCCTCCTCACCCAAGCGCTGGATGCGATGGGCTGGGATGCCAATTTTATCCCGCCAGATCCCAAACGCTTCGTCATCATCCCGAAACACACTCACTACTAAGCGTTCTGGTGGCAAACCGAATACCTCTGTAGAGAGTTCCCATGCCCATGCGATCGCTTGTTCTTTAAAATAATCCCCAAAACTAAAATTCCCCAGCATCTCAAAAAAAGTATGATGCCGTGCCGTGCGTCCCACATTCTCAATATCATTGTTGCGGATACATTTTTGGGCAGTAGTGGCGCGAGGGAATTCCGACTGACGTTGTCCTAGAAAAATCGGTTTAAACGGCAACATTCCCGCAATGGTCAGCAACACCGTCGGGTCTTCGGGTACTAACGAAGCACTTGGCAATACATTGTGTTGCCGTTGGGAATAGAAATCGAGGAAAGTTTGCCGGATTTCGTTACCGCGCAAATAATTAGGGATATCGGGCATGGTTTTCTACAAGTCAGCGTTAGGGTATGGGCATATGGTAGATAAACCCTGATCGCTATGTTTCTTAATTTACCTATTATCCATTCTTACAGAGGTTTGCTAGAAAGCCCACCCTTTATAGGAGAGCAAACCATTGTGATGGTTGGAGGTTGAAGGTTGATAGGTTGAAGGTTGATAGGTTGAAGGTTGATAGGTTGAAGGTTGATAGGTTGAAGGTTGATAGGTTGAAGGTTGGAGGTTGGATGGTTGAAGGTTGGATGGTTGGAAGGTTGGATGGTTGAAGGTTGGATGGTTGAAGGTTTGATGGTTGGTTGGAGGTTGGATGGTTGAAGGTTGATAGGTTGAAGGTTGATAGGTTGAAGGTTTGATGGTTGAAGATTAGAGGCTTAACAACTGAAAGCCGGATGTATAACTAGCAATCTGTAACGTTAAACCTGTTACATATAACCTGCAACCTTCAACATCTAACCTGCAACCTTCAACATCTAACCTGCAACCTTGGCCTATTGGCCACGCTACGCGAACAACCTGTAACCTTCAACCTTCAACCTGTAACCTTCAACCTGCAACCTTGGCCTATTGGCCACGCTACGCGAACAACCTGTAACCTTCAACCTTCTTAATCTAATCGTTGCAGTTTGTAAAGACTCCTGAACTTTAATAACAAGTATTCGGAATCTCCAGAAAGCCGTGTTAGCTTAAAAGAGTGGAAGTCATCCTTCAGAGAAAAACCTGAAGCCAAAAACCAAATGGGCATAGATAAGATGATTTCCAACGGTCTATGACCCAGCCACAGTAGGCACCAATCGAACATAGCATGAAGTGGCGAGGAACCAACGGAAGTTGGGGAAAGCCAAACCAAAGTCCGGAAAGACGCGACTGTGTGAGATTTAGTATTAGGTGTATCTGTGAAGTTTGCCAACCGTAGTAGTGATTCAAAACTGGTAGTCAGAAAGTTAACTCGTTGAAAATTTGTCTTTTTTCACTCGAATGGGTCTAGTCAATCCTGGCTAGACCCTTTGAGTATTGGGGAAATGTATTGGGGCAATCCCAGACAAATTAGAAATGATTGCTGCAACCTACCATTAAAGTTGATCAAAGCTTTGGAGCTAAAAAGCAATTAACAGTTCACCCTTGACCCGACATGCTTCATACTTTTTCATCTAATTGTTGCAGTATGTAAAGACTCCTGAACTTTAACAACAAGTATTCGGAATCTCCAGAAAGCCGTGTTAGCTTAAAAGAGTGGAAGTCATCCTTCAGAGAAAAACCTGAAGCGACAAACCAAATGGGCATAGATAAGATGATTTCTACCGGTCTATGACCCAGCCACAGTAGGCACCAATCGAACATAGCATGAAGTGGCGAGGAACCAACGGAAGTTGGGGAAAGCCAAACCAAAGTCCGGAAAGACGCGACTGTGTGAGATTTAGTATTAGGTGTATCTGTGAAGTTTGCCAACCGTAGTAGTGATTCAAAACTGGTAGTCAGAAAGTTAACTCGTTGAAAATTTGTCTTTTTTCACTCGAATGGGTCTAGTCAATCCTGGCTAGACCCTTTGAGTATTGGGGAAATGTATTGGGGCAATCCCAGACAAATTAGAAATGATTGCTGCAACCTACCATTAAAGTTGATCAAAGCTTTGGAGCTAAAAAGCAATTAACAGTTCACCCTTGACCCGACATGCTTCATACTTTTTCATCTAATTGTTGCAGTATGTAAAGACTCCTGAACTTTAACAACAAGTATTCGGAATCTCCAGAAAGCCGTGTTAGCTTTAAAGAGTGGAAGTCATCCTTCAGAGACAAACCTGAAGCAACAAACCAAATGGGCATAGATAAGATGATTTCCAACGGTCTATGACCCAGCCACAGTAGGCACCAATCGAACATAGCATCAAGTGGCGAGAAACCAACGGAAGTTGGGGAAAGCCAAACCAAAGTCCGGAAAGACGCGACTGTGTGAGATTTAGTATTAGGTGTATCTGTGAAGTTTGCCAACCATAGTAGTGATTCAAAACTGGTAGTCGGAAAGTTAACTCGTTGAAAATTTGTCTTTTTCCACTCAGATGGGTCTAGTCAATCCTGGCTAGGCCCTTTGAGTATTGTCGTCAATCGATCTAAGTTATTGGTAAGGATTAACATTCCTACCTTGGGCTGCGAGCTTTAAGGGGAAGCTGATTAACGGCTGTAAAAAAAACTGATGGAGAATTGACGATGGCAGTAGTACAGTTAAAAGTTCCCAGTATTGCGTGTGATGTGTGTGCCAAGACCATTACCGAAGGTATACTCCAACAAGAGCCAGACTCTAAAGTCACAGTGGATGTAACATCAAAGACGGTTAGAGTTGAAACCGAAGCGTCTGAAGAGTCAATTAGACAGATCATAACCACTGTCGGTCACACCGTGGAGTAAGGTAGTGTACATTTAATCGAGCTATTTGGTACTTAAGGCCTTGGCCGTTGGCCACGCTTGGCCTTTTGCCACGCTGCTTGAGGTGCGAATGGCCACGCTACGCGAACGGAACAAGTGGTCAATCCCTCTGCTACTCTCCCCCTCGTCTTGAGTATGCAAATTAGATGGGTGACAGCTGAATCAAAATTGTCTTGATGCAAAGCGCGAGTGGGGGAAACCACGGCAGTTGCTCATGGTTTGTTCGCGTTCGCCTTTGGCGTGGCCTACGGCCAAGCGTCGGCAGGCCTTGAAGTTACCGTAAGACAGGCTCGCCTTGTCAGCCATGCAAAGCGCGAGTGGGGGAAACCCCCGCATGAAGGCGCAAATCACGCTAATCAATAAGTTTTACCCCTTTTCTGCATAGCCTACCAACCATAAAGGCTCAACGTAATCAGGTTTCGTCTCCGGGGGAACCCCCACAGGTCGGCACTGCCTCCCCAAGACCGCGCTGCATCGCTGCGGAACGGCTTAGGTGCGCTTGACCCTTAGGTGCGCTCTTACCATTAAGAATTAAATTCGCTCTTTGTGCGCGCCTCTAAGGCCGCGAGCAATCCCTCGCGGCCTTGGACCCACCTCAAGGTGCGCGAACGGGCGCGCAGCTTATGATTAACCTTTGACTATCAACCGTCAAACATTAACCTTGTGGCCTACGGCTGACCCTACGCGAAGGACAATAAATCAGTCAGTTCTATTGTGTTGTTTAAATAGGTGTTAGTTGACTAGGTGTTGGGCATTTAAATTAAATTATGATTCAGTTATAAAAAAAACCGGCGTTGCTGATTCTGAGTATGGTTTCGCCCCCCTAGGGCGTGTTTTCAAACTATAACCACAATAAAATTAATGCGATCGTCAACATGGCTGTATAATTTTTAGCAAGCTTTTCGTATCGGGTAGCGAAGGGAGCGAAATTGCTTGATTCGATTGATAGCACGCTCTACAAGGTTGCGTTGACGATAGATTTCAAAGGTTTTATGGACCGCGACGTGGTTCGGCGGGAAAGTCGTGGTATGGTAAGACGGATACCACGACAACGGAGGTAATTACGGATTCTACGACCTGTGTAACCTTTATCTCCAACCAGTCTTAAGGGACGAATACTTCGACGGCCTCGCCCAGAACGCGCGAGCAGCACCTTGTTCCATCAATTGTTCCAGAAAAAGCGACTCGCGCACGTTGACCTGGACTAAGAAGAAATGTTATCGGTAACCCTCAACCTTCACAACGTATGTGTATTTTTGTACCTTAGCCTCCGCGAGAACGCCCTAATTTTTCATCTTCAGGTGCGACCCGTGGCGAATTTAATTCGCCTACGGAAAGCGCACCTTAGCCGTTTTTTTTCCCCCAGCTGCGTGTTGATGGGTTTGAAGTTACCGTAAGAATAAAGAAGCCTTAATTAATAAGTTTTAACCCTTTTACCCATAGTTTGTCGCCTGTAAAGGCTTCTTTATTCTAAGGCGCGCGTCTCTCACGTATCACGGTGCCATCCACGTAGTGAACCTTCCAATCAAGATTTCCTCGAAGATCAGCGATTGCTTGCAGATTTTCCAATATTTGGTTCCAGATTCCGGTTTTTTGCCACCGGTAAAACCTGGTTGCGACACTTTGCCACTTGCCATAATCCCTAGGTAAGTCTCGCCACGGTGCACCTGTTCTTAGTACCGGTGAGAATTCCGTTGATAACCGTGCGGTGGTCTTTGTTTGGCTTACCTGTATGGGGTTTTTGTGGTGGTAGTAACGGTTTTAACCTCTCCCACTGTTCAAAACTTCACGTCCCCTCGATTCATGAATGCACCCTGCCTTCACACTACTTTTAGGATACAACGAGGCAAGAAAACACGCCCTAGCCCCCCAATTCTGGGGGGAAAAACTCTCAAGCGATGCAGCGCCGACCTGCGGGGGTTTCCCCCACTCGCGCTTTGCATGGCTGACAAGTCCCCCAGAATTGGGGGATTTAGGGGGCTTTAATAAAACCAGATGATCGCGCATTCATTCCTTAATTCAGCAACGCCAAAAAACCTGCTCTCTTGCGCCCCTGCTCTGTTGAAAAATGGAATTTAAATGAAGACCAACTTACGTGTTGGTTAATTATGTAGGGCATCTAGTCTATCTTAGATGCTAACAAAGATGCTCATTGAGTTCAAGGAAATACAGCGATGCAGCGCCGACCTGCGGGGGTTTCCCCCACTCGCGCTTTGCATCAAGAGAGGGATAAATTCTGTAGCTAGTTTTCATCCTAATTAAGCAGCAGACCACAAGCTCTCCGGCTGCCAGAAATTTTTTAGATCATGTCGGGATAATTACCCTTAATAAAAATCTCCCCATCTCCTCATCTCCCCATCTCCTCATCTCCCCACCCTCCCTCTAATTATGGGTATTCAACCTGACTTGATATTAGAGGTTAGTGGGAATAATAATGCTTTGACTCAGTTGAACAGTTAAGTGTTTTCACTATGTTCGATAAAGATTTAGACAAATTTTCCGGATACCAGGAAATAGCTAATGCCACTTGTGATAAAAACAAGAGAGTATAAAAGGAAAGTATCAATAGAATAATCCCTGTGGTCAGCTTCTGCTGAGTAACCCCTAATTAACTATGTGCCTAAGATGTGCCTAAGATGTGCCTAAGTTGGCTTTGCATTCATTGGGGATTCAACTAATTTTTGTTGTTATTCAGGTTTATGTTCAATAAAACTCGTTAAACTAAAAACCATATAACAATTATAAACGAGTTGTGAAAATCTATAACCCCAAGAATATGGTATTATTGGCATCCTGGCCGCTTGATAGTTCACAACCTATTTATAATTGCTCTATATAGGAATCTAGTTTAGAAATGATTGTTATAATATCACCTAATTTATCTAAAGTTCCGCAGCTCGTGATTCACAATCCATATTGGAGAATGAGGAATAGGCAATGGGAAATTGGTAACTGATCCAACTGTACTTGAGCTCCCAAACGATAGTCAGCAATAGGATCAATTTATCTAGTTATCTAGCATCTATCTATTCCATAGCCAATCCCATAGACTGGTAAATTTAGAGCCAAACGTATTAGCTAATACTTTCTTGAAGAAGTAGCAGTGTTAAGATTATTAATTCAGGGTGAATGTATTAGCTCTGTAGAGCTAACTATAAATAAAAACGATGCTTCTATATTAGTGGTAGGAAATCAAAAGTTTATCACTACATTTGTGAAGCGGACTTGCTATATAAAGTCTAGCACTGTCGAGGTATCTTGGGAACTTGATGATGTCATACAACTCATCAAGACTAGACAACCGGCTATTTTAATTTTGCAGGCAACGCAGGTGGCTAGTTTACAACTATGTCGTCAAATTAAAGAACAAAAGCTGCTCGGTTGGATATACTGCATTGTGATCAATGACTTGCCCGAAATAGCGATTGAAACAATGGGCCGAGACCCAAACTGGGAGTTAAAAGAATGTGCTCAAGCCCTAGAAAACGGTGCAGATGCCTACTTACGGATCAGTTCAATCAGTAATCAAGACTCAGCCATATCTGTAGCAGAACATCGGTTGCTTAAGGCACAAATTCATGCAGGGTTACGAGGAGTGCAACTATACCGAAAAGCAATGCACACTAATGATTTTCTATCTAGGATAGCATTAGTTGATCCCTTGACAGAATTGAGCAATCGTCGGGCAATGGAATGGGAGTTACCCCGACAAGTCGAAAATGCCTTTCGTAAATCAACGCCCCTGAGTCTGATTATCCTAGATGTGGACTATTTCAAGTCCATCAACGACAACTACGGACATCCGGTAGGCGATCGCGCTCTCAAGCTACTGGCAAGTCGTCTCAAACATAACCTACGTATTCAAGATTCCCTCTTTCGCTATGGTGGAGAAGAGTTTGTGATCATTCTTAGTCACACTGACAGTAAAGAAGCCCGAGCAGTGGCTAACCGAGTGCGACATATTATTAGCGATCAACCCTTTCAGATTGATAGAAGATTAGTGCTCCCAATTACCATTAGCTTGGGTGTTGCTTCCCTTAACAAAAATAAGGACGACCATAGAGGGGAAAGCCTACTGCGATGTGCTGACCAGAACCTACGGATTGCTAAATCTAATGGTCGCAATCGGGTTTATTGTTGTTGCAATCACTAATTTTTAGGTAAATTGCTGACTCAAAACCACTGGCTTGTGGACAGTAATTTTTTTCTTGTGAATCGAAATCATTTCTTTTTCCCTTAGGTCTCCCAGTAGACGGGTGACAGTCACCCGAGTCGAACCGATAGCTTCTGCGATCGCTTGATGGGACAACTTCAGTTCAATGGTAATCCCATCCCCACAGGGTATCCCAAAGTCACGGCAGAGAATTAATAGAAAACTAACCAATCGAGACTCCATATCCCGATGAGCTAGGGTTTCGATCATCATTTCAGTCTGTAATATCCGAGACGATAGCCCCCGTAACATCAACATTGATAATTCCGGGTTTTCCTTGAGTGCTTTTTCTACCTGGTCAATCGGGGAAGAGAGTAACTCTACAGTTGTAAAGGCAACTGCATGATAGAACCGATCAGATTGGTGACCAGTAATCAGAGATAGAACACCGAAAACCGTATTTTCTCGCAGCAGTGCTACAGTAATTTCTTCTCCTACTTCGTATACTCTAGACAGTTTGACAGCACCTTTTAGCAAAAAGTAAACCCGTTCAGCTGGATCTCCTGGGAAGAAAATCGTTTTACCTCGCTCATAGGTTTCTACGACTGGTGGAAACGCTCCTCTACCAATCTGACGAAAAACAGCCGCTAGTGGTGTATCCTGCGTCACAACCCTATCCATATCTATTCCTTTGTAGCAATGCCCCTATTTATTTATAGTGAAAAGACTTCCGGGGATGTTAAGCCACGGATTAGTCAATGAATCTTGTCTATTTAGGCTTGTATATTTAGGCTATTTTAGCGGATTTTAAACAGTTTTATTTAGTTTTTCGTGAACTGCTACAACCGTTCTTAATTCCCCTTGCCCATCAATTTCGGCACTGGAACCAGTGGCGAATTTAATTACAGGTCAAGCGCAGCGGGCAAGTTTTGAGCTAATTTGCCAACAGGCCAACAGTATTAACTGCTAGTCTATAGTTTAGCAAGCTCTTGGCTTGATTTTCCCTTAACCCTGTCAGGTAGAAGCGGCGATTAGTACCAATCATCGTGGAATCGACAAATTTATCAAAAATATTGGGTTTAAAACCCCGTCCTTCTAGGATGGCTTTCTGAAAATCCACGTCTGTTTGGTGTATAATCTAGATAGGTACAGGCTGAAAAACCGTTGGCTCAACCGGAAGAAAGATCCGCAATTGATTGCCCATAAAGAAGTAATGCCTAGAGGGCTTGAAGTTACCGTAAGTAGAGTGGAGCCTTTATAGTCGGCAGGTTATGCAGCATAGGGAAAAGGTTTTGTAGTAAGGCTCCACTCTACTAAGGTTTCGTCTCTGGGAAAGTCCTCTTTAAAAACCCAATCGTCAATCAACAGTTGGCGTGTGAACCTAGAAGAATAACCTTTGAGATAAAACAAAGTACGGTGGGGCACACCGGAACTTGAGGAAAAGGAAGGAAAACGGACTTTTAAGGCACTTCCAACAAGTACTCTAACGCCTAAGGAGAACTGCCCTCTAGGTCTGTCGTGAATTGACTGGGAATTTGGTGTTGTCACGGATTTCTTCTGGTTAAGTATTGTCTTGTTTTTGGCGGCGTCAAAAATAGGAACTCGGCGGTTTACGGCGGCTCGTAGATTTAGGAATCCCCGCGCCTTTTGGCAAAGCCGTTCGCACCTCAAGCAGCGTCGCCTACGGCGGAAGCGTGGCCTACGGCCTCCGCTACGCGAACAGGCCGGTGAGTGTCAATTCTAACTACTTAATATCAATCTGAGCTAAGTTTTTGTAAAAATTGCTACCAAACACTAAAAACCTCAGGGGTCATTATTGGTGCTTACCTCAGGGGGTAAGCCTGAAGGGTAAACGGGAGACCCGCTTTGGGGTGTGGAGCGAACGGGTTTGGGGTGGACAGTAGCCATTTCTCTGGTTCTAGTTGGGTGAGTAACCTCACGCTCGCCTGCCATAACTAATCCCTATTAAGTCGGGGAGTTAGTCGCTATTTCGCTTCCGGGTGATTGCAGATCCCCCATAATATAGGTAGTTTGATTACCTGGCACCCTTGCTTATAAACTATAATAAAGGTTTATACTGAAAATTTATAATAAAAATTATAACAATATAATACTTGACCAGACTTGGGCTCACAATTACCTATTACTAGTTGAAAGCGATGCAGCGCCGACCTGCGGGGGTTTCCCCCACTCGCGCTTTGCATCAAGAATAGAGCTGAAAAACTCAAGGTTGCTGCATTCAGGGATGCAGCGCGGTCTTGGGGAGGCAGTCGCTCATGGGGGGAACCCCCCATGAGCGACTGCCGTGGTTTCCACGGGGCAAACAGCGGTGCGGAAGCAAGTTCCGCACACAGACCCATGCGCCATGAGCGACTGCATCAAGAAGGGATATAATAACTGGGCTGTCATATACGGCTAACTAACCTTCAACCCTGACTCATAGCGCGACTCAACCTAAAAACCATGCTCGATCTCAACGGAAAAAATGCTTTTGTCACTGGCATCGCCAACAACCGCTCCATTGCTTGGGGGATCGCCCAACAGTTGCACAACGCGGGGGCAAATTTAGGTGTGAACTTTTTGCCTGACGAAAAAGGTCGCTATGAGAAAAAAGTTCGAGACCTGGTAGAGCCCCTCGAGCCTAGCATTATCATGCCCTGTGATGTCCGAAACGATGCCCAAATTGAAGCGATTGCGGATGCGATCGCTTCGCAATGGGGCAAACTGGACATCCTGATTCACTGTTTAGCCTTTGCCAATAAAGAGGATCTATCGGGAGAATTTAGTCAGACATCCCGTGAGGGGTTTTCCCTAGCCTTAGACATTAGCAGTTACTCCCTCAATCGATTAACCGCAGCTTGGAAACACTTGATGACTGATGGGGGTAGCATTGTCACCCTCAGCTATCTTGGGGGGGTTAAAGTAATTCCCAATTATAATGTGATGGGTGTTGCTAAAGCAGCACTGGAAATGAGTGTTCGTTACCTCGCAGCAGAACTCGGACCTCAAACGATTCGGGTCAATGCTATCTCCGCAGGACCAATCCGGACCTTAGCCTCTTCAGCAGTTGGGGGGATCATGGATATGATTCATCATGTAGAGAAAGTAGCACCACTGCGCCGCACTGTTACTCAGGAAGAAGTGGGTAAAGCAGCTGCATTCTTGTGTAGTGATTTAGCCAGCGGCATCACTGGTCAGGTTTTATATGTAGACGCTGGTTACGAAATAATGGGAATGTGACTAAGAACAATTGCGTCAACTATAGAATTGGAAAATCAAAATTCATAATTATGCACGCGCATTCCGTAATGTTTGATGCAATGGGCGAATACTTAACTGAAGAATACTGGCAAATAGGCAGATAACTAATAAGTCAGGCTAAGTAAGACAGGAGTAAAGATGTAATGCAAGTAAGCGATAACCCGACGCAGATCGAGAGCGGACCGATAATTCTCAACACCCAAGAGTCTAGGTTAAAGGCGCGAACAGCCTCAGTCAGGCGTACTACTGGGGAAACTGATGTACAGGTGTCACTGAATTTAGATGGTACAGGTATCTGCACCGCTAATACAGGGATTCCATTTTTAGACCATATGCTGCATCAAATCTCTTCCCATGGACTGATTGACTTGGAGGTGCAGGCAAAGGGGGACCTAGAAATTGATGATCACCACACTAATGAAGATGTTGGGATTACCCTAGGGCAAGCCTTGGCAAAAGCATTAAGCGATCGCAAAGGAATAGTTCGCTTCGGGAATTTCCTGGCTCCCCTAGATGAGGCCTTGATTCTGGTATCTCTAGACTTTTCTGGACGTCCTCACTTAAGCTATGGCTTGGAAATTCCTACCCAGCGTGTCGGGACCTATGATACCCAGCTGGTGCGAGAGTTTTTTGTCGCACTGGTTAACCATAGTCAGCTCACCTTACATATCCGCCAACTAGATGGCATCAATTCACATCATATTATTGAAGCAACATTCAAGGCATTTGCCAGGGCAATGCGCATGGCTGTGGAAATTGATCCTCGTCGTGCAGGGATGATTCCAAGCTCTAAGGGGGTTTTGTAAGCGATGCAGCGCCGACCTGCGGGGGTTCCCACGGGGCAAACAGCGGTGCGGACGCAGGTTCCGCACACAGACCCATGCGCCATGAGCGACTGCATCAAGACAAAGCTATCGGGAAATCCTAAAGGTTTAAAACAAACAAAAAGCCATGGGACTAAAAGTTCCACAGCTTTTAGACTGGTCTAAGGAGCATTAACTACATTTGATCGTAGAGTATGCTAACCGTGGGCATAGTCCTCGTAACAGTTTTGGTAACGAATTTGGTAACGAAATGGTTTTTACTGAGCTATTATCCAAACGAGGATTTACCAAAGCGCAAAGCGCATTGTGCAGATCGTAATAGAGTCAAAGGACTAGCGCCCTAGTGCTGACGCTAGCAAACCAATTCTAGGCAGCCAGCCGTTGCAATCGGTGCTTCATTCATACCTAGGCAAAGGCCAAGATTACACCCTTGAGTTTTAGAAAAATCTGGGATTATGTGGTATCATTCTTGGTGGTTTAATTTCATTTTCATTCTGGTGTTTCAGCTCAGTGGCAATGATTAGCTGATCAAGGGTGCAGTTGAGCTTTTCCATGATTAACTTAGTTTGCCAAAAGGAGAGCTTAGGCTGCATTTTGCCCCTTTCCCAAATGGAAATGGTTTTCTGGGTTACTCCAAGGGCTTCAGCAAGTTCTCGCTGAGTTAAGCCAACTTGCTGGCGCAACTTTAGTAGGGTTATGTCATGATGTTCACGTAGCATTATACTTTAATGTATAGTTTTCAAAGCCATATCATCAACGCTATGAACAAAAACAGATAATGGCAGGTAGCCAAAAACTGCTTTTGCTTTTTGAAACCTAATCATAACGCTTCCAGGTTGTTTAACCCAGCCATCCTTAAATATACAAATAACAGCTCAATCCGTTATACGTCATCCACCTGCAGTCAAATATGGCTCCTGGTTGGCTGATACTAAGGTTGCTTTAATGGCGCCATCACTCCACCACCAGACTTAGCGATGCAGCGCCGACCTGCGGGGGTTTCCCCCATGAGCGACTGCATCAAGAACAGAAGAATAGAAAAGACTTAGGTGAGCCGCTGTTGGATTAAACGGTGGGACAATCACGCGAATTTAATTACAGGTCAAGCGCACCGGGTAGGTGTCAGCTGACCTGCTATCCTGATAGAATGCCACCAAAGCTATTGATTTGATTTATCTTAGCGGGTGATTTATCTTGGTTTCAAATCCTGTACTGAAATCGTCTTATGACCGCTGTAACTCCCTTAGCTAATGCTTCCGATTTATCGACCGATAACTACCTGGTGGTAGGCTTAGCCACCTGCTTTATCAAAGAAGAGGGTGAAGTTCATCAAGTTCAAATTATTGAACCCATCCCCTCAGCCTCTCTAGAAGCACTGCTTAAAAGTGTTCCTACATCTTACTCAGTGGCTTGTGGTACGACTCTAGGTAAAGTAATCTCAGGGGATAGCCTTTTCAAACCCGCTGAGTTTCCAGAGGATGCTCAGTTTTGCGATGATTTTACTAACCGAGCCCTCGCCGCTGCACGCACTTACAAGAGTTGTCCAGAAGCGATCGCTCATATTCCCCTCGGCACAACCTTTGATAACTTCAACTTTTCCACAGAACGCAAGCGGTTGCTAAATATGCAGCGAGTTGTTACTAAGGAAGATAATGTCAAACAGCATGAGTACACTCACAAGGTTCTCTAATCGTTAATCCATTAGTCCTTAGTTAATTTAAACAAGACTTAGGCTTGTACCCGTTGCTAAGCGCCTATTTTATGGGATATGGCCTTAACAATTTACTTTGAGCAATCACTAAGGACTAACGACTATTTCTCTAACAACTTCCAGCCACCATCCCAGTCATCGTTAGGAGGTTCTTGAAGAAAGCGCTGACAACGCCTCAGGTGCAATACAGAGGCTTGGTCATTTTTGTCATATTTTTCTAGAACAGTGCCAAACTCACCCATGGCGAGAGCGAACTGTCGCTGGAGGTAATACTGACGGCCTTTGTAGTAATGTTCAATGATTCGTGCTTTGTACTCAGAAATCGGTTCAGATTTTAGGCCGACCAATTCATAAATGGATACTGGCTTAGTCTTGCCCTTAACAATTACCTTGTCCAATTCCCTAGCCCAGATCTGGTCCACACAAGCTCTGTAAGTATTTTCACTAATTAGGATGTCACAACCGTATTGCTTGCTAGCCGTTTCCAAGCGAGCACCTAAATTGACTCCATCACCAATAGAGGTAAACTCCATTCGTTTAGTTGAACCCATATTACCACTAATGACGCTATCGGAGTTTATGCCAATCCCGATCTTTAAAGGTTTTCGATTAGCTTTAACACGTTCTTGATTAAACTCTTTGAGACGCTGGCGCATCTCTAAGGCAGTTTGCACTGCTCTCCAAGCATGATCTTCTTGGGGCAAGGGCGAACCAAAAACAGCCATAATCGCATCGCCAATGTATTTGTCGAGGGTACCTTTATATTCAAAAATTGCATCCACCATCGACTCAAAATAGTCGTTGAGCATACCCACGACATCTTCTGCCTTTAAACTTTCGGTCAAGGCAGTATAGCCACGAATATCTGAGAACAGAACTGATACCTCTTTGCGATCGCCTCCTAATTTATGGTCATCAAGTTTAAGTAATTCCTCTGCTAACTCCTGGGTCATGTAGCGATACATGGTAGTCTTGAGGCGTTTTTCATCACTAATGTCATCCATGACTACCAAAGCACCATAGACATGGGTTTGATCGCTGGCATCAGCAATAGAGTTAATCGAGAGATTCACACAATGCTTGGTTGATTCTAACCCCTGGGATATCAAGGTTTGGTCGGGGTAGTACTGACGGCTGTCTTTTTCTGTCTTGGCAGTTAAAGCGTTCTGGAGCCATTGAGCAAAATTTCCGCCTTTGATGTTAATCAACTGACTAACCGATAACCCCTCCAAGCTGTCTCCAGGGTAATACCCCAGCAATTTCTTGGCACTTTCATTGGTAGCGATAATCTTACCGGTTTTATCGGTGGAAATAACCCCATTACTGAGACTGCGCAGCATATCCCGCTGAATTTGTTCCTGCTGTTTGATGGTGGCAAACAGTTTCGCTCGCTGTATAGCTACCCCAGCTTGAATATTGAACGCCTTCATGTAGGCTTCATCAATTCGATTAAAACTTGCTTTCCAGCATTCCGGAGCTTTCGGCCAATCATGGGGATTGTAGGGCTCAAAGTCACCGGTCTTTTTCTTGTTAACTAGTTGGGTTACACCTATTAACTCTTGATTGGAGTTATACACTGGCATACACAACAGGCTACAGGTGCGATAACCAGATTCCTGATCAACTTTTTTTGAATTGTTAGAATTGGGATGATCATATAGGTCAAAAGGAATATTTAGAGCTTCACCGGTTTGAGCTACCTTCCCGGCAAAGCCAACACCCATTGGGATCCGGATTTCTTGGGAGGAACCATCCGCTTGGGGAATTTGCGCCCACAGTTCATTACGCTCTCGGTCAATCAGCCACAGGGTACTACGGTCGGCTTTCATCAGCGTTTTCGCCTCATCCATCACCCGCTTGAGGGTTTCGTCTAGATCCAAACTGCTGAGATTGAGGGATTCTGTGGCTTTGATCAGTGCTGTTGCTGCTCGTTGTCTCTGGGTAGCTCGGTACAAGGACTTCGAAGATTCCAGAACCAGCCGCATCGAAGGGGCAAAATCGTTAAACAGTTTTTGATCTTCGTCAGTAAAGCCCTGTTGATCAATTTTTTCGTTTAAGGAAGCGTTCTGTGCATAGGAATTTTTGACCTTATTAAGTAATTGGACTACGGCAACTAAATCTCCCTGTCGAGTCAACAGGGGCAAGGCTAGCAGCGTATAGGTGCGATATCCAGTTTTTTGGTCAGACTTTTTGGCAGTGTTAGAACGAGGGTCATCATAAAAATCGTAGGGAACGTTAACCACCCGTTTGAAAGTAGCTACTTCACCAACAATGCCCTGATCAGCTGGAAATCGCAGTTCTCCTAAGGTGTTGTTTCCCTCTCCCTTTGCCACTACCGACCAAAGTTCGTGCTTGTCTTCATCCAGAAAAAATATTGTTACTCGGTCGGCATTCATTAACTCTGCCGTCTTAAGAGTAATCGCATTCAAAATCTCCTGGAGAACCTTCTCAAAATCTTGGTTTTCCAGTAGAGCGTCCAGCATCGACAGGGTTTGATTGACGATCTGGAGTGCGTCTTCTACACTTCGGACTACTTGTTTTAAACTTTCCCGGTTTAAAGGCGCTAGGAAGTTAGATATTCCTTGTCCCGCCGCAACTAGCGAACCGGCTGCTGAGGAATTTGCCTCAGATATGCTCCCCTTTTCCACCTGATTTGAATTGTTTTGATAAACAGATGCAGCTACCATAGAATTATCCTGCGCTAAAGCTTTTGATTTGCTGAAGCGATCTAATGATGGCGTATTTTTGATACTTATTGACTCTTAGATTGATACTTATTGACTCGTCAGAGCCAGTTAACCGAATTGATCTGAGTTTAAGGCTAATCTGTTGATTACCTAGAGAGCACCTTCTATGCTGGCCGCTGAGTAGATTTTTTCTGATTGAGAGTTAAATATGGCCTGACTGGATTATACTGCATTCTAGATTAATTTGTCAGTAGCTTAATTAATCAATTGCGATTCAACTATTAAACTAATGCATCACAACCTCACAAGTTTTAACATTTAGCTGTTTGGCCTTAGTCCTGTTTTACCACTGTGCATGTCTTACGCCAGCTAGCAGCTTGGGACAACAAGGAAGCTGCAAAATTCATAGCGTCTTGAGCCGACTGTCCACCAGCTAACTGAGCGATTTCTTCCTGCCGCTTTTGGGGATGATTCAGGAGGCTAATCCTGACTACAGTTCGAAGCTCGGGCATTCCAGATTCTGGGATTTGGGTAACTACTTGAGTACTGCCAGACCGGTTACCTTGAGGGGAAGATGGTTGTTTCAAAATGCTAGAAATCGGTTGAGCAATCACCTGTTTATCTACCCTAAAATGTTGGTCTGCCATCGCAGCAATTAACGGTTGGTGAGTCACACAAAGAACTTGGTGGCGTTGACTGAGTTGGTAGAGTCGTTCTGCGATCGCTCCTGCTACCCGACCAGATACCCCAGCATCAATTTCATCAAAAATTAAGGTTGTTCCTGGCTGATTACTGCTGGAAAAACAAGCTTTCAGTGCCAGTAAAAATCGACTCATCTCTCCACCGGAAGCCGTCTTAGCAATAGGTTGCAAGGGTTCTCCGGGGTTGGGAGAGAAGCAAAAGGTGACTTGATCTCCACCAGCTGCCGTGGGTACAATGGGGTTGATTTCCACTGTAAACTTTACCTTCTCCATAGCCAAGGGCTTTAACTGGTTAACCAGCTGTTTTTCAAGTTCTGACCCAGCCCTGTAGCGCAATTTTGTCAGTTGCTCACATTCATCGGTCACGTTTTCCTGACTAAATGCGTAATTTTTCTCTAATTCTTCTAGAGATGCACCTTCACTGCCTAATTCTTCCAGTTCTGCCTGTAGGGTCTCATAGTGAGCGATTGCCTGAGCAAGGCTTGGTCCATATTTGCGGCAAATTTGTTTAAGAACCCCAATTCTTTCCTCCACCACTTGGAGACGTTCCGGATCAGTCTCTAGTCCATCTCCATAGGCATTAATCTGATGGGCAGCTTCCACCACTTGAGCCAATGCTCCACTGACTAAGTCTAGTAGAGGTTGCAATTGACTATCATAGTCTACCATATCCTGTAAGGTACTTTCCGCTTGACCCAATAAGTCAGCACTTGCTTTTGTCCCCTGATCATTATGGTAAAGTGCTTGATAGACTTGGTAACTCCTCTGTTGGAGTTCCACAACATGGTTCAGACGCTGGTGTTCACGTTCAAGCTGTTCAAGTTCGTCAGGAGCGCTAAGGTTGGCAGCACTGAGGTCTTGAATTTGATACTCTAACCAGTCCAGACGTTGTAGGCGTTCTTGCTGAGACCTTTGCTGTGTCTCTAGAGCTTTCTTGGCCTCTTGACAAGCTATATACGCAGATGCAACTCGATCTCGCTGTTGGATCACAAGGGAACCGCCGTAAAGGTCGAGTAGCCCTCGTTGGCGTGCTGGCATAATTAGCTGTATGGTTTGACCCTGAGCAGTAATTTCTACCAAACGCTCACGCAGTCCCTCCATCAGTTGCCGATTAACTATCGTGCCATTGACCCGAGAACGCGATCGCATGCCTTTCTCTGTTGCGGTAATCTCTCGGCTACAGACTAAATCGGCTTGATCAAGTAACTCAATCTCTTGCTCACTCAACCAGGCTATCAAGGGGTTATCTACCGAGAAGGTAGCTTCTACCAAAGCCCGTTTAGTCCCTGTGCGAATCAGCCGATTGGTGACTTTTCCCCCCAGGGCAATATCAATGGCATCCAAAATAATGGACTTACCCGCACCGGTTTCCCCAGTCAACACATTTAGACCAGCACCGAATTCCACGTCTAAGTGGTCAATTAAGGCAAAGTTGTGAATTCGCAAATAAAGTAACATTGAGCAAAATTCACTGTTGGGAAAATTGTGATATTAAACACATTTTGTAACAATTTCGGAAAAGTCACACCCTAATACCCAATTGAAGTCTAAGGGTTAACTCTAGTAATCGTTGAGCGTTCACCATTCAGTTTATCGTCAACTGTCCACTAAAAATCAGTATTCCTTTAAGCAGTCAGCCGTCAGCCGTCAGCTAAAAGCTCACGGGTGCGCGAACAGCCGTCAGCTTATTTTATTCAAAGGTGCGCTCAAAGCAATTGAGAATTAAATTCGCGTGATTGTCGCACCATTAAGCACCGATTGCGCTACGGGCACGCTGCGCGAACAGTAGCGTGGCCTTTGGCTAATAGCTAATGGCTGATACTTGAGGTGCTGATAGCTGATGGCTTACGTATTCTTACCCAGGCATGGGTTATTCCACCATTCTGGTATGAAGATTGCCGAACCTTTATTAAGTTTTAATGATATCCCCCTTTTGTTACAATAGTTTACAGAATCGCTTCTGTTGGTCCGTCGGAAATATCTTCTTATGAATCCTAAAACAGTTTCCCCAACTTCTGTTCAAGCACTAGACTCACAGGCTGATGCGGACAGGTCAGTGTTACCAGTGTCGGGAACTCAGAGCTCAGTTGAGGAAGAGTTGAGCTCGACAACGGAATCCTCTGTCTTGGAAACAGAAAAACCACGGTACGACCCGTCCGCGATCGCAGCCAAGTACCACAAGGCATACCTGCAAGTTCTAGGGCGGTCTTTCACGATTATTTCTTCATTTATATCGTTTGCTCTAGGTCTGTGGTGGGATCGGTTTCGCGGTCGGGATGTTACCAAGAACCAGCGCAGAGCGATTCAGCTGCGGGAAATTTTAACCGACCTAGGGCCAGCTTACATTAAAATCGGACAAGCTCTTTCCACACGACCGGATTTAGTCCCACAAATTTTCTTGGATGAGTTGACGCTGCTACAAGACCAACTCCCAGCCTTTGAGAATGAGGTGGCTTATCAATTTATTGAGGAAGAATTAGGCGATCGCCCGGAAAATATTTTCGCTGAACTGACTGAAAAGCCTGTGGCAGCGGCTTCCTTAGGGCAGGTGTATAAGGGCAAGCTCAAAACTGGGGAAACTGTTGCGGTCAAGGTACAGCGACCAGGATTGGCACATAAAATTACCCTCGATCTTTACATTATACGCGGTCTGGCACAGTGGGTACAAAGCAATGTCAAGCGGGTGCGCAGTGACTTGGTTGCCATCATGGATGAGTTTGGTGCCCGGATCTTTGAAGAGATGGACTATCAGCATGAAGGGCGCAATGCTGAACGCTTTGCCAAGCTTTACGGCAAACTACCAGAAATTTATGTTCCCCGAATTTACTGGGAGTACACTGGGCGTCGTGTCCTGACTATGGAATGGATAACGGGTAGTAAGCTGACGGATATGGAAACAATCAAGGCTCAAGGCATTGATGCCAAGCACTTGATTGAAGTTGGGGTAAACTGTTCCTTGCGACAGCTACTGGAACACGGATTCTTTCATGCCGACCCTCACCCTGGAAACCTGTTAGCCACTTCTGATGGCAAGCTGGCTTATATTGACTTTGGGATGATGAGCCAAGTCAAGACGTATCAGCGCTATGGTTTGGTTGAAGCTGTTGTCCATCTGGTCAATCGTGATTTCCCTGGTTTGGCCAATGACTACGTGAAGCTGGAGTTTTTGACCCCAGATACAGACCTGACACCAATTATTCCTGCCCTGGCCAAGGTTTTTAACAACGCCTTGGGAGCCAGTGTGGCAGAACTCAACTTCAAGAGTATCACTGACCAGTTATCAGCGTTGATGTATGAGTATCCCTTCCGGGTACCTGCTTACTATGCCCTGATTATTCGTTCCCTCGTCACCTTAGAAGGGATTGCCATTAATGTTGAGCCAGATTTCAAAGTACTCAGTAAAGCCTATCCTTATGTAGCTAAGCGCCTATTGACGGATCCATCACCAGAATTACGGGCATCCTTAAGGGATTTACTGTTCAAGGATGAGGGTTTCCGTTGGAACCGTCTAGAAAACCTGTTGCGTAATGCTGGAAATTCTCCAGATTATGATATCAACCAAGTCTTAGATCAGACCCTAGACTTTATTTTTTCAGAGCGAGGAGCTTTCATTCGGGAGCACTTGGTCAATGAGATTGTCAAGGCTATCGATAGCTTTGGACGACAGACCTTGGATAACGTCAGTTATGCCTTGCAGGAACGTCTAGGCTTAGAAATAAATAATAAAGATCATCAAGACAACAAGCCAGAAGATAAACCCGAAAGCAATGAGAATATCAAGCGGATTTGGAAAATTTTACAAGACACTCCTGGTTTTGACCTAATGCAATTGTTGCCAGTTATTCCTCAAGTGTTGATAAAACAGGAGACCCAGGAAATGGGACAAAAAATTGCTGGTAGTTTGGCACAGCGAGTGATTGCTCGGATGATTCGGGAGGCTTTACTCCAAGATAATCCTGAGAATGGCACCCTTAACGGTCATGAGCAGGGGTCAAACCCTAACTTGGTTTTGCCCCCCACTGCTGCAATGCGATAGATTACAGCAATATTATTTGGTTGAAGGTGGAAGGTTAAAGGTTAAAGGTTGAAGGTTGAAGGTTACAGGTTGAAGGTTAAAGGTTGAAGGTTGAAGGTTACAGGTTGAAGGTTACAGGTGACGCAGTTGAAGCTTACAGGTTACAGGTTGAAGGTTACAGGTGACGCAGTTGAAGCTTACAGGTTACAGGTTACAGGTTATTAAACTTCCAAACTTTCAACCAAACAACCTTCAACCATCCAACCTTCAACCTTCAACCATCCAACCTTCAACCATCCAACCTTCAACCATCCAACCTTCAACCTGACAACCTGACAACCTTCAGACCTAAATCTGCCCAACAAATCCGGAATCTAACAACTCCAAGACGTAGGTTACAGTATCACTAAGAGGGATTAATATAGTTTAAACCTATGTCTAAACTACAAGAAGCATTGGAATTCATCGAGAAAATTGAACGTGAGAACCCTGGTAAATCCGCTTATGAAATTGTTAATCATTTGCGTGGGTACACTAAGAAGGCATATACTAGTCGGTTATGGAGTACAGCTACGGGGTATCACCAAGAGTATATTCGAGATGAATTTGAAGGAAAACTCAATATCAATGAATTGGTATTAAGTGGTGAAATTACCGACTTTGGTCATTTTATCGGTTCCCTTTCTGATCAAATTGATCAGCCTGGATTCCAATGGTCAGATTTCACTAGCTGGACTGGTGACCATACCTCATGGGCTGGAGATATTGGTTCGGCTATTGTGGCCTATAGAGACCCCAATGACAACATAGATGTTAACACTGTAGAAGAAGCTTTGGATAGGTTAGCCAGAGATTCTGATTATACTGCGGATATTGCAGCTTACGTGGTAGGAGAAATGATTAACTCTGGTAAGCAATCTTCTATTACTCAGGCGATTTATCATTATAATTCCAAGTCCTACTCAGAAAATGTTAGGACGTTTCTTAAAAAGCGTTTTGGCGGAGTTATTGAAGAAGATAAACTTAAGAATCCGGCTGGACTTGATTCAAAAATGCGTAGCGCTATTTGTACTTATATCCAGTTTTCTTCAGCCTATGAGTCGTTAAAGTCTCTCAAGGATTTAGCTAAATTACCTCTAAATTTAGGTTCAGAAGATAACTCTATACCTAATAGTGTTGATATTTTTAAAGGTTCTCAACATTTTATCAAGCATATAGTAAAGTATGGTAACTTAGATAGTTTACTATTCAAGCCATACCAAATACCTGGGATGTCTTGGCTAGGAACCGTGAACTATGAAGTTAGAGTAACTGGCTGATTTAACTAGTTCATTATTGTTAAATCGGGAATCGGGAATCGGGAATCGGGAATCGGGAATCGGGAATCGGGAATCGGAAAAAAGTAGTTTTTGGGGCTGAAGAGTATTTTTAACTATAGCGTTTATTGTACTTATTAGGTACAGTGTTATTTTAACCTAATTCCCTGTCTTGATGCAGTCGCTAATGGGGGAAACCCCCAAGACCGCGCTGCATCGCTTAAAACCCTTTTTAATATTGCCTTTTGCCTTTTGCCTCTTGCCTCTTGCCTTAAAAGGATAAGCTTTGTCCTCATGACTATGATAATTGCTATCTATCATAGTTTTACTAAATTCTAAATACTTCTACAGTAAAACTGGTAAAGCCAGATCGGTCATAGTGGCGAGTGCCTCGTTGCAATACAGTCTGGTTAACCAGCCAATCCACTGCCACAAAAAACTCTTTTCCCCTCTCTACCTGTGCCGGACAACTGATTGAAATTCCGTTGGTAAAGTGTAACTTCAGGTAATCTTCAGGTAAATTGTCTAACGGTTGCCATGAGGTTACTACTGGGGGTGGAATTTGCCAGTCCGGGGTTATTCTTTGGAGTGTTCCTTGCCAGTCGCTACTGATTTGATGGGCGGGAGGTAGAGCAGGCACATTCACAAAGCGATGCAGCGCGGTCTTGGTGGTCCCCCCATGAGCGACTGCATCAAGAAAATGTCCTAGGTGTTCCGGAAAGACAGTAAAGCGTTTTAAGCTGCCACTTTCATCATATTTGGCAATCGCAGTAGCACGACTATTTTCATACCTTAAACATATATCGGAAAAAAAGGTGGAGCCAGATTTTACGTTGGTGGAACCCCAAGAAAAGCCGTTGTCTAAAAACAAGCCGGTTGTGATAGGTTGCTTGTAGGGTTCAAAGATTTTTGTTTCTGTCTTGCCATTAGCATAAGTATAGTGATTTTGGTGATGTATTTCATGACAATCTGCTTTGGGACGAAAGCTTCTAATACAGCGCCAAGATTCTATGACGTCTCCTGTGGTTGAGTATCTAGTCCAAATCCCATACAAGTCTCCTGAATAATATCGACAGAACTTATACCAATTTTGGAGTTTTCGATCCATAGGTTTATTCTATAAAATAGGGCTCTTCCGTACTTGTTAGGCTAAATTAACACTTTGATGAAGGGAGCAGGGAGCAGGGAGCAGGGAGCAGGGAGCAGGGAGCAGGGAGCAGTGAAAAAAGACCGTATTCAGAAAATTTTGTTAGTTAAATAGCCTCATAACATTTGTACAGTAAGCTTCCTGAGTTTTTTAACTTGAAATTTAGCATAGATAGCAGGTACTGAAGAACCTAAAATACAATAGGGAATAGGGAAGTATAAAATCCTAAAATAGTGTATATAGCGTTTCTAGGACTGATGAGGTACACAGTATTGTTTGACTATTAGCTCTTGCCTTTTCTCTATTACGTGCTCCGAAGTCCCTGCTCCGTTCGCGTAGCGTGGCCAACGGCCTCAGTCCCTGCTCCCTAAAACCCAGATATTTGTACCTCACAAGTTGTAGAATTGCTATATTATTGATTACTCTTTAACGTTAAGCACGATAACTCACCAGATGAATTATAATCAACTAGCAGTTGTTGTCTAATATCAGGATTAACTTGCCAATCTCCCATCACAACGAAAGACATTCCTGGTTTTAGTTTGGGAGGATAACTTAATGATATTCTATCTGGATAATAAAAAGTTTGATGGTCTGGATATTCCCAATCTAAACAAGTTGGTGTTGGCTGAGATAATTGGGTGACTGGGGTAAGAGTAATTGCTAATCCTTCTTCCCCATTAAGGATATCTCGATCGGGGATTAACTCTGGGTTAAGTGTCCAATGATCACAGGGCTTTTGCAAATCCTCCTCTCGGACACTGACTGTTTGAGTTAATTCTCCATCTGAGTTATACACTACTAGCAGACTATGACGTAATTCTTGATATCTAAACCAGAACTCTACTGCAAATAACTCTCCTGGTTCAAATCGATTTACCGTCCAAATAGCCGAGCCTTGCTCAAACATATACATAAAGGAGGCTTGAGTGGTTTGTTCAACTAAACCATTGATTAAACTATTGGGAGTATTCTGGTAAACCTTCTCCTCTTCAGTTCCATTGTCATACATATATACGTTAGTTTGGGTAATGTGAGTTTGTTCAGCATCACTAATAGAGCATCGACTACCTACAAAGGATTCCATCACTTCACCTTCAGGGGAATAAATTGTCCAAGACCCATACCAATTTCGTAAATGATGGGTCATAAAATTAGTCCAGTTATGCTGCTTTAACTGTTCAAATGTCTGATTCATAGCTATTGTGTAAAGTATTGTTATAGCAATTCTATGACTTGTGAGGTACAGGTATCTAGGTTTTAGGGAGCAGGGAGCAGGGAGCAGGGAGCAGGGATTAAGCAAGAGCCAAGAGCTAAGAGCCAAGAGTGAAACAATTATGTGTACCTCATGAGTCCTAGAAACGCTATATAAAAACAAACAACTTTTAGAAATTGGGTGATGCTAAACTGAAGTTAACTTAATTTTGGTCTATAAATAACAATAAATTATCTCAGATAGCAAAGGGAACAGGGAACAAAAAATCTCACAATTCCGATACGGATCCGTAGATATCATGTTTTTCTACTGTTTTTTAAAATCTGTCCTATAATGGTTGGTAATTTTAAGGGCTACTAACTAACTCTGGAGAAATTAGCGTAGAGTAAACGGTAACTATAAAAGAGTTATGGATAATTGTGGAAACGTAAGCGAACAGCGATTAGCGCTACGCGCACGCTACTTGAGGTGCTATCAGCTATCAGCTAATGCGCACGCTACGGGAACAGCATATGCTTAGATGGGCAAATCTCCAGACTTTCAATTCTCATTAATCTCGAACTATTAAATTTTCCCGTTTGCGTAGCGTGGCCATAGGCCTGCATAGGTTTATTTTAAGCTGACCGCTGACTGCTGACTGCTGAGCGCTGACTGCTTACGGTCACAGTGGCAGAACCTATGAACTATGTACTATCACAGCAAGCTAAAACCCATAAGAGGGCTATAGCTTTATTTACAAATACTCTGCATAAGTGACGGCTCCCGATAGATAGTCCTTTTTAGCAAACTTTATTTCTCTGAAGGAGAAACTTGTTATGACAGCTGGGATGAATTCAGATCCCCCCAGAGGTCAAAACCTCGCCAGCACCATCGTGCTGGTAGTGGCTTGGCTTTTGGGGAATATCTGGGCACTGCAATGGCTATTTGAGTCATTTAAGTACGCATCACTGCTAAATCTGATGCTAATCGGTGTTGTGCTCATGGCTTGTTTGGTACAGCTATGGCGCGATCGCTTAATTATAACTGTGTCAGGAACTCCCACCTTAAGACTCTATCCCCTGTTGCTAATGTTAGGGTCTGGGATTAGTGCGATCGCATTCAGGTGGTTGGTGTATCTCCCACAACTCAACTTACTCCTATTCCTACTAGGTAGCTATGGGTTATGGGGCTTGTTTATCCCACCATCCCTTTGGCGTAAAGGGTTACCTGCTGCAATTTTACTTGCCTGTGTTGTCCCTTTCAGCACTGAGTTTAACAGCGGTTTGGGTTTTCCAGTAAGGGTGATCACTGCTCATGCTGTGGAACAGATGCTGTCAGCTTGGCACATTGTAGCTATCTCCTCCCACGACATTATTGTCATGGAAAACGGGATTGCTCAGGTAGATTTGCCCTGCAGTGGTCTGAAAAGTTTGTGGACAGGGACTTTGTTTTTACTGGCAGCAACTTGGTTAGAACGTCGTCAGCTGGGAATACGTTGGTTACTGGTTTGTACTGCAAATCTTGTGCTGTTAGCGATCGCTAATACAATCCGGGTGCTGCTGTTAGTCATGATTATAGAAGTCTGGCAACAACAACAAATTGCTGAAGTGCTACATCTACCTCTCGGACTGATTGGTTTTATCTTAGCTTGTGCCTTCAGTTGGATGCTGCTGCAAACCGTTCCTCAGAATTCCGGGGGTTTGATGTTGGCCACAACTGTGTTTAGGGATTTGTCATTGCTGGGTAAGGATAAGAAACAAGGACTTACACGATTAAGTGGATTTCGCCCCCCTGCCCCCCAAAATTGGGGGGAAATTGAGTTAAAGTCCCCCAGAATTGGGGGATTTAGGGGGCTTGCAGCTAAAGGTAGTGAGGTCAATCCATCTGAAAACGGCTGTAAGACTGGTATCAGCTATCAGTTTCAGCAAAAGTCCAAGAGTATCACTTGGCTGCTGATTGTAGTTATAGCTCTAGCAGTGGTAGGTCAAATTCAACCAATTCAACAGAAGGTAAATGCGATCGCATCGATTCAATTACCCCAGCAACTGGTATCTGAACCCCTACCTCTAACGGACGCTGAACAACGATTTTTTGATAATCCTGCCTTACCTATTGCTCAAAAGCAACGGTTTGTCTATGGCAATCTCTCCGGTTCAATGCTATTGGTGGCCAGTAGTGCTTGGCAAGCTCACCATCCGCCAGAATTATGTTTGGTAGGCAATGGTTTTAAGGTAGATTCGATTAAGCCAACCTTGCTCAATCAGTCAGTAAAGGCACGGTGGCTATCTCTACAAGACGGCAAACGTTCAGCAACCTACTGGTTTCAATCACCCCAGGGCACTACAGATGATTTCTTATCCCGAATCTGGGATTATATCGCCCATCGCAACAAGACTTGGGTGCTAGTTTCTGTCCTGTTCGATAGTGAACACAATCCCGATAGTGCTGAGATTCAGACTTTTGCTAGCACTATCCATGATGCTATTCATCAAAGCTTAACATCAGCGGTCAGCAGTCAGCGGTCAGCGGTGAGCGGTCAGCGGTCAGCTTATTTTATTCAAAAGCTGTTCGGTGTAGCTTGGCCGTAGGCCAATGGCTGATAGCTGATAGCTGATAGCTGATAGCTGATAGCTGATAGCTGATAGCTGATAGCTGATAGCTGAGAATTGATAGCTGATAGAGCAATACAATGAATTACAAATCTCTAAAACAAATCCTTGATGTCAGTTTTCACAGTATTTTTTGGCTGTGGAATCTGATGTTTATCACAGTTGTCTATATTGGCATCTTGCCAATTATTGGTATTCCCTTAATCCGGGCGACCGTTGATGGTACTGTTCCGGTTGATTTCTTGGTTACCTTTGTAGCATTAATTGCAGTACCAACTGTCTGTACTGTAATTGGTGCTTGGCCTCTGAGGAAGCAACCAAGGGAGTTAATGCGCTTGTTTTATGGTGTGGAAGCACCCTTGTTTGCTTGGTGCCTGATTCGTTTGTTCTTGATCCGAGAATTTACCAGTGTTAGCACCTTAGTATTGGGTACAGTTTTGGTGTGTATCCTGGCATTTGCTGCCGAAGTAGTATGGGGATATGATCCTAATCGTAAACCAGTAGCATGGCTACAATTAATTGCTCACACGTTGATGGTTTTGATTAGTAGTTATGTAGGATTGTTGCTGTTTTTTTATGTTGTTCCTGCTGCTGGTGTTTTGATCCAAAATTTTTTCAAATTCCAATGGCTAGAAAATCTGTGGTTATCATGGAGCTATATTAATATAATCGGTTTATTAATATTACTCCTATATGGCTTTAGCTTTACCCTATTTCTAGGAATGCCCTCAGCATTTACAGCCCTTTATGTTCATTCTGGACAGCGTATCTTAAGGGCTTTTGCCAGACAGTATGGGCGCAACCGGGCGATTCAAGGGGCAGTAGCTGTGGTTACTGTCTGGATAATACTGTTCTTTTCCTTGAATGTACAAGCTCAAGTTGAGGCATTTAAGCTCCTAGAAAATTACCCAAAAACGAATAGCGATCGCCAAGCCTTGATAGCTAAGTCTGATGTAATTCGCACGGGGTTAGTTAATGCCAATTTGTTCCCCTATCGGTATCTGAGTAGCCGAGACGAGAATAACCATATCTACGCCATGTACAAAGATGTGTTTGACCTGCCAGATTCCCTATGTGAATTCTTACAAAATAGCTACAATCTGGTTATGTCACCGTTTTTGTATAAGGGCTCCCGAGACGATGTCCAAAAAGCTCAACAGCTTTACGGGGAATTCTTTGATACACCACTTCAGAAAGCTGAACGAAAAGCTGTTCAACATGCCCTACAATCTACAGCGATTATTGACCAAGCTAAGGCGGGTTTGTTGAATATCGATCAAAAACGAGTATGGCTGCAAAAGCAAGAGGTAACCTTAGATGCCCATGGGGATTGGGCAGATGTAGAAATCTACGAGGTGTATAAGAATAAAACTACTGATGTTGAGGAAGTACTTTACTATTTTTCCTTACCAGAAGGGGCAGCGATTACTGGCTTGTGGTTAGGTGAAACCGATGACCGCAATCAGCGCTTTCCATTTCAAGTCTCCCCACGGGGTGCTGCACAACAGGTTTACAACTCCCAGGTCAGGCGAGTGCGTCCTGTTGACCCAGCGCTGCTTGAGCAAGTCGGACCCCGGAATTATCGTCTCAGAGCATTTCCAGTTCCTCCTCCGCTATACTCATGGGAGAAAAGAAATGGTAGCGATCGCGCAACGGAAATGCATCTGTGGCTGACCTACAAGGTGATGCGACAAGAGAAGGGTTGGCCGTTACCTGAGTTAAACGAACAACGGAATATCTTTTGGACAAATCGCACCAAGCGCATCCGCAATGGTAAAGTAAAACGGGGTTTTTCTGATCAGTGGTTAGAAGCATATTTACCAGCAGATGAAACCCAGCAACCCATGGTTCATCAGGTGAATTTAGGGGATGGCTACCGCATTTCAGCTAAACCGTTAGACCTGTTGCAGAAATCAGCAATAGGAAACACTAACCTCTCGACATTAAAGGATAAGCGGTTTGCTGTCATTCTCGATAGTTCCAGGAGTATGGCTGCTCAAGCATCCCAGGTCAAAGAGACATTCACTTGGCTACAACAACAGGGTTTTGCTGATCAGAGCTTGACTAACAATGATGCGGATTTGTACATCACTGACGCAATAGATAACAAGATCGATCATCAAGCCAAACGGATTGATGATATGAGTGATTTTAATCCTGCTGAGATCACCTTTTATGGCTCTATCCAACCTGAACAGATGCTGCAACAGTTTGAACAGTTGCGTGGCAATACCCCTTATGACGGGATATTACTGGTGACTGATCAGGGTAGTTATGAGTTATCTGAGGATAATACAAATGTGGCTGTGGTGGCTGCACCCCTGTGGATGGTTCATTTAGGCAATCAATTACCCTCAGCCTACAATGATACTATTCTAAAATTGATTCAAAATACTGGTGGTGGTGTCTCTACGGATATCCCAGGGGTGATCCAGCGGATGGCCACTCAAGAAGCCTTGGGGTCATCGGTGGTCAGTGTGGCGGATGGCTATGCTTGGTTTATGGAATCAGGAACAGCTGAGGCTACTACTGAAACTGGATTTGAACCACTGGCGGCCAGGCAACTTATCCTAGGGTTGAGTGGAAACCTGAATGGTTCTCTAGAAGAACTGGATCGGATTCATGGCATAGCCAAGACCTATGACATAGTTAGTCCCTATTCATCCATGATTGTACTGGTCAATGATCAGCAACGAAGGATGCTCAAAGAAGCAGAAGCGTCTAGCGATCGCTTTGACCGAGAGGTGGAAACTGGGGAAGAACAGTTGAATCAGCCATCTAATCCCTTTACTGTTTCCGGTGTTCCTGAACCGGAGGTATGGATGTTGATCTTGATCAGTGCGATCGCACTTTTGATTATTAGTAGACGGCAAAAAATTACTGTTGACGGTTAATCCTCAATAGTTGTCAGTTTTATCATTAATTAGCAAGTGGCGTAGGGTGCGTTAGGGGCGGGATCGGCCTGATTTTCTCGGTTCCCAGTGTTGAAAAACCTAGCCCCGTAACGCACCACCGCCTCTTTGTCCTTTTTACTATTTCAGACAACACGAGCCAAAATCTCTCCAGCAACTCGCTCCGCTGATTCCAACCCTGATTCCATACCAGGAGATGCGATCGCAGTCATTAGTTTGTAGTCCTTATCACATTATTTGATAATTTTAGTATTTCATTTTATTGTTTACTATTACAATCCTCTTAAATAGTTGAATTTTTATGTACTTGCCATGGTAGCAAGAAGACTATTTAGCAAAATTGTTGAGGAATTCTAATCAATTGAACTGAGACACTTTAATGAGTAATAGTCAGTCCACAGGATTGCCTCTTTGGGTGCAGCAAAGAGATACAGTTATCGCTAATGATGCTGGGGTTGAATGGCGAGAGGGCAAACGCCCTGATTATGCCGAAACTAATGAATTTCTTAAGAAAGGGAGTAAATTCAATCATCCAGAAGGGTCTTTGGAAGCGATCGCCCAAAACTTAGTTAGAACCTTCGAGATGGAAGCCTCTTATAAAGCTAATCCTGAGCAGTGGTTGTCTATTGTTGCCGACCAGTTTCGGATGAGCACTAACGGTGGACCAAAGTACAATGCCCAGACTGTTGCTGATATCGGCACATACAACGTATTTCTTGGGGATACGGAACACTATCGTTCAACAGAGGAAACCTTTGAATCATCCATCGAAATTTTCCATAATGCTTTTCCCAATGGCTTTCTGTGGGAACTGATGGAAGTGCTTTCCGGACCTCCTAATGTCACCTTTAAGTGGCGGCATTGGGGGACGTTTAGCGGTTCATTTAAAGGCCATGAACCCACAGGAGAAACTATAGAAGTTTTTGGCATCAGTATTGCTCGGGTTACTGAAGACTTGAAGATTGTCTCCTTGGAGCATTTCTTCGATAACAGTTTGTTTCTCAAGCAATTAACATCAGGCTGTCCCTTCCACTCTTAAAATTTCAATAATATTAATCGTAGGGTGGGCAGTGCTTGACACCGATAATATTAGCGGAATATCAAGTTATTAGGCACTGCCCACCGACTAAAATTTCAATAAAATTAATCGTAGGGTGGGCAGTGCTTGACACCGATAATATTAGCTGAATATCAAGTTATTAGGCACTGCCCACCGACAGGATATTAATTCTAAAAATCGTCTAAATTTTTAATAACATTAATCCGATGGTGGGCAGAAAATTAATCGTAGGGTGGGCAGTGCTTGACACCGATAATATTAGCTGAATATCAAGTTATTAGGCACTGCCCACCGACAGGATATTAATTCTAAAAATCGTCTAAATTTTTAATAACATTAATCCGATGGTGGGCAGTGGGCAGTGCTTGACACCGATAAGAAAATTCATCGTAGGGTGGGCAGTGCTTGACACCGATAAGATTAGCTGAATAACTTGATATTCGGCACTGCCCACCGACAGGATATTAATTATCAAAATCGTTCGTTGTCTAAATTTTTAATAACATTAATCCGATGCTGGGCAGAAAATTAATCCTAGGGTGGGCAGTGCTTGACACCGATAAGATTAGCTTAATATCAAGTTATTAGGCACTGCCCACCAACAGGATATTAATTATCAAAATCGTTCGTTGTCTAAATTTTTAATAACATTAATCCGATGGTGGGCAGTGCTAAATAACAATGTCAAAGGTGAATATGGGGAAGGTAAGCACTGCCCACCCTACATCTCTGCCCACCCTACATCTACTACATCTATATCTGGGCTGGTGGGCAGTGCTAAATAACAATGTCAAAGGTGAATATGGGGAAGGTAAGCACTGCCCACCCTACATCTCTGCCCACCCTACATCTACTACATCTATATCTGGGCTGGTGGGCAGTGCTAAATAACAATGTCAAAGGTTAATATGGGGAAGGTAAGCACTGCCCACCCTACATCTCTACTACATCTCTACATCAAATCAAACGCAATCGCACTAAATTTTCAATAAGAAGATTAATCGTAGGGTGGGCAGTGCTTGACACCGATAATATTAGCTTAATATCAAGTTATTAGGCACTGCCCACCAACAGAATATTAACTATAAAAATCGTCTAAATTTTTAATAACATTAATCCGATGCTGGGCAGAAAATTAATCGTAGGGTGGGCAGTGCTTGACACCGATAATATGGGAGCAGGTCAAACTTGCAGAACAAATGAACTACTTGACAAAATGATGAAATTGATGTTATCTATGTCTGGCTACCTAAAAAATTAAGAATTAATCCCAAAATGACCCCTGAAAAGCAAAAAGAGCTCAACGAGTATCTTCAAGCAATTGCCAAGATTCTTTATGAGGACTCTGATCCGACCAAACTAGACACAATGGCGGGAATAGAAGAAACTGTGAGAGAGAAAACTTTAGATTAGATCACACCAAAAATCGGTTTTTTTTTATCAAAGAAACGACAAAAACCGAGGCCGGAAGACTGAGAACATTAAAGAGTATCATTGGAAAACTACCAATAACCGAAAAGCAAGCCATCCGATTAAATCTCGAAACTAACCAAAGAATAAGTCCCTGTTTAGAGCAGTGTTGTGTTCGAGCAAGCGCCAATGTATCTTATGAGAATGCTGCCAGAGATATTGAATACTATACAGGAATTAAAATCTCAGCCAAAACACAACAAAGGCTAGTACATCGCTATAAATTTCCTGACAATGACTGTAGTAAAGATATTGAAGAAGTGAGTGTAGATGGAGGAAAAGTAAGGTTAAGAACGCCAAAAAAAGGAGAACCTTGTCTCTGGAAAGATTATAAGGCAATCTGTGTGAATAAATCCACGAGAAAAGCTTGGTTTTTAGAAAATGAGGAATTAATAAATTGGGTGAATCAGCAACGGTTATCAAACCCACTGAATTGCCTGGGAGACGGGCATCCTGGGATTTGGAATATTGTTAAACAATTTAATTGTCCAGGAAAAAAACGGGAAATTATTGATTGGTTTCACTTAGTTGAAAATTTACATAAGGTCGGTGGTTCACTGAAAAGATTGAAAAAAGCTAAAAGTTTATTGTGGTTAGGTAACGTTGATGAAACTCTTAACTTGATTTCTGCTTTGACTAAAAAACAAGCCGAAAACTTCTGTAATTATTTACAGAATCATCGAGAGCGTATTATTAACTATAAATACTATCAAGAGAATTCAATTTGTTCCATTGCTTCAGGAGCTGTTGAATCTACAGTTAAACAAATTGACCGACGACTGAAGATTTCTGGAGCACAGTGGAAACCTGAAAATGTGCCTCAAGTTCTCAAACATCGATGTGCTTATCTCAATAACAATCTTTAAGCAGGTTTTCAGTAAAAACACGCTTCATTAACTAACGAGAAAACTCACTCTTATCGGACCTGTGAATTATCCCAAAACTCATGAAATTATTCACAGATTTGGCCTAGTTGAGGGATTATAATAGAACTCGCCCATTAAATTCAACTCTATTCAAAATACTAATAGCACATCGCTCCGCACTTCACAGTGTAGGACATAAGTGCCGATCAACAGTCTCTTTTATGTTTTATTTAGATAAAGCAGACAACAGATAATCTACCTCTAGTACAAATGCTCTGCATAAGTGACATGCTCCCGATAATATTAGCTTAATATCAAGTTATTAGGCACTGCCCACCAACAGAATATTAACTATCAAAATCGTTCGTTGTCTAAATTTTTAATAACATTAATCCGATGCTGGGCAGTGCTAAATAACAATGTCAAAGGTGAATATGGGGAAGGTAAGCACTGCCCACCCTACATCTCTGCCCACCCTACATCTACTACATCTATATCTGGGCTGGTGGGCAGTGCTAAATAACAATGTCAAAGGTGAATATGGGGAAGGTAAGCACTGCCCACCCTACATCTCTACTACATCTCTACATCAAATCAAACGCAATCGCACTAAATTTTCAAGAATAAAATTAATCCTAGGGTGGGCAGTGCTTGACACCGATAAGATTAGCTGAATATCAAGTTATTAGGCACTGCCCACCGACAGGATATTAACTATAAAAATCGTCTAAATTTTTAATAACATTAATCCGATGGTGGGCAATGCTTGATAAGAATGTCAAAGATGAATATGGGGAAGGTAAGCACTGCCCACCCTACATCTCTACTACATCTCTACATCTACTACATCTATATCTGGGCTGGTGGCCAGTGCTAAATAACAATGTCAAAGGTGAATATGGGGAAGGTAAGCACTGCCCACCCTACATCTCTACTGCTGCCGCGACTGCTGTAATTCAGCAACGCCCTATCGCTTTATAGGCTTGCCCTCTATATTGGTCCTATATTTATATAGGCTTGCGCCAGTTTTTGATAAACTTCTATTGCCTCTGCCTTAATCTCTTGACGGCGTTGATCATTTATTGCCCAACTCCGCATGAGTTCCACTGCAGTTTTGCCTTGTTCGTAGGCATCGATGGCTTTTTGCCAGTTACCTTGGGTGAAGTGGAGGTTGCCTAAGCTGCGGGAAGTTGTCAGACAGTTAATCGGATTTGCTTCTGGGGTGCGAACGGACAAAGCTAGTTGGTATGCAGCAATTGCTTTGTTCAGATTCTCTTGCTTATCACCACGGATTTTCTGACTGTAGGCATTGCCCAGATTGTTTTGAGTCTTTGCCCAATCTTCGGGGAAGTCTTTTTTGGTGCGAACTGACAATGCTAGTTCGTATGCTTCAATCGCTTTTTCGAGATTCTGAGCCCTGTCGTGGCGGATTCTATCACGGTAGGCTGTGCCCAGATTGTTTTGAGTTATTGCCCACTCGATGGGGAAGTCTGTTTTGGTGTAAACTGACAAGGCTCGTTGGTATGCTTCAATAGCAAGTTCTATATTCTCAGCCCTGTGGTTGCGGATTCTTTGATAGTAGGCATTGCCCAGATTGGTTTGAATCACTGCCCAAATTTCCCGGTTACTCTCACGGGTAAAAACTGTTAGCAGCTGTTCGTAACCAGCCATAGCGATTTCCACGTTATTGGCTTTATTGCCCAGTGTAAAATTCTTGATCAGGTTGCTGAAGTTGCCAATATTTCTAGCAATGCCTTCTGCTGTTTCTGGTTCCGCTTCTGAGAATTTAGCACTAGCCCAGGCTTGAAGGATATGGATAAAGTTATGATCGAGTTTGTCTAGGTTGGCTTGCAGGAGTGGGTAGACAACTTTGGGGTCGCCATTGCTGTGGGCGATCGCTAGCAATACCTCCATCAAGAATTCGCGATAGTCTTGGGATGAGGGATTAGCTGAGGTAGCGGTTTCTGAGATTTCGTCCATTGTTAGTCGTTTTTTGTTGATCACAAAAAAAGCAAGTCCTTTAAAAGCACCAGGGGGGCTGCCTTAGATCAAGTCCGGTTGAATACCAATCATCAAGAAGATTGATGGGGAGATGGGGCAGATTGTGATTAAGGGTAATTATCAGGACATTATCTGAGTACATATATAAAAATGCGTGCTCAGGATATATAGCAATAAATCAATAAAAAAAATCGGTCAAGTTTTGGTTAACCCCAATTCTTGAGCAAATTCTATTATGTAAGCCTCAAGTACTTGGGGCGAGAGTATTGGAGGTGTGGTAAGTGTTTTAAATATGGTAGGCGTGGTAAGTGTGGGTGGACAGATTGTGATTAAGGGTAATTATGAGGAGATTATCTGAGTACATATATAAAAATGCGTGCTCAGGATATATACCAATAAATCAATAAAAAAAATTCGGTCAAGGTCTGGTTAATCCCAAGTCTTGACCGAATTCTATTATGTCAGCTTCCACAAGTACAGCTGAGCTGCACTCAACTCTAAATTACTACTGATCAACTATCGAATTAGTCAGCAACTACTCGAAAGTAACTACATCCCAACTCATCCTTCATCCTGATGTATACCCCTCCACAAAACAATTTTCACGATTCATAGTCGCCAGGGCGACGCCCTGGCAATTTACTATCCTAGTTTAGGTATAAATATCGAATCAGAAAGGTCATAACCTGACCAGATTTTCCGGTAGGCTCGAAAGCGCTCCACTCGTCGGGATAGGCGTATTTAAGGGAATAGATAGCATGAATTGTTTTGCGAACTTGTTTAGGAGAACCGATCAAGATGTGCTTGACTTTCTTAGGTTTGCGACCTGGGTTTTCAGGGTTGGTATTTTCATCGGAGTTGGGTGGAAGGTTGTCATTCATCAGTAGTAATTCCTTAAAACTGCTTATATTATTAATATATACATAAATTAATTTATTGTCAAGGTATTTAGGAATTTTTTTTTATTAATAAATTGAAAATGGCTATAATAATAAATAGGTACTAAATAATAGTAAATATAAATATATCTGATATTTACTGTATAAATGCTATAGCTTTTATCATTTATTACTCCTGCTCCTAAGCTCCCTGCTACCTTAGTTAAAATACTATATATATTTTTTTGTTATAATAAGGTATAAAACCATGAAATTCATCAGTCCTAAAACTGACTTTGCTTTCAAGAAAATATTTGGTTCAGATCAGAGTAAGGATATTCTGATTTCTTTTCTAAATGCTATGATATACTCTGGTAATTCTGTCATCCAGGATTTAGAAATTATTGATCCTTATAGCGCCGGTGATGTAGTGGATTTAAAAGACACTGTCTTGATGCAGTCGCTCATGGGGGAAACCACGGCAGTCGCTCATGGGGGGGACCACGCCAGTTGCTCATGGGGGAAACCCCCAAGACCGCACTGGCTCCCCAAGACCGCGCTGCCTCCCCAAGACCGCGCTGCATCGCTATTTAGATGTTAAGGCAGTATTAGAGGATGGAACAACTGTCATCATTGAGATGCAACTCTGGAATGTGGAAGCTTTCAAGAAGCGAGTGGTTTATAACTTGTGCAAAACCTATGGAAATCAACTGCAATTGGGACAGGGATATTTCGATCTAAATCCAGTCATTGTCTTGATGCAGTCGCTCATGGGGGAAACCACGGCAGTCGCTCATGGGGGGGACCACGCCAGTTGCTCATGGGGGAAACCCCCAAGACCGCACTGGCTCCCCAAGACCGCGCTGCCTCCCCAAGACCGCGCTGCATCGCTGCTTTAACTATCACGGATTTTAAGTTATTCCCTTCCAGCGATAAAGTAATTAGCTGTTTTTACTTTCAAGAGGAAGAAAACCACTTACCTTATCAGGAAAATGAAGTCAAGCTGGTGTTTGTGGAACTTCCAAAATTTACTAAGCAATTGGAAGAGTTAGAAAGTGTGATAGATAAGTGGATATATTTTATCAAAGAAGCGCCCAATTTAGAAATTATTCCTGACAACTTCAGGGAAATCCCACAGCTGGAAAAAGCGTTAACCATAGCGAATCAAGCGGGGTTGAGTGTGTCAGAAGTGGAAAAACTCCGCAAACAGGAAATGGTCTTGGAAGACGCGCGAGGTGCATTGAGTTTCGCGAAAAGGCAAGGACGAGAAGAAGGGGAAAGAAATTTACTATTGCGACTGCTTGAGAGCCGCTTTGGGAAACTAACGATTAATACAATCTCATTAATCGAAGCCTTGACCAACGAAGACCTAAACCGTTTATCAGAATCAATCTGGGATTTTCAGACCAGTGAGGACTTACTCAACTGGCTGCAAGAGCACTCTAATTAAAAGTCTAAATTTTTAATAAAATTAATCCTAGGGTGGGCAGTGGTTGATAGCAATTAAAAAGCTAATAATCTCGAAGCTAAGCACTGCCCACCCTACATTTATAACTTACCTAATCATTATTGGAATGGTCAAATTCATAAACGTAAAACAGCCGACTTAACCTTTTCAATGAGTAGCCTATGGTTGCTAGAATAATTGCTCCCGCAATCCCTAGTAATAATCCAATTGAAGGTATCACTTTCAAAGGAGATATAGTCACAGCATCTGTAGTCATTGCCATCTTAAATGCTACAGCCCGGGCATCCATAACTATTCCGATTAATAAACAGAGCGCTGCCGCTCCATAACTTATTACCATAGCACGATTGATGTTGGTCAGAGCCTTTTGACAAACATCACAATCTTTAGTATGAGTTGACCACACATCAAAAAGCTGCGTTTTATCTAACTCAGCATTAGGAAGTTGATCATTGATACCTGAATCCCAAGGAATTTTACCTCCTGCTCTCGTTTTAAACCACTGACGAAACGTGATTACCATTTTGTCTTGAGGATTGGGAGTATAAACTGTCTTGAGCCAGTCTTGCTGTTGTCGTCGAGCCAAGGTTTTTTCTTGGTAGTGAAGGAATACTAAGTCTTGATGCAAAAATACTGAAGCCAAGACATGACCCAACCAAATTGGCATTGGTAAGGCAAAAAATCCTAATCCTTCTGGTGTTTTTCCCGCTTCATTCTTGACTAAGACCTGACAACCAATATGACGACACCAGCCAGGACGAGTAGGAATAGCATATAATGCTAAGATTAATTTTCCGCCATCGTTATAGCTGGTAACAATTCTCATATGACAGGGCGGTTGAAAGTCATGAACTGCTTCGGCTAACGTCTCAACAGTGGGGTTAATAGCAAAGGAAAATCCTTCTTGAGTGGATATTTCCCTAAGACCAGGCATATCATAATACTTGGCATCTTCATAACGACTACCCATAATACCGTGATGGGAAACCGGTACGTGAGCAGGATCAGCAACATTTTCCATGAAAAAGTCCCAGCCATAGGGCAAGTCGCGGATATTCCAGAATAGCTTGACTACTCTATCGGAATCTGATTCTAGTTCGGGAATTAAACGGGGTTTTCTCAACTGACTTTCCTGTTGAGCCTTGGTTCCCGATTCTGGCCATACCCATAGTAAACCTTGGTTTTCTTGAGTTGGATAGGCAACAGCACAGGATTTAGGATTCGAGCAGTTTTTAACTTCAGTCTCCTGGTCTTGGGATTGAGGAATACTGACACAATTTCCTTGAGCATCGAAACGCCAGGCGTGATAAGCACACAATAACGTTCCATCAGACTCCACACGTCCTTCAGAAAGAGGAGCTAATCGATGGGGGCAAAAATCTTCAAAACAACGCCATTTACCAGACCCATCCCGCCATAATACTAGCTTTTTACCGAGTAACTGTATTTTGTGAGGACGAGATGGCGCGAGGAATTCAACAACGGCTACTGGATACCACTGCTTTGTCCATTGAAATGTTTCGTCTTCTTTAAAGTGAACTTGTTCCCTTGACTTATCAATACTTTCGTTCAAATTAGTTAAATTGGCTTCAATCGTCATACTTTTCGGGAATACTTTGTTCACAAAGATAACAGCGCTTGCCTTGACTTCAATCATTATCTACCGAAACTACTCAATCTGAGGCAGGTGGGCAGTGCTTTATACCAAATTAAAAGGCTGACCATCTCGAAGGGAACCACTGCCCACCCTAGATCACAGGCTGCTATTGACTATTTTAGCTAAAATAGCTATATTAGACTTAATGTCTAGTATTCTTCCCTAAAAAGTGATGAAAACCCTTGGAGCATCTGAGGCAAAAAACCGTTTTGGTGAACTGTTAGATTTAGCTCGAAGAGAGCCAGTACAAATTACTAAAAAAGGACGTAATGTGGCTGTTGTTATTTCTAGAGAAGAATTTGAAAGGTTATTAGAGTTAGAAGACGAACTTATAGCTATTAAAGCTAAACAAGCACAACAAGAAGGGTTTATTGGGCTGTCAGAAAGTGATCAGCTTTTGGAGAATATTATGAATGCTTAGGGTTAATTTGTCACGACAAGCAGCAAAGTTTATCAAAAAGCTTTCTACAACTAAGCATGCTAGACAAATTGCTACCAAAATTACAGAGCTTCGGAGTAATCCTTACCCACCTGATTCTTTAAAATTGAAGGGATACTCTTACTACAGAGCCGATAGTGGAGAATATCGCATTGTTTACCAAGTTCAAGAAGAAATTCTAGAAATATTACTGATTGATAAAAGAAATGATGATGAAGTTTATAAACAATTGAAAAGAAAGTATTGATTTTTGCAATTCCACCCCATCGCACCCAAACGCGATTGGCCTACGGCCACGCTAAGCGAACGCACTGCCGAGCCTACATCTAAACACTGGGCTGGTGGGCAGTGCTTGATACCAATTAAAGGGCGTTGCTGATTCTGGGTATGGTTTTGCCCCCCTAGCCCCCCAATTTTGGGGGGAAAAAGACTTTCAAAGTCCCCCCCGGTGCGCTTTCCAATGGGCGAGTAAATCGCCCTTGGGTCGCACCGCAAAGTTGGGGGACCCACGGGGGCTTGACCAAAACCAGATGATCGCGCATTCATTCCTTAATTCAGCAACGCCAATTAAAGAGCTAATCCGGTACGAAGCGATCGCACTGCCCAACCTACATCTACTGGTGGGCAGTGCTTGATACCAATTAAAAAGCTAACCATCTCGAAGCTAAGCACTGCCGAGCCTACATCTACTGTTGGGCAGTGTTTGATACCAATTAAAAAGCTGATCCGGTACGAAAGTAACCACTGCCCACCCTACATTTATAACTTACCTAATCATTCTTGGAATGGTCAAATTCATAAACGTAAAACAACCGACTTAACCTTTTCAATGAGTAGCCTATGGTTGCTAGAATAATTGCTCCCGCAATCCCTAGTAATAATCCAATTGAAGGTATTACTTTGAAGGGAGATATAGTCACGGCATCTGTAGTCATTGCCATCTTAAATGCTACAGCCCTGGCATCCATCACTATTCCGATTAATAAACAGAGCACCGCCGCCCCATAACTTATTACCATAGCACGATTGATATTGGTCAGAGCATTTTGACAAACATCACAATCTTTAGTATGAGTTGACCACACATCAAAAAGCTGCATCAAGACAGGTATGAGAGCTATGAAGCTTATACAGTCTACTTTTTAGCTCTCATGTCGCCCCCCCAGGAGAGTGACACAAGAGAGTTATGCTTTGATGAACCGGGTTGATTGAGCAATCACTAAGCATTAGGGGGAGGGTTGAGCATCAGGGGGAGGGTTGGTCAGTCGCCAATAGTGATGCCAAGTTGGTTTCCCCCAGGTGCGATTGATGCTCACAAAAACTTCCGCCCCGTTAAAAGAGTTATTGTTATGAGTCCCTAGGGCATACTCGGGGAAATCTTTTGCTTGGATGGCGTAATTGTCGGGATCGGCGCTGACTGGAACAAGTACCCAGGACTGTAAACTATTGTTTTCATCGCGCCGTTGCATCCTTGGGAATCCGTCTCTCGCAGGGTCATCTGGCGCTTGGAGATACAACGGATCGGGGCGAGCCGACGATTCATTGTCAAAGGTTTGGATTAAGTAAGTTCCATCGGTCTGCTTGACTAGATTCCACAGGTGTACGATGTTCCCTGTGTTAGTAACAGGACTATGTAGTCTGGCGATCTCGACTCTCCAGGTGTTGTTCAATGTCGCACCATTAGCTCTGAAATAAGCACCCGACACTTGGTGAATTAACATCCAGGTACCGGAACGATCATCTGGGCGTGGCATGGGAATTTCCTCTACTGTAATTTTAACGGTTTTGCCGCCAACGACTTCTCCATCAGCAATGACATCAAGGGAGCCACTAAAGACCTGCTCCTCGTAGGTGGCTTCTACTGTGCCAATCCAGTCAACGTTAAAGCTAATTTCATGGTCTTGATCTCTACTGAGGGGACCATAACCATCGCTAGGTGCGATCGCCACGACAAATGGTGCGGTAGCACCGCTGGCTACCAGACTGACATTGCCGATTGAGGTGATCTGTGCGGCCAATTCAGTTTTGATCGTCTCCACAATCGTATTGGCACTGACATCTTGGACAATTTTGCCACCCGTAGCCTTGGCGATCCTTGTCCCTTGTTCGGGGGTGCCGCCCGGATCGCCGCAGAATGGCTGATACCCTATAGCTTTCTCTTTGGGATCGTCGTCCAGCCCCGCCGGAGCACCAGTGCTGCTCAAACTGAGGGCTAGCACCTTGATCTTTTCTGCCACTAGCTTTTCGGTAACCGATGCCTCGGTGATGTCGTAGGATAGACCGGATATTTGCTGGCATACTGCGTCGTGACCAGCTGCGTCACCAAACCAGACGATAATCCGCCGAGAATCAGCACGCCAACCAATCGTGCCACCTGGTGCTTCGGCAAGCTGATCGAGGGCGTAAAACTGAGCCTCGGGAACGTCTCTACCTCCAGTGACCTCCCAGGTATCGATGGCTGCTTGGATCTCGGCTGTGTTGGCACTCAGGCTATGCTGGTGCAGGAAGGCGTAGGGATGTCTGCCAGAATCTGGAGCCGGAAAATCTTTGTATTCGCCAACCCCGAACTGGACATCGGCTCCTAGTGCTCCAATTTGGGTGAGAACACCCGATATACCAACTTTGACCGCATCGATCGCATCCCTCATGCTACTGGTCGTGTCGGCGAGAAAATAGGCGTCTACTTTCGGGACTATCCCAGATTTCGGGATAGTCACCTTCACCACTTCAGCGAAGGTCTGATCTTTTGACAGAGTCAGATCATTCGTCGCGGGTGAAACCTGAATCGGAATACTCATTAATTGAATATCTCCTTTGCATTTAAGTAAAAATTTTTGCCTTCAACAGGCATAATTTCCAACGGTCGTCTGATCTAGTATTTACCTCCTTTCTTTTACATTGACGATAACAGTTGTTCGCGTTTGACTTCTCCTTAATATAAATAACCATAACGTTAAAATCGCCGTAAATAATTATCTGTCCCAACCTACACCTTTGTCAATACCCAAATCTCAATTATTTTCCAGGGTAAGCGCAAGAAGGAATAAGCATATCCTTATTGATAAAAAGACCGCGTCATTCTCAACAAATTAACTCTATTGCGAGTACAGTTCTACGAGATTATAGGGGTTTCGAGCCACGATCAACCGATATCCAGCCAATGCACATTATGAGCCATTTTTTCTTGCGCTTACCCTGGAGCAGGGAGCAGGGAGAAGAAAATTGAAATTGAAGGTACTTCATCACGTATGATAAACGCGCTAAGTTACCAAGTTAAAAAAGAAATTCTAGAAATATTACTGATTGATAAAAAAAATGATGATGAAGTTGATAAACAACTGAAAAGAAAGTATTAATTTTTAAAATTAGACCCCACCGCTGCACTCAAACGCGATTGGCCTACGGCCAAGCTACGCGAACGCACTAAATTTTCAAGAATATTAAGGAGCGTAGGGGTAGGCTGTGCTCAAAACCGATCAGATTAGCTTTTCATCGGAGGAAAACACTGCCCACCACCAACAAAAAAAGGAAAAAAAAAGTTACTTCTCTAAATCATAACACAATTGATCCCACTGGTGGGCAGTGCTGGCGGACTAATTCAAAAGCTGATCATCGCCAAGGTCAGCACTGCCCACCCTACTCTGCTCTGTGATCTCTGGTGGGCAGTGGTTGTACCCAATTGAAAACCTGATCATCGGCAAAGTAAGCACTGCCCACCCTACATCTCCCGACTCCCGACTCCCGATTCCCGACTCCCGACTCCCAGAATATATTAAAATATGTAAAGAAACTGAAAGGATAAGGGAGAATGCGCTTAGCAATCGTTGGTGCGGGGCTCGCGGGCATGGCCACAGCAGTAGAGTTAGTGGATGCTGGTCATGAGGTGGAAATTTTTGAATCCCGTCCCTTTGTGGGGGGAAAGGTGGGCAGCTGGGTAGATAAGGATGGCAATCACATCGAAATGGGGTTGCATGTCTTCTTTGGCTGCTATTACAACCTGTTTGAGCTGATGAAAAAGGTGGGAGCGTTCCAGTTTCTGCGCCTGAAGGAGCATACTCACACCTTTATTAATAATGATGGACGCAAGGGTGAGCTAGACTTTCGCTTCATTACTGGTGCTCCCTTTAATGGCCTAAAAGCGTTTTTCACCACCTCCCAACTCTCCCTCCAGGATAAGCTGCAAAACTCCATTGCTCTGGGGATTAGCCCTCTGGTGCGTGGCTTGATAGATTTCGATGGCGCAATGAAAACGATTCGTGACCTAGATGCGGTCAGTTTTGCTGATTGGTTTCGCGGTCATGGTGGTTCCGACGGTAGTTTAAAGCGGATGTGGAATCCTATTGCCTATGCTCTGGGTTTCATTGATACCGAGAACATTTCTGCCCGTTGTATGCTAACCATATTCCAGTTATTTGCCGCTAGAACCGAAGCATCGGTACTACGAATGCTGGAAGGCTCTCCTCATGAGTACCTCCATAAACCAATTATTAACTATTTAGAGGAAAGAGGAGCAAAAATCCACACTCGCCGCCAAGTCAGGGAAATTCTATTTACGGAAACCCCAGAGGAAACCCGAGTCACTGGTTTAGTAATTGCCAAAGGGGAAACCGAAGAAACCATTACCGCTGATGCCTATGTCTGTGCCGTTGATGTGCCTGGTGTTCAACGGCTGTTACCGAAATCATGGCGCAAGTGGTCCGATTTCGATAATATCTACAAGCTGGATACGGTACCAGTGGCCACGGTCCAACTACGATTTGATGGCTGGGTCACAGAGCTTCATGATGCCGAGAAACGCCAGCAACTCCAAGAAGCAGCAGGGATGGATAATCTACTGTATACTCCCGATGCTGATTTTTCCTGCTTTGCTGATTTAGCACTGACTAGTCCTGGTGACTATTACAAAGCCGGTGAAGGGTCACTGATGCAGTTGGTACTAACCCCAGGAGACCCATTTATCCGACAAAGTAATGATGCGATCGCAAAACATGTGCTTCACCAAGTCCATAACTTGTTTCCCTCCTCACGAGACTTGACCATGACCTGGTCTAGTGTCGTAAAACTCGCTCAGTCTCTATACCGGGAAGCCCCTGGCATGGACCCCTATCGCCCTAACCAAAAGACCCCAATCCCTAATTTCTTCCTAGCCGGTAGCTATACCCAACAAGACTATATCGATAGTATGGAAGGAGCTACCCTATCCGGGCGTCGTGCTGCTAAGGCGATTGAGTCTTTGGTTAGTTGAACTAGGTAATAGGTAATAGGTAATAGGTAATAGGTAATAGGTAATAGGGAAAGAGTGGGAGTTTGGGGAGATGGGGAGATGGGGAGATGGGGAGATGGGCAATACTGGCTGGATTTTGGATAAATCCCCCCAATCCCCGTCGGGATACCCCTCCCGTCCCCCGCGCGGAAGGGGGAAGCTAGAAGAGCCATAGCCTTTTTGTTCATGGGCAGGGGCTATTATTCCCCCCTTTCTAAGGGGGGTTAGGGGGGATCTCCACCTCACTGCATCGCTTTTATGATATTGTTGCGGTCAATTCTTGTTTCTTTTGCCTCTTGCCTTTTGCCTCTTGCCTTTTGCCTAACAACTGCAGCGAAGTCAAAAATAATACTTTAAGAACCCATTAAACCCCATGTCTGATTGGCTGGAACATAGTGTACAAGTTGAAGTAGAAGTTCCCATTGAGTTAGCGTGGGATCTTTGGTCAGATTTAGAGCAAATGCCCCGGTGGATGAAGTGGATTGACTCAGTGGAAGTGCTAAAAGAGGATCCTGACTTATCCCGGTGGAAACTTGCTAGTACAGGTTTTGAGTTTAGCTGGCTCTCTCGTATTGTGAAATTAGTCCCACATCAGATTATTCAGTGGGAATCAGTAGATGGTTTGCCCAATCGAGGTGCAGTCCGCTTCTACGACCGTAACGGTAGCAGTATTGTTAAGCTGACCATCGCTTACGACATTCCCGGCATTATTGGTCAGTTAATGGATAACTTATTCTTAGGTAATATAGTTGAATCTACTATCCAGGCAGATTTAGAACGATTCCGGGATTATGCCTTGAAGGTGAAAAGGTAGTAATGGGGAGATGGGGAGAAACGGGAGATGGGGAGATGGGGAGTGTGGGGAGATGGGGAGAAACGGGAGATGGGGAGAAACGGGAGATGGGGAGATGGGGAGAAACGGGAGATTTTTATCAATAGTAATGATTAGGAGACAGAGTTTTTCATAATTATAAGGTACACAGGATTTTTTCCCTATTCCCTATTCCCTATTCCCTGTTCCCTATTCCCTATTCCCTGTTCCCTGTTCCCTGTTCCCTGTTCCCTGTTCCCTGTTCCCTAAAACCCAGGAATCTGTACCTCACCCAAGTTAAAATTACTCTTCAAGTTTCCCCAGCATGGTACGAACTACGAACCAAAGGACCGGAACGAACATGGGCAAATCCCATATCCCGCGCGATCGCACCTAGCTCATCAAACTCTTCCGGTGTCCAGTATTTTTGTACCGGCAGATGTTGGAGAGAGGGACGCATATATTGACCGAGGGTGATGCGATCGCATCCAATTTTACCTAAATCGGCCATCGCCTCTATTACTTCTGCTTTGGTTTCCCCATGGCCCAACATTAATCCGGACTTAGTGGGAATGGCGGGATTGAGTTGTTTGACAATGCTGAGCACATCTAGCGATCGCTGATATTGTGCTCCCCGGCGCACCTTGCCCTGTAAGCGCTGCACTGTTTCAATATTGTGGTTGTAACAGGCTGGCTTGGCCTCCACCACCGTGGCTATCCGTTGCTGTTGCAACTCTGCTGAGGTTTGATCCTGCTCACCTTTACCCCCCCAGAAATCTGCGGTTAGCACTTCTATCTCAGTACCTGGATTGAGTTGGCGGATCGCATCCATGGTAGCGACAAACCAACCGGCACCCTGGTCTGGCAAATCATCCCGAGCCACAGAGGTCAGCACCACATACCGCAACCCCAACAACTGTACCGATTCCGCCACTTTCTGCGGCTCCTCTGGGTCAAGGGCCATGGGAGCATGACCTTTATCTACTTGACAAAATGCACAAGACCGTGTACACGTCGGTCCCATCAACAAAAATGTAGCGGTTTTCTGAGAATAGCACTCACCTCGGTTCGGGCAACGTCCCTCTTCACAAATGGTGTGAATCTGCCGTTGTTTAATAATCCGCTGCACCGTTGAGATGTCACTAGCATTACCAATCGGACGTCGCAACCAAGACGGGAGTGCAGTAATTTCTGAACGCCATTGTTTTTGTGTAGTCATGGGGAGTCGAGAGTGTGGGGAGATGGGGAGATGGGGAGATGGGGAGATGGGGAGATGGGGAGATAGGGAGATGTAATAAGTAGTTGCTGATCGATAAGAAGGTATTTTTGAAATGATTATTCTGGCATAACCAGCTATTATAGCGTTTCTAGGATTTATGAGGTACGCTTTTCAAACTCAAAGTCCCCCTTATTAAGGGGGATAATGGGGGATCTCTTTGTACCTCATGGCATAGCGATGCAGCGCGGTCTTGGGGAGGCAGCGCGGTCTTGGGGGTCTCCCCCATGAGCGACTGCCGTGGTTTCCCCCATGAGCGACTGCATCAAGACAGAGAATTGCTATATACAGTATTTTTCAATCCTATCAGGTAAACAGGATTTTTGGTGTTGCTTATTATTGGAATAATTTTGGCGTTGCTGAATTAAGGAATGAAGGGCGATTATCTGATTTTATTGCAGCCCCCGTTGGTCCCCCAACTTTGATACTGCTGGCGAATTTAACATTTAGAAATATCAGCCGGGAGACAGAAGTCTTTGTAGCCCCCCAACCCCCAATTTTGGGGGAGCATGAACTTAAAGTTCCCCATCTGCCACCCTTGTGTAAACAAATATTGATTTCGCCAGCAGTATCAACTTTGCGGTGCGACCCAAGGGCGATTTACTCGCCCATTGGAAAGCGCACCGAGAGGGACTTTGATAGTTTTGTTCCCCCCAGAATTGGGGGGCTAGGGGGGCGTGCGCCATACTCAGAATCAGCAACGCCCTTACCTCTTACCTGCTCCCCACTCCCGATTCCCGATTCCCGACTCCCGATTCCCCTCTTTAAACAGAAAACCCCAATAGCTGGGGTTTCTCTATCAGAATCAAATGTGTCAAAAAAGTCTCAGAGCGGGCAAGGGTCGGGCGAACAGCTTACCGTGCCAGGTAACCGAAGACCCCGAAGTCGCTCGGGTTTCCCGCAAATTTATCGCAGCCAATCGACCGCCCACCACCGATAAAAAAGACTTTTGAGATAATTAGCCATTTCTGTGATAGAGTGAGTACTACTCGTCCCCGTCCCCCGCAAAAGGATAACATTTCCATACTCCCCCCTGAGATGGGGTGATTGACCCCCCGGAACGCACCCAGCCCTCATCCAGGGTAGTTTCTTCCAAGCCAGGGATGGGCTTAGCGGTAGTGGAACGTACGATCGGGGATTTTTGCTTTGGCAATAAATTCTTTTTGCCCATAACAGCCACTCTGCATAAAGATCTTCTGTGGTCAACAATACCATCGGGTCTGGGGGTCGAGTCAAGTTGGCTTTACAATTATTAAGAATTGAGAATTAAGAATTAAGAATTGAGAATTAAGAATTAAGAATTAAGAATTAAGAATTGAGAATTAAGAATTGATTCGATTCGGTTAGGATTTTTTCTTTCACAACCTTCACCATTACCGTAGCTAGAATATCACTATATCTTGATCACTACCCTAAATTATATATAGCAATTCTGTTTCCCATGAGGTACAAAGAGATCCCCCTAAATCCCCCTTAACAAGGGGGACTTTGAGCTTGATAAATATACCTCATACATGCAATCAACGCTATATAAATTCTTAATTATTCATTCTCAATTCTCAATTCTCAATTCTACTTGGTGGTGCGTTACGGTGCGGGCTATCCTAATACTGGCTACGAAGTGGAAAATTAGGGCAAGCCCGCCCCTAACGCACCCTACATTCTCAATTCTACATTCTACATTCTTCATTCTCAATTCTTCATTCTTAATTATCCTTTTGCCCGACGATACCAACCCACAATCCGGTGAGGAGAAACGCCCAAATGATAAGCAACGATCACCATTTGGTTAATTAATGTAGTTTTCACAACCCCTAAGGTCTGCCAGCGGCGTCCTGATGTTAAGACAGGTTGATTAAGGATAGTTATTTTACCTAGGTGGCGGAGGCGTCGCATCAAGTCAAAATCTTCCATAATCGGTAGATTCAGAAAACCACCGAGGTCTGTAAACACCTTAGTCTTGATAAAGATAGCTTGATCACCGTAGGGCAGGGAGCAAAAACGCGATCGCAAATTCACCATCCACTCAATCAGCCTTACCCCCCGCAGGTTAGCATCAATGGCTAATTCAAAAGCACCAGCCACGGTGTCATAGTCTTGTAACCCTTGGCGAACTAAGGTATCAAATCCTGTTGGTAAACGGGTATCAGCGTGGAGAAACAGCAGAATATCTCCCGTAGCCACCGCAGCACCAGCATTCATTTGACTAGCGCGACCGGTACCAGCAGCTATAATCTTAGCACCAAGTGATTGTGCGATCGCAACGGTTTCATCGTAACTGTCCCCATCTACCACAATCACTTCCACATTAGACGCTTCCCTAACCGTAGCCAAAGTATCAGCTATGTGACTAGCCTCATTGAGAACCGGGATGATAATTGAAATTTTTACTATCACGCAACAGCTTTAGGATTGTTTCTGACAAACTAGCATCCTTGAGTAGGAAATAACCAATTCTTCCTTAATTTCTATCCATATCTAGACATTTATTATCTTATAGCGATACAATAAAAGATAAACAGTGCGTAGGGTGCGTTAGGGGCGGGCTTGCCCTCATGTTCAACCTCGTAGCCAGGGTTCTCAGAGCCCGCCCCGTAACGCACCACTAGGTCAAACTCAATTCAAACTCAATTCAAATAAGGTGATAAATCCAACATGTCAGGGTTAACCATTAGTATTGGAGAAGCAGCCAGTGAGCTAGGGGTCTCAGTTAAAACCTTAAGGAGGTGGGCAGACGCAGGAAAAATTAGGTCACAACGTTCTCCCAGTGGGCATCGGCGATTTTATGTAGCCGATATCAAACACATTACACCACGGAATGTCGGTCAGATCGATGATCGCATAACCATTAACTATGCCCGTGTTTCAGATCAAGACCAAAAAGAAGATTTAGTCAAGCAAATCAAGATTTTAGAGTCTTTTAGTACTGCTAATGGTTGGCAGTATGAAACAATTCAAGATTCAGGTGCCGGAATCAATTCCCAAAATAAAGGCTTACAAAAACTGCTTAAGCGCATCATGCAGGGGAATGTTGGCAGAGTTGTCATTACTCACAAAGATAGGCTGCTTAGAGTTAGCGCTGAATTAGTCTTTGCGATGTGTGAAGAATTCAAGACAGAAGTAATAATTATCAACAAGTCATCAGAAGACATCAGCCTTGAACACGAATTAGTTACAGACATGATGGAGCTGATTACAATCTTTTCAGAAAAACTCAATAGTGCTAAAAGTTCCAAAATGTAAGCTATCAGCTATATTGTTTTTATTTGGGTTATGAATATAGGATTGAAGGGAACAGGGAACAGGGAACAGGGAACAGGGAACAGGGAACAGTGATGATATTTGTCGCTTTCAGTACTGAAATTAATTGTTATCACTGCCGTTATTAAGTTTTTTTTGTACTGCTGCAAGATCTCATATAAACAGGATTTTTTCCCAATTCCCGATTCCCAATTCCCAGATCCGCTGTGGGTGCATCTCATTTTTGCTGTTTGACTCGGTGGTGCGTTACGGGGTGGGCTATTTCAATGGTGGCGAAGAGGCATAAAATCAGGGCGAGCCCACCCCTAACGCACCCTACGCAAAATTTACTAAATTCTAACTTCCCGATTCCCGATTCCCGATTCCCTACTCCCTACTCCCTACTCCCTACTCCCTACTCCCTACTCCCTACTCCCATCAAATTTGATACTACCCATAAATCCTCTGGCCGGTCAACATCAGTAAGCTCGGAAAGCATCGCCATAGTTAGGTTAAGACTCTTAGCAATATCCACCGTTTGCTGCAAAACCTCAGATGTTCCCCAACTCACTCCGACAAACAACTCTGGAATCAATCGACCTAGACCAACCAGATAGTAGCCGCCATCCTTAGCTGGTCCAAGTACTAAATCATGATTGTCTAAAGCCTCAAATGCCTGATTCATCACCGAACTATTCAAATCGGGGCAATCAATACCAATGATCACAACTTTGGTAATGCTTTCCGCAAACGATAACTCAAACGCCGAAGTGATTCGCTTGCCCAAATCCCCATCACTCTGAGGTTTATAGACCAGATTGGAGCCTAACCAATTCTGCATTAGCTGTTGATTACCACCAGCAAAATGGATTTCTACAGACACAGGGCGACCAGTTATTAATTCCTTGACCTGGGCAACAGTGTGTTCAGTCATCCGACGTTGAAGGGTTGCCGCACCATCCGCTCCTAGAGCTGGTATCATCCGGGTTTTAGTCTTTCCTGGCTCTGGATAGCGGCTGAAAATAATTAGGCGTTCTGTCAGTATCATTATCTAAAGGGAACAGGGAACAGGGAATAGGGAATAGGGAATAGGGAGTAGGGAGTAGGGAGTAGGGAATCGGGATTAGGGGAGAATAATTATAACAATTACTACAGCAGTTGTTATATATAATTTATAATGCTATCACGAAAAATAATCTTATTTTGTCATAACAGTAAAAACTCCTTGGAGCTCTTGACTACTGTTCCCTGTTCCCTGTTCCCTGTTCCCTCAAACCCATAAATTTGTCCCTCATGAGTTTAAGAATTGCTATATAGCTTACATGCCTATTTTTTCCAAAACTTCTTGGGCAAGAGACCTAAATTCTTCTGAAGCCATAGAATAGGGCTTATAATCCAAAACAGACACTGGAGACGGTATATCTTGATTGTCTACTTTTTCAACTTGTTCAGCACATTTTGCCAAATCATCTCGATCGAAAATAACACTCTTCATCACATCAAAGCCATATCGATCGGAAATTGCTTGTATCCGTTTTGGCAAGGTATGTTGTATGAACATGTTATTGGTTGCTATTTTAGAAGGCAACACTCCCAAGACTTCAAGTGGCGGTTTAATGTTGATTTGTTTTCGATAGCCATTAATAGCTCTGATAAAATCTTGTACATTCAGTAAGCCTTGATTAGAAAAAGGCTTGAGGTCTGAAGGGATGATTAAATAGTCAGCAGTGATTAAAGCAATTCTAGCATATAAATTCCAAGAAGGCGGAGTATCAAGAATTACCACATCATAGTAAGTTTTAACATCCTCTAGTTTATCCATCAGCATTAGGAAGCTAAAATCAAGCTGATTCATATCAAGCTCATATTTCATGAGATCGATGTGGGCAGGAACCACATCAATTTCTGGATTGCTGAATTCAGATTTTCTAGCTACTTCCGAGATTGAGAAGAATTCCTCAGATTGCAAAACATGGAGAATATTACAATCTTTGATATCATCAAATGCTTCGTCATGAAATTTAACCAGTCCGGTAGCAAAGGTAGCATTCGCTTGGCTATCAAGATCGATCACAAGCACTTTTTTGCGGTTTTTTCGGATAGCGGCCCCTAGGTTAACCACCGTCGTGGTTTTTCCGACGCCGCCTTTGTTATGGTATACTGCAATGACCTTCACGTTATTTTACCTCTTTCTTTTTGTCAAAACTGGGATACACCATTTCTATAGTCAATATGAAAGGCGGTGTTGGCAAGACTACCACCACCGTCAACCTTGCTACCTGTCTTGCCAAAGATTATGGCATGCGAGTATTAATCGTTGATCTCGATACCCAGATTAATGCTACCCTAAGCCTGATGCCTCCAGTGCAATTTGCTAAACTCAAGAAGGAAGACCGAACCTTAAAAAAAATAATTAATCAAGTCATTCAGTCACCCACTCAGGCATATATTCCCATTGAACAAGCGATTCAGCGCAATATTTGTCGAGTCGATGGACTAGATTTATTGCCAGGGGATATCGAAACCTACAATGATTTTCTATTGGCTGCATTGCTGTTTTCTCAGTCAAAGGATAATCCTCAAGAGTTTGAAAACAACTGGAATCAGCTAGAAAATTATTTAATTAAGCGTGCCCTTGAGCCAGTTCAACAAACCTACGATTTTATTCTATTGGATTTCCCCCCAAGTGAGAATATTATCACTCGTAGTGGAATTATTGCTAGTGATTTTTATCTGATTCCTGCCAAAGCAGAACCGTTATCAGTGGTTGGGATTGGCATCCTGGAAGAAGGTCAGATCAAAAAGCTCGTACAAAGCGATCGCTCTGGGATAACCCTGATTGGCATTCTGTTTTTCTCCCTTGGTCACGCCACCAATATGGCTACACAAGTCAAAAACCGATTGACTGATAATTTTGGGAAAGACAAAATTTTTAGTATAGAAATTCCCAGGAATGTTGCGGTTGCCAAAGCTGTGGATGAGTTTCGACCTGTGGTCATCAATGAACCCCAAGCAACTGGAGCCAAAGCCTTTACTCAATTCACTCAAGAATTTATCCAAAAATTATCGAATATTATAACAAATAAATCTAAGAAATAGTTGAGAACAAGGGTGGAATCGGGAATCGGGAATCGGGAATCGGGAATCGGGAATCGGGAGTCGGGAGTCGGGAGTCGGGAATCGGGGATAAGAGTGTGGGGAGTGTGGGAAGTGTGGGAGGTGTTGGGAGTACGTAGGGTGCGTTAGGGGCGGGCTTGAAATGATTTTCCGCCTGTTCGCACCTTGTTAGGTTGCTGCCCGTAACGCACCACCAGGTCAAACGACATTTTTGCTGATTTTTGATGAAATTGGGAATTTAGGAGCAAGGCCAAAATCATGATTAAATCTTGGATGGTAATTGCAGCGGTAACCCTGCTAGTAGCATTCGCTGGTAACTTAATCACCAGACCCGAAGGAGTCAGATGGTTCTATCGCTTACGTCGTCCGCAATGGCTCACCTTCGAGAGAGCAATTCCCCTGATCTGGATAACTATCTTTATTTGCGGTGGTTGGTCAGCGTATATAGTTTGGGAAAATGACCCAGGTAGCCGAAGCACCTGGTTGCTCATGGGTTTATATCTACTACTAGAAATCATCACCATGGCTTATACACCAGTCATGTTCCTGTTTCGTAGCCTCACCGTTGGCACCATTATTGGTGGCACAGGTGCCTTATTAAGTATTATCCTGGCTTTACTGATTTATCCTGTATCTCTCGTAGCGTTCTTGCTGCTACTTCCCTACATGATTTGGAGTCCGATTGGTACCTACACTACTTGGGAAATGAGGCGACTTAATCCAGGAGCAGCTTAATTTTATTTAACCGGAGCTTGTCGGGTGGGCAAAAAGCGATGCAGCAAGGGAACAGGGGGTTTCCCCCACTCGCGCTTTGCATCAAGACACAGTTTGGTTAAAATGATTATTATAGAAAAGATAACTTTGCCCACCTTACTTTAATTGGGATTTTTTTTACACGTTGGGAAATGAGGCGACTTAGCTTGTAGGGTGGGCAAAAAGCGATGCAGCAAGGGAACAGGGGGTTCCCCCCATGAGCGACTGCCGTGGTTTCCCCCACTCGCGCTTTGCATCAAGACACAGTTTGGTTAAAATGATTATTATAGAAAAGATAACTTTGCCTACCCTACTTTAATTGGGATTTTTTTTTACACGCAAGTTTCTTAATTTTATTTTCCTAGAGATCAGTAATCATCGGTTCCATAAACAGTTTTCCCATCAGGCATAACAGCAAATTGTAAATCAGCGCCCTTTAGATTAGTGCCCTTCAATACTGCATCTTGCAAATTGGCGTAACGCAAATTCGCTTTATAAAGGTTAGCACCAGTGAGATTAGTCTCCCTCAAAATTGCACCATAAATACTAGCATGACTCAAGTCAGCATGCTCCATATTAGCACCAGTCAAGTCAGCTTCTCGAAGCTCAGTACGATTAAGAATAGCAGCGCTTAAATCAGCATTAGCCAATCGGATATTGAGGAGATTAGCATCACTAAGATCAGCACCTTTTAAGTTAGTATCTTTAAAATCAGCGCCATCTAAGTCAGCAGAGGTTAACTTGGCGTTTTCTAAACGAGCACCAATTAGTTTGGCATCTTTGAGTTTAGCATTCTCTAGGTTACTATCGGATAAGTTAGCTTGGCTAAAGTCAGCTCGGCTAAAGTCAACTCCACTTAAGTCAAGTCCACTCAAATCAAAACCGATGAGATCACACTCTACACAGGTCTTGGTTTTTAACATTAACTCAAGCACTTTTGTTTTGGCTTGTTGATGTTGAATTCTCTTACTAGAGTTATCATTAGTTTTTAGGGATATGCTGACCTGTTCCGCAGATGATAGATGAAGAGCAATTGGTATAGTTGCCCCGAAGATAGCAGTAATGATTAAAGGTAGTTTAATGTTCATCACCAAAAGCTTGCCCAGATTGACCTGAGAGTAGCCCTCTACTTAGATAGATACAAGATATTTTTCGCCCCTACCGGAATAAAAGTTTAAACTTTTGTATATAGCTGCTTCAGCTGTTGGCTGTAGTAAGAGGAGAGGCTTTGCCAGAACGGACCGATAATAGAGCTAGTTTGCCGTTTGCTTGCCCTCACCCTCTGCTCCCTGGTTAAACTATAGGGTGTAGCCTAGAAAAAAAATAGTTACTTAAAAAATTTCTCTGATTATAGCATGACATGGCACGAGAGCGTAAAAATTGGAATCAGGCTATGCTGCTAAAAGCTGCCATCATAGATGACAGCCTGGCCAACTAGATGGCAGTTAGATTAACTCTTAAAAGTTACCCACCAAAGCGCGGAATTTAAGGATTAAGGAAGTTCCATTATGTTAGTTTGTCCCCAGTGTCAGTTCGAGAACCCAAATACCAACAAGTTTTGTCAACGATGTGGAACTTCCCTAACCGATAAAAGTTGTCATGAATGCGCTACCCAAGTGCCCCTAAATGCTGAAAATTGTCACAACTGCGGTGCCTTCACAGGAACGGTTTGGAGGGCTATTATTTCTAAGCAGCAAAATTCGCCAACGTCCCCGCAGGATTCTCCTCAAACCCCGGTTGAGGTGTCAGACTCCTCAGCTGAGCAGGCTACCCCAGTAGCAGTGTCACAACCACAGTCTGACCAGACCGAGAGGGCACTAACCCAGGCAGAATCATCCCTAGAAACAACACAAGAGTGGCTAACTGCATCGGATACTATACTAATTGAGTCAGGGGATGATGCTACCTTATCCCAAGCATCAACACTGTTGGCTGATGAAGCATCAATAAACAACAGCAGTGGCTCAGATCAAGTGGAACTAGAATCTGGGCAGGAGCCATTACTAGAGATTACGCCAATACAGGAGAAACCTCAATCTATTGAAGCTTCGACCTGGTCAATTCCTAATCTCGAAAACCCAACTTCTCAGACAGCAACAATTGTCTATCTAGACCAGGGTAAGCGTTACAGAGTACTAGAACCTGATAAAATCAGATATCAGATAGAGGAAAGTAAGACAACAGACTATAGTATCTTTGTAACAGTTTTGGACTGCCAACCGTTACAAAAGTCTCCCCTAGAAGCTCTGATTACTCAAACAAAATTGTCTCCAGAGAAATTTGATCTATCGACAACTCTAGAGCAGCCAAAACCTTCCCCGAAAGAAAACGTAGACGTTTGGAAAGTCCTAGATATCCCACAAAGTGCTAAACCCTATTTGGCTCTTAAGGACTTATGTTACCCTAGCGTGCCAGAAATTCATGATGTTTGGCAGCAAAATGGTAAGGTGATAATCCTGCTAGAAAACCGTTCAGAATGGCAGTTACTGAGTAATTTGTGGGGTTCTGAAGAGTTTTCTAAACTGCAAATTTTATACTGGCTCGATGAAATGGCAAAGCTTTGGCAAGCTCTAGAGCCTTGGCATTGTCGTCAGAGTTTGTTGGAACTGACGAATCTCCGGGTGGATGAAGACCAAGCACTAGGTTTGGAGCGTCTCTATCTCGAAAGGGAGGAAAATCCCCTAACCCTAGAGGATTTGGGACAACTGTGGCAACGATTATTTAACCAGTCCCAGCGAACCCAATTTACCTCCTTGTCAACGGTTGTCCGGCAGTTGTGTACTAAAGAAATTGAAACTATTGAGGAATTGCGATCGCATCTGCAAGGGATTGCTGACGAACAAGAATATGACCTATACGACTCCGGTATGCAATTAACTGAGGCTGTACTCTCAGAAATGGCAAGGGCAGACACTGAACCTCCTGATAGCGAAGAATTATTATCTGATCTATCCGCAAAAGAGCAACAAGGGGATGAAATGCCAACGGTACTGTTGCCCATGAGCTTGCAGAGTCTTGATGATCTCGGTATTACAGACATTGGTCATCAAAGAGATCATAATGAGGATTGTTTTGGCATCCAGACCCAAGTCAAAAAGCAGGAAAATCCTATTGGTCGAACTATACAAGGTCGTGGTTTATATATTCTCTGCGATGGCATGGGAGGGCATGCGGCTGGGGAAGTAGCCAGTTCTATGGCAGTAGAGGTACTCCAGAATTACTTTAAAGAAAATTGGCAAGACCAGTTTCCCACAGAAGATAGTCTCAGGAAATCCGTCTATGTAACAAATCAAGCGATTTTCGATATCAACCAAGAAAATGCTCGCTCTGGCAGTGGTCGAATGGGTACGACTCTAGTCATGATGTTGATTGAAAATACCAAGGTAGGGATTGTCCATGTCGGAGATAGTCGGGTCTATCGGCTAACTCGGAAACGAGGCTTAGAGCAAATCACTATAGACCACGAGGTGGGTCAACGAGAAATCCAGCACGGAGTAGATCCAGAGCTCGCTTACTCTCGCCCTGATGCCTATCAACTAACTCAAGCCCTTGGACCGCGTAGTGAGCAATTCCTAAATCCCGATGTGCAATTCATAGATATCGCAGAAGATAGTATATTCTTACTTTGTTCTGATGGTTTGTCAGATAATGACCTGTTGGAAAATCACTGGCAAACTCACTTAGCACCTTTACTCAGTTCCCGAGCTAGCCTCGATCAGGGTCTGGCTAACTTGATTGAGCTGGCAAATGAGCATAATGGTCACGACAACATTACACTAATCCTAGTTCGCGTGAAGGTGCGACCAAACTTGGCTCAACCAAGATTAAATTAGGTCATTAGTTGTTTGTCATGAGTCATTAAGTAGTCGGAAAAAAGTCAAATTAACTGTTGCAATAGGGTTGAGGCAACAGGGAATCACTGGAACAGAAGGACTGTTGGCAATTTTACAAAAGTTAATACGTCCAGCTACTTAGTTAGTCATTAGTCATTAGTTGTTTGTTATTAGTCATTTTGTTATTAGTTGTTTGTCATTAGTCATGACAGTCGTTACTTGTATGTCATTAGTAGCTGCCAGTATATTCTGGTTAGTCACTTTGGACAAAGGACAAAACCGACAAAGGACAAAACCGACAAAGGACAAAACCGACAAAGGATAAAACCGACAAAGGACAAAACCGACAAAGGATAAAACCGACAAAGGACAAAGGACAAAGGACTTTGGACAAAGGACAACTGACTATGGTCACACTGACCCTCTTAGATCCGTTAAGCCCCACTCCAGTGCAGCAGTGGAGCTTTCAGAGCAAATCTACGATTCGCATTGGTCGTGCTCCTGATAATGATGTGATTGTCGATGACCCGATCGTGTCACGACATCACCTGGAACTCAGGGCTAGTGCTTCCCCATCGGGTCCGATGTGGCAGTTGGTCAATCAGGGTGCCAATGGCACCTTCCTAAATGGTGTCTTGATTTCCCAGGGGGTGCTGCCGGAAAAGGCTCTGATTCAGCTAGCCCAGAAAGGTCCACTGCTGCAATTCCAAGTTCAAACCCAGCAACTACCTGCCCTAGCACCCAAGCCCTTGGCTGAAACTACTAAGCCATGCCAACACCAAGGCAATGCACCAGGTAATTTGTTCTGTATTCACTGTGGTCAACCCTTGGTGCCAGTCGAGCGAGTCATTCGCAACTACCATGTTTTGCGAACCTTGGGACAGGGGGGAATGGGAACCACTTATCTTGCCTGGGACAAAGTTAACAGCAAAGATGGATACCCACTCCTACTAGTACTCAAGGAAATGAATGCTGATATGGCTCAAATTTCCAAGGCTCAAGAACTGTTTGAACGAGAGGCTCGCACCCTGAAAACCCTGAATCATCCCGGAATTCCCCAGTATTACGACTTTTTTGTGGAAGGGGGTAAAAAATACTTAGCAATGGCTCTGATTCACGGTGAGGATTTAGAAAAACGTGTCTTGAGCACTGGACCAGTCATCTTGCCCCAGGCAGTAGAGTGGATGATTCAAACTTGCGATATCTTAGACTACATCCACGATCGGCAGCCGCCTCTAATCCACCGAGACGTTAAGCCGGCGAATTTGATGGTACGCCATCGAGATAACCGAATTGTCATGTTGGATTTCGGTGCTGTTAAAGAAATTGGCACTATACCAGGTACACGGATTGGAGCGGAAGGATATAGCGCTCCTGAACAAGACCGAGGTCAGCCTTGCACTCAATCGGATCTTTACGCCATTGGCCCAACTTTAATCTTTCTGCTCACCGGGGAAGCGCCTCTAAAGTATTATCAAAGGCGTAGTTCAGGATATCGGTTTGATGTATCAAGCGTTCCCACTGTTACTCCCCAATTAAGGAAAGTGATTGAGCGGGTTTGTCAACCAAGGGCTTGCGATCGCTACCAAACGGCAAAAGAACTTATGCAGGCTTTGGTTGCTTGTATTTAGGAGTCGGCGTCTTAGAATATGAGCAGAAATTTCACGGGCAGAATTTGGCGTAGTAGGCTAGTGATTAGGATAAGGAAAATCAGGGAATAAAGAAAGTATATACTCACCATACCGGCAGGTATTCCTGATCCATGACCAAGCTCCACCGATTGAAGCTTGGACGCCAAACGGAAGCGAAAGAACTCAGATCAAGTCCGGTTAATTACTTCTGACAATGGTTGATCCCCGTTGATCGCCTTTTGAAAATTGTTAATAGCTAATTGTTAATAGCTAATTTTCAATAGCTAATTAACCACTGACAACTTTCAATTCTCAATTTTCATTCTTACGAACAAAACAAATAGATGCCCGCTTCCCTTGCCGCGAGGGATTGCTCGCGGCCTAGGGTCGCACATGATGAGATATATAAGTACTTAACCTCAAATTGGATCAGATCATTCTTCGTCCCAGGCTTCCACAGCTAGTAAGTCACTGATCGGGTCTTGCATGGTAAACCCGAATTCAGTCAGTTCCTGTTTCCAGTAGGACCATTCATCCCCATAGAGCAGGGCAATTTTCCAAAGGCTGTCACTGGGTTTAATAATTTTGGATTCCGCCAGTGAACGCACATGGCGTTGCAACTTCACCATCGGGTGAGTAACTGTTTGAGTCATACTCTAAAATCTCTAAAATTCTGTTGTTAGATTGGCTTTTGCGAATACCTGAACTACAATGCTTCCCCTTTGCGGTAATGCGCCGATCTGTAGAGTTTTGTACGGCAAGGAAGCCCCTCTATACTCTTTTAGCGCAATTGGATGCATTTAAGCAAGTCCGATTTGGGTAAATGTACGGGAATCCCTACTTTAACGCGAACCATGGACACGTAGTCAGGTTATGATAGTAGATAGAGCCCAAGCAAGTTAGAGGCAATTACAGCAGTTTTTCCATGACCCAACCAGCACACCTTGCCCCCTATGGTTCCTGGAAATCCCCTATTAGCGCTGACATGATTGTTCAAGGCAGCGTTCGGTTGGGCAGCATTGCCCTTGATCAAAAGGATGTTTACTGGATTGAAGGGCGACCTGCAGAAGCTGGACGCAATGTAATCGTGCGACGCACCCCTGATGGCAAAAGTGTTGATCTGACTCCCGAGCCCTTCAATGCTCGGACTCGGGTTAACGAGTATGGTGGTGCTGCTTTTGCTGTTAAGGATGGCACAATTTACTTCTCTAATTTTGCTGACCAACGTCTGTACCAACAAACCCCAAACTCCAAACCCCAACCCCTAACCCCCATAGCTCACTGGCGCTATGGTGATGGGGTAATTGACCAGCAAAGGGGACGTATAATCTGTGTGGGAGAAAACCACAGGGTGGATGGGGAACCAGTCAATACCTTGGTTAGCATCAGCCTAGAAAATGGTGAAGATATTCAAGTGCTAGCCTCTGGCTGTGACTTTTACTCCTCGCCGCGCCTAAGTCCAGATTCCTCTAAACTCGCGTGGCTAAGCTGGAATCATCCCAATATGCCCTGGGATGGTACTCAACTCTGGGTAGCTCCAATCTTAACCGATGGTTCTATAGGTGTTGCAGAAGCTATTGCTGGTGGGGTAGATGAGTCGGTATTTCAGCCAGAGTGGTCACCAGATGGTGTCCTTTACTTTGTTTGCGATCGCACTAATTGGTGGAATCTCTACCGCTGGCAACCAACCCAAGGGGAAATCGAACCCCTGTGTGAAATGGAAGCCGAGTTTGGACTACCCCAATGGGTCTTTGGGATGTCTACTTATGGCTTCGATGGTGCCAATAGAATCATATGTACCTATACTCAGGCAGGAAACTGGCATTTAGCTAGTATTGACCTAAAAACGAAGCAGCGCTCCGACATTGCTACACCATACACCAGTATTGCAGACCTAAAGGTAACTGATAATCAAGCGGTTTTTATCGCTGGTTCCGTAACAGAAGCAAGCGCTATTGTTCAGTGGGACTTGACAAATGGACAAATCAATGTATTGAGGAAGTCGAGTGAGTTAGCTATCGATACTGGCTATCTATCGCGGCCTCAAGCGATCGCATTTCCGACAACTAATGGACTGACCGCCTATGGTTTCTTCTACCCACCACAAAACAAAGACTACACTGCACCAAAGTCCGAAAAACCACCCCTAATTGTTAAAAGCCACGGTGGACCTACGGCAGCGACTTCCAGTGCGTTTAACCTAAAAATTCAATACTGGACCTCTCGTGGTTTTGCCATGCTAGATGTCAACTATGGTGGGAGTACTGGCTATGGGCGGGACTATCGTCAGCGCCTGAAAAACAACTGGGGGATTGTAGATGTTGAGGACTGCACCAATGGCGCGCAATACCTAGCTGAGCAAGGACTAGTTGATAGTGAGCGACTGGCGATTGCTGGAGGCAGTGCAGGGGGGTATACAACTCTAGCTGCTCTGACATTCCGAGATGTGTTTAAAGCTGGCGCTAGCTACTACGGTATCAGTGATTTGGAGGTACTAGCCAAGGATACCCACAAATTTGAGTCCCGGTATCTAGATGGCTTGATCGGTCCTTATCCAGAACGTAAAGATTTATATCAACAGCGATCGCCTATTCATTTCACAGACCAACTGTCGTGTCCTGTAATTTTCTTCCAGGGGCTAGAAGACAAGGTAGTTCCTCCTAGTCAAGCAGAAATGATGGTGGCAGCTTTGAAGGCTAAGGGGTTACCTGTAGCCTATGTCACCTATGAAGGGGAGCAACACGGTTTTCGTAAAGCTGAAACGATTAAACGGACTCTGGAAGGGGAGTTGTATTTTTACTCCCGGGTATTTGGATTTGAGCTAGCAGAGGCGATAGAACCTCTAACTATCTATAATTATTAGTCATTATTGAATTACGTTAATCTGTAGACATGGCTCAAGACCTGCGAAGTAAGCCAATGTCGCTATTTGTCTATTGGTTTCGATACTATTTTTCACCATAAACTGATCAACCATGACTAGGCAGGAAAGAAAATCAATAACCAGTGAGTTACAAACTCAGGCAATCATCCTCGGTGGATGGGTCGCTCTGATGTGGATTGTAGAGCTGGTGGATATATTCATTTTTGGAAGGAAACTTGATCTATATGGCATCCTCCCCCGTAACCCGATTGGGCTGCGGGGTATTTTATTTGCCCCTTTTCTCCACGGCGGTTTTTCTCATCTGATTTCCAACACTATACCTTTTCTTGTCCTAGGCTGGTTTGTAATGTTGCAAGAAACTAGCGACTTTTTCGTCGTTACCACCATCACCATGCTGGTGGGTGGTCTTGGGGTTTGGCTGTTGGGCGCTCCCAATTCAGTTCACATTGGGGCAAGTGTGCTGATCTTTGGCTATCTAGGTTTTCTGCTATTTAGAGGCTTCTTTGAAAGAAACCTACCCTCAATTTTTCTATCAATTATAGTCGGCTTCCTCTATGGTGGTTTAGTTTGGGGTGTCTTACCCTCACAGCCCCATGTATCTTGGCAAGGACATTTATTTGGTTTTATCGGCGGTATCCTAGCCGCACGTCTACTGGCAAAGCGTAAACTCTCTTCGTAGTGCTAAGTTTTGACTACTCAGTGTGAAAATAGAACCAGACAGACTTTGTGGGTCCCCAACAGATTTAAACTATCTGTCTGCTGGTGTGAGTAATATGTTTTGAGTAGAACTAGAGAAACTTTTATCAACAATTATGCGTTCACGTAGTGTATCCAAAGGAGAATCGCAGGGATTGTCGCTCCTTGGGTCAATTCTGAAAACCCAGTGTGAGTGCAAGGTGTCACAGTCTCAATCTTCTAGGTATAACTTTTACGTATAACCAACAAAGAACGAAAATTTTTTCCCTACGAACGCACTCACCACGCTCAAGCTTGATGATCAGACCATAGAGGAAATGGCTCAAAAACAAAAATTCCCTCATCTTGTGGGTTCAAAATGGACAGCTAAACAGAAAACTTGGGGCTGGCGGCATTTCCAAGTGGTCAATCGTAAAAACCAAGGAAAGTGGGTGTTTGCTGAAATGGTGGCTTCTTGTGACCCGAATGTCCGTTTTTGGCTAAATGCTAAACAGCTTAAAGATCCTGGCTTGTGGCAAGCAGGCTGGAAATCTTTAGCCGAAATCGAAAGCGAAGAGTAACCAATCCCCGTTGATATGGTATCAACGGGGATTTTGATTCAAAATCTCATAAAAATCTGCCTGATCTGGCGATATGCCTATCTCCCGATCAATCTTCAAGATTGATGGATATTCAACTGGACTTGATATAACAGAGAACTTTTATCCCCATGCATAAATCCCACAAGCTTCCAGTTTGCCCTTACCAAACCCCTACTCGGTCAAGGCGAAATCCTTGGTGCAGAGGATTAAAAGTCTTGGCTGTAAGCTAATAGTAATAGGTTTTAGGTATTTTTTCTGGTTAGTGATGCGGCTCAAGATGTTTAACACACAAGGGTTCCGGTTCACAGCAGCATCTGATTGATAAGATAAATGGCACGCTCCTTGAATTCAAGGCAAGCTGGTAATTGTTTATGGTTCATTGTTTATTGTTTATTTGAGTTTTATTGCCATGGATGGAATCAATAAAGCAGAAATGCGGGAAAGACTGGGAAATCTTGAGAAGATACGTGATATAATAATAGGTTCTAAGCTGCGAGAGTATGATACTCGCTTCACGAAGATAGAGTCTGACTTATCCATGTGGCAGCAGGAAATACGCGATCGCGTTGAGCAGATCAAAACGACTCTGTCGAAAGAAATAGCTGCTGCGGTAGATGCCCTCGAAAAAAAAATAAGTAATCTTAGTTTAACTGCAGCCGAAGAGAGGAATGAGATTCAGGAGCGGGTTGAGCTGCTCAACAAAAAGTTTTCTAAGAGTATTGAGGTGCTTGATGAGACAGTCTACAAGCAGTCAAGCTCCCTAAAGAAGGAACTTTTGGAAACTAAAGAACAGCATCAGCAAGATGTGATCAATCTCAGAAAGCAGATCTTGGCAGAGCTGGAAACTAAATTTGCACAGTTCAAAGATGCCAAAGCCTCGAAAGCAGATCTCGGAGACATGTTGTTAGAGTTGGGTTTGAGGCTCAAAGGGACTGAATTGGTTCCAGCACTCAAAGAAGCTAGTGATCGGTTCTCTGGTTTACCACAGACCAAAGGTCATAATGCTACGGTTACTGATAAAACTGCTACTAATAATAATCATGATGACGAGCATCTCCAGTTAATCAAGCAAACTCAGACTTTGGAATAGACTTGGCACAGTCCTGCAATGCCAGCGACAAAAATTAACTTGATTTTCTCTAGATATTAGTTTTAAATCAAGGTGCGTTCGCTGATTTTTGCAAAAGGTTAAATAGTAACGGATAGCCACCAGTGGCATTTTCAAACCAAAATCCGGCTGAGAAGCATCAGCCGGAAAATTCTATTTCAGACTCAATTGAGGTCAATTCAAGCACAGAAGACGAGTTGAAGGATTTGCTGAATTTACTCGCTGACCTCAAAATTATTGATCAGACGGATAAACCTAGCCAACACCCTAAATCTGAGCAGCAAGGGATAACCTCTGATCAGGGAAACACTATTGAACAATCCGATTCATCCGGTGACCTTGAGGTTCCAGCTATTGAACCTCAAACTGGCCTTGGCAGTAGTAGCCTCCACGGGGTTCAGGAGAAAGAAGCATTAGCTCAAGAAAGGGATCAACCCCAATCCTTCGGTGTCAAAGTTTTTCCCGATCAGAACCCATCACCACAGCTTCCTACACCAAAGGAGCATCTGCCGCAAATGCCTCAACATCCCGAAGATCCAGTATTAGCTGAGAATTTAGTCCAATCCGAAGCCACAGAAACTAATCAAGACCTGCCATCAGAGTCTGCTCGGGACACCTCCCAGGAATTAGACACCTTGGCTGAGATTTTGCAAGAACTGGTGATATCTCCAGAAATGTCACAGTTTCGTGACCAGATAGAAACCCTAGCCCAAAGACAAGGCAGGCTTGAGCATCAGATTGATCAACCTCAAGAATTGATTAATCTATTGCTACCAGTGATGGCTAAGCTGCTGAATCTCACGGTAGCTCAGTTCAGTACCTCGGTGACCGATTCCCTGACTCCCATCATTGATGAAGTCATTGGCCACAGAACTCAACAGGATAAAGAGGGTGTGGGAGAAGCGATCGCTCCCGCAGTTCCAATAGCTATTTCCTCCTGCATCGAGAAGTGCCCAGAGGAAGTTGGGTTTGCGATCGCACCAGAAATGGCAGTAGCTATCCGGCAACAGATTACACTTAAGCCAGACGCGATTGGAAAAGCGATCGCACCAGAAATGGCAGTAGCTATCCGGCAACAGATTACACTTGAGCGAGACGCGATTGGAAAAGCGATCGCACCAGAAATGGCAGTAGCTATCCGGCAACAGATTACACTTAAGCGAGACGCGATTGGAAAAGCGATCGGACCAGAAATGGCAGCAGCTATCCGGGAACAGATTAGACATGAGCGAGACGCCATGGTACGTGCTCTGTATCCGGTCATTGGCAGTACCATTTCCAAATACTTAGCAGAAGAAATCCGAGCTATCAATGATAAGGTGGAAAATGCCCTCAGCATTGAAGGAATGATGCGTAAGATTCGCGCTAAGGTGCAGGGGGTTTCTGAAGCGGAACTGCTGTTTCGGGAGGTGATGCTGTTTCGGGCGCGAGCTATCTTTTTGATTCATAAAGACTCTGGTTTAGTGATTGCTGAGGTACAACCCTCTGACAGCCAGCATCTAGAGTCAGATATGGTAGCAGGGATGCTCACCGCTATCCGTAGCTTTGTCAATGACTGTATCGCTCAGTCTGGGGATGTGGCAGAAATCGATGCTATTGACTATGGTACATCCAAGATAATACTGGAAGTAGAGGGATATTGCTATCTGGCGGTGGTAGTTGAAGGGGAACCCACCCAACAATTCATTCATGAGTTGCGGGAAAGTCTAGAAACTATTGTTACCCATTATGGTAAACCGATCAGGTCTTTTGATGGGGATACTACAACTATCCCGGTGGGAGTCAAGGGAATTTTAGAAAATTTATTAGATCAATCCGTTAGTCAAGGGCGTCGTGATACTCAGGAAAATCGGAAAAAAGGCAAGAAACCGCCAGGCTTATTGGTGCTTGGCTTGGGGCTTCTGGGTTTAATCGCTGTATTTGGGGGAATTTATCAGCATAGGGCTAGAATAAACCGTCGCATTGAGCAAAAAACTCAACTTGCCCTCGCCTATTATGCCCCAGAAGTGGTTGATTATGGTTTAACAGTTAAAGCCCATCGCCAGATACTAAAGCTAGCTGGACAGCTACCGAATCAGGCTATGCGCTCAAACGTCGAGCAAATTGCCAAAGCTGCGGCTCCTAAATTAAAGTTGGATAATCGAATTGAGGTGATCGAACTCCCCTATACTCATGAGTTAACCAAAGCTCAAGTCCAACGGGTGAGCAACACCTTGAATCAAATGGATGGGGTAGTAATTTTAGCCTACTATACAGAAGGCAGGGTCACAGTAAACGGAGCCGTACTTTATGCTCAGGATTTTCCTAAGATTATCCAAGCTTTTGAGAACATTCCTGGTGTCAAGTCGGTCGAGAACAATTTACAACTCCAAGGATTAGACCTTACCAGCCGGATCTACTTTGATCTGGGTTCAGCCAAGTTGAAACCAGAGGATATAGGCACTAAAATCCGATTAATTAAGGAATTCCTGGAGCGCTATCCTCAAAAGCACCTGAGGATAATCGGCTACGCTGATCCTAGGGATAAACTTACCGAAAATCAGGGATTGGCTCAAAAACGAGCCCAAAAGGTAAAAAATGTGCTTGTTCAGCAAGGCATTGATCCAGAGCGACTGCAAGTGCGTGGGGTTGGCAAACGACCGCCAGATGTTGATGCTAGTCAACCGCTGTGGTTAAATCGATGTGTCGTATTTGATCAGTTTACCGAGAAACCCAATTGAAAGCGCCTTTGGTTGAGCCAGGAGATAACAACAAGTTATGGACTTTATTCCTTTGTTTATTAAATCTGGAATCAGGAGGTGAGCCAACTACTGCAATAGATCACTAATGCTAAAACTATACTGCTGTCTGGGAACATACGGTCGGTGATCAATAGGTGTTCAAGTCCGCTGAAGAAATCATACCGTAAACCTGTTCAGATGTGGAGCCACGCCCATCTCTTAACAACTGTTTACAATCCCCGAGAGTTCAAACCAGTTGTCAGCAACCAGTAACAATGTCCACTATTGATCGAAAAATTTGCCTAGTTGGAGACTTTGGTGTGGGCAAAACTAGCCTAATCCGCCGATTTGTGGAGGGTGTGTTTAGCGACCAATATCTTTCAACAGTTGGAGTGAAAATTTCCCGCAAAATCCTAAAATTTAAGGATGACACCCGATCAGAACTGCTGGATCTAAAATTGATGATTTGGGATTTAGAAGGTCATACTAAATTTAAGGGAATTTCACCAACATATTTAAAAGGAGCTCAGGGTGCAATTATTGTTGCTGATGTAACTCGCATTGAAACCATTGAGCACATTGTTCATCATATCGATCTGTTTTTATCCATCAATCCCAAAGGGGTGATTATTACTGCCTTAAATAAATCCGACTTAGTTGATCAAGAAAAACTGGAGCAATTGAAACAGATATTACAGAAAAAAACTGCCCAGCAAGACCAAGTCATAGCGAATTATTATACCTCAGCTAAAACCGGGTTATACGTCGATGACATATTTCAGGAATTAGGTTGCGGAACGCTTCAACAGGAATAATTAGTTATATATAGTTATATATAATAGTGCTTCTCATAGCTATGAGGTACACAATATTTTTTCCCAGATCCGCTGTTCCCTGTTACCTATTGACTAAAATCCAAAATTAAAATCCAAAATCTATATCACCTATTTTAGAAATGCTATATATCTTTATATATATAGCACAGTAGCTGGTCTACCTATGCTTAGTCAACTACTGAGTCAACAGGTCACATAATCCCACACACTGTGTCAAGTCTCCGGGACCAAGCCCTGGAAAAAAATCTAACATCCAACATCCAACATCCAACATTCAAAATCGAATGACGCCCCTCTATTGTAGTAAAGGACATGAGAATCCCAATGGCAATAAGTTTTGCCGGGTTTGTGGCGAGATGCTGCCATCCTTAGCCAAAACCTTTGACACTGGGAAGATTCTGGGTGGTCGCTACCGCATCGTCCGGGAGTTGGGACACGGAGGTTTTGGACGCACCTATTTAGCTCAAGACCTTAACCGCTTTAATGAACCTTGTGTGCTAAAAGAATTTGCCCCCCAAGTTCAAGGTAACCACGCCTTACAAAAAGCAGAAGAACTATTTGAGCGGGAAGCGGGAGTTCTTTATCGACTGCAACACCCTCAAATTCCTCAATTTCGTGAGTTGTTTCAGGTACAACAACAGGACAAAGGCACCCTATTGTTGGTTCAGGACTATGTGGAGGGGCAAACCTACCGCGCTCTACTGGAGGCTCGCCGACCTCAGGGACTCCGGTTTAGTGAAGCAGAAGTGACTCAACTGCTGATCCAAATCCTGCCAGTGTTGGAATATATCCATTTTATGAGGGTGATTCATCGGGATATCTCTCCCGATAATCTGATTTTGCGCAGTACCGATGGTTTACCAGTGCTGATTGACTTTGGCGGTGTCAAAGAGGTAGCAGCAAATGTGGCATCGAAGTTCCTAGGGTCAAAGGTGGCTGGTCAAAATAAGCCGATAATAACTCGGTTGGGTAAAGTTGGTTATGCTCCCCCAGAGCAGATGCAAGGAGGAAGTGTTTTTCCCCACAGTGACCTCTATGCTCTAGGGGCAACTATATTAGTATTAGTGACTGGTCAGGAACCCCAGCAGATAATTGACCCCAATACCCTGACCTGGAACTGGCGGCAAGAGATCAGCCTTAGCCCTACCCTAGGTCGTATCATCGATAAAATGCTTCAACCGAGACCAGGGGAACGGTACCAAAATGCCAAAGAAGTGCTGCGAGACCTCACCACTCACCTTCAATTTGCCAGTGACCCGCAATCAGCTCCATCACCCCCTCAGACTAAACCGACTTTAGCAGTTGCCCCTGGTTCCAAGCCAGTAGCGGTTAACCAGCCAGCAAGGCCAGCTACCGGAAGACCATTAACCACTTTTACGAACAATACCGTTTTAGACTGGCTTGGCAAGGTGGTTTTGGTATCTGTCTTAGCTGCTGCTGTATTTGGCTTTACCTTCTGGGCAACCAATTGGTGGTTCACCTTCCGCCCAATATCTGAGCGGGAACCCTCACCAAAGGAATCACCCATCGAACCGGACATAAAGCCACCCGACTGGTTTACCAAGAACGAGGAAAACCGCAAGAAATTGCTAGATCAGCGTCGTGGCAATTTGGAGATTAACGAAAAGTTCTACATTGAGTTAGTCAATGAGGCGTTTTGGGACAAGTACCCAAATCAAGAAAAACGACAGCTAGGCAATGGATCACAGGATGCTCCGTTAAGAGAAGAGTGGGATAAGCTGGCATTTGAGCTATTGACCCGGATTGAGTTGCTCAATTTGAGTCGGACGGCACGGGGAAGGTTGGGAAGCTATGGCCCAGCAGATTTAACTCGCTGGAAGCAGGAAGTGAATAAGGTGCGCCTTTCTAGCCGTGCAGCTTATGATATTGCAGATTCTAAATTCTTTCATAAGTTTCCCGATCAGCGGGGTCAGAAGTTTATCGATAAGTCTATTGGTCAGGTGTGGCAAGGAATTGTTGGGGATACGATCAAAGCGTTGACATCAGGAAAATCCCTACAGCGCATTGAGTTTGCTGCTGGCGGAGTTCAACAAGTCAATGGAACCCTCCAGCCAGGAGACGGACAAGCGTTTACTGCTAAACTTTCTGCTGGTCAAGTCATGGAAGTGAGACTGGCTACCGATGTAAATGCCTTGTTTTCCGTTTATGCTCCGAGCCGTAAGACGACCCCCCTATTAGAAGACTCAACCAAACGCGACTGGATCGGGGAGCTGCCAGCATCTGGTTTCTATGAGTTTGTGGTAGTTTCTCAAGCTTCTGAACCGATTAATTATCGACTTAACTTTAGGGTTGAAGATTAGTGATTGGTCATTGGTGATTAGTCTAGCAATGGAAGTATAGTTTAGGTCCTGGCGGGGGGACAATCTAATATCATGTTCGGTTGAATACTTACACGCTTGCGTCCTATCGAAGGCAGAAGGCAGCTATGCTGAAGGCAGAAGGAAAGCAGTAAGGTTTAATCGGAGATGGTTTTTTATCACTAATTATCCCAACATGATATTAATTTTATTGATTTTTATGTTATTTTTTATGGTCAATACTGAATTAAAATCAAGGATATTTATATAGAATTAATAAGCAAATTTATTTTCAGTATAATTATAATTAATTATAATCTAAAAAAACTTACAACTTTATCTAATATAATTTCCAAATAATTCCGTTAATTAATAAAAATCTCCCCATCTCCCCATCAACCCCCATTTATACCAAATCCTGTTCCCATACCCCCCTTATCCGCATAGCCATAGATTCATGGCATACAAAGATTTGGTCGATTTTTATAAAGGGGTTTTGACAAACGGATTTGGTATTACAATGTAAAGCCGTGACAGCTTAACCCGTCTCTTGAGCGATCGCAACGTAAGCATATGCGCTACGCGCACGCTGCGCGAACAGCAGTCAGCGGTCAGCGGTGAGCTTTTAGCTCACGCGTGCGCGTCTCACGGGGTGACAAGCACCCAGAACCTAAGAGAGGAGGGGCTTTGTACCAATTAACCCTGGTGAAAAAATCAATGGATTTCATCCCGAAAGTCTATGATAATGATAATCTGATAGTAGAGGCAGTAGCATCGCTATTACCTCGGTGGTGAGTTGATGTTTTATGTTAACAAACCAGGTTCTTCACAATGGCGGAGGATTAATGGTAAACAAATCTCGGTCTGTATAATCAGTAATGACCGATAAAATGTTAAATCAATTACTATATTATCAACAACATTTCGCGCTTTACTTACATCACAAACAAATCCTAACTTTAGAGATACTAGTTTCGTTACTGCAAGCTCACAAACAAGTATCTCTAAAGTTAGCGGCTTATTTACCTTTACCTATTCTTTATGAAAGTCGTCGGCGACATTTACAAAGATTCTTGAGTCTTCAAAATCTTAGTATACCATTACTCTGGTTTCCACTTATTAAATATTTCGTCAACAATCATTTCCAAAAAGGAAGTCGTATTCTGGTTATCATTGATGGGACTAAGTGGCAAGATAACAATCTCTTAATGGTGAGTGTCCGCTATCAGAAAAGAGCCATACCAGTGTACTGGAAATTCTTAAAGAAAGGGAGTAGTAATTTAGTTGAGCAAATTGCTGTACTACATCCAGTTATTAAGCTCTTCCAAGATTATCAAATAGTAGTCATAGGAGACAGAGAGTTTCGAGGTGTAGAATTAGCCGATTGGCTTAAGAGTCAACAGGTCAAGTTTGCTTTAAGGGTACAAGATAACACCTATGTCAAGTTAAAGGGTCATGGGGAGCAAACTATCTCTAGTTTAGGCTTACAGCCAGGTATAAAGAGATTTTATAGTGAAGTATATACCAAAAGAAAAGGTTTTGGTCAGTTTAATCTAGCAGCATACTGGAAGCGATGCAGCGCGGTCTTGGGAAGGCAGCGCGGTCTTGGGGGTCCCTCACAGGGGTAGGTTTTTTACATTTGGGTAAAACATGGGACGACCGAGAGGGAGAGGAAAAGGAAAACAACGAACAAGCGTGATTTGCGCCGACCTGCGGGGGTTTCCCCCGGAGACAAAACCTTAGACAGTGGAGCCTTTATGGTTGGTAGGCTATGCAGAAAAGGGGGAAAACTTATTGATTAGCGATGCAGCAAGGGAACAGGGGGTTTCCCCCATGAGCGACTGCATCAAGACAAGGCTCCACTGTCTTACGGTAAATTCAAACCACTCGCGCTTTGCATGGCTGACAATGATGATTTTTAGCGATGCAGCAAGGGAACAGGGGGTTTCCCCCATGAGCGACTGCATCAAGACAACGACAAATTAAGTATATTTTCTTATCCCCCACACCCCACACCCCACACCCCACACCCCACACCTGAGGTCAAAGTAAAAAACATACCCTTGAAAGCTTGGGGGTCCCCCCCATGAGCAACTGCCGTGGTTTCCCCCATGAGCGACTGCATCAAGACAGCGAAAATATCGAGGCAAACAGGAAAAACAGGGCTGGTATATCCTAACTAATTTAGAGACTATTGATGAAGTTATTAAAGTTTATAAAGCTCGTAGTGCGATTGAAGCTATGTTCCGTGATTGCAAGAGTTTAGGTGCGCTTTCCGTAGGCGAATTAAATTCGCCACGGGTCGCACCTGTGGTTACAATCTCGAAGGCAGTAAAGCAACACCTGTAAGGTATCCCTTGCTTGTGTTATTAATTGCTCTGGCTTATACTCGTTCCATTTTGATAGGTAATCGACTTAAACATCAAGGTCTACAAAAATATATTAATCGACTAACTGAACCTCGTAGGTTTATTAAACGTCACAGTAACTTCTGGGTTGGTTTATATGGCCAAAATTGGATAATATCTTTGGATTACTGTTGGCAATTAGTGGAAAAATTAGTTGATATACCCACAAGCTTCCCCATTATCAAAGGGGGTTAAGAGCTATGTCTTTAATACAATTAAGCCTGAATCAATCAGAATTTAATTAACCGGATCGGTTGTTTCTCTAATTATAACTCAATTAAACTCTGGTATGACCCTTGGGTCAAGGGATTTTTGATGTCTGTTTTTGATGCAGTCGCAAATGGGAGTTTCCACGCCGGTTGCTCATGGCGGGCACTCCTTTGACTGCAGTTACTCTCTTTCACTGTGCTGCATTGCTTTCTTTGATTTATAGGGAATATTGTACAGGAGTTAATGGGGGTGTTACTCTACCTATCCCACAATAATAATGATTATATATAATCGTCATTTTTTCCTTTGGTACATGTGATAAAAACGTCGCTATATCAGGGCTTCAGCCTGCTTGTCACCCCCTGAGGATTTGGTTACCAATTATTAAATTCATTATTACGAATAACGTTCATCAAAAATATAGATTATATAAGCCTGTTAGATAGAACTCAATGGCAATATAAAAACTTGTTTATGGTGGGGGTAATAATTTGGAAACGAGCACTTCCAATTTTCGGGGACTTCCTGAACAAAAGAGGAGCCAGTAATTGTGATGAGCAAAAAGCAATACTAAGACCAGTATTAAAGTTATTGAAAGATTACGAACTTGTGATATTAGGAGACAGAGAATTTCACAGCGTCATCCTAGCTAAATGGCTGAGGCAAAAGAAAGTCTACTTTGTACTTAGACAAAAAAAGGACACAAATATCAAAATTAAGGGGCAAGATTATCAATCTTTAAGTGCTTTAAAAGAATCTCCAGGACAAAGAGGATTTTGGACGAGGATAAAAGTGCTCAAGGGGTGACAACAAAGCTCAAACCTAGGCAGGTGGCACGGTTAATGGTTTTAGGTTTTGGGTTTAATGAGCGCGACTCGTGTTGTTGTATTTCCCAGCAGTTGAAGCAATTTTCACCATACAACGTCAATGATAGTTTTAATCAACTACTACGCCATGACGATGTTCGCGCTTCACCTAACCCCATTAACAAACACCCCTGTAAGATTTTCAATTAGCTTGTCACCCCGTGAGCTAATGACCCTTCAGTTTACTTTGCATATATGAGCGCTAACAGTGATCAAGTAAACCACATTCGCTTATTGGGGGATAATACCTGGGGCTTTGAGGATTTAAGCAATGGTGGGGATAATGATTACAATGATGTTGTGATCAAGATGGATTTGACTTTGATTTAAGCAATATAGAGCAAAGGGAATAGGGAACAGCGGATCTGGAAACAGGTACAATGTCTTGATGCAATAGCGAGTGGGCTAGCCTCCGTTGACCGCGCTGCATCGCTGCAATAGTTTGCACCACCCTCTGCTCCGAGAAAACCAACACCTCCCACCCTCTCCCGAAAACCTCTAATTGCTCAAATAAGCCTCTTGTTCCAAATTATCCAGTAAATCCTCAGCAATTTGATACCAAGCTTGCCGGAATTGAACATCCTCTTGTTTATCGGAAAGAGTCTTTCCTTTTAATTGGGGATATGTACTATAAAAAAATTGATCAACTTTCTGATAAAAAGTCCCTGGATCAATCTTCAAATCTCGGCAACGCTGATAGATTTGCTTTTGCCGTTGCTGCTCGGTGTTACTCACAGATGGTGTAGAAGGCAATGATGGTATAGTGGGCAATTGCCAGGATATCTTCGGGAATTTTGGTGTAGGAAACCCTCCTCTGGCTACTGCTACCGTTCCAAACACTACTAATAAAGCAATGGACATAGAAAGACCAAAAAACTTTAGTTCACGGTTAGTGGATTGCTGTTTGCGATTGAGCACAGCAGTGAAGGTTGTTTTAATAGTTTGACCAGGAGCAGCAACTAAGGTAGCGATCTGGGTAAATAGTGTATTTGGTTGTTTATTTGGTAGCTTAGTTGGTAGCTTATTTGGTTGTTTATTTGGTAGATTATTTGGTAGCTTAGTTGGCTGCTGGCTACTTACCGGCTGGGGAATTACGGTTAAGAGCGCTTCACTGACCTCTTGGGCTGACTGATACCGTTGTTTAGGAAGATTATCCAGCATTTTAGTCAACACCGATTTGAAGCTGGGGCTAATAGTTATCTCTTGCCAAAGCCAGGTAGCGTGATAACTATCATAAAGGTCTAGAGGCTGTTTACCGGTTAGCAATACTAAAGCAGTTACCGCTAAAGCGTAAAGGTCGCTAGTGGCATCAGCTTTACCATATCGTAACTGTTCATCTGGGGAGTAACCCCGTTTGCCGACTTGAGTACCAATCACGTGTCCGGTTGATTGGACAATGGCAGTGGTTACCATTTCTTTGACACAACCAAAGTCAATTAATACTGGCTTGCCGTCAGAATTCCGTTTAATCAGATTATCGGGAGAAATATCCCGATGAATGATCTGCTTAGAATGAATATAATCTAAAACTGGCAAGATGTCTTGGAGCAGTTTAATCACATCTGCTTCCCTAAACTTTTGACCTTGGACTAAAAGCTGGTGATAGGTTAACCCTTCGACATAGTCTTGTACTAAAAATAGATAATTTTTACGACCGATACTGGTTCTAAGTAACTCTCGAAAACAAGGAATTTGGTTATGTCTGAGCTGGTATAACATGCCAGCTTCTCGCTCAAATAATTCTTGAGCTTTTTGTAATTCATGTTTGTTTTGAAGTTGGGGAGCAAATTCTTTAAGTACACAACGCTCTTGATAGCGATTAGCATCTTCAGCGAGATAGGTCCGTCCAAAAGTTCCTTGACCTAAATCGCCTAAGATTGTATAGCGGTCTTTGATAATTGCTCCAGGTTTTAAGGTATTAGACATAATAGCCGCCAATAATTGATGATTTATAGTTTAGGGAATCGGGAATCGGGAATCGGGAGGAGTAGGAAAGAAATAGGAGGATTTTTTGCAGAAGTGTTTAATCTAGTAATAACAATTTACCTTGTCAACCTATCATTGTTGTCAACAGAGCAGAAAGTAATATAAAAATGATAAACAATATATTTAAATAAAGTGTATTTAAAGATTTAAAATTAATCGAAAACTACTTATTATATGTTCCCTATTCCCTGTTCCCTATACTAATTAATACCATGGGATGGAATTGAATAGACCTGTTGCAAAAGTATGTTGATGATGCTGTTTGTGTCTATTCTTATCCCCTGTTCCCTGTGTAAGCATATGCGCTACGCGCAGGCTACGCCAACAGCTATCAGCGTGTCGCGTATCAGCGATTTTGGGTTACTTCACAGCGTTTGTGGCCTGTGCCACTCTACTTGAGGTGCTTTTGAATACAAGAGGTAAGCATTCGTTTCATCTGAGTTATGGAAAGCACCTCAAGCAGCGTGAGCCATTCGCGTAGCATGGCCTTTGGCCAAGGCTCACGGCTGACAGCTGACAGCTGAATGCTTACTTCCCTGTTCCGGTGATCCGCTGTTTCCTGTTCCCTCTTCCTAATGACCCAGCATCTCTTGTGCCTTCTTAATATTGTCACGAACTGATTCAGCGGATATCTTGAGGGAGGACAGTTCATAATCTGTCAACTTTAATTCCAAAATTTTTTCAATGCCTCGACACCCCAATCGGGTGGGTACCCCTATAAAAATATCTTCCAAATCATATTCACCCTGAAGGTAGGCAGCTGCGGTGATTTGGCGGGATTGGTTGTGTAAAATTGCTTGTACCATCAAACAGGCGGAGGATGCTGGGGCAAAATAAGCACTGCCTGTGCGCATCAGTTCTACAATTTCTGCTCCGCCTCGACGAGTCCGTTCAATCAGGGCTTCTATCCGGTCTGGTGTCATCAGTTCGGTGATGGGAACACCACTAACGGTAGAGTAGCGTGGTAGTGGCACCATTAAGTCCCCATGGCCTCCGAGCACTACGGCATTCACATCCGCAACGGATACACCATTTTCCATGGCAATGAATGTCCGGAATCGGGTAGAATCCAACACCCCTGCCATGCCCATTACCCGATGGGGTGGTAAGTCAGTAGCTTGCCAGGCTAGATAGGTCATCACATCGAGGGGATTGGTGACCACGATTAACATGGCATCTGGGGATTTTGCGATCGCATTTTTAGCCGCTTCCACCACAATTTTGGAATTGATCTGTAGGAGGTCATCCCTACTCATTCCTGGTTTCCGGGGACTTCCTGCCGTAATCACCACCACATCGGAACCAGCAGTATCAGCATAGTCATTAGTTCCGATAATCTGACAATCGTGACCTTCTATCCCCCTGGCCTCCATTAAATCGAGAGCAATGCCTTGGGGCATACCTGGTTTAATATCCAGGAGTACGACATCGGCCAGATTTTTCTCAGCAATCCGTTGGACAAGGGTGCTCCCTACTCTACCACCACCGATTACGGATACACGGTTGTCGTGGCAAGCAATTGGGGAGTTGGGATAGGGTACCATGATCGGAAGGGGTGAGTGGAAATGCGTTTGCTTAGCGTGGCCTACGGCCAATCGCTTTTGCTGGAACTCCCCCAAAATTGGAGTATTTAGGGGGCTATGGGTGCCAAAGCTCACAAGGGTAGGTTTGTGAACATTGGGGCGAGTATGTACTTTCGTTACTTAGGAAGTATAAATATGTATCTTAAATATGTATCTATATATACATTATATACAATAATTTTCGGGATAATTCTCTCCATCTCGCCATTTCCCAGGGCTTGCGCGTTCACGGTTAGCTTTGAAAAAGCGCGGGGTCGCACCGCTCCCTACTCCCTACTCCCTACCCCCTACTCCCTACTCTTCAAGACGAGATTTCCAACTGGTCAATACGTAACCAAATGTTCGGGGTGGGTACCCGACCAAATTTGACCAGGGCATAATCCCCCTTGATATCAAGAATTTCCCCATCGGTTTCAAACAGATAAGAGGAAAAGCGGGGGTCACTTGCTTTGGCTTCCAGGCTACCCTCTAACTGAGCTTGGATAGCCCGAACCAATACTCCCTTTTTAATTTTCCCAGCCATAAAATCTCTTTTGTCTTTCCTCTTCTATTCTATCGGGGGAACGGGGAATCCGGAACAGGGAATTGGGAATCGGGTCGGGAATCGGGAATCGGAACCCACCCCTAATCCCTCCCAGGAGGGGAGTCGGGAATCGGGAGTCGGGAGTCGGGAACTTCGGATAAAATCTTGTTTACCTTATTACTATGAGAACCCTTAATAAAAATCTCCCCATCTCCCCATCTCCCCATCTCCCCATCTCCCCATCTCCCCACACTTCCGACACTTCCGACACTTCCGACACTTCCCAGCCTGATCAACGCTGACAGTTCGGACAAAAGTGAGCGGAGCGACCGACTAATTTGGTTCGCTCGATGGGGGTGCTACAGATACGACAGGGTTCTCCGGTGCGACCATAAACCCAGGCAATCCCCTTATAGTTGCCATTGACTCCCTGGACGTTAATAAAATCACTAAACGTGGTACCACCAGACTCAATCGCTTTTTCCAATACTTGGATAATCGCGATGCTCAGCTTTTCGATCTGCTCTAAGCCCAAATCCTTACAAAGGGTTTCTGGTCGAATACCACTCAAGAATAATGCTTCATCGGCATAGATATTACCTATTCCTGCTACCAGGGATTGATCGAGCAAGGCGGTTTTAATCGCGCGTTGGCGGTGATGTAGCTTACTAACTAGGTAATCTGTAGAAAATTCCTGGGAAAACGGTTCTGGTCCGAGTTGCTTTAAACCAGTGATAATGGTTTCTGGTAATTGGGATGGCGGAATCCACCACATTCGACCAAAAGTGCGTTGGTCGATAAACCTTAACTCCTGGTTGTTTGGGAAAAACAATCGCACTCGCGTGTGTTTTGGCTGAGGCTGGTCTTGACTTAACCATAGCAGTTGACCAGTCATTCGGAGGTGAACACCTAACCAACCGGCCTGATCATTATCTGACTTGGTTAGTTTAGCGAGTAGGTATTTGCCCCGTCGATGCCAATCACTAATGGTGACAGTTTTGAGTTGGGCTAAAAAATCTTTCGGAGAAATAGGGTGGGCGATGGTGCGCGATAGTAACACCTCTCCACCCTGGATTTCCTGGCCTGTAGTCACTTGATTTAGACCCAGGCGAATTGTTTCAACTTCTGGTAGTTCCGGCACGGTTGAGTGCTTTAGTTGATCAATGGTGAGTGCAAGCGTGTTAACTTAGCACTCTACAGACAGCAGGAACTCAAATTCCCGAGTCTGGTTAGGTTAACCAACTACTTCCACTTCACTCTCTGCATAGTTATTGGTATTCACCCCAGAGGGGCTACCGCTGTAGCCAGTATAGTTTACCCTATCAAAGCGGACAATCACTGGGTATTTGATACCACTTTTGTCTACACTAGCCACAGTTCCCACATCGCCATACCAGTAGGATTCTTTTCTTTTAATCCGAACTTTTGCACCACGTTTTAGTTCTGCCATAAAAAAATTTACCTTACGCTCTAGTTCTACAGCCTACTACTCAATTAGGCTTCTCCGTTGACTTGATTGTGTGAAGTACCCCAACCTGCTTTGCTGAGGTTCGGGCTTCCAATTCTCAGGTCAATTCAGGGACGGTCTTATTCGTCTTTCGGGCTTCCCGCTTCATCCGCCGACGCCTCAACCAGAGGCGCGACCCAAGGCCGCGAGGGATTGCTCGCGGCCTTGGAGGCGCGCGCCTGCTGGAATTGGTCTTACTCAGCGTCCACAGGCAGACCTCCGCCTTCCGCAGAGGTATATTTTGGCGACAGACTTACCTTGGAATTACAGCTATAGCTAACCAGCCGGGGCTTGTCTCTTCCCTGATCTCTGCTAGTACTTTATATACCTTTTATCAATAGGTAGCCTTTTAGTCAGTCAGGCGGGTCATCGACCATTTCCATTTTAGCCCAAGTTGAGGCGCGACCCCGTAATTTAATTCTTCAAACGGAAAGCGCACCTCCATCGTTTCGCTATCCATCCCCACCGTCTTTAACGGTGGGGAATTCTGTGAGTTTTGTTAAGTTTTATTAATTTCCCTCTAGGGAGTCGGGAGTAGAGAATCGGGAGTAGGGAATCGGGAATCGGGAATCGGGAATCGGGAGTCGGGAGTTGGAAGAGTGAGACTACAAACGTTGCCAACTCAGCTTTGATGTCTCCTCATCCAGATGCCAGCGTAATAACTGAGCTGGTTGACCGATGCTGAGGTTTGGTAAACCGATGGCTTGGCGAGGGGAAACCGTTGCGAGGGCAATGCCATTCTCAACGCTACAAATCCCCCACTGGACTAAATTCTCTACCCCTACCAATAAGGGCAAGGTTGTCCCAGATAATGTCCCATCTGCTAGCCGTGCTGTCCCGTCTTTGACCTCTATCTGGCGGGTGTCCCAGGGATAGACGCCATCGGGTAATCCCATTGGGGCTAGGGCATCGCTAACTAGAAAAATCCCTTGTTGATAACCCCCAGCACGGAGCAGCAGTTGGATCATGGTGGAACAGACGTGCTGACCATCCGCAATTAGTCCACACTGGACACCGGGAGTAACTAGGGCAGCTCCCAGTAATCCTGGTTTGCGGTGATGGAGTCCTGGCATAGCATTAAAGGCATGGGTTACCATGGATGCCCCACGTTCAAAGGCGCTTTGGGCTTGCTCTGCTGTGGCTTGGGAGTGACCGAGACTAACGATTATGTTGCGCGATCGCAAATACGGAATCACCTCACCAATGCTGTCTAACTCTGGCGCTATAGTAATTAGCTTAACCAGCTCACCATAGTCTCCCAAAACTTCCTTGACATTTTTAAGAGTAAGTGGTAAGAGATACTCAACAGGATGAGCTCCTCGTTTTTGGGGATTGAGAAAAGGCCCTTCTAGATGGACACCCAAGATGCGAGCGCTTGGGGTCTGGTAAGGTTGGGAAGGGATAAATTCAGCAAAAACAGAAAGCGTACGCTGAATCTTCTCGACCGAGGTAGTGACCAGAGTGGGTAGAAACTGATCCACACCCTGATGCCAAAGGAATTGACAAATGTCCTGGAGTAAAGGGATGTGGTGAAAATCGACATCGGTGAAGGCTAAGCCTAGCCCCCCATTAATCTGTAAATCCACACCCCCTAGGGAGACCCAATCCCCACCAACGTCAAGGATAGCCGGGTTAGGAAGAGTTTCTAGCTTCGGTGCGATCGCGTCAATAATTCCATGAGCATTAATGTGAATATTCTGTAAACCGTGGTAACTAGGGACACGAGCATTGATAATATCTAGAGTCATTAGGGAATGTGGCGAAGTCTAATTCATCTACCATCAAACATGATCCATGACCAATAACCAACCGTTAATTGGGATTATTATGGGCAGCGATTCCGATTTGCCCACCATGAAAAATGCGATCGCAGTATGTGAAGACTTTGGTGTTCCTTCGGAAGTAGCGATTGTGTCCGCCCATCGCACCCCTGAACGGATGGTAAATTATGCTCAAGACGCTCACAAGCGTGGACTCAAAGTTATTATCGCTGGTGCTGGGGGGGCGGCTCATCTGCCTGGGATGGTGGCGGCCCTAACACCCTTGCCTGTGATTGGGGTTCCAGTGTCTAGTCGTCAGTTAAAGGGTATCGATTCCCTATACTCGATTGTTCAAATGCCTGGAGGAATTCCCGTCGCTACTGTAGCAATTGGTAATGCCAAGAATGCAGGGTTGTTAGCAGTGCAGATTTTGGGCACTCATCAGCCAGAATTACAAGAGAGAGTGCAGCAGTATCGCCAGAATTTAGCGGAATCAGTGATGGAAAAGCAAGCATTACTCGATGAGTTAGGTTATCAGCAATACTTAGGGCAGATGGGTTAATCTGGTTGCTGAGACTTTCAGAAGGTTAACCTTGAAAAAGGCCAAAAACCCCCATTAACTTGGCATCAGGGCAAGCAATTATAGGGGGGATGTGACCGAAAATAATTAGAGCGTAATCCGACTCGTTCTACTACGTTAAGCTGGGGGATCTCAAAAGCATCCCACCGAAGGGCGGCATCTGTTATAAATGAGCCGAGACTAAAGGCAATAGGACTTACGAATAGGAAGTTGAGTTTGGTGTTCAGCTGAAATACCAATAGCCTGTCCACACCAAATCCAAGTCATGTCAACAAAAAATCTAGGAGGTAAATAGAGTTCATGGAACATCGTGGTGTTACAGTATGGTTAACTGGTCTTAGTGGTGCTGGAAAGACCACTATTACTAAGGCATTAGAAGAAAAACTAAACGCCCAAGGATGCAAGCTGGAAGTCTTGGATGGGGATATCGTCCGTCAGAACTTAACCAAAGGACTCGGATTTAGTAAAGAAGACCGAGATACAAACATTCGCCGCATTGGCTTTGTTGCCCATCTTTTAACCCGCAATGGAGTTATTGTCCTGGTATCTGCGATCTCCCCTTACCGTGAAATTCGAGAGGAGGTCAAGCAAAGGATTGGTGACTTTGTAGAAGTTTATGTGAATGCTCCCCTAAACGTTTGCGAAGACCGAGATGTCAAAGGACTTTACAAACGAGCTCGTGATGGAGAAATTAAGAATTTTACTGGTATTGATGACCCCTATGAGCCACCATTAAATCCGGAGGTAGAATGTCGCACTGACAAAGAAGAATTATCAGAAAGTGTGGACAAAGTTCTGAAAAAGCTGGAAGAGTTAAATTATATTTCTAGTACTTGAAGCAGAATCTTTATAGAAAGCTTAACTCAAGAACCCCACCTACACCCTTTGGAGTGGGAGTCGTATCTTGAGACAATTCTTGAGACAATTGTAGAATCTAATTATTATTGCTAGAGTATGCAAAGCCCGGTGTTAAGCCATCCTTCACAAACTATCCCAGCTCACGGTGGTCAACTGGTCAACCGTATCGCTACACCCGAACAAAGACAGGAATTTTTGGAGAAAGCTGAATTTCTGCCCAGAGTCACACTAGATAAACGGGCTGTCAGCGACCTGGAAATGATTGCTATCGGTGGCTTTAGTCCCCTGACTGGCTTCATGGCCAAAGAAGACTACGAATCAGTGGTAGACCGGATGCGTCTAGCCAATAACCTACCGTGGTCAGTTCCAATCACCCTCTCGGTTACCTCTGAAGTAGCTGCTCCTCTGCAAGAGGGGGGGTTAGTCCGTTTGGATGATACCAGTGGTCAGTTTATTGGTGTATTAGAACTGACAGAAAAATATTCTTACGACAAAACCCATGAAGCAGTGCAAGTTTACCGCACTGATGAAGACAAGCATCCTGGTGTGAAAGTCGTGTATGACCAGGGAGAGATTAATTTAGCTGGTTCAGTATGGTTACTGGAACGGTTACCCCATCCCCAGTTTCCCTCCTACCAAATCGATCCAGAAAAATCGAGAGCCATGTTCTCAGAACGGGGTTGGAAAACAGTGGTAGGTTTCCAAACCCGTAATCCCATTCATCGGGCTCATGAATATATCATCAAGTGTGCTCTAGAAACCGTAGACGGTTTGTTTCTTCATCCCTTAGTAGGTGCTACTAAAAGCGACGACATCCCAGCAGATGTACGGATGCGTTGCTATGAAATCATGTTGGAGAATTATTTTCCCAATGACCGCGTGATTCTGGCAATTAACCCTGCTGCCATGCGTTATGCAGGCCCAAGAGAAGCCATTTTCCATGCTTTGGTACGGAAGAATTACGGCTGTACCCATTTTATTGTGGGACGGGATCACGCTGGTGTGGGAGACTATTATGGCACCTATGATGCCCAACACATTTTTGGTGAGTTTGAGCCAGGTGAGTTGGGGATCATGCCGATGAAGTTTGAGCACGCTTTCTACTGCACTCGCACCCAGGGTATGGCTACCGCCAAGACCAGTCCAAGTACACCGGAGCAGAGGATTCATTTATCCGGTACTAAGGTACGGAAAATGCTGCGTGAGGGAGAGTTACCACCACCGGAATTTTCCCGACCTGAAGTGGCAGCAGAACTGGCTAAGGCAATGCATGAGAGCACTTAAAGGTTAGAGGGTTGAAGGTTATTTGGTTGAAGGTTGGAGGTTGAAGGTTGAAGGTTGAAGGTTGAAGGTTGGAGGTTGAAGGTTGGAGGTTATTTGGTTGAACGCGATCGCAGCAAAGCGGGACGAAGTCCATCGCGTTCAACCTTGGCCTTTGGCCACGCTACGGGAACAACCCTCTAACCTTGGCCTTTGGCCACGCTACGGGAACAACCCTCTAACCTTCAACCTGTAACCTTGGCCAATAGGCCACGCGATCGCAGCAAAGCGGGACGAAGTCCATCGCGTTCAACCTTGGCCTTTGGCCACGCTACGGGAACAACCCTCTAACCTGTAACCTGTAACCTTAAACCTGTAACCTTGGCCAATAGGCCACGCGTTCGCAGCAAAGCGGGACGAAGTCCATCGCGTTCAACCTTTAACTAGTGAACTAGTGAACTAGCTGAACTGGGAATCCCACGGCTTGTGGTCGTAGGAGCGCCAATCCTGGTAGGCTGATAGCTGAAATCTGAAAGCTGAAGCGCGGATATGGGACTTAATCGCCGGACTTTTCTGCAAAAAGCTAGTTTGGGATTGGCAACATTAGGAGTCAGTGAAACAATACTATCCCTCCTAGGGAATAGTGGTTTAGCTGTTCCTGGAATAGACCGTTACTTCCAAGTATTAGCACAACCCCTTGGGCGAAAGTTAGCCCTACTAGTGGGTATCAACAAGTATCCTCGTAGCACACTCTTGGATGGCTGTGTTACTGATGTAGAACTACAACAAGAACTATTGATTCATCGGTTTGGCTTCAACCCGAAGGATATACTTATACTTAACGATGACCAAGCGACCCGAGAAAATATTGAAACCGCTTTTATTGAACATCTGACGGAGCAAGCGAAACCAGGTGACGTGGTAGTCTTCCACTTCAGTGGCTTCGGTAGCCAGGTCAAGCTATCTCAAGAGTATCAAACCGATAAGTCTGTTGCACTTCAAAATAGCTTGGTTCCAGTAGATGGGAGCCTGACCAAAAAAAAACCCAAGGTAGCCAACGATTTACTGGAAGAAACGTTAGTTTTGCTATTGCGTACCCTAGCAACTGACCAAGTAACTACAGTACTTGATACTAGCCACACGGTAGCTGATAGCCTCCTCCAAGGAAATATTAAGGTACGCTCTAGTACTAACCCACCAGCCAAAGAGGCTAGTCGGGAGGAACTGGCTTTTCAAGAGCAACTGCGGCGGCGGATACAGGATTCTGGGCAAGGGATGGTAAACCCGCAATCGGTTTCGGTTGTGCCTGGAGCTATGAATCCTATGGCCGGTCTGGTGCTCACGGCGGCTGAACCAAATCAAATGGCGATTGAGGCGAAATGGAATGGTTTCAGTGCTGGCTTATTTACCTATGCTCTTACTCAGTATCTGTGGCAGGCAATACCAACAACCACAATTCAGGTGAGCCTGACTCACGCTGGTCTGATGGTTAATCAACTGACAGGTACACAACAACAGCCAAGGCTAGGGGGTCAGAGTAGTCTTGAGCCAATACCTACCTATTATCTGCCCCTTGACCCTAGCATGGGAGCGGATGGTGTGGTCACTGCCCTGGAAGATAATGGTCAAACTGCACAGTTGTGGTTAGCAGGATTACCAGCAACAGTTGTGGATAACTATAGCAACAATTCTGTATTGTCTGTATTGGAAGCCGGTGCTAACTCGGGAGTCTCTCAACTACAAATAACCTCTAAAGATGGTCTGACGGCTAAGGCAAAATTTATTGGTGCTAGTACTGATAATAACAATCAGCTACAAGTTGGGCAGCTGGTGCAAGAAGCGGTCCGGGTGTTACCCCGTAATATTGGTCTAACGGTAGCTCTGGATGGCAACCTACAACGAATTGAGCGAGTAGATGCTACCAGCGCCTTTTCTAGTATCTCTGCTGCATCGGTAGTGCAAGCAGGGGAACAACCTGCTGATTACTTGTTTGGCAAAGCACTCTCTTCCACAAATGCTGGGGGAGGGGGTTATGGAATCTTCTATCTCGACGGTGAACCCATACCCAATGGAGTTGGGGAAGCTGGGGTAGCCGTGAAGTCAGCAGCTATGGCAATGACTGGTAAACTGAAAACCTTGCTGGCCGCAAAATTGCTCCGTCTAACTGCTAATGAGGGGTCTTCCGGTCTAGGTATTCGGGTATCCCTGGAGATGGTTGCACCAGAGCAAAAGCTAGTGATGGAACTGGAAACATTACGGACGGCTTCCTCCTCACGGGTAGGTTGGGTAGGTCAGGAGCAAGCTAAATCTCAGGGTGAGTTGACGAAAACTGTCCCAGAAACAGGTGTTCCTATTTTGCCGATTGGGAGTCGTCTCAATTATCAGATCGAAAACTACGGTGACCAACCGGTCTATTTCTTGCTATTAGGCTTTAATACCAATGGCAATGGGATCGCACTATATAAACTGCCATTTTTGGAAACATCACAGACTTCAGAAAACTCTTCATCTATCAAAAATGCGGTAATTGCTCCTGGGGAAACTCTAACCCTGCCATCAGCCGTAGCTTCTGTTGGTGGGATTGTCTCAGGTCCTAGTGGACTGGTGGAAATGCAACTGATTTGCAGTCGCTCCCCCTTCACTCAGGCCGGTACAGCTCTTGATGCTGTGCCATCTCGTCGCGGAATCGGAGCACCAATTGATGATTTGTTTAACCCCTTGGACGTAGCCCAGGCGGTGCTGCAAGACATACACGATGCTAGTGCAAATTCCCTAGATTCTTCCCTCAGTATAGGTGCTGATTCCTACGCCTTGGATGTGAATTCTTGGGCAACGCTAAGTTTTCTCTATCGGGTGGTTTAATTTCAGGTTGTTAATTGTCAATTGCTAATTGGCAATTAACAATTGCTCCATAATTGTTTAATAGGAAATAGGGAACAGCGGATCTGGGAACAGGGGGAAGACTGTGGGGAAAGGGGATAGTTTGGTAAAATAACTAAGGATTTCTAGTTATTTTTTTGGTTAAACTATACTGATAACTTTCTTTATTTCAACAACATAAATTTTATTTATTCTGACTCCTGAATAGAATTGATTGGTCAAGATAACACTCCATAATTGCTGGGGAGCTATGCAGCGCTATGCCCTTCTTGATGCAGTCGCTCATGGGGGAAACCACGGCAGTTGCTCATGGGGGAGACCCCCAAGACCGCACTGCCTCCCCAAGACCGCGCTGCATCGCTATTTCACCTCAAGCAGCGCTATAACTATTGTAAGCATATGCGCTACGCGCAGGCTACGCCAACAGCAGTCAGCGGTCAGCCGTGAACTTTTGGCTCACGCTTCTTGATGCAGTCGCTCATGGGGGGAACCCCCAAGACCGCGCTGCATCGCTACTTGAGATGCTTATTTTATTCAAAAGTACCGATTGCGCTACGCGCACCCTGGGCGAATAGTAGCGTGCGCCGATGGGCATAAGCACCATCTGTAGAACCATCTGTAGCAGATTAGCTGATAGCTTACGGCTGAATACTTACGTATTATTAACTAATATATATATAAGGTAAAACTATTATGCCCAAGTCAAAGAAGCCAGAAGAAATCACAGTTCAGGATAAAGAGGCAGCAGAAGCAGAAATTAGGGAGAAGCAGAAGCCTGTTGATTACGACACCAAAGAGTATCCAGTTGAAATACTGGTTCAGAAATACATGGATGGAAAGGATGACGATACCAACGAGTTGTTCATACCAGATTACCAAAGGGAGATGGCTTGGGATGAAACAAGGCAGTCGAAGTTCATTGAGTCTATACTTTTAGGGTTACCAATACCATATATCTTTGTTGCCGATATCAACGACCCAGAAAATGATCTAGGGCGTTTGGAGATAGTAGACGGTACACAGCGTATCCGTACTCTGGCTAGATTTATAAATAATGAACTTACCTTAACTGATTTGGAGAAGCTAAAAAAACTCAATAAATTTAGGTATACTGACTTACCACTTGCACGACAAAGGCGCTTTAAACGGAGTACGCTTCGGATGATCCAACTGACTGAAAAGGCAGATGAGGAAGTGCGCCGGGATATGTTTGAAAGGATCAATACAGGTAGCGTTGAGCTAAATGACATGGAGAAACGCAGAGGAATATCACCCGGACCATTCCTAGATCTCTTGAAGCCACTCTCCAAAAATGAAAAATTCCTTCAGCTATGTCCGTTTTCAGAAGCCCGAATCCTCAGACGTGAACCCCAGGAATTCGTGTTACGTTTTTTCGCCTATCTGAACAACTATAAGAATTTTGAACACCAAGTTAAGAAATTTCTTGATGACTACTTGGAAGAACACAACAAGCCCGGACTTGATCGTGAGAAAATGGAGGCGGAATTCCAATCAATGTTGGATTTCGTAGAGAAGCACTTTAAAAATGGATTTAGCAAATCAAAACGACATACAACGACGCCTCGTATTCGATTTGAGGCTATCTCCGTTGGGGTTGCTCTTGCCTTGAGGGAAAATAGAAATCTTAAGCCAAAATCAATGAATTGGCTTGACTCGCCAGAATTTAAGAAGCACACTACCTCTGATGCAAGTAACTCTAGACCTAAAGTAATTCGGCGTATTGAGTATGTGCGTGATCAACTCCTAGGGAAAGCATGACAAGTCCATTATTTGAAGATTTCAACGAACGCTCTAAAGAAGTGAGTAAGTATTTTATTGTTATGAAAAATATGGAGCAAGGAACAATTAAGTTAAGTATGGAGGGTAAGAGTGGAGAACCTAAAATTAAACAAATTGACCCTGAGTTATTAAAAACTATGAAAGCTAGTGGATTCTTGTTGCTTTACAATCTGGTCGAATCCACAATGCGAAATGCTATAGAAGCCATCTTTGATGAACTTCAGAGTAAACGAATTTCCTTTGATGAAATCAGACCTGAACTTAAGAAAATTTTCTTAAAAAACCTTAAAAACCGAAAACATGATGATGATTTCATTTCAAATATAACAGCGATTTCTCTTGACATTATCAATGCTGGTTTTGATAAACAAAAACTATTTTCAGGCAACATTGACGGAAAAAAGATCCAGGAAACAGCAAAGGAATATGGGTTCTCATGCACAACTGACCACGCGAAGACTGGAAATGGAAAGGATTTGTTAACTGTTAAAGATAACAGAAACCATTTAGCCCATGGCATCAAGTCCTTTGCTGAAGTAGGAAGAGAGCAAAGTGCTGATGACCTCTTAAAAATAAAAAATAAGGTAGTCAAGTATTTAAGGCAGATACTACAAAATATAGAAACCTATCTAGCTAACCAGGAATACTTGGATTCATCCACCACTACTCCTTAATTTATATATTACTAACGTGCTTCAGAATACTTTGAGCTACTACCTGACCCAACTTTACAGGAACAGCATTGCCAATTAGACGCCCGACATGATTAAACAGCACAGGTTTAGTGTCTGCAACAAATTTATAGTCCCGAGGAAAAGTTTGTAACAATGCAGCTTCCCTCAGAGATATGGCTCTGTCTTGTTCAGGGTGTCCGAAGCGACCATTACCAAAACCAAAAGACTGTGTAGTAATCGTTGGACTTGGCAAATCCCATTCCATCCGACCATAGACTGCTGAATATGTCTTACCGCTATCCTTAGTATGACATTCTGCAACTAACTCATCGGGCCAGTCTCGCCAAGTTCCACCAGGCAATGAAGCACGGATACGACGGAGATTTAGTGCTGAAAGTTTACTGCACCGATGGAGTCGGTCAGTTTTTGATGATTCACCTGCCCCAAGAGGTTCAAGGTCATAGATTGTTTTGCGTACTGTTTCGTAATTCTTGTTATTGTGGGTGGGGAGAATTAGATTGATTTTACTAAACTTGGAAGCAAAAAAGACTAACCGCTTGCGAATTTGAGGAATACCGTAGTCTTTACACTCAACCTCATCAAATGAGATAAAATAACCATGATTTTTTAATTCAGTGGTGAATTCCTCGAAAACTTGATATCGTCTCAATTGAGGCACGTTTTCCATGGAAACGATTTCTGGATTACACTCCCGGACGAGGCGAGCAAAGTCATGGAGAAGTTTCCACTTAGTGGTTTTGTTGGTGTATCGCCTGGAATAGTTGGAAAAGGGCTGGCATGGAGCACATCCTGCTAGTACCTTGATCTGATCTCTTCTGTAGTGTTTTGCTAAGTCAGTACCAGTGAGTTCTTCTACGCCTTGGAGTATAAACTTGGCTTTATTGTTGTATTCATAGGGAAACTGACATATAGGGTCAATATCATACCCGACAGTCACAGGAAGACCCGCCTGCTGGAAGCCATGGGTCAGCCCCCCAGCACCACAAAACAGGTCTACTGCGGAAATAGCGATCATTAAGTCTATCTAGAGGGTTTACCTAAACCAATGTGTTAACCGATTTATTAAGGTAACTGATCTAATCCCTAACTGCAAGTCTCAGGATAAAGGTGAGCCACCGGACAGATGGTGATGGGCTGAGGTGGTGATGAGGTGATGAATGTCTAGTTATACTCCAAGATTGTAGCAATATTTTTGGAAATTGGCTTGACACCAATTGGCATAACAGAAAGGAAAACCTCAACCCTTCTGAGGTAACCTCGCTTTCCCAAACACTTGCTGAGGAGTAAGTTCCAAACCTTCAAAAAGCGAGTCAGTGATCAGCGCAGCTTTGGTATAAGTCCGTGGTGGCGCATCTGGATAAAAAATTGTGATACTTCTCGCCTGAGGATCAACAACCCAAACTCGCAACACTCCCGCTTCTAAATAATCGGTTGCTTTCTCGGCTAATTGCCCAAAGGTTTGTCCTGGTGAGATAATTTCAATGGCTAACTCTGGGGGTACTGGACAAGGCTCATCTTCTATCACTTCTGAGGGCAGACGCTCAACCGAAATGTAGGTTAAATCAGGCACAGGTACCCAGTCTTGACCGTGACGTTGCAAGACTATTGCCCACTCTGGATTGACTTCACCCTTTTCCTGACACCACTGATCCAAAAGTGTATATAAAGCACCAGTTACCCTAGCATGAAAACGTTTAGGAGACATTTTCGGTACTGCAACCCCATCAACTAATTCATAGGTTACATCGGTTGAAGGCATTGCCAGAAATTCTTCTAGGGTAAGTAGAGTTTTGAGTTGTGGCATTTTCATAGGGACCCCGAGATCATGTATCTGGTGTCAGTTGCTTCAGTATATACCGATTGCAAAAAATAGTGCTACACATTTTAATTATCTAGCAGACCCCATTACCTGATTACCTCTGGGGCAATCTCTTAGGCTTTGCAATGCTACGATAAAAGGCAAAAACAAGAAGTCGTAACCTTGTGTCTGTCTTTACTCAATCGAGGGGAAAAAACCTTGGACAGCCTTTAGCTGTACCAACTGAACCGGTCTGGCGCTTTAGGGTTGAACAATACCACCAGATGATTCGCTGGGGTATCCTGGGCGAAGATGACCCAGTGGAACTGCTGGAAGGGTGGCTAATTCCTAAAATGCCGAAAAATCCACCACATCGTGCCTCTACGAAACTAACTCGGAATGCACTGGAAGCGATTATTCCAAACGGATGGTACGTAGATGCACAAGAACCAATTACTTTAGAAAATAGTGAGCCAGAACCAGATATCGTGATTGTTAAAGGCGATACTCGCGATTATCTTGACCGCCATCCTGGTGCTTCAGACCTAGCTTTAGTGGTTGAAATTGCTGACTCCACCCTAGAACGAGACCGAACCTTAAAGAAAGGCATCTATGCTCGCGCAGGTATTTCAGTGTATTGGATTGTCAATCTGATCGACAAGCAACTCGAAGTTTATACCCAACCCATTGATCTTGCTACAACGCCAACCTATCAACAACGTCAAGATTACAAACCCTCCGAACAAGTGTCTGTTCTAATCGATGGCTCTCCCATTGGTTCGTTGACTGTGCAAGACCTATTACCGTGACCTTTACGTGATTTTAACTGCACTGCGTTCGCGTAGCGTAGCCCTTTGGGCTAATCGCGTAGCGTGGCTGACAGCTGACGGCTGAACGCGCACGCGTGAGCTTTTAGCTCACGGCTGATAGCTTAATGCTTACCCAACAATAATCCACCACAAACTAATCCCTAAAACTATCGTACTCACATGGTGTGGTAATAACAAACTAAACGGTTGACGCCCTATCTTCTGGGTCAAAAACAGGGATAAAAGCACTCCAGCAATTAACGTAGTTCCCTGCAAGAACGCAATTACTGCTGGATGGGCTACCAACACAGGTAATCCTTCACCACTCAATCCAAAGGTGGCAAACATTACCGGTAAAATTTTTCCCCCTTCTCCTAAACCAAGCCGCCAATAATGAGCCAAATTACCAGCTAACACTAAGGGTAAATATCCATAAGCTAATTTAACAAAAGAACTTGGCTTACGAATTTCTTTTACCTGATATAATCCTACCCTTATTCCTTGAGCCAATAGTGGCAAAATTGCTGGTAAACTCAACACTGTTACCGAAAGCAAACCATGAGTCCAAAACTGACTCAAATCCCACCCTAACCCCAGGTTTTCTTGCAATTCTGGTAAACGGTGCAAAAACACTGCTCCTAACAATAATAATAACAAGGCTACCTCATAACTGCGATACACATGGGTAGTCCACAATTCAATGCCTGGAGGACGTAAATTCACTTCTACTGAACGATGGGGACAGGCTTTCAAACAGGTCATGCACAACACACAATCCCGGTTATCTTCTAATTGTGCTGGATGAGAGTACAAAGGACAGCCATCAGTTTCCATGCCCTCTCCTTTTTCTGGACCACCTTTATAACATTGATAGGTACTACATTCCGCTGAACATATCCCTTGTTGTGCTCGTAATTCCGTTATCGCTAGTTTAGCGAACATGCCATTCATGCCGCCAATGGGACATAAATAGCGACACCAGAAGCGTCGCTCAAAAATTGCGGAACATATCATCGCACCTGCTGTAATTAATAACAGTAGACAAGCGGAAAGATAAGCGGTATTTTCCAAATCCCACAATTCTTCCCACAATAAAATCAGGAAAAATAAGCCAAACAAAAACCATCCTCCCCAGGTTTGAGCTTGTTCTCGGGGCCAACGTTTTAACTTACGGGGAAATAGCCACAGGGATACTTTCTGAGTAACTTCCCCATAAATCATGAATGGACAAACTGCACACCATAACCTACCCACAAAGGGAAAACTAATTAATACTAAGGGCCACCACCACGCCCAGAATAAATTAAGCGCAAAATTTTCTTGACGATTCTGAGGTCCGATAAATAAAATAGCAACAATAATCGCAAAAGCCGTTAAGGTAAAGCCATAATTAATCCGGTCTGGCCACCAAGGGCTGCGGAGAAAGCGACGTAACCCTGGATAAGCATTTAAGAGATTGAGACGAAATTTCTTTTTCTTACTTTGGGAAGGCCAGATAATTTCTTCAGTTAGTTCTGAACATCCTTCTAACTGCACAATGGCTCGTTCAACTAAATTAAATAATTCCCTGAGATTATTGGGAAAATCATAAGCCTGTAATCGCCGTAATGCTTCGGGAGTTATCCGGTTTTTATTAATACATTTAGCACGAGATATGATACTAATATAGTAGTTGACTATATCACCAATGTCAGCTTTTCGTACCCGTAATGGTGGCACTTTAATCAATTGTCCTGCCACTGAATCAATCTCTGGCAGTTTTCTCTCGGCAATCATGATAATCCGAGCCTGACTGGTAGAGACGTTGACTGTAACATCTCTACTGTTTTGGGAACGGCTGACTGGAGTATAGGTATTGGTTCTAAGTAAATTAGCAATTGGTGTAATCAGTTCTGGAGGAAGTTCTTGAATATTATTTAATAGTAAAGTTCCTTGACCTAAGGCTTCAATTAACCCAGGTTTCCCCCCCGCACGACCAAATAATTCTGCTCCCCTAGCTTGTAATTTAGAGCAATCGACTTTAATCATCGCTTCTCTGCGATAGGGAGAACTAAAATGAATCAAGGCTGCTATGTTATCTTTTTCCAGTCCAGGTTCTCCGAAGATTATCACCGATTCGCGGTTTTCCGCTGCTTGTTTTACTTGCGATCGCAATCGCACCCCATAGCGACTTTTCCCAATAATCCCCCGTTTAGCTTTACTAACCAGATACGGTCGTAAGATAGTTTGACGCTCTTGTTCATAGGCTAGCTGAGCGGATAACTCTTCTACTTCTTCAGCCAGTTGTTGGGAGAAAGCTTGGGTAATTTCTGGATAGTGTTCCACGAGTGCCCGAAATTCGGAAGCACTGACAAACCAAAACTGACATTCGTTGAGGGTAATTAAGGTTTGCTCAACAGGTTTGTTCAATAATATAGCTTCTAGATTAATCACTGCCCCAGGGAGTAAACCCACAGCTTGCCAATCCTCAGGATTGCTTTCAATCCGACCTGAGCGGAGAATATATAATCCTGGGGGAGGGGTATTGGCTAGCACTAAGGTTTGGTTTGCTGGCAAAATCCGCTCTTCGAGCTTAGGTGCTAGATTCTGTAACACCTCCTGAGTCAACATACTTAGAGCAGTTCGTTGTTTTAGCCACGTCACTAAGTCTGAAAGGGTCATGATTGGCTCCAGGATAGACAGTGATGGGAAGTTCAGTTAGTCAAAATATTATTATGGTTAGGGAAGTTTTGTTAATTATTACTTGTTACTTATTAATTTTTAACTGAATAGTAATAAGTAAATCTGCAACTTTCACGGCAGTTAAGCTCTGGTCGTGCCTAACGCCAGAGCTAACCATTCATCAGAATTCAATTTCGGATTGCTATATCAAGTTATCTAAACGAGCACGGAGGGATTTGAACCCCCGACACCCAGAACCGGAATCTGGTGCTCTATCCACTGAGCTACGCGCCCTTGTGCTTGAGTGACTATATCAAGCCTTACTCTATTTGATTAGCTTTGATAATAGCACACTATTGCAATTACTAATTATACACCACTTGAGCACCGAAAAGTGTAAACTGTTTTAAATCTGCCTAAGCTTGTGCCATTGGCTAGAGATAACTGGCTGGATCGACAGGTTCACCGTTCTTACGAACCTCAAAATGGAGGTGGGGACCGGTAGAGAAACCCGTAGACCCAACGGTTGCGATCGCATTTCCTCGTTTCACCGATTCTCCCTTACTCACCAAAAGTCTACTAGCATGACCATAGAGGGTAGCAATACTGTCGCCATGGTCAATAATTACGGTATTGCCATAACCACCATACCAACCAGCCAAAATTACTGTACCGCTATCTGCTGCTCGAATAGTACTGCCATAACTAGCCCCAAAGTCAATCCCAGAATGGAACCGAGATGTACCTAGAATGGGGTGACGTCGCCAACCAAAACTGCTGGTAATGGAGCCATTACTGGGATAAAGCAGCTGACCAGTATTAAAAATAACCGTTTTGCGAAGCCTTGCCTTCCTAGCTGCCGCAATCTTGTTTTGACGGGCAATCTCTCGTTGAATCAAGATCACAAGATTTTTAGAATCTTCTGCTAACTGAGCTTGGGATGCTTCTAAAGCTTCTCGGTTAGAATTAAGTCGCTCAATCAGTTGTTGCTGTGTCTTGAGCTGAGCTTGAAACTGCTTCTTTTTGGCTAGGAGTTGCTGTTTAAGTAGAGAAACTCGGTTTTTCTGAGCCTCTATCTCGGTTTTGCGTTGGTTAATGCTGTCGGCTTCAGCTTTTAAACTAGTTAAGATTTTCTGGTCTGTTTGATAGACTAACTTCAATCGGCGGCGTTGAGCCAGAAATTCGTTGATATCTTGACTTTTGAGGAGGATATTCGATCCAACTTCAGCAGTGGGCTGGCGCTGTAGAAAACGCAGTCGAGCAATGATTGCAGCACGCTTTTCGTAATAGCTTCTCTCGGCAATTGCTAAATCCTCCTGCAACTGGTCTAGACCCTGGTTAGCCAGTTGGATTTGCCCATTGTAATCCTGGTTAGCCGTATCAGTGGACTTGAGATTAAGCTCAATCACACCCAGCTTCTTCTGGGCAGATTGCTCCACATTAGATATGCGATCGCTTTCCTTAATAATAGTAGACCGCTGCTGCTCAATATGTTGCTGTATTTGTTGCAGGGTATCTACTGCTCCTGGGTTTACTGCTCCTGGGTTTACTACTTCTGGGTTGGTTGAGGGAGAAGTACTCCCTGGAATTGTGACGATTAGCAGCCAAAGCACACAGCCTAAACAAACTCTCCCTATCCCATGTAAGCCATACCAATCCCTAACCCTACCAAAGGCGTTGAACTTTTTCGTATAAATTCCCCTCTGCCGAATTTCCTTAACCACAGACTATCTCAGTATTGTGAACAATCATCGAAAAAATTCCCGAATACAGCTGTCAACGGTTGTAGATCAATTTATCCTGACGACAGTTAAACACTCCTTGGATATTATCTACTACTGCTGCCCCATAGTTAAGACTGAGGGTAAACCATTAGTGTTGTCATTATGGGGACTAGTGTTTACTATTTAGGTATCTAAGGTATTTGAGCTGGGAAATCATACATCAAAGTAAACACCACAAACCCTAGCAACAACCTCAGCGCAAACCTCAGTCCTCTAGTCTATTTAAGTAAGGGAAATCAAGTATACAGCGGGTTTAAATTCCGTGAATTACAGTATATATCTCGTTTTTTGGGGAGATGACAATAGGCAACAGAAGACTTAATCGTTCTGTTCTCAATTCCCCTTTACCCGTTCCCTAACTGTTCACTTTGGGGGAATTGAGACTTTTTTTCAGTAAAACTGTTACTTTTGCCTAATTTTCGGTAACTCTGTAAAGGTAGCTCATCTCAAATCTGGTCAAATAATGATTATATCCCTGATCGGGTAATTGGTAATTCGTAATTGGAAATTAGTAGTTGACGATTCCCCATTGCCCATTACCAAACATCAAGGGAATAGTTAACAAAACAGTAATTAACCGGACTTGATATCATCAGAGTTTTCAGTCAATCAGACCGACTTAAAACTTGTAATTAAACCAATATTAGGATTAATTTTTGTTATGACGGTACTAGCAGGATTTTACGTTTCTGGCGCTCTCTACTTTTTTTCGATCTGGTTTCAAGCTTTCCAGAAAGACACTAATTTATCTCCTGAGCAAATCCGCATATCTTGGATAGTGTTGACGATAGCAACCGTTTTTTGGCCAATCGTTGCCCCGATTGCTAATCTGGAGAAGAGTTCTATAAAAAAAGATTATTTAGTTAATCAACCAGAGGTTGATCCTAATAAAACAGGGATTTCACCTGAGCTATACCGAACTTAATTGGGACATATAAATTGAATCATACTGATATTATATCCGATAATATCAGTATTGTAAAACTTGGGTAATGGTAAATTTGTAACTAGGATTACTCCTAAGCCATTGCCCATTTTAATATCTTCCATCGTCAGCTATCAGCTATCAGCGGTCAGCGATTAGCGCTAGGGGCACGCGTGCGCGTTCAGCTAAAGGCTTATTGCTACACTAATTGATGTTTTTTTAAATCAAATAAGCCCCGATTGCGCTACGGGCACGCTGCGCGAACAATAGCGTGAGCCTTGGCCATTCGCGAATGGCTGACGGCTGTTCGCGCAGCGTGAGCTTTTAACTCACGGCTGAGGACTGAATGCTTCCTTGCACGTTCACTTAAAAGCTCTAAAATTTAGTAATCTCAATTCAGGAGCTTCGAGTCAGAATAAGTCAAAGTTATGTTGTTAGAATATAACAATTTTTAAGCTGCTGATACGCGCAGCCTACTCAACCAATCATTAAGATCTGCCAAAGCGCGATCGCGATATGCTCCATACCGTTCTCGCTTATTCTTTATCCGCACTGGCAATTCGGGCAAAATCCCAAAATTTGGTGGCATAGGCTGAAAATGCTTGGGTGATGCGGAACTGATAAACTCAAACAACGCTCCCATCATCGTAGTGGGTGGCATCGTTACCAGTTCCAATCCTAATACCAATCGCGCTGCATTGGTACCAGCCAGCCACCCTCCTGCAGCAGCTGCTGTATAACTTTCTGTTCCTACCAATTGACCAGCTGCCAACAAAGTAGACCGTTTTTTGAACTGTAGGGTTGGTTGCAATAACTCAGGAGCATTCAGAAACGTGTTCCGATGCATCACCCCCATGCGCACAAACTCTGCTTCTTCCAAACCTGGAATCAGTCGAAATACCCGTTTCTGCTCACCCCAGCGCAAATTGGTTTGGAATCCCACCATATTCCACAGCTGACCTGTTTTATCTTCCTGTCGCAGCTGTACCACAGCATAAGGACGCTGGTGCTGATTTTCTGGAGCGCGGAAGTCTCCCTTACGGGCATCAAACAGTCCCACTGGCTTCAGAGGACCATAGCGCATAGTATCTTCCCCGCGACGAGCCATCTCCTCAATGGGTAGGCACCCTTCAAAAAATTTAGCAGTTTCTTGCTCAAAGTCTTTCAATTCCGCCTTTTGAGCTGCACACAGTTCTTCCCAGAAGTGACGATACTGCTCCCGATTCATGGGACAATTAAGATAAGCAGCTTCTCCTTTGTCATACCGGGATGCCATAAAGGCGATATCACGATTGATGGATTCCCCCACTACAATCGGTGATGCAGCATCAAAAAAACTAAAGTATTCTAAACCAGTGAACTGTTGCAGGTCTTCGGCTAAAGCAGGACTAGTCAACGGACCGGTTGTCAGTACCACCACCCCTGTGGTCGGAATTTGCGGAACTTCCTCCCGTTGCAACTCGATCAGGGGATGACTAGCTAAGGTTTCCGTCAATTCCCGACTAAATACTGCTCGGTCTACAGCTAAGGCACCCCCAGCTGGAACAGCATGTTGATCAGCTTTGCCAATAATAATTGAACCAAGGCGTCTCAATTCTTCGTGCAACAAACCCGCAGCGCGATCGCTTGACTTAGCACCAAAGGAATTACTACATACTAGTTCTGCCAATTCGACCGTATGATGAGCCGGGGATAGTCGCACTGGTCGCATTTCGTGCAACACCACTGGTACTCCAGCCTGAGCAATTTGCCAAGCGGCTTCTGTACCCGCTAGTCCACCACCGATAACATTTACTTGTTGTTTGTCATTAGTCATTATATAGCAAAGGGAACAGGGAATAGGGAGTAGGGAATAGGGAGTAGGGAGTAGGGAATAGGGAGTAGGGAGTAGGGAGTAGGGAGTAGGGAGTAGGGAGTAGGGAGTAGGAGAAAAATCCTGTCTACCTCATTACTATTACAACCACTTTATTCAATTGTTAATTGTTAATTTTTAACTGTTACTATCAAATTTACAATTAACAATTTTATAGTCTCAATTTTCACTACTCAATTTTAATTTTTAACGGGGCAGTATCTGACTAAATAGTTAACAATTGAGTGATTGTTCCTGGTACTGGCAAAATAATACTGACTAAAATTAACAATGCTATGATTCCGCACAAATCTCGCCAGTTGTCAAGTTCTGAAACATCATTAAGGGCTGGTTCATCTGCCACTGGCATGAATAAAAGAATAATTGCCCACAGGAGTAATTCTGGCTGGATAAATACTAGGAGCATCATTAACAGCCGGGTAATTTGACCAATGGTCATACCAGTTCTTTGACCCAACATGGCATGGACGATATGCCCACCATCCAGTTGTCCCACTGGCATTAAATTAAAAGCAGTAACAACTAAACCGACATAACCAGCGACTGCCACAGGATGAAGGTTAATGGCTGTGTTCGAGACAAATTCACTGCCCAATGCCCATTTACTTAGTAAGCTTAGCAAAAGGGAAAATCGGGGATTGAGGGATTCTAGGTTCAAGATTCCTGAAGAGTCAGACAACGGCACTACAGTGGAATGGGCTAATCCCCACATTAGGATTGGTAGGGTAACCACGAAGCCAACTAGTGGACCAGCAATGCCTATATCAAATAAGGCTTTACGGTTAGGAACAGGAGAGCGTATATGAATAAATGCTCCCAATGTTCCCAAGAATAAAAAGGGTATCGGGATAAAGTACGGCAGAGTTGTACGCACCTTGTAAACCATTGCGGCAAAATAATGACCGAGTTCATGAATGCTGAGAATTGCCATTAAGGCCACGGCATAGGGCAATCCTTGCAGTAAAAGCGCTGGGTCAGTAAGGGGATTTTCCGACACCCCAGCTATCTGAGTTCCCATCCAGGTGGTGGTAAACAAGGTAATCACCATCAGCCCCAATGCTAAACCAGGTCGCGTTAATGATTGAGACCCCCTGTAAGGTTTGGTTGATTTTTTGGTATTGGGCACTAGAGCAAAGAAGGGTTTGCCGCTAAAGCTTTCTTGAAAGACTACGAAAAAGCGATCGCCAAACTCGGCTTCTATATTTGACCGCACGGTACGGTAGGCTTGCTCTGGGTTAGTGCGGAGTTTGCCGCGACACAACACCACTTGAGGTCGGTACTCAATATTCTGGAGATAGTAGATTCCCCAGGGAAAACAATTTCTGAGGTCTTTTTCTTCTTCTTTAGTTATAGGACGAAGGCTTGACTTTTCAGTTGCCGATGAAATTTTGGCGACCGGGTCTGAGGTAGTTGTTTTAGTAGGATTCTCTTTGGTCATGGTTGAATTGGGATCTGAGCGTCCCCATTGAATCAGCAGCCAGTACAATGGCAAGCAAATGACAAATGGACCGAGCAATAGGGCTGGTGGTATTGGTGTGTTCTCACCATTGAACAGAGTCCAACCAATCCAGACTAGTGGTGGAGTCATCATTACCAGCCACAGTAACCAGACTGGTGTCCGAGTGAGGCTAGCAACGCTTCGCTGGATAACGAAGTAAGTGATCACAGCGAGTAAAATAAATGGGAGTAGCCAGAGTTCCATGATGAAAGATCACACCGTCTACTAAAAACTACAATTAAACTACAAGCATTGTGCAACCCGATACTCCAGCAAAAGGCGATTTTAATGTTACGCCAAGCGCATCTTCTAATCAGCAACCTGCTGCATCCAAGCCACCACGCCTTGTTCTAGATACCATTTTTGCTTTTCCACCCAATCGAGATACGTTAGGTGGTACGGCTTATATTATTGTAGGAAATTCCTTCAACCTATTGATTGATTGTCCTGCCTGGAATGAGACTAACCAACAATTTTTGCGTGAGCAAGGGGGAGTCTCATTACTGTTTATTACCCATCGCGGTGGTATTGGTAAAGCAAAGGAAATTCAGGAGAGTATGGGATGCCAAGTCCTGATTCAAGAACAAGAGGCTTACTTACTGCCGGGATTGGACGTAGTTACATTTCACCAGGAGTTGACTATAAATCCCTGCTGCTACGTGATTTGGACTCCTGGTCACTCTCCTGGTTCTTCTTGTCTTTACTACACTGGTGCCGGGGGTGTGCTATTTTCTGGGCGTCATTTGCTTCCTAGTAAACAAGGAGAACTGTTGCCCCTGCGAACCCCGAAAACATTTCATTGGCCAAGACAGATTCGGAATGTGCAATCTTTGCTTAAGGGTTTTACCCCAGAGACTCTTCAATTTATCTGTCCTGGTGCCAATACTGGTTTTTTGCGAGGCAAAGGGGTGATTGACCAAGCTACAGAGCGTTTATCAGAAGTGAGCGCGAAGTTGAAAAACCCAGAAGAGTTATATATCTGACGCCCTGACGGCCTGATGCTCTGAGGCCATTATGTAATGACCACCTAACTTGCCTTAGCTAGAAAAGTATCAGAACTCAACAACTTGATTGCTTCCTGATACTGAGTATCTGCTTTCGTTCCCACTTGGCTCATAGTAATTGCTTCTAAGGGCACCTCCAAGTCTGGCTCAATCCCTAATTTATTAATATCCCGGTGATTGGGGGTCTCGTACTTGGCAACGGTAACTGCTAATCCTGACCCATCGATTAGTTCAAATAACGACTGAATTAACCCTTTGCCAAAGGTTTTTTCCCCTACTAGCTTTGCCCTACCATTGTCCTGTAAAGCCCCAGCTAGAATCTCACTAGCACTGGCGCTGCCTTGATTAACTAATACGACCAAGGGGTCTTGCGTAAGAGCGTCACCATAGGCTTCAAAGCTACCAATGGTGCCTTGGCGGTTAACGGTGTAAACAATAGTGCCTTGATCTAACCAGAGGCGAGCAATTTCAATACCTGCCTGCAATAGACCCCCTGGGTTATTCCTCAGATCAAGAATATAGCCATGGGCACCCATCTCCTTGAATTGAGCAACAGCGTGGGCAACTTCCATTGGGGCGTTGGCACTAAATTGAGACAGACGAATATAACCGACTGGGTCTCTATTTTCCTGGGTATCGAGCACTGCATACACTGGATTTAGGGAAATGCGATCGCGCACTATTTCCACCAATTTTGGCTGTTCTTTCTTGCTTTGAATCTTCAAGGTAACCGTTGTACCAATTGCTCCACGCATCCTTGCTGCCGCTTCATCTAGAGTCATTTCCTTAGTCAGCATGCCATCAATTTCTAGGATGTGATCCCGTGCTCGGATACCGGCTAAATCTGCTGGTGATTGAGCAATTGGGGTGATTACTTCTAACTCACCAGTTTCCACATCAATGGCAATTTGTAGCCCGACACCGGAGAGTTCACCAGAGGTGTTGATTTGCAAACTATGATATTGGTCGGGTCTGAGCAATCGTGTGAAGGGATCCCCAAGACTCCCTAACATTGTTTCTATGGCAGTATAAGTAGCTTCACGATTAGGCAGCCGCTTTTTCAAGGTCTTCTGACGTAACAACCACCAATTCTGATGGTTAAAGGTATCATCAACGTAGGATTGAGAGACAATCCGCCAAGCTTGGGAAAAAAGCCTTTGCTCCTGAGAGAAGGCAGCTGCTGTTGGTGTCCACCAGGCAGACAATAGCATGATGGGCAAGGTTAGTAGGAGTCCAACCCACAAGGATCGTTTGTGCATGATCAAAATTATTAGAGTACTTGTTAAGTTATATTACCTGTAACCGCTATCAGGTATAATATTAGGGCTGTAACCGCCAGAGTTTACGGCAAATTAATGAAGCAAGTCATGTTAAAATTAACATCATGTAACATATAGGCTGTATTCGTTGTAACTTAGGGAGTTGAAGACTCCGACATTCAACGTCTGACGGCAAAATCCTTTCGGAAACTCTGGCCTCATGTTTTCTAAGCAAATCACTGACTCGAAAGTATACGACTGGTTTGAGGAGCGTCTGGAAATTCAGGCACTTTCCGATGACATCACTTCAAAGTACGTACCTCCCCACGTTAATATTTTTTACTGCCTGGGTGGAATTACTCTAACTTGCTTTATAATCCAGTTCGCTACTGGATTTGCCATGACCTTCTACTACAAGCCGACGGTCGCTGAGGCATTTAGCTCTGTACAGTACATTATGACTGAAGTGAGCTTTGGCTGGCTGATCCGCTCTGTTCACCGCTGGTCTGCCAGCATGATGGTGCTGATGATGATTTTGCACGTCTTCCGGGTCTATCTGACTGGTGGTTTCAAAAAGCCCCGTGAACTGACCTGGGTGACAGGGGTAGTTTTAGCAGTAATTACCGTCTCCTTCGGTGTGACTGGCTACTCCTTGCCTTGGGACCAAGTTGGTTACTGGGCGGTCAAGATTGTATCTGGTGTTCCTGAAGCTATTCCCGTGGTTGGTTCTTTAATCGTTGAACTGCTGCGCGGTGGTACTAGTGTAGGTCAGGGTACCCTGAGTCGCTACTACAGTCTACATACCTTTGTTCTACCTTGGTTTATCGCTGTATTCATGTTGCTGCACTTCCTGATGATTCGCAAACAGGGCATTTCTGGTCCGTTGTAAATCTGTACTGACTAAAAGTCAGGAAAGTGTTAAAACTAAATGCAAACCTTCCTGCTGCCACCTGCTTACCTTTACTTATTAAGGAGAAGAATTTAAGCAATGTCAGTTCTTAAAAAGCCGGATCTAGACGATCCCATTTTACGTGCCAAACTAGCCAAGGGGATGGGTCATAATTATTATGGCGAGCCAGCTTGGCCTAATGACCTCCTCTACGTTTTCCCAGTGGTAATCATGGGTTCCATTGCTTTATGCATTGGTTTAGCTGTGCTTGATCCAGCTATGATTGGTGAGCCAGCAGATCCCTTTGCCACACCTTTAGAAATCCTCCCGGAATGGTATCTATATCCTGTTTTCCAAATTTTGCGCATTCTACCTAATAAACTTTTGGGTATTGCTGCTATGGGATCAGTTCCCTTGGGTCTGATGCTGGTTCCCTTCATCGAAGGTGTGAACAAATTCCAGAACCCATTCCGCCGTCCAGTGGCAACTACGGTATTTTTATTTGGTACCCTAGTCACCATCTGGCTTGGTGTTGGTGCTACCTTACCCATTGATCAGTCTTTGACTTGGGGTCTGTTTTAAGATAAGCCTAACCATCAGGCTGATCCTACAACTAGAGTTTTAACTAGAGTTTGTGGGATTTCCAGTGGTTAGTGATTAGTCCTTTAAAAAAGCTTTTGTCAAAATCCCACGTACTTTGAGCCGTGGGATTTTTGTTTGATAGGAATTTCCGAGAATTTCCTCCCTGCCAAGTATCGTAACCCTGTCTTTGATGGCTACAAGTGCTCCCTTGTTTTTCCCTAATATCCCTAATGCTTTTAGAAATACTTCGAGGCTAAGATAGGTGAATCGAATTCAAAACTAACGAATTTGAGCGACACACAGAAAACCGCATCTAACTACGTATTCATTTTTCTAGAGATTTTTGAGTGTGAAGGGGGCATCCAATCCTACGTCAAAGATATTTTCGAGGCATATTTGTCTGTTGCTGCTAAGTCTGTTAACAGTTCTAGGGCTGAAATATTTTTGCTGCGGGATGGTCTAGGTTGTGACAATCCCTTTGATGTCTACCCACTCAGATTCCATTACCTGAAAACCAAGCCTCCTGTCCTAGGGCGTGTTCGCTTAACACTAGCGCTGGGGTTTTATTTATGGCAAAAACGTCCCAAACACGTTTTCTGCGGTCATATCAAACTGGCTCCCCTGACTCAGCTGTTGTGCAATAGTCTGGGGATTCCCTATACAGTTTTGACCTATGGCAAAGAGGTGTGGAAACCTTTAGCCCTAAAAGAACGTAACGCCCTAGAGCGGGCAGCAGCAATTTGGACTATTAGTCGTTACAGTCGCGATCGCGCTTGTGCTGCCAATAAGCTAAATCCTGAAAAGGTCAAGATGTTGCCTTGTGCTGTTGATGGCAATAGGTTTACTCCCGGTCCAAAATCACCAGCCTTAATCGAAAAGTATGGTCTGACTGGTGCTAAGGTGTTGATGACTGTGGCCCGTCTGTGGTCTGGGGATATTTATAAAGGAGTAGATGTTACCATTCAAGCACTTCCTGCGATCGCAAACATCTTTCCAGAGGTTAAATATCTAGTCATTGGTCGTGGTGATGATCAACCCAGACTGGCACAGCTAGCCAAAGATTTGGGTGTTGCGGATCGGGTGGTCTTTGCTGGTTTTGTCCCTACACCAGAATTAGTGGAACACTACCGAGTGGCTGATACCTACGTCATGCCCTCCCAAGAAGGCTTTGGTATTGTATACCTAGAGGCCATGGCTTGTGGTAAACCTGTCCTTTCTGGGGATTCTGATGGTTCTGCTGATCCGTTGCAAGATGGTCAGCTTGGTTGGCAAGTTCCCTATCGAGACCCCGATGCAGTGGCTGCGGCTTGTATTGAAATTCTCAAGGGAGAGGATCAACGCTGTGATGGTGAGTGGTTACGAGAACAATCCCTAGGGTTATTTAGTAAAGAGGCTCTGACAAAGCAGTTAAAAGAGTTCCTCGATTTTGCGTAAACATTGTTCTGATTCCCGTACATCCCCATCCTTGTTAGTAATAAAGCCAGAATCAAGCCTGGGAATAGGGAAAGCTTGGTTTATGGGTTTTCAGCGGGTCACAAGCCCCTCGTGGAGCATCAGCAGCGAGGGGTAATTTCTCTTCAAGTTAAGACGAATCTGAACTAGGATATAACTACCCGATCATATTTGTTATTTTTAAAAGAAAACTGTGAATCAAAATACCCCCAGACAGTTTCAGTTCAACCTGTCAGGTATGGGCTGTTGGCTAGCGTTCTTCTTAACTTGTTTCTTGCTAGGCACAGTTGGCTTGGGATGGGTAGTCAATGGTTTTTTGATTTTGATTGCTTTTTTAATCATCTCACCAGTGATTGCCTGGTTCGGAGTTCGCTGGTGGCTCAGACGTAATCTAGTAGAAGATCAATGTCCAGTCTGTGCCTATGAGTTTACTGGGTTTAACAATACCCAGTGTCAGTGCCCCAGTTGCGGGGAAGTTTTGAAGATAGAACAGGGTCGTTTTAACCGCTTAGCAGCTCCAGGCACCATTGATGTGGAAGCGGTTGAGGTATCCGTTCAGCAGATTGAAGATTAGAGTAATCGCTAATCACCAATAGACTTCGCCGCAGTTGTCAGGCAAAAGGCTTGCATACAATCATTCTTGAGTGTTGAACTTGTGAAGTACCCCAACCTGCTTGACCTTTGGTCACGCTACCCGAACGCTGAGGCTGGGGTACTTCACCAATTCATAGCTCCATCTATTCTTTTACGAAGACCTATAGTTCTGCTGCTACAATCATTAATACAAAAAACACTTACCGTGACATAATTACCATCTGGACTACATAGAACATTTAAAATAACTGTATTTCCTATTTTAAAACGTGATTTCCATCCTGGAACAAATTGGACATCTCCGTTATTTACAAAAGTTGTCATTTTTTCTAAAGCTTTATTGGCACAGCTTGACTGACTATTACTACTAACAGCATTCCAACCTGTACTACCTCCATCTCCGAAGCCAGCATAAGCTAATCCTTGGTTTATGGTTATACTTGCAATGGTTGCAACAGATAAAATACTCAGTTTATTCAACATGGCAATATGTTCATATATCTTGTGAATACAACTAAGTATAGTAATTCTCTTATTAGATAAATCTAATAAGAGAATAATTTTTGTGAAAATAAATTAATATTCATATAGATTTAATTCGCCATGCTGGTATTAGGGAGTTTTCGTGATCGATAAGGTATAAGGATGCTGTTCACCATTGCGATCGCCAACGTAGAATGAGTAGCTGCCTTGCTCCCAATATCCGATTTTAACAATATTGCCCCCAGATAAATTATCGGCCTGTGTACATGAGGTACCATTTGGCTCCTGAATCAATAGAGTGGGCTGGCCTTGGCTTTCTAGGTTGAAGCGCAAGTAGGTAAAATCTTGGTTCAAATTAATCACATGATTGGGCTGGGTACTAACCATACCGCATTGGCTCTTATTTGATCCTCCAGAGTTTCCAGTCACTACGATCGGATCAGGCTGGAATCCAGGCTGAAGGTTGATGGTTTCGGCGCTGGCGATACCAGGGCTAGTTAAGCTTACAGTTAGGGTGATTGGAACAATCATCCACTGTGGGAATAGTTTAGTCATTGTCATACCCTAAAGTCTTGTGTTCTATTACTAATACACTTGTTCTATATTATTTGACTATCTCGAATTAAATTTGTTTCGGGTAAGCTATCAGCTATCAGTTATCAGCTATCAGTTATCAGCTATCAGTTATCAGCTAGCATTAAAAGGCTGAAGGCTGAGGGCTAAGGGCTGAGGGCTGAAGGCTGACTGCTGTTCGCGTAGCGTGGCCAAAGGCCTTTAGCTGACGGGTACCTCACCCAATTTAAAACTGCTATATAATAATGAGGCTGATTTCATAGCAGTTCAGTGCTATTGCCGGTATTCAACCGGTTAAGTCTAGACATAGTTAAACATAGTCATCAGGTGTTTGCCCAAAAAACGGTATCAACCAAAATCTGCTATAATCTCGGGGAATTTGCTTACTGCTCCTTGAAATCAGTGTTCACAGTCATTAAAAAGCCACAAATCGCAGCCTGAGCATTGAATATGGCTAGCCCCACTCTAAAAACAGGTCAACATCGAGAAGGTAGCTGGTATTTTCCGCTGCGACTGAACTTGGTTCTGCCACTGGTGACTAGGCGTTGCGTGGCAGCGCTTTTGGAAGTCTCGCTGGTAACTACCAGTGCGCTGCTCCCTTACGGGATTGGTTTGTATGCAGAAAAATACTCGAAGGCAGAACCGGTTCCCCTTAACCCAGTGTTGGGGGCAACCCAGAATGCGATCGCAAAAACTCTAGCTTACCCGCGCCTACAACTAACCAAGCGAGTCACTCCCCTGACCAATTTTTTTTGGTGTGCTTCCTTAGTGATGCCAGTAGGAGTAACCCTATGGCAACTTTATCTGCTGGGAAAAACTGGTCAAACTACTCCCAAAGGTTGGTTTGGAGTGCGAGTGGTTACCACCTCGGGAAAACCGCCTGGTTTGATGGGTGCGGTGTGGCGTGAGGCAGTGGGACGCTGGGGATTACCACTGGGAAGTGCTTATTTACTCTGGCGCTATACTGGAGCGTTTCCTGACTTGTTAATTTTGTTGGGATTGGCAGGATTGATGCTATTGGCAGAGAGTTTTAGTTCTGTATTAAATGCTCAACATCGCAGCCTCCACGACTACATAGCCGGAACTTATGTCTCGGATTCCTCTCGGTTGCTCTTGCCGTACTGGTCAAGTTTTGAATCCTCCCCCTCACCAGAGTATGAAGACGTTGAGCTAGAGGAGGACACTGATGAGCAATGGTCTCAAGAGTATGAAGAGGTTGAGCTAGAGGAGGACACTGATGGGCAATGGTCTAATCACCAGGAAGCTACCTCGGGTTACCGTAGCGGAACAGTTACTACCATTACCCTGATTTCAAAATCTCAACAGCACTCCCCCAATCTTTGGTTGTGGATGCGCCGACATCCCGGTCTTACTCTGGTAATTGTTACCTTTGGCGGCATGGGGTCTGTACTGGGCACGTTTGTGGGGACCCAAATCTATATTCAAAGTCAAGCAAATTGGCGAGCGTTCAATCAGCAGAAGAATCAGGTCTTTCTGACCTTAGTGAAACAATTAAGCTCCACTGAGAGCACGGCTCAAGAAGAACGTTTGGGATCAATTCTGGCTCTAGGTAGGATAGACGACCATCGTGCTGTACCGTTTCTGGTGGATTTGCTGGGTCAGGAAAATACCCCTAGCTTGATTGATACCCTCCAACAAACCTTGGTCAGTAAAGGCGTTCAACCGCTTCCCCATTTACGAGTATTGAATCAATCCGTGGGCTACGACCAGAAAACCTTAACCAGGGAAGGTAAACCAGGGGTTGGGGAAGTGCTAGCGGTGCGGCACCGAGCAACTAAGCAAGCTATCTCGAAAATTCTGACTATCTACGACGGTCAAGTGCATAATGCTAACCTGAGTAATATTAACCTCAGTAAGGTTAATCAGGGTTATGGCTATTTTAATCCCATTCTGGACAACCTGAATTTGTCGGGCATTAATTTCCGCTACGCTGATTTGTCCGGTGCTAATTTGCAGGGTAGTCGCTTCTATGGCCCTGGTGAGGATGAACATTTTGGCACGTTTGATGATTGGGTCAGCGACTTTAGCGGAGCTGATCTCAGGGAAGTTAACCTGACTGGCGCTATTCTCGATAATGTCTTGATGAATCGCACTAATTTAATTGGGGCAACCCTGAACCGAGCAAGGTTTTATAACGGCAGCCTGATCGGTGCGAATCTCAGCAGTGCCCAGCTGATTAATGCTGATTTCCGTAGAGCTATCTTAGAAAATGCTAGCCTCACAGGAGCCAATTTGGGGGAAGCAAAATTCAGTCTCTCTAGTCTTCATGGTGCTCGTTTGGGCAAAGTTAGTGCTGTGGGGAGTGATTTCTCTTCTGCTGATTTAAGTCAATCAAGCTGGCAAGGATCGAATCTTTCTAGGGCAAATTTGAGTAATGCTAATCTCAAAAATGTTGATTTAAATTCAACCCAATTGGTAGGGGCTAATTTACGCAATGCTCAGCTGTCAAATGCTAAGCTACGTTACGCTAATCTAAGTGCTGCAGATTTGCGAGGGGCTAATTTAGCTGGAGCCGATTTTCTGGGAGTTACCTTTGCTATGGCTAAACAGACCAAGGCTAATCAATTTATTACTTTGCCTCCACCTAAATCGCATTTAGCCAGGATTAGGGGGGTTGATTTTACCAATGTTAAAAATTTAGATGAGCAGCAACTTCGATATATTTGTACCTATGGTGGACTTCATCCTAGATGTTTGTAATTTTATTTTAAGTAGGGAGTAGGGAGTAGGGAATAGGGAACAGGGAACAGGGAACAGGGAATAGGGAACAGGGAATAGGGAATAGGGAACAAGGAAAAAACAAGTGGGAAGTGCGTAGGGTGCGTTAGGGGCGGACTTGCCCTTATTTTTCCCCTCGTAGCCAGCGTTGGGATAGTCCGCCCCGTAACGCACCACCAAAAGGCTCCCCCTCATTTTCCGCCTCTTCGCGAGTTTAGAAAGTCCGTAGGGGCGGACTTGCCCTTATTTTTCCCCTCGTAGCCAGCGTTGGGATAGTCCGCCCCGTAACGCACCACCAAAAGGCTCGCCGTCATTTTGTAACGGGCAAGATGCCCGTTCCACCCACCGGATCAAAAAGCTTTTAGGAGATGCACCCAGCAAGTAAGAAACAAGTGGGAAGAAAGAAGTGGTAAAAAATAAAGTAGGCTCAATTTTTTCTCTTGTCAAAAAATTAGCGATGCTCTGAAAGAGCCGCTACGCGAACGCATAAATTAAAAAGCTACTGAGTCGATTCACTATCTTCGAGTTGACTTCAGTTTAAAACCCGCTTAACCAGAATAGATTGCTTAATGGATTGCCTTAATTTAAAGTTAACTATCAACAGTGAACAAAACATCAACCTGTATATAGCGGTTTCTATTCTAATCAAATAATTTTTACTCTCTTGCCTCTTGCCTCTTGCCTCTTGCCTCTTGCCTCTTGCCTCTTGCCTATTCCCTGTTCCCTATTCCCCTTTGCTATATTAGTTTCACCGCAGCAATTAAGCTAATATGAGCGAGAAAGCAGCCATCATTAGAATTAGGTATTGAGGAGTTGAGGAAATGGGTAATACTATTGGATTATTGTCCACAGTAGGAACGCTGGTGCTGGGAAGTCTGGCTAGTTTAATGATTAAATCGCAACCAGCATTTGCTCAAGCTGCCTACGGAAGTTATGTGGGAATTGGTCCTACGTTTGGTATTACAAAGGATGATGATGGAGAGGGTCAGCAAATTGGTGGGGTAATTGCATTTCGCTACAAATTCCTAGAAATCCCCATTTCCTTCCGGACACAAGCCCTGATTGGTGCTGGTACTGCTATTGTGCCAACAATTTCCTACGATTTCCCCCTTAACTGGCAAACCGATGCTTACTTAGGAGCAGGAGCTGTATTTGCTAGCGGTCACTCTCCGTCACCAGTAGGAGATAAGACCAGTTTTGCTATACAACCTGGTATTGATTTTATGATCCCTAATAGCCAAACGGTTTTGTTTGGTAATGCGATTATTGCTTTTGATGCCTATCGGGAGGGTGGCGGCGTCGCTGCCTCTGTTCAAGGTGGATTTGGTTTAAGATTTTAGGGATTTTAGTTTCAAAATAGCCCCGTCCGGTATAGTTTCCTGTTTCATTTCCCAAAACTTGCTCAGGACATGAATTTGCTTTAATCCCACTATTAAATTTAAGCCAGGTATAAAAATCCACCACACTACCAGAGGTTCTGTGAGTCCTTCTCGTCGATACAGCTCATTAATTGTGCGGTAAAGCCTAAACTGCACAATGTAAATCCAAACTATACCGAGTAGGGAAAACCAACCAAACCAGCCAGGAACATCAGGATCTAATATCCATAGCGCTTGTGGAACGGCGACACCTAAAAGGAAAGGTAGTAAACACAGGTTACCGGACCAACCAGAATTGTTATAGTGTCGCAACTCTTCGTGAATGATCCACTTGTACCAACTGTAATAGACCATTAATGTGGCTACCGATAGCAGGATCACTTTTACCAGAGGACGAGGTTTACCAAGGGGTTGGTCAGACATAAGGCACAACTATTGCATCGGAACATCACTCTGTATTTTAAAATCCCTTAACAAAAATTAATACAATTGGTAAAATAACAAAGCGTTGGACTGAGGCAGAGTAAGAACAAACACCATGGTGAAAGCACAAATTGGGATTATTGGCGGTAGCGGACTTTACAAAATGGCTGCTCTCCAGGATGTGCAGGAGGTACCGATTGACACCCCCTTTGGTCCTCCGTCCGATGCCTTGATGGTGGGAACCTTAGAAGGAACTACTGTAGCTTTCCTAGCTCGTCATGGTCGCAATCATCATTTGATGCCTTCCGAGTTACCCTTCCGAGCCAATATCTATGCCATGAAGCAGTTAGGCGTGGAGTATATCATCTCTGCCTCAGCAGTGGGTTCTCTCCAGGAAGAGGTCAAACCCTTAGATATGCTGGTACCGGATCAGTTTATTGACCGCACGAAGAATCGGGTTTCGACCTTTTTCGGGGACGGGATTGTGGCTCATATTGGGTTTGGACACCCGGTGTGCAACCAACTGGCGGGAATTTTAGTGGATGCGATCGCAAGTTTGGAGTTACCAGAGGTGACCGTACATAACAGTGGCACTTATCTGTGCATGGAAGGGCCAGCATTTTCCACCATGGCCGAATCTAATCTCTACCGGAGTTGGGGCGCAAAAGTAATTGGCATGACCAATTTGCCAGAGGCCAAGTTAGCACGGGAGGCAGAAATTGCCTATGCTACCCTAGCCCTAGTTACCGATTATGATTGCTGGCATGAGGATCATGACCATGTCACCGTTAATATGATACTTGATAATCTAAATCGCAATGCGATTAATGCTCAGAAGGTGATTCAAGAGACAGTGCGCCGGTTAGTTGAAAATCCACCGGTTTCTAAAGCCCATTCCGCCTTGAAGCATGCCATTTTCACTCCCTTAGATCAAGCTCCAGAAGCAACTAAGGAGAAGTTGGAGTTGATATTGCGGAAGTATTTGTAAAATAGCCCAGGGAACAGCGGATCTGGGAATAGGGAATAGGGAGCAGCGAGCAGGGACTTCGGAGCAGTAGGAAAGAGCTTGGAAAATTTTTTGGTGTTATAAAAAAGCGATGCAGTCAGCCAAAGGGGGTCTTCACAACTCTTACTCCCCACACTTCCCACCCTCCGCACACTCCGCACACTCCGCACACTCCCTACTCCCTACTCCCTACTCCCTACTCCCTGCTCCCTGCTCCCTACTCCCTAAGACCCAATAATTAATACCTCACCCCAATAATAATTGCTATTAAAAATGAGAAATGATCTACAGCAATCCCTAACTCGAAGTTATATAGACCCCTCGACTCTGAGTATTTTTCAAAGAATTCTATTAACGACAGATGGCACAGTAACAGATATGTTGGAAGCCTATCTGTTTGAACAGATTCGTCTAGTTAAGTTGTCTGAAGAGTTGGTAACAACAACTGATGATATCGAACCAATGGAATTAGATAAAGGAAGTTCAGTACTTGATAGAAAAATACTATTACAGGGTAAAATAAGTCGCAAAAATTATATTTATGCTGAGTCAATTATTGTTATTGATCGCCTAGATGAGTACTTTCAAAAAGATTTACTAAAAACTAAAAGCCCCATCGGCAAAATCTGGCGAGAGCAGAGATTCGAGACCTTTAAAGAAATTGTGGATACTGGCAAAAAGCCTGCTAACGAATTAGCTGATTATTTCCAGATTGAACCGGAAGCAAATTTACTGTTTCGTACCTATTGCGTCTTTTCTAATCGCCAATCGGTGATGATGATTAGTGAATATTTTCCTGAAAGCTATTTTTTGAATAGGCTATAGGGAATAGGGAGTAGGGAGTAGCTCACAGGGGTAGGTTTTTAACAAAGACGTGAGGTGTGGGGTATAGGGGGTGGGGTGTAGGGTGTGGGGGATAAGAAAGCGCACCTCTGCATCGCTTAAAACCCTCTTTACTATTGCCTATTGCCTATTGCCTATTGCCTATTGCCTTAAAGGGATAAGCAATGTCGCTCATGACTCTGAGAATTGCTATATGTGTTGTCTCCCTAGAGACCAGACATCTTAGGCAACTTGTGCAACTTGCCCACATTCTTCATTGGCTGGAACGGCTTCCATCATCTTTTTAGGATCTGGCAAATTGAGATTGTTCATAAACTCGATAAAGCTATTGCGATCTTTACCCACAAAACGAGGATTAAAACGCTTTTCTTCACCGATGGTGGATACAGTATGCCCCTTGTAGTCATGTCCTGGGTAAACCAATGTCTGATCCGGCAATGTAAACAGTCGCTGGGTGACGTTATCATAAAGTTTGCCAGCATCACCATTTTGGAAATCGGTTCTACCACAGCCTCGGATAAACAAGGCATCTCCTGTGAACAGGTGAGTCTGGTTTACCAAGTAAGCCATGTGGCTATCGGTATGACCGTGGGTTTCAATTGCCTTAATTTCCAAGCTGCCGACCTGTAAAATTTCACCATCTTTAACATGTCGATCTGCACAAGCAGCAGTGGCATTTTCTGGAACAATTCCCTTACACCCAGTCAATTCTCGAAGTTTTCCAGTTCCAGTAATGTGATCCGCGTGAATGTGAGTTTCTAGACAAAATCTCAACGTGAGACCGAGTTCTTGGAGTAGCTGAGAATCACGCTCCACCTGCTCCAGAACAGGGTCAATCAGAACAGCCTCCTTTGTGCTGGAGTCAGCTACCAAATAGGTGTATGTCCAGGTGTCTTGATCAAACAGTTGACGAAATAACATCGCTGTCTTTCTCTAGTGTTTAGGAGACCTTTTTTTCGTTTTTCAGTTATATCACTATATAGTAATAAAAACATCAAGGTCAAGATGGTGTTTTGCAAAGAAAAATTTAAATATTTATATATGAGTAATTAGTCAAATATATATATAGTTTATCGTAGCTATAAGTAGAGTGGGCATCCTGCCCGCACGAAAATAAGCATGAAACTGCCAAGATGCCAGTTTCATGCCTGATGCTCATTATACAAAACAGAAAAATAACAAGCGAGAGTTAGCCACTTAATTTATTGAGTGGGCGGGGAGCGTGCCGGGATTTATCCCGGCGTTCGCGCAGGGGAGGCCGAAGGCCACGCGGGGCGCGTTCGGCAAAGCCTAATCGGATCACGGCAGTCTCTTTGTCCAACAACGCCTCTCCAGGAATTCAGAAAGACTTAACCCTGAGGCTGCTGCCATCTCTGTCAGCCATGCAAAGCGCGAGTGGGGGAAACCACGGCAGTCGCTCATGGGGGGACCCCCAAGACCGCGCTGCCTCCCCAAGACCGCGCTGCATCGCTTTTAATCCGTTCCAGGCTTCCGAAGTTGCTGTAACGCTCTAAGACTTTTTCCCCTCGCCGTGTCAGCTTGGTCAACCCATTTTCTTGAGAGTTTTTCCTGGCATTTACTTGACACCTTACTTATTGGGGTATACAAGTAAGATAACACAGCAAAAAGGTCGATGAAATGTACGGTTGCCAGCAACATCTGATAACCACAAGTCTTGAAAATAGGGCGGTCATAGAATTTATTTGTTCAGAAGCTAACAAGCTAACTAATTGTGGCATATATTATTGCCGTCAAATGTTGTTCAAGGCTGGGAAGTATCTGAATAATGCTGAACTAGATAAGATACTCAAGACCAATGTCCATTTCAAGGCTATGAGGTCGGCTTGCGCACAACAAGCACTACACGGAGTTATTGAGTCTTTTAACTCCTATAAAGCTTTAAGTAAGCTCTACCTTAAAGGTCAACTAACTGACAAGCCTAGAGTCCCAAAATACCGTAAGAAGGGAGGAATGGCTGTAGTCAGCTACCCGGCCCGATGGGTGAAGCTGGTAAAAGGTCAACTTAAATTCACTTTGGGAAAACAGGTCAAAGCCTGGTTTGGAATTGACCATTTTCTCCTTCCGATGCCATCCAATCTTGACTACAAATCAATAAAAGAGTTTCGATTTGTCCCCAGGAATGGCTATTTTTATTTAGAATTCGTGTATGAACAACCAGATATTGAACCAGTACCATTGACCAATAACGTCTTAGGGATTGACCCAGGACTTAATAATTGGCTGACTTGTGTTTCAACCACTGGGAAGTCATTCATTATTGATGGGAGAAAGGTAAAGTCCCAAAATCAGTGGTACAACAAGCAGGTAAGCAAGATAAAGAAAGGTAAGCCACAAGATTATTGGGATGAACCCCTGGCCTTTTTGACTGAGAAGCGTAATCGACAGATGCGTGACAATATTAATAAAGTCGCCAGGTTTGTCGTTAATTGGTGCCTAAGACATCAAGTTAGCACCGTTGTTTTTGGTTGGAACCAACGGAATAAAGACAGCATCAACATTGGGAAGAAGAATAATCAAGAGTTTGTTCAGATTCCCACAGCCAGATTAAAAAATTGTATTGAGCAGCTGTGCATTCAACACGGTATTAAGTTTGTTGAGACTGAGGAAAGTTACACCAGCCTCGCCAGTTTTCTAGATAATGATTTTCTACCTACACTTGGTGCGAAACCCAAGGGGTGGAAGCCTTCTGGAAAGCGAATTAGACGTGGTCTCTATCGGTCAGCTAATAACGAGTTAATTAACGCAGATTGTAATGGCGCATGTAATATTTTGCGCAAAGTAGCGACACAGCTAGGGGTTGACCTAGCCGAGGTCGGTAGGGCAGCTTTGAACCTGCCACAACGGTACAGATTGGATTCTCTATCTAGTCAGTATTGTAAGCATCACGCAGAGGTGCGACCCCGTAATCTCATTCGCCATAGGAAAGCGCACCAAGCGCGGTTTCAACCCGCGTAGTGATATCAGCTTAGAATCCCTGTCTTTTTAAAGCGGGGAGAGTTCAATATTACAATTATTCCATTATTAAGCAACCGGCTTTTTGCTACATTTAAACCGCTTGATTGCAAGGAAAACTTATAATTTTGGAAATATGTCCGTAACTACTGAAACAACTACCCCTGTTGAGACTCTGCCAGAAAGTAAAGCGATACAACATCAAATCGTTATAGTTGGAGGAGGTGCTGCAGGTATCACTGTGGCAGCTCAGTTGCTCACTCGCAACAAGGCATTGGATATCGCTATTATCGAACCATCTGACAAGCACTACTACCAGCCCGGTTGGACCTTAGTCGGTGGTGGTGTCTTTAAACTAGAGGAGACCGTTCGTGATGAGAAAAGTTGCTTGCCCGAGGGCACAACATGGATTCAGGATTATGGGGAAACCTTAGATCCAGACAACAATATGATCATCACCCGTAAGGGTATCCGTGTCAACTATAACTATTTAGTACTCTGCCCTGGCATCCAGATTGACTGGCATGGGATTAAAGGTCTGAAAGAGGCTCTGGGCAAAGGGAGTGTCAGCAGTAACTATTCCAAAGATTTCGCACCGTACACCTGGGAGACGATTCAAAATTTCAAAGGCGGTACGGCCATTTTCACCCAACCGGGCACTCCGATCAAATGTGCTGGTGCTCCTCAGAAGATTATGTACATGGCTGATGATGTATTTAAGAGTAAGAGTGGCGTTGGGGTGAATACCCAGGTGCTGTTCTGTACCGCCGGTGGCAAGATTTTTGCTGTGCCAGAGTATTGCGAGACTCTAGAGCAGGTTGTTGACCGTCGCGGGATTCAAGTTAACTTCCATCACAATCTCAAGGAAATTAAGCCTGATACTCAGGAGGCTATCTTTGAGGTTACCAAAGACGATAGTGTTCAGGAAGTTAGCATTCATTACGACATGATTCATGTCACTCCGCCCATGAGTGCGCCTGATTTTATCAAAAACAGTCTTCTTGCAGTACAGGATGGCCCCAAAAAAGGTTGGGTTGATGTGGATAAAGATACCCTCCAACATAATCGTTACCCTAACGTATTCAGTCTCGGAGATGCCTCATCTTTACCAACTTCCAGAACAGCGGCAGCGGTTCGAGGTCAAGCCCCTGTTTTAGTTGAGAATCTTCTGGCTGTGATTAATTCTCAAGCTCAAACTGATAAATATAATGGCTACACCTGTTGTCCTTTGATTACTGGATATAATTCTGCAGTGATGGCCGAGTTTGACTATGACAAGAACATTGATACAAGTTTCCCGTTCAATCCTGCTAAAGAACGCTTCAGCATGTGGTTGGTCAAGCGCAATCTCCTTCCCTGGCTTTACTGGAACCGTATGCTAAAAGGTAAGCCTTTTGAAGGCAAGCTCGTTAAAGCTTTTGCTTGGAAGAGCAAGGGTTAACACAGGGTTATGATAAGCTAAAACGCATTTAAAATGGGTTTTAGCTAGGCAAAAGGCAAAAGGCAAAAGGCAAAAGATGACTGGGATAGATTTTTTTTATTTGATCTGATTAATATACAGTTTAAAGGCACAACAGCTTATAGATGGTGCGTTACATTTCATGCTTCGCACCATACAAGAGCGATTGGCCAAAGGCCTCAGCTTCCGCTAAAAGCGATTAGCCCGAAGGGCTACGCTACGCGATTGACCGTAGGTCACGCTACGCGAACGCACTTGCCTCTTGCCTCTTGCCTCTTGCCTCTTGCCTTTCCCTTAGGGATTCTGTTCACAACTCCAATGAAAACGCTATATGACACTAACCGGACAGCAATATCAACAATTAAGAGATGCTTTAATTGCCGCTTTTCCCGATCAGCAAAGATTGGCTGAAGTAGTAAAATTCAAGCTTGATAAAAACCTGAATGCCATAGCAATGGGTGATGGTTTAAAAGCAATTGTGTTTAGGTTAATTGAAGCTGCAGAAGCAGAAGGATGGGTTGATAAATTAATTGCAGGTGCCCGTGAATCAAATCCAGGTAACCCAGCGTTATTCGCTTTTGCCCAGGAGTTTAATCTGGCGATTCCTATGCCGCAACCGTTATCAGCAAGAGGTAGATTAGAAAGACTGATTAAGAAAAGCAATTCTTTCTTAGACGTAAATCGGTGGCGGGAAAAGTTAGGTCAAATTGAAGGGCAAGTCTGTCGTGTCGAAGTTACGAATAACGATAATAGTCGTGAATTTGGGACAGGTTTTCTGATTGCGCCCAATGTGGTTATTACTAATTACCATGTGGTGGAATCGGTAATTTTAGAACAAGCAACCTCTAGTAATGTTATCCTGCGTTTTGACTACAAGCAGTTAGGGGATGGTAAAGTTATCAATCCTGGTAAGGAGTATCGCTTAGTAGAGGATGACTGGCTAATTGATCAAAGTCCTTATACTAACAATCCATTACCAACCCCTGACGAATTGGATTATGCCTTGCTGAGAGTAGATGGAGTTCCTGGGGAAGAACCGATTGGGAAAAATCCTGATCCCAATTCTCCCAAGCGCCAGTGGATTGAGTTACCACAAGAGCCATATTATCAGTTTTTGCGCGATACTCCACTGTTTATAGTGCAGCATCCCAATGCTGAACCCTTAAAATTGGCCTTTGACACGGAAGCTATTATTACTATTAACGATAATGGTACCATGGTTAAGTATAAAACCAATACCGAACCCGGTTCCTCTGGTTCTCCATGTTTTGATATTAACTGGAATTTAGTAGCCCTGCATCATAGTGGTGGTCCAAGCTCGAATCCTAGTTATAACGCTGGCAGTCCTTTCAGTGCTATTTGTGCGCGGTTAGAGAAGCAAGGGTTATTGACAAATTTACTTAAGGGTGAAGCAATGTGTTGACATACTCACCGCCCTGGAAGAGCGGTGATTCTTGACAGATCATCGGGTTGTGCTGTCGAAACAGTCTTACCATCCCTCCTTGTCCGTTTTTGGTCGTGCCGATGCCCCATGCCGACCTTTTCTATATTTCTGGCAGCGTTCTCGTCTCTGTCTTGTTCAGTTCCACAGCTAACACAGAGTATTGAACGTACAGATAAATCGAGCTTACCCCACTTAAACCCACAATCTGAGCAGATTTGACTAGTGGGTTCCCAACGGCTTATAACTCGAAAATCTCTGCCATATTTTTCTGATTTCCCATCACAAAGAGTCCTAAACTCCGACCAACCTTGCTGACTGATAGCTCGTGCCAATTTACGGTTTTTGACCATTCCTGATACATTCAAGTCTTCCAAAACAATTACTTGGTTTTCGCTAACTATTTTTGTTGACAGTTTGTGCAGGAAGTCTTTTCTTTTGTTGGCGATTTTGTTATTGAGTTTAGCGATCTTGATGCGAGTTCGTTCTTTCCGGTTCGACCCCTTGGGTTGTTTAGCAAATTTTCGTTGAGTTTTGCGTAACTTTCGATCTAACTTTGAGTAGTCAGGACTCTTAGCATAAGTCCCATCGCTCATTACAGCGAAAGTTTTGATACCTAGATCGATCCCAATGCTTTGATTCTTGGCATTGATTTGAACAGGCTCAATATCTACTACAAAACTCAAAAAGTAATTATTGGCACAGTCCTTGATGATGGTAACCGAGCTTGGATCTGTTCGCGTAGCGTCGGCTTTGCCGAAAGGCAGATCTCTAGACCAAATTGGCTTAACTACCCCAATTTTGGCCAGATAAACTCCATCGCCTTGGATAGAGAAACCTCTACGAGTTAACCGTGCCGTTTGTTGATGAGATCGTTTTTTGAATCGTGGAGACTTAACATGACCACCTTTTCTTTTGCCTTTTCGAGAATCAAAAAAGTTTTTAAAAGCAACTCCCAAGTCAGCAACAGACTGTTGCAAAGGAACAACAGATACCTCGGATAACCATTGTCTTTCTTCTGTCTTCTTTGCTTGAGTAATTACTAACTTTTGTAAATCTCCAGACTTTAATACCTTGTTAGATTTTTTGCAAATAGCCAAAGCATCGTTCCAGACCACCCGGACACAGCCAAATAATCTGGCTAAGTCCTGCTTTTGTTGGTCTGTTGGATAAAAACGGTACTGGTATCTGGCTTTCAATTTAATATACTGAATAGGTATGTACTATGATTATAGTGTAGTCTACAAGATTTGACAATGACTTTCCGGAAAGAACGACACAGTATTACAAAGCCAGCAAATGCATCTAAGCAGGTACACAAAATTAATTACACATTTCATAAAAATCAAAGCCTTACAATGTAAAGGTTACAGAGATTGCGAGTCGGTAATTAATTCTGTGTAGGTGCTTAATATGTGTCACAAAATATCGATAAAAAGTGCTAGCCTCAGCAAGCCTCAAAACTATTGAGGACTCGTTTAAAGAGGTAGCTAAAAAAATGAATTTCGAGATCAGGGAATTTAATGGGGAGTCTGACCATGTCACATATTGGTCGAATATCCCCCAAAACTATCGATTTCTCAAATAGTTAACAGCCTTAAAGGGGTATCAAGTCGCAGATATGGACAAAATGGATACCTTAAACCAAATGGGAAGACCGCACTATGGAGTCCTAGTTACTTTGCTGCATCCGTTGGCCGCGCGTCCATCGAAACACTCTTTACAGTACATCAACAACCAAAGAAAGCCGTCCTAGAAGGACGGGGCTTCAGACCCAAGTTTTTTGGTGAATGGTTGTCTGAACCCGTAAGCCAGCACCAGGTTGCCAAATGCCAGCAAATAAAGGAAAATTTAGGGAAGTAGGTCTCATCAGAGTGTAGATACTTAATTGCAGTCAGAGTGGCTTAGGGTGCGTTAGGGGCGGGCTCGCCCTGATTTTCCGTATCTTCGCGCCTTGTTGAAACAGCCCGCCCCGTAACGCACCATCAGGTCAAACAGCAAAAATGATATGCACCCATTCTATTTTTCACAGGTCCTGAAGTAACCGTAAATGAATGCTGGAAATCCCCCTGGTTATATCCTCGCGCAGATAGAGTCAGCACTGTGTAGTGCTTTCCATAGTGAAATTAAATTAGCAATGATGCTACGACATCAATTCAATATAAATCTGGCACAGGTGGCTAGTGGTGAAGATTTGACTGAAATTGTTTACAAAGTAGTACTATATTTTGAGGCTAGGAATAGGTTAGGAAACTTACTTGATGGAGCACTTAACGAAAATTCAGATAATTATGACTTAAGACAACTATATTCTCAAGAATTTAACATTCCGCCTAGTTTACTAACTATCTTATTTCCTTTACCAAACAATATTATCGAAGCAATGCAACAGGCTTATCAAGCTTGTTGTCCTAATAACTTCTGGGATGATTGGGAAGATGAACTCCCTGACAGTTTAGCTGAAATTCTAGAAAATTTGGATGATATACCTCAACCAACTGATGAGGAAAAACTTATTGTACAATTTGTCGCTCATTTATTAAAAACTGGAGATATTTCCAAGCCTGATGCTGATAAACTCAAGCAATGGTTAGAAAAAAATGCCAATAACCCTTCTGATTTATTATCTCAGAGTAGCAGTCACTATCAAAATCATCAGCAACCAAATTTAGATGCACAACCTTATCTGCTTGTTAAGCTAGATTCCAGTAAGCAATATCACCAACAACGTCAACCTAGTTATTTCGTTTCAGCTTGGTTTATTACTGACCTAAGTAATTATGATTATTTAGGAAATCATCAACACTGTAAATTTTTAGAGACTCCACCAGCTGATGGAGAATCTGAACAAGATCTATTTTCTATTGAAGACTTGCCCAAGTTAATAGAATTTTTTATAAATCAGTTAATTCACTATTCTAGGGAATATTACCGTCAACCAATTCTTGTATTTTTCTTACCTTATCAACTTCTGAACCATGAACTTGAAAGAATTGAAATTCAAGATTATGATGATTTGCCAATTCCTATTGGTAGCGAGTATTGCGTGATTTTTCGATCTGTTAAACGTTTAAAAAAGTATCGTTATCAAGGCAAATGGTTAAATAAATGGACACAAATCCAAGATAATTGTAAAACTATATGCTTAAGTAACTTTGCTTTTAGTAATTTTGAGTATTGGCAGGAATTGTATACTGATTTGGAAGAAAGAAAGGCGATAGCTGTAAAATTACATCAACCCCCATGTGAGCAGATCTTGAAAGTTATTGATAGGACGGCAATACCCGTTACTTTATGGCTCAGAAAAAATAATTTTACAACTATAAATTGTCAACAGGCTCTGGAGCAATTACTCAAGTGTCAAATAAATGAGCTTCCTGAAAAAGTAAAACAACAACGGTTACAAGCTTTTCCCAAAGGTAATAAACAAGAACATATCGGACACCATCTTGCTCTTTTGTGGGAAGACCCCTATCTACTACCACCCCAGATTGACTATACAACCCTATGACTAATAACTCTTGGAAAATCTTTCGCGGAACTCCCGAAGAACCCCACGAAGGCATTGAACGCCTTCCTGAGCCTCCTAGCTGGCGGAAATTTGACAAAAAAGGACGGGGTACAACCTATCAGACCAGGCCAGAGGAAATAGAGTTAGTGAATGCAGCGTTGTATCTGCGTCGTCCTTTATTAGTAACCGGAAAGCCAGGCACAGGAAAAACATCGTTGGCCTATGCAGTCGCTGAAGAGTTACAATTAGGAGAAGTGTTACGTTGGAATATTACCACTCGCTCCCATTTAAACCAAGGACTTTATAGTTATGATGCCATTGGTAGATTACAAGATGCTCAAGGAAGCGGCAAGGATAATTTAAGGAAAATTGGTAAGTATATTCAATTGGGTGCCTTGGGAACAGCGTTACTATCCTCAACTTACCCCAGGGTATTATTAATTGATGAAATGGATAAAAGCGATATTGATTTACCCAATGATTTATTGACTATTTTTGAGGAAGGAGAATTTGAAATCCCGGAATTAACACGAATCAGTGACCAGTTTCCAAACATTGATGTCAAAACCTGGGATAAGAAAACCAGAACCATCTACAGCGGAAAGGTGACCTGTCAAGCATTTCCCTTTGTAGTCCTGACGAGTAACGGAGAGAGGGAATTTCCCCCGGCTTTTTTACGACGCTGTTTACGATTAGATTTACGGGAACCAACTCCCAAGGAATTAGAAGCAATTGTCAAAGCTCACTTAGGGGATAGTCTTGAAGAAGCTGAACCGATTATTGAAACCTTTCTCAAGCGACGGCAGAAAGGAGACTTGGCTACAGACCAATTGCTCAACGCCATTTATCTGTTAACTAACACAGTTAATACAGAGCATGCTCCCATGGGTGACTCTCAAGAGGAAGACAAAGAGCACAGAAAAGCAAGGTTAATTGACCGATTGCTCCAGTACCTCAGTAGTACCTCAGGGATATGATTGAAGAAGCGATCGCTATTCTACAACAAGCACGATTTGATTTAACTGCTCGGGAAATAGCAGAAATTTTCTGGTTGGCTGTTCATCTAGACCAGTCCATAGAGCAGTCAGAGGAAGCACAGCAGCCATTACCACAGCAGCCATCGCAATCATCAAGGGTATCCCAAGACCAATCACAGCAACCACAGCCGCCATCGCCACCATCAAGGGTATCCCAAGACCAATCACAGCAACCCCCAAATAAAACTCCAGATATCCAACCAGATACCGAAGAATCACCGTTACCTGAAGTCAAAGAACCTGGTGCTGAGGTTGCTCTTGCCTCTTCCAAACCTAAAAAGACCAAACAAAGTCGAGAAGCAATTCCGATTAAAGTGCCAGCAGCGGTAGCATTGAGAAATAGTCTGGCGTTGGGACGGGCACTTCGTCCGTTAATGCGGAAAGTCCCATCTGCTACAGAAACGATATTGGATGTAGAAGCTACTGTTTACCAAATTGCTGAATCAAACATTTGGCTTCCAGTTCTGAAACCTGCTTCTGAACGATGGTTAGAGTTAGCGTTGGTGGTTGAAAAAACTACTTCAACTGCGGTTTGGAAACAGACAATTACTGAACTGCAACATTTAGTCAAGCATCATGGTGCGTTTCGGGATGTACGCACGTGGGAATTAAGGATTACTGAAACCAAAGTAGACTTATTTCCTCAAACTAGCACGGGTCGGTATGATTCCACTCCCTATCCTCCCCAGGTATTAATTGACCCGAAGAAACAACGTTTAATTTTATTGGTTAGTGATTGTATTTCTGTGGCTTGGCGCAGACAATTAATTCATCGATTCCTAGAGTTTTGGGGATGCAATGGTTTACTGACTATCCTTCAGCTACTCCCTGAACGGCTTTGGGAACGCACGGCTTTAGCTTCAGAAACACCAGTGCAACTGCATTCTCTTAGTCCTGGAGTTGTCAATTCTCAGTTTATTGTTAAACATTGGGATGAAGATGACATTGGACTTTTTTCAGAAGAGGGAACAGCGGATCTGGGAACAGGGAACAGTAATCAGAATAAATTTTCCTCTGTTAGTGTTCCCGTGGTTACGTTAGAACCCTACCCGCTACTGGCCTGGTCACAGGTAATAGCTGGTCATGGAAATGTTAGTACAGTGGGGTTTAATTTTGGCGTTGCTGATTCTGGGTATGATTCCGCCCCCCTAGCCCCCCAATTTTGGGGGGAACAAAACTCTCAAACTCCCCCAAAGTTGGGGGATTTAGGGGGCTTGACCAAAACTAAAAGATCGGGCATTTATACTTCAATTCAGCAACGCCCTAACTTTGATGTATCCCAAGACCCCCAACCACAGAAAACAGCGGTAGATGGTGAACCCAGTCAACCGCAACTCGAAGCACCAGCATTAGTTAGTCGATTTCGTGCTACGGCTTCTCCGATGGCGCGTCGGTTAGCTGGATTAATGGCAGCTGCTCCGGTTAGTTTACCTGTAGTGCAACTAATTCAGCAAACCCTGCTACCAAAATCTGCACAAATTCATGTAGCGGAGGTGTTTATGAGTGGACTGCTCCAGTCTATAACCCCTGTAGACCAAGATTCAAATCCCGATTATCCCGATTATATTGAGTACGAATTTAGGCGAGGGGTAAGGGAGTTATTAGTAGATTCTGTACCCATTAGTAAAACCCTTTCAGTTATTGATAAGGTATCTGAGTTTATTGCTAATCAATTAGGGTTATCAGTAAAGGACTTTGAAGCGTATTTACTTAAACCGGCAACTGCAAGTAATGATGAGTTAGAAGAAAAAATTCGTCCCTTTGCACGCCTAAAGGCTAAAGTCTTAGGGCGATTAGGAGGGGAGTATGCTCGTTTGGCTGAACAACTCCTCATCTCAGAAACCCCTACCTCAGATTATCCTTCAAACAAAGGCCTCGAAACGATTGTAAGCGCAAGAAAAAAAGAGTTAAAGCAGTTTTCCTTTGAAGTAGTAACAGTTAACCCTAGAGGAGAAATAATCAAGCGAGAATCCCAGCAAGCGGATTATTTCACTGAAGATCTCGGGAATGGAGTAGACCTAGAGATGGTGTATATCCCAGCAGGAAGCTTCTTAATGGGTTCCCCTGAAAGTGAGAGGGGGAGTAATGACAGGGAAAGACCTCAACACCAACTAACCATCCCACCCTTCTTCCTGGGGAAATATCAGGTAACCCAGGCGCAATGGAGAGCTGTGGCCAACCTCCCAAGAATTAAGCGGTACTTAAATCCAGACCCCTCTAAATTTCAAGGAGACAATCGACCAGTGGAGCGAGTAACCTGGTTTGATGCGGTGGAATTTTGCGTACGCCTTTCTAAATATACAGGAACGGAATACAGATTACCCAGTGAAGCGGAATGGGAATACGCCTGTAGAGCAGGAACTACCACGCCATTCCATTATGGAGAAACCATAACCAGTAGATTAGCTAACTATAACGCTTCCTATACTTATGCAGAGGAAGCAGAAGGGCAATATCGGGGAGAGACCACCCCAGTAGGAAGTTTTCCCCCCAACAGCTTTGGCTTATACGATATGCATGGCAATGTTTGGGACTGCTGTGCGGATCCTTACCATTCTAATTACAAAGGAGCCCCTACAGATGGAAGTATCTGGACTATCAATAATCATCATACTGATTATTTTACTCGGCGGGGCGGCTCGTGGTACCTCAATCCTGGGAAATGCCGTTCTGCCTTCCGCTACCTCTTTGGCGAGCGCGTTGACTTCATCAGCCATGTCGGTTTTCGTGTGGCCAGGGGTGTTGGGAGGAGCTAGCCCTTGCGCAAGTCAGAAGTTAGAAGTCAGAAGTCAAAAGTAAGCAATTACTTACGTTTCTGAGTTTAGGAGCGATGCAGCTCGGTCTTGGGGGAAACCCCCATGAGCGACTGCATCAAGACAATGTCCTAATCTTAATGGGTAGTGCTATAGCAATAAAAAAAAATCGGTCAAGTTTTGGTTAACCCCAATGCTTGACCGAATTCTATTGTCTAAGCCACCACAAGTACAGCGGAGCTCAAATCTAGATACTGTTGATCAACGAATACATTCCTCAGTGGTCAGTGGTCAGCTTTGTGGCACAGGCTTCCAGCCTGTGACCTAACCCATAAGCTGATAACTGATAGCTGATCGCTTCAAAATAACCTCCACAATTCCTAGTCGCCAGGGCGTAAAAACCCTGTCTTGATGCAGTCGCTCATGGGGGAAACCCCCAAGACCGCGCTGCATCGCTGGCAAAACTCTATCCTAGTCTACATAGAAATATCGAATCAAAAAGGTCATAACCTCACCAGGCTTTTCAGTAGGTTCTGGAGTGCTCCACTCGTCGGGATAGGCGTATTTCAGGCCATAGATGGCATTAATCGTATTCCGAACTTGTTCAGGAGAACCGATCAAAACGTACTTGACTTTCTTAGGTTTACGACCAGGGTTTTCAGGAGTTTGATTGTCATCGGAGTTAGGCGGAATGTTTTTAGTCATGATCAACAGTAGTTTTAAATGCTGTACATTATTAATATATAAATAAATTAATTATTTGTCAAGGGGTTTAGTAATTTTTTTTTATTACGAAATAAATAGTTGCTATAATAGTAAATAGGGCATAAATAAGAGATTATTTTATAAGTATAGGGATGTTATTAAGTGTGAATAATGTTAAAAAAAATTACCTAATTACAAAAGCAATTGCTCCTACTCCCTGCTCCCTGCTCCCTGCTCCCTAATCCCTACTCCCTACTCCCTACTCCCTACTCCCTACTCCCTACTCCCTATTCCCTATTCCCTGCTCCCTGCTCCCTGTTCCCTATATAAACCTGTAAAACCATGAGATTCATCAGCCCGAAAACTGACTTTGCTTTCAAGAAAATCTTTGGCTCAGATCAGAGTAAGGATATTCTGATCTCCTTCCTAAATGCCATGATATACTCCGGTAATTCCGTCATCCAGGATTTAGAAATTATTGATCCCTATAGTGCGGGGGATGTAGTAGATTTAAAAGACACTTATCTGGATGTTAAGGCAGTATTAGAAGATAAAACGACTGTCATCATTGAGATGCAACTCTGGAATGTGGAGGCTTTCGAGAAGCGAGTGGTGTATAACTTGTGCAAAACCTATGGAAATCAACTTAAATCGGGACAGGGATATTTCGATCTCAATCCGGTCATTGCTTTAACCATCACGGATTTTAAGTTATTCCCCTCAACCGAAAAAGTCATTAGCTGTTTTTACTTTCAAGAAGAAGAAGACCACTTGCCTTATCAGGAGAACGAGCTAAAGCTAGTGTTTGTGGAACTACCCAAATTTACTAAGCAACTGGAAGAATTGGAAAGTGTGATAGATAAGTGGATCTTTTTTATCAAAGAAGCACCTAACTTAGAAATCATTCCTGACAAATTCAGGGAAGTCCCACAGCTAGAAAAAGCTTTAACAATAGCGAATCAAGCGGGGTTGAGTGTCTCAGAAGTGGAAAAACTCCGCAAACAGGAGATGGCCTTGGAGGACGCGCGAGGTGCATGGAGTTTCGCGAAAAGGGAAGGACGAGAACAAGGACGAGAAGAAGGCAGACTTGAAGAAAAACAGCAGATTGCTAAACAGATGAAGGCCGCTGGGTTACCCCTGAATGATATTGCTAAATATACGGGGTTGACTATCGATGAAATCAATCAGTTGTCCTAAGATAGTAATAAAAAATTGAAAGTCTGGAGAAAAGTCCGTGGCACAGGCTTCTAGCCTGTGACCTAACCCATAAGCTGATAACTGATAGCTGAACGCGCACGCGTGCGCGTAGCGCTTAAGCTGATAGTTAAAAGCTAGGAAATCCCATAGCCAGTGTGTTGTCGGATATGGGGAGGATGAAAAGCTAAAACAATTTGTTCTTTGGGTATTCCCGCCGCCAGTAGCTCTTCTGTAATGCCGTAATCTAGACCATCATGGTGTAGCCAAATTTTATTGTTACGTATCTCAGCATCAAAAATGAGTGAATGAATTCGTTGTGTATCCTTCCAACCTTCCCTAATCACTAGATACCGAGTTTTGTCATCGCTAACAATGATCTTACTGATCACAGTATTATTGATAGAATTATTTTTGTGACGATTCAGGATATTACAATAGTTTTTCAGGATCTGAAGAAGAGCTGTAGAACAATTGGTTACTCCAGTGAAGGTTTCCATAGCGTAATTGTCTCCTGGTTTTCATCAAAGATTAGTAATTTAATATGACGACTTTCTATAACAATTTGTACAAGTTCCTCTTTGAAAAAGCTGTTGTATATGCTGTGACGCACTGCTAGATAAAGTTCCCGTTCTGGGTAAAGTTTTTCAATCAGGTCTTCGTATAGGAAATACTGCCCTAATGCTTGCTGAAAATCCCTGACAGGTGAGGAACTGATAAAGCTTTTAACTTCTACGGCGATTTTTTGGTTTTTACGCTGGGCAATGAGTAGCTTTTCTGCACCAAGGTCTACAAAGAGATCACGACCGCCAACCTCTAAAGTGAAGGGCTCGTCTGTAATACTCCAACCGTCTTTTATTAAGGCGGCTTTGACAGTATCGTGGTAAAGATCCTTGGCAGGCATGTAGAACGTGGATTATATGGATATTGCTATTATAGTAAAGATTATAAAGTAGGGTGGGCAAAGTAATTTAATCATTAACACTCAAAAAAAACTATTTTTGCCCACCCTACAAGCTCTGTTCCCTACTCCCTACTCCCTATTCCCTATTCCCTATTCCCTGTTCCCTTGGCTATACCATTCGTTTCAACCGCACCATAAAGAAACCATCCATCTGGTCTCGATAGGGCACAACTTTCAGCCAACCTTCCGGTGTTGAAAACGCTTTAAGAAACGAAAGAGTAGGGGGTTCAATTTGCCACTGAGAATGACCTTCCAGAAACCATTGTATTACCGCCTCATTTTCTTGAGGATTTAAGGTACAGGTAGCATAGACTAAAACACCTCCGGACTTGACCCAAGTTGCGGTATGCTCTAACAATTCTTTTTGCAAAACAGTAAGTTCCTGGACTTTTTCTGGAGTCATGCGCCAACGAAGATCAGGACGTCGGTGAAGGGTACCATTACCGGAACAGGGAGCATCTAATAACACAGCATTAGCCATCTTAGTAAATTCAGGTAAATCGCGACTATCACCAGTACTGATCTGAATGGATTGTAATTGTAACCGTTGGGCATTCTGTTGGACTTTTTTGAGGCGGGAAGCTGAGCGATCGCATGCCCAAATCTTGCCCTGATCTGCGATTAATTCTGCAATATGAGTTGTCTTGCCCCCCGGTGCCGCACAGGCATCAATCACCACATCACCAGGTTGAGGGTCCAGCAGATAACTGACCAGCTGGGCACTACAATCTTGAACTGTCCACCAACCCTCCTTAAATCCTGGTAGCTCTTGAATCGCACCAACACCACCCACAATCCGCAGTGCTTGGGGGAGCTGAGCTGGGTTGCTGAACATAGGGATAATCTCACCATTCCCCTCGTCCTGGTGGGAGACCAAGGGAGGTACCCGCTCAATAGCCAGTTCAGCAGATTGCATCCCTGCCTCCACGTCCTCGATGGACACCTTGAGGGGATTGACCCGTAAGTCAATGGTAGGAGATTGGTTAAACCATTGACACAGCTGTTCTGTTTCCTCTGCTCCCAGCTGTTGTAACCACAGCTCGATCATCCAATCGGGAAAACTGTGTAAAATGCCCAAACCCTCGATATCCCCTTCTGGCAACTGCAAAGGGTCAGGGGAATTGGCAGCTAAACGGGCATAGTTTCGTAGTAAACCATTAACCACCCCTGCCAGTCCTTTGAAGCCATTGTTCTTGGCTAGCTCAACGGTGGTATTGACCGCTGCTGAAGCAGGAATTCGGGCTTGATAGCGCAGCTGATATAGTCCAAGGTGAAGTATAGTGCGCAAATCTGGAGGTTGTTGATTCGCTTTCTTTTTGCCCAACTGGTCAAGTAGAGCATCCAGAGTGCGCTGTCGTCGGACACTACCATAAACTAATTCTGTCACTAAGCCCCGATCAGCACCAGTTAACTGAGCAGTGTGTAGCACTCGATTCAGGGCAATATCAGCAAAAGCACCCCGCCGATAAATATCCCGGAGGGCTAGGAATGCTAACTGGCGAGGATTTTGTTTATCAAAGGTTGACGATTTATCTTGGCTCACAAACTCTGTGCTCCTCTGGGTCTTACCTGATCAGCTAATATGCATTTATAACAGTTATCAATTCGGTTCGGAACAAAGTCCTGGGTTTTAGGGAGTAGGGAGTAGGGAGTAGGGAGTAGGGAGGAAAAGGAAGACAAGTCCAATCACCCCACACCCCACACCCCAAAGTTGATACTCACGTCTTTGTTAAAAACCTACCCTGATCAGCTCCTCCGTGATCCGAAGCTCCCTGCTCCGTGATCCGAAGCTCCCTTGTCCCATTAACCCCAAGAGCGGGGTACCTGATGGTATTGAGAACTGCTATAAATAAAATGGTTAATCCTTTTTAAACATTGGGTATGTCAGCCACCTCCAGCCCTTTACCAGAAGCTCTTGCTCGGATTGTAGAACGTTTTCAGCGGCGCAAAGACCCCAAGCAACGGTATCAGCAGTTGCTGTGGTACGCCAAGAAGCTTCAGGCAATGCCAGAAACCGATAAAGTACCAGAAAACAAAGTTCCTGGCTGCGTGTCCCAGGTTTATATCACCGCTAACTTGGATGATGGCAAAGTCTTGTATCAGGGAGACTCAGATGCCCAATTGGTTAAAGGATTAGTAGCGTTGTTGATTGAAGGCTTGAATGGACTGACGCCAACAGAGATTGTCAACCTATCTCCTGACTTTATTCAAGACATCGGATTGAATGCTAGTTTAACCCCTTCTCGCGCTAATGGATTTTACAACATTTTCCAGACCATGAAGAAGAAGGCTCTGGGATATCAGTTGGGAATGTCTTCGAGAGAATTAAATTGAGGCTATCCCAGATAGAACTGATAGATTGGTTAAGACAAAATTGAACAAAAAAAATCCCCAGCCGGTAGCTGAGGGATTAGTCAGGGTGCATCTACTATTTCTTAATCCTTCATTACTCTGTCTCGATCCGGAAGAAATTAGAAACCCTTACCCATTGATAAAAGATAGACAAAATTGAACAAAAAAAATCCCCAGCGGGTAGCTGAGGAATGAGTCAGGGTGCATCTACTATTTCTTAATCCTTCATTACTCTGTCTCGATCCGGAAGAAATTAGAAACCCTTATGCCAAGGAGACAGCCAAGATGGCTATCCCACATATAACTAATAGATAACTTGAGACAAAATTGAACAAAAAAAAATCCCCAGCCGGTAGCTGAGGGATTAGTCAGGGTGCATCTACTATTTCTTAATCCTTCATTACTCTGTCTCGATCCGGAAGAAATTAGAAACCCTTATGCCAAGGAGACAGCCAAGATGGCTATCCCACATATAACTAATAGATAACTTGAGACAAAATTGAACAAAAAAAAATCCCCAGCCGGTAGCTGAGGGATTAGTCAGGGTGCATCTACTATTTCTTAATCCTTCATTACTCTGTCTCGATCCGGAAGAAATTAGAAACCCTTATGCCAAGGAGACAGCCAAGATGGCTATCCCACATATAACTAATAGATAACTTGAGACAAAATTGAACAAAAAAAAATCCCCAGCCGGTAGCTGAGGGATTAGTCAGGGTGCATCTACTATTTCTTAATCCTTCATTGCTTTGTCTCGATCCGGAAGAAATTAGAAATCGGTACGCCAAATCAGAAGCCAAGTTGTGAAACCGTTTGACCCTGATCTAAACAAACTACCCCTTTCAGGCATACGTCCCTTTATATTTTATCCACACATACATTCCAAAACATTTATATATCCCACACATCCCACACTTCCCGCACGAAGTACCTCATCCAATTGAAAACTGCTATAAGATTGGATAAGTTCTATATACCAGAAAGCACGATGGAAAGTATTAAAGTAATCTCCCATGTGGGGTCTGATGGCATTTTACATCTCGACGTTCCAGTAGGGATAACGAACAAAGAATTAGAAGTTATGGTGATTGTTAACCCATTAAAATCATCCTTAAAAGTAGAAACACCCCAAGGCTGGATGCCTGGTTTTTTTGAGGAAGTAATTGGGGGTTGGGCTGGAGAACCGTTACAGCGGGGGCAGCAGGAAGAGTTTGAGACAAGGGAGAGTCTATTTTGAGCTACCTTTTGGATACCAATGTTTGCATTCGGCTGTTGAACAATACCAGTCCGGCGGTGACATCTCGCCTTGCTACCGAACAACCAGAGACTATTTTTATCAGCTCCATAACCGAAATGGAGTTATATTACGGTGCTTATCGTAGTGCCAAACAGTCAATAAATTTAGCACTTTTGCAACGATTTTTCAGTCAGTTTAGGATTCTACCGCTAGACACCAATCCTGCCAGAATAGCAGGACAAATTAGGGCTGATTTAGCAGCTAGGGGAACACCAATCGGACCTTATGATTTACAAATCGCTGCGATCGCCCTTGCTAATGATTTAATTGTGGTTACCCATAATACGGCTGAATTTAGCAGAGTTCGTGGACTACGCATTGAAGATTGGGAGCTGGACTAGCTTTTAAGCAAATACTACTAGAGAAAGTTGACAAATAATTGGTATGAGAGTTTAAAACAAAAAGCCATCATTTGACCGCTGACCGCTGACCACTGACCGCTGACCACTGACCACTAAATGGTTACCTAAAAATTACCGAAAACTATCATTTCAAAATCAATAGCTCTCCAGTAATTTTCAATCCTCTTTGAGTTTTATCAAAGACACTAAATCAGTCTTTCCTAACTCTAGCCAGCCTAACTCATGAGGGGGTTTTTCTATCGCCCTCGTCCTAGTTAGTTGCAGGGTTTGCCGCAGCAGCGGAAGAGTACTTAAGCCAATTAAAATAGCTACACTAAAGCTGATGATCGCATCCGCCTGAGGCCAGTTGAAAATTCCAACCGCCAAAGCAGCTATTATAGTGCCGATTGAGCCAACTACGTCTGCCAGTACATGCAAAAATGCACCACGCAGATTGAGGTCTTGCTCAGTATTTTCCCCTAGCCAATAGAGGTTAATGCTGTTGATCACTACGCCAATTAAGGCAGTGACTAGCATCGGCAAACTGAGGATTTCCTCAGGTGTCCCTTGCAGATGGGCGATCGCTTCTCGCCCAATCCATACAGACATAGCCAGTAGACCGATACTATTGATCAGACCAGCCAAAACCTCAATCGGTTGATTGCTCATTTGCTTTCGAGACTTCGAGGAGCCTTGAGCCAGCCATGCAGCAAGCAAAGCAATACTCATTGCTACAATATCTGCCAGCATGTGAGCCGAATCAGCTTTGAGAGTTAAACTGTGGCTAACAAAGCCGACAACCATTTCGAGTACAGCAAAGATTGTGATTAATACAATCACCCTCTTCAACCGCTGAACCTTACCCAGAGATACGCTGGTCTGGCACAAACAACCTAATCTGTTGCAATTGAGCATAGTTTAAATTACTTTGGTTAGTCAACTGGGAAAATAGTCTTGCCTCGGAAAATAGTTTCCTGCACCTTGATATCAATGATATCCATTGGCTCAACGTCCAGAGGATTGTCATAAATACTCACAAAATATAATTTTTTTTTTCATAGATATTTCCATGATTAAATTTTATTTATATAGAGAAAATATTTTCCTAATACAACATAAGTAAATCTGAGTAAAAACTTGTTATCACAAGTTTCATCAATGTCTATAACACTAATCTTAGACTGTTGTCAAGCCAATGATGATTTTAAACAATATGAGCCTTAAATACCATATAGCCAAACCTATTTTATTGTCAAAATTTAGTTTTCTTGAAAAATTTAATTTTAAGGAATTATATTTGAGATAGTACCAAAGTCTATCAACGCTTCTTGATGCAATAGCGAGTGGGGGAAACCCCCTTTGGCGGCGCTGCATCGCTTTACTATGCTTAACGTACCGCCGTTTAAGTGACCTCAACAAGTTGATAAGATCACAACTTTATTGATTAAATTTTCACAACTTTATTGTATTACACACATATTACAAACTAGGCGACTCAGTAGGTAAGACACCGTCATATGAACAACTAAGGGACTTGCGTGTAAAAAAAAATACCAATTCAAGTAGGGTGGGCAAAGTAATATTATCTAGAAGACTCATTTGAACCAAACTGTGTCTTGATGCAATAGCGAGTGGGGGAAACCACGGCAATAGCGAGTGGGGGAAACCACGGCAATAGCGAGTGGGGGAGACCACGGCAATAGCGAGTGGGGGAAACCCCCAAGACCGCGCTGCCTCCCCTGTTCCCTTGCTGCATCGCTTTTTGCCCACCCTACAAACTCCCAAATTAGTTTTTTAAGTTTTTTAAGGTTTTTATCCTATTTATACTTTTTGTATTATTACAAAAGGAAGGAGCCAGAAGCCAGGGCGAAGATTCGACAACTGGTGCTGGCTTCTGGCTCCTTCCCTTAGACTTCCTTCTAGAGAATTTTGAGGAAATGCCGGAAAAACTCCAAAATTTCCTCTGTCCCCCAGATTAACCAGATGGGGAGATGGGGAGATACCGAAAAGTAGGGCAAGAGCCCAGAGGCAAGAGTTAATAAAGTATAGCGCTGCATCACTGCTCCCTGTTCCGGTGATCCGCTGTTCCCTGATCCGAAGTTCCCTGTTCCCTATTCTCTATAAAAATGTATCTCACCTAATTTAAAACCGTTTAGTATAAGATACTGTGTGTTAGGCATTTTAATTCTTTACTAAAAATTAACAATATCTTCTAATTTTCTTTAACACTAATATCTTGACAGTTGTAAACTAGTATTAGCTATCGTTACAAAAGAAAACTATTTCGGTGTCGCCATTGAGAGTAATACTACTCAAATTTAAAGTGCCTTTGTCAATCAAATAGGATGACCTATTATCTCCTTTATTAACGGAGACTTAGAGACTAGTTCGTTTTCCCTTTATTACACAGGGATGATTTACCCGGTTTCGTTATTTTTATAGTCATAAACAACAGAATAAACCACAAAAAATGGTAATGTGACCTGTTTAATTTTTCCAGTAGTAAACAGGGGTGATTTGACTTGATTGGTTATAAAAACTTACTAAAAACTTACTAAATTTTAATTACTAATGAATGCATCTACTCCTGTTAAAATCAACCCATCCAATGGAAATGGTGAGACTGTAGCTAGTATCATCAGCAGCAATTTCTCAACCAATTTATCAACACAGTTTAACTATGGTGACGCTGTCGAAAAGTCCTTCTTATTTTATGAAGCTCAGCGCTCTGGTAAACTTCCAGAGGACAATCGCATCCCATGGCGCGGGGATTCTGGCCTCAACGATGGTGCTGATGTAGGAGTTGACCTCACTGGCGGTTATTACGATGCTGGGGACCACGTCAAGTTCGGCTTCCCCATGGCTGCTGCCATGACTATGCTAGCTTGGGGGGCAATCGAATATCAAGATGCCTACCAGCAAATGGGTCAATGGGATGAGGCGTTGGATGCCATTAAGTGGGGTACCGATTACATACTCAAAGCCCACATCACAGACAGTAACGGTCAAACCGAAGAATTCTGGGCACAGGTTGGATCCGGTGAAATCGACCACAGCGTCTGGGCACCGCCGGAAACCATGACCATGGCGCGACCAGCGTTCAAAATTGATCCGTTAAATCCAGGTTCTGACCTAGCTGGTGAATCCGCTGCTGCCTTAGCTGCTGCCTCAATTGCCTTCCAATCTACAAACAGCAGCTACGCTAATGAACTACTCAATAATGCGAAAGCCCTATTTGACTTTGCGGAAACCTATCAGGGCAACTACTCTGACTCTATCGCCGATGCTGCTATTTTCTACAATTCTTGGAGTGGCTACGAAGACGAACTAGCCTGGTCTGCAACTTGGCTGTACAAAGCAACCGGTGACCAGACCTACTTGGATAAAGCCGAAAGTTACTATCTAGGTATTGATCCGACTCAGACTCAATCCTGGGATCAAAAAGTCTATGGTACTGGCATCCTCCTTGCTCAGGAAACTGACGAAGATAGGTACCGTATCGAAGTAGAACGCTGGCTGGACTACTGGAGTGACGACAGTGGTGAAGGTATCGAATATACTGAGGGTGGACTAGCTTGGTTCAATGACTGGGGTTCCCTACGATATGCTGCCAATACCGCTTTCCTTGCTGGTATTTATAGTGATACCGTTAATGATGGTAATGGTCGTTACTCCGATTTCGCAGCTGATCAAATTGACTACATTCTTGGGGATAATCCCAAGAATTTCAGTTATGTTGTCGGTTTTGGCCACAATTCTCCCAAGAATCCCCACCATCGTGCAGCCCATGGTTCCACCACCAATGACATCGAATCACCAACGGACAACCTCAACATTCTCTATGGTGCATTGGTGGGTGGTCCCTCTGAACCAGACGATAATGCCTATGTCGATGATCGAACTAACTATGCCATTAATGAAGTCGCTCTTGACTACAACGCTGGCTTCACTGGTGCTCTTGCCCGTATGTACCGTGAACAGAATCAACTCAGTCTGGGTTCTAACCTTGAACCAATACTGTCTACAGTAGATCCAATCACTGACTCCATCATGGAACTGTCCCCCGCCGGGGACTTCTAAACCGTTTATTACCAGGTTTTTCCATTATTTTAGTACATATATACACAAAGTTAACTTCTAGAAAAAAAAAATATTAGGCTTCTTGCATAATTATCCAAACAGAGGTAGATAGCTCTTATAGATACCTAATTACAACCTCTAAAAAATTCAGGAGCAACTTTCATGAGTACATTAATCGGCGGTCCAGGTAATGACTTTCTAGTAGGAGACAACAATGATGATAACCTGATCGGGGGTGCTGGCAATGACACCTTACTAGGTTTGGGTGGCAATGACCTTCTTGATGGGGGTGCTGACAATGACACCCTAGCAGGGGCTGCTGGGGAAGATGTACTTGATGGCAGAGCTGGCAATGATTTATTAAGCGGTGGTGATGGTATTGATCTTCTAGATGGTGGTGAAGGCAATGATACCCTGATTGGCGATCGCGGTGATGACAATATTAATGGCGCAAATGGTGATGACCGACTGATTTGGAATAACGGTGATGGCAGCGATATCATGGAAGGGGGTGCTGGCTTTGATGTGGTAGAAGTCAATGGCGCAGATGGTGCCGGAGTTGACACTCCCCGACCATTAGGTACGGGGATTCTTCTTTCATCCAGCTAACTTATCAGCTAGGTTTTCACCCAACTGACAGAGGTTAATCTGTCCAGAAGCGTTAATTTGGGCGTGCCCCGCCCTATTTAAAATATTAATTGCCGCATTTTCGTCCCGATCTAAGACGTAACCACAACTACAGACATGAGTTCTAACTGATAGTGATTTTTTAACTAGTTTCCCACAGCTAGAACAATTTTGACTAGTAAAATGTGGTTTAACTGCAACAATTTTACGTTCAAATACTTTTCCAAAGTATTCTAACCAAGATTTAAACATTGACCAACTAGCATCAGATATTGATTTAGCTAATTTATGGTTTTTTACCATATTTTTCACCTGTAGGTCTTCAACGGCTACCAAATCGTTAGATTGACATAGCGCCCTTGCAGTTTTAACTACAAAGTCTTTACGCTGCCTTGATACCTTGAGGTGCTGTTTAGCTAATTTTTTCTGAAACTTTTTCCTATTCTTAGAACCTTTTTTACATTTAGATAATTTCCGTTGCAGTTTTTTTAATTTTTTTTCGGACTTTCTTAAATATTTAGGATTATGGCAGGTACCACCATTACTGTCAGTGTAGAATTCTTTAATTCCAACATCCAGGCCAATAGCTTTGCCAGTTGGTTGAGTATTTTCTTGCCTTTCTTGATCAATACAAAATTGAACATAGTAACCATCAACTCTTTTAACCACTCGAACTCTTTTAATTGATTTGAAAGGATAGAAATGTAAATCCCTTGAACCAACTAATTTAAAAATACCAGCTTTAAACCCATCAGTAAATTTTATAGTTTTCCTATCTGTTGATACTTGATAGCCAGTGGTTTTGTATTCAACTGAGCGACAATTTTTTTTAAATTTCGGAAAACCTTTTTTTCCGGGAATTTGTTTCTTGCAGTTGTCATAAAACCTGGAAATAGATGCCCAAGTTCTTTCAGCGTGAGCTTGTCGAGCCATGCTATTTAATTTTTTAACCCAAGGAAAATTATTATTATCAGCTAATATTTTGCAATATTTGTTAAGGGCAAAACGGTTTATTTTGTCCTCTGGTTTAGCATCCATCCATAAACGCAAACATGAATTTTGAATGAATTGACCAGTCCGAATAGCTTCATCAAGTAAATTATATTGATATTGTTTACCTTTGAGCTTAAATTCATAAACTAGCATTGGCTCGACCTATTTGTTACTATATATATAGTATAGACGCTTATTATAGAAATGACAACCAAAAAACAAAAAAGAATTAGGGGGATACCAGTACATTATGAAGAAGTCAAAAAAAGACATACCATTTTTTTAACTCCTAGTACTTGGTAAAAAGCCCAAGAGTTATCCAAAAATAAAAAAATCAGTGTATCGGTATTCATTGAAGAATTAATTAGAAATCACGGCACTTAAAAGTGCTTACTTACCTTCATCCGCCCTCTAAAGATGGGCGGTTTTCGGTTGCGTCAATAATAACTTTGCCCTCAACCCCTTTGGCCACAGAGTAAGCTTTCAGCGCTTGAATCTCGGTCAGTTCACTCTGGATGTCAATGATGTAGAACAGTTTGAGATCAATGGTCTCAAGGGTGATGACACCTTAACTGTTAATGATTTGTCCGGTACTGATGTACAGTTGGTAGTCTTTAACGGTGGTGATGGTAATGACCTTCTCGACGGAACCAATGCTGTCTTACCTTTGGTTGGTATTGGTGGAAAAGGCAACGACACCCTGATTGGCGGAGCCGGTGATGACAACCTCAGGGGTAATGCTGGCAATGATAGCCTGGTTGGCGGAGCTGGTGATGATAACCTGATTGGAGATGCCGGGAATGACACTCTGATTGGAGGTGATGGCGATGACAATCTGGTTGGTGGAGATGGTAATGATGTCCTCATCAGTGGTAACGGTATTACTACCTTTACGTTTGACACTGGAACAGCTTTCAATTCAAGCGATTTGGGTCTCGATAGCATTCTTAACTTTATCGGAGGTCAAGACCGAATTAGTCTGGAACAGAGCACCTTCACTGCACTCACTGGTACCTCCAGTGGAGGCTTAGCTAGCAGTGAATGGGCGGTTGTATCTGATAATAGCCAGGTCGAAAGTAGTGGTGCTTTGATTGTCTACAACAGCAACACCGGGGATCTATTCTACAACCAGAATGGCAGTGCAGGTGGTCTGGGAAGTGGAGCTCAGTTTGCTACAATCGACACCAGCACCTCGGTAAATTTCAGTGACTTTGAGATAGTATAAGTTAATCAAAAGTTAACTTATATAGAACTTATATAGTCGTTTTTTGTTGAAGGTTGACTGTCAACCTTCAACCTTCAACCTTCAACCTTCAACCAACTTTAAACCTAACCTAGACCGAACGCTTACAGCAAACAACCTTCATGCTCATTAATCACCGTCCTAATTATAGGAATTATGGTAAACAATGTGCGATTACTGTGGGACACTTTTTCCATTAGAGAGCGCCTTTCCAAAGACTGTAAAACTGAAATAAGTTGTGAATTATAGTCTAAGGTAATACTATGGCGCAATTGTTTAATAGAAATGGGGGTAGGATTCCTAGCTAGATAGGCAATCACCTTTTTCTCTGACTGATCTAAGCGATTCAATTGCTCGATTAAAATTGTTTTCATTGGCTCAGGAACAATCACGTCATCCCAATTTAAAAATTCTGATACACTACCAAAAAAAAAGTCTTTAATTGTTTTTACAGCCAGCTTTAAGCCTAAGGGATTGCCTCGATAACGTTTAATGAGTTCCATGTCTTGCTCTTGTTCAGACAAACCATTAGCTACTAATAGTTTACGAGCATATTCTGTTGGTAAACCGTTTAGGGTTAATGAACGAGTGGAATAGTTTTTTTTCTCCAATAACTCCATTTGTAGCGGTGGTTCCCAACTAATTAAGAGCAAACAACTTTGGTGTCTTTCTTGTCCTACTCGTCTAAAAAGTTTACCATAATCCTCATATCCCGCTTTATACTGTCCAACTAAAGTGCCACGGCTTAAAATCTGTTCAGCATCATCGAGTATTACCAGACAGCGATGCTCTCGTAAACACTCTAGAAAATCAGACATCAGCAGGTTAATATCTTCTGGTAACTCCGATGACTGCTGGTGAGACAGGAATGGTATCAGCTGTGTCAGCAGTTCCTTCAGGGGTTGGCCAGAGGATAGCGATCGCCAAATAATATAATCAAACTCCCCCTGAATCTCTCGTGCTAGCTTGGCAGCTAACGATGTTTTGCCAACGCCTACTATCCCAAGTATTGCTACCAATTGGCTTCGTTTGAGACTAATCCATTGCTTAAGGGTGTTCAGTTCCCTAGTGCGTCCATAGAATGCAGAAATCTGTGGTGCTTCACCCCAATCTTGGCACTGCTGGGGAGTTTTGTATCCAGCCGCTTCCAGCCATATCGAGATATCTCTCCAACTTTTTAGGGTGTTCGATTTCCGATTAGTTAAGGTTTCTACATACCGATACAAACCTTTAGTTAGTTGAACGCTAAGTGAGCCACAACTCCAATGGAGAGCACCAGCAATTTTTTTGGGAGCATAGCCGCACAGCAAACCTCTTAAGCATGCTTTTTCCACTGGGGTCAATTTGATTTCCCTATTTGTAGCAATGGTTTTTTTCTGAGCCAGTTCTGTATACAACTTTTCTAAATTCCACAGTTTGGCTGCTTTGATAAACAGTTCATCTTCAAATCGATTGGTGTTATAGTTCATAGTAGGTAATCCTAATCAATAGCACCGAAGAGCTACCTATAAACTAATCAATAAACTAGTAAATATTGTAGCTATTGGGAGCGTTTAATAGATAGATTTGCAAAACGTATATGTCCCCGATTATCATAACTATGCTGTTTTTATGATTTTTGAAAAAAATCAGTTTGTTTTAGATATCTACGTAAGCAAATTACCCTGATTACTGTACCTAAATTGGTAATGTTATTTAAAAAAAAAGCTAAGGTAATCTGATAATTTTATATCGGTAATTATCATGTAAATTCGGCTTAATTTAGGTTTAATTTAATTCCTAAACTAAACACCCACGATAACCGATTGACTGACAACTATAGTTTACTTTATTTAATAAAATTTGACAGTACCCGTTATGGGTACCATAGCAGTTCTCAATTGGGTGAGGTACCTCGCCCTTGGGGTTTTAGGGAGTCGGGAGTCGGGAGCGGTGCGACCCGTGGCGAATTTAATTCGCCTACGGAAAGCGCACCGAGGGAGTCGGGAGCGGTGCGACCCGTGGCGAATTTAATTCGCCTACGGAAAGCGCACCGAGGGAGTCGGGATAAGAAAATTGAATGTACTTCATAAATAGGATTAACACTATATATCTTTTTTGGATCGAGCTAGTGCTGCCAAGTAACAAGTCACAATTAACAAATGTTAATTGTTTATTAATAATTAATTAATAACTATAGCGATTCTCATAGTAATTAGCTACACACACCTATTTTTTCCCTGTTAGCAGATTCGCTCTTACCTATTCCCTATTCCCTATTCCCTTTGCTAAGGCTATACTCCTTGACCTAATCCTAAAACCTAATCAACTGCTAATCACCATTAGGTATGTTATAGCTGCTGCGATCGCTAAGGTGGATTCATACCAAAAAAAAGAGAAAATTAACCATGGCTAAGTTAGTAACTGAACTTGATAAGCTATCCAACCTAATTCCGGAATCAGAACTAAATTTAATCAAGTCACTACCACAATCTATTCAGGATCAGGTAGTTCCTAGCCCCGATTTATCTAAGTCTGCTGGTACACCGATTCAGTTAAATTTGACCCAGATACAACAGTTAATTCCCAATGATTCAGGCTTAAAAAGCTTATCATCGAAATCTATAATATCAGGGCCTTTTAACTTTATTATTGGTACTCCCAATCCTGACTTTTTAGTGGGTACTAACAAGAACGATTTAATTTTAGGACGTGGCGGAAATGACGTCATTGTAGCACTCGGTGGCAATGACCTTGTGTTTGGTGAAGAGGGAAATGACATTATTATCGCTGGCTCAGGTAATGATTTTGTATCTGGCGGCTCAGGTAATGACTTTGTGTTTGGCAGTTCTGGTAATGATATCTTGGATGGTGGCTCAGGTAATGACTCCCTATTTGGCGGAACTGGCACAAACAATTTTATTGGCAGTAGTGGTAATGATGTCCTGGATGGAGAGGAAGGTAAGGATACCGTCGATTACACTGGTCTCGGTCGAGCCATTACTCTTTTACCCACCGGAATCGTTAACAAAAGTGGTCTTGGTAAGGATGAGCTGATCCGAGTGGAGACGATTATTGGGGATGCAGGTCAAGCTAATACTATTGATGCCTCTTCTGCTGGTAGTGGTGCCTCTGTGAACGTAAATCTGCAAAAGAACAGTTTACAGATTAATGTTGTTAATGGTCCAGTTCTGAATCGCACTGTCCAAAACTTTGTGAATGTCAAGGGTGCTGGTGGCAACGATACCATTATTGGTGATAACAACAGTAATCAACTTACTGGTGGTGCCGGAAGTGACGAGATTACTGGTGCCGGTGGTAATGATACCATTGTAGGTGTCGATCCCAACAGTATAAAGCCAGGTATTAAGGAAATTGATGTCTTAACCGGAGGAGCTGGTGCTGATAAATTTGTGATTGGAGATAGCAAAAATCCTTACTATGTCGGTGGAGGAGGATTTTTGGGTCTGAATGATTACGCTCTACTTAAGGATTTCCAATCCGGTACGGATAAAATCCAACTGAAAAAAGCCAACTATATCTTTGGATCAAACTTTATCGCTCTTAATAACGGCTTATCTTCTTCTGAGAAAAGTCTTGCTTCAGCGGAACAGATTGCTCAGGATATTGCTGGAGGTAAGAGTTTAGGTCTTGAATCTCAGCTGACCACAGGGGATAGTTTGGACTCTGTTAAGATCGCGCCTAGTTTCGGCTTTGACATTGTTGCGATTGTGTCTGGTGGCTATAACCAAGGGGATCTCTCCTTTGTATAACGATTAGTTTGGTGGCCAGTGCTTAGTAATGCGATGTTCCGTTCGCGCAGCGTCTGGCACTGCCAGTAAGGAACCGCTTCGCGATCGCGCTTCTTGATGAATCTGTCTGGTTCACTGCCGACCCTACATCTACTGTGATTAATCGTTTGGTGGGCAGTGCCTAGCAATGGGCTTTGGCTTGGTGAATCGGTCTGGTTCACTGCCGACCCTACATCAATTGTGATTAATCCTTTGGTGGGCAGTGCCTAGCAATGGGATGTTCCGTTCGCGCAGCGTCTGGCACTGCCAGTAAGGAACCGCTTCGCGATCGCGCTTCTTGGTGAATCTGTCTGGTTCACTGCCCACCCTACATCTGCCCACCCTACATCAATTGTGATTAATCCGTTGGTGGGCAGTGGCGAAAAATGCTATGACTTAGCGAATCGGTTTGGTTCACTGCCCACCCTACATCAATTGTGATTAATCCGTTGGTGGGCAGTGCCTAGCCATGGGCTATGGCTTGGTGAATCGGTTTGGTTCACTGCCCACCCTACATCAACTGATTCACTCTTTACCCCAAGTTATGACTTTTGTCAATCACTTGGGGTAATTTTTGTTTGTTTTAATAAAAATCTGCCCCATCTCCCTTGGCCAGATCGCCAGATCAATTGATTTGTAGCCATCTCAGCCCTAAGAAATCCTGTAAATACCCAGAATCCGGAAAATCGTTACAAAACTTTACATAAAACTGTAGAAAAATGGGATTTTTGGAGTGATTTAAAGAGTGATGGCAGCCAAGACCCCTTAATGGTCTTCATGGGACTTTCAGATTTTTGGGCTCCTTCCACGGCCCTGTCCCGATCTCGCTGATCGGTGATTGGAGTCTAAGATTTTGTCAAAGTCTGAGTAATCAACTGCTCATGACCATTAGGTATGGTCTTGGTGCTGCGATCCAAACGTTAGGTAAATTGAACAAAAGAGTCAATTGATCATGGCTACGTTAATAGATAGGGTAAAAAGTTTATCCAACATTTCAGCATCAGAATTAAATTCAATCAAATCACTGCCAAAATCTATCCAGAATCAGGAAGTTCCTAGCCCCCGGTTACCTAATCCTGTGGCTGCACGTTTTTCGTTACGTTCTACCCAGATAAAACAGTTAGTTCCCAATGATTCAGGCTTACAAAGATTATCATCGAAATCTATAATATCAGGGCCTTTTAACTTTATTATTGGTACTCCCAATCCTGACTTTTTAGTGGGTACTAACAAGAACGATTTAATTTTAGGACGTGGCGGAAATGACGTCATTATAGCAGTTGGTGGCAATGACCTTGTGTTTGGTGAAGGGGGAAATGACATTGTTATCGCTGGCTCAGGTAACGATTTTGTGTCTGGCGGCTCAGGTAACGACTTTGTGTTTGGCAGTTCTGGTAATGACTCTCTCGATGGTGGCTCAGGTAATGACTCCCTATTTGGCGGAACTGGCACAAACAATTTTATTGGCAGTAGTGGTAATGATGTCCTGGATGGAGAGGAAGGTAAGGATACCGTCGATTACACTGGTCTCGGTCGAGCCATTACTCTTTTACCCACGGGAATCGTTAACAAAAGTGGTCTTGGCCAGGATGAGCTGATCCGAGTGGAGACGATTATTGGGGATGCCGGTCAAGCTAATACTATTGATGCCTCTTCTGCTGGTAGTGGTGCGTCTGTGAACGTAAATCTGCAAAAGAACAGTTTACAGATTAATGTTGTTAATGGTCCGGTTCTGAATCGCACTGTCCAAAACTTTGTGAATGTCAAGGGTGCTGGTCGCAACGATACCATTATTGGTGATAACAACAGTAATCAACTTACTGGTGGTGCGGGAAGTGACAATATTACTGGTGCCGGTGGTAATGATACCATCGTAGGTGTCGATCCCAACAGTAAAAAGCCAGGTGTTAATGAAATTGATGTCTTAACCGGAGGAGCTGGTGCTGATAAATTTGTGATTGGAGATAGCAAAAATCCTTACTATGTCGGTAGAGGAGGATTTTTGGGTCTGAATGATTACGCTCTAGTTAAGGATTTCCAATCCGGTACGGATAAAATCCAACTCCACAAAGGCAGCAACTATATCTTTGGATCAAACTTTATCGCTATCAAGAAAGGCTTCCTTTCTTTTAAGACAAGTGACACAAGTATTGCTTCAGCTGAACAGATTGCTAAGAATATTGCTGGAGGTAAGAGTAATGGTGTTCAATCTCAGCTCACCACAGGGGATAGTTTGAAGTCTGTTCAGATCGTGCCTAATTTCGGCTTTGATGTTATTGCTATTGTGTCTGGTGGGTATAACCAAGGGGATCTTTCCTTTGTCTAAGCACTAGTACAGGGTGGCGGAAACAACTGACTAGTTAAAGTCTCCTTGATCTGGTTTGTTTCCTGTTTTTCCTCTGTCTTAATCCGTTGGTGGGCAGTGCGAGCGTAATTCTATCGCCAGCTTGATGAATCGGTCTGGTTCACTGCCCACCCTACATCAATTGTGATTAATCCGTTGGTGGGCAGTGTCAAGTAATGCGATGTTCCGTTCGCGCAGCGTCTGGCACTGCCAGTAAGGAACCGCTTCGCGATCGCGCTGGCTTGGTGAATCGGTTTGGTTCACTGCCCACCCTACATGAATCTGAGTGGGGCAGGGGATTTGGGGAATGCGATCGCTTTTAGCGGCTCCTAGGTCGCATCCCGTAGCGTGACCTACAGTCAATCGCGTTTTCACAAATTGTTTTCAGCAATTGTCTGATTAACTCCCTACCCCCAGTTATTGACAAAAGTCGTAACTGGGGGTAATTTTTGTTTCTATATTGTTCACTTTTCCTTACTATAAACAGAAAGATCATGAACAAGCGCAGTAAAAATAAAAAACGCCGAAAAAAGGGAAGACCTTTTTCCTATTACCCTCCTAGTTTATGGTTTTATAAAGATAATTTTCTCCCTCATGACTCTATAATCACTCCCAGTCAAGTAGACGAATGGCGCTATGAGGTTGAAAAAAGGTATCAAGATTTATATTTAGGCGTTAAATTTTGTTCTCTAGTAGATGAAAAATTGAAATCAATTGCCAACTCTGAGCAAATGACCTTTTGGCTAAAGCTGAATAAAGATAAGTCAGAGTTATATAAATTAATCGAAGAATACTATGAAATTATCTTTGAAGAAATTCCTTTTTTGATGTATCTTGATATCTACAGATATGACAGTACTGCTGAGATGTTGCCTTGGTCAGATGTCAGATGTTTTAGTAGCTCACCAGTTCCAGTAACCTTTACTGATATTGATGACTCGGGAAACATGTATGAATGGGAGGATGAGTATACCGAAGAAGACAATCCGATTCTAGAAATGTTCAGAGAGTATCCAGAGTTCAATATAGCAGATGCATTATCAACATTTATTAGCACTTACTCTCTGGAGGAAGAAGATGAAGAGATTGAAGAATAGCATGTCCGGTTAACTATTTATTATAGCGCTGCGCCCAGGGAATAGGGAGTAGGGAGTAGGGAGTAGGGAACAGGCAAAAGGCAACAGGCAACAGGCAACAGGCAACAGGCAACAGGCAACAGGCAACAGGGAAACAATCTTGTGTATCCCATTAGTATCAGAACCGCTATGGGTTCATCTCACTGTCTTGATGCAAAGCGCGAGTGGGGGAAACCCCCTGTTCCCTGTTCCCTGTTCCCTGTTCCCAAATTCAACACTTCTGAGCCATTACCCATTACCTATCCCAGGATTTTCTTAAGAAATTTCATAGTGATTAAATAGGTGGGCTTAACACCTGTTGTTCCCAATCCCCCGGAAGCTAAGGTGCTGCCTGTCAACAAGGGGTTATCAGAAGCATAGTAAGCATAACGCAGCTTTACCTTATCATCGATACTTTTTCGGATCATAGAAGCAGCTTGAATTGCCTTTTGTAAGTGTGCCCCTTCCATCTCCAAGCCAATCACATTCCAAGAGGAACTTTTGAAATAAGCTAAAATATCAGAGTTTTGCAAAGAGGTTCCCATTACTGTCACCAACGCTCCTTCATAAATGGGAATGCCATCATCTTTAAAATCCTCACTAGTTAGCTCATTAACAAAAGGATAATTATCGGCTGTTCCCTCAAAAATGTGTGCCGTTGGTAGCATTAAATCTCCCTTGTGTCCCACCAATATTCCCGCTTTTCCCATTACCGAAATCGATTTAACATTAAGTTTTTGGGATTGCCCACCGGTTTTATAAGGTTTGAGTAATTCATCCATAATCTCAAACGCTTGTTCCCCAAAAGCATAATCCATTACCAAGATAACTGGCTTTTCTTGTTCAATTATGTTATGATTAATGGGTAACTCAGGAGATAGCAAAGGGAGGGGGAACATAGCAGTATCAAAAATTTGCACGTGGATATTTGTCCCAGCTCTATCGGCCAGATAAAACATCCCATTTTGCAAGGCAAACTCCCTAACCTCTTGGTTTAGGTGGGCGTTTTCTGGTAAACTTAACTCACGGGCAATTTCCTCAATTTTTTTGTCTTCTCCCAAGGTGTGTTTCAGTGCTGATGGCGCAAATAAGCAATTCATCACGCTATGCAAATTCGCACTAATAATATGGAGTGGGCGCTCCCATAAGTTGTTTTCTAATACAAAGCCTTTAATATCAGTTGCCCACTGCGCCCCGTGGATATGATGTCCAATCCGCTCCCGCAGTGTGGAACTGAAAGTAATTTTGCGATCGCGTTGGGATTGGACTTCTTCCATCGCCACTCGACCCAGCCAATAAATAATATCAAATAGACCATTATTATCAGAGCTGCCCTGAGCCAGGCGATGGTAAGCGTGTTTGGTTTCTTCAAAGGTACGTCCTAAAAGAGTACTTAAATAAGAAAAAGCTCGATGCTGGACTTCCAGGTCTTCTGACACCAAGGACTTAGGATTATCCGGGGATTGTTGACCTGTAACCATTTCTTCGAGCTTTATCCACTCTCGTGTTGGTTGACCTTCCTCCAGAGCATGGTCTCTAATTTTATTAGCTTCGATATAAATAAAAGTCAAATGGGTAAGAATGTCATAAATCTCGCTACGCCCTCGGGTAATTTCGATCAGCATCGTTTCTTGATCAATGCGGTAGCAATTACGGCGACGTTTAGCAGGAACAATTGTCTCAAATCCTGATTGACTATACCCTTCTGCCGCCACCAGTTTGACAAAACGACACATTTCCATGCCGCAGGGTAAGCGATCGATAACATAAACTAGACCGTTCAATTCCACTTTCTGTGGGTCAGCAATCGAGCCATAAATTTCCGGTTGCAAAGTCAGCAACGCTTGCCTCAAGGCTGCACCAGAAGCACCCCCCGGCTTGTAGTATCCTCGGATAAATAGATGTCGCATGATCACATAAATCCGTTCGATAGCAGCTCGAGATTCTTGAGCACGAGTTCTTGGCGGAACCGGAATAGTCATACAGAGGCTCTGTTATGATTGCTAGCTCACCATTGGTGAATAGTGGAATGATATCAAGTATTGTTGGGTAATTGATCATTGACCCATTACCCATTAACCATCACCCATCACTTAATGAATTGCTGTGTGTTCGCGCTCCTTCAAATCCTGCACCTGTTGTTCCAAAGTAGCAATGCGGTCTATCAATGTCCGAATTAGCTTGGCCTCTACATCTGGCAGTTTGTGGTGTGCCAGAGGATCGGGTTGACTTTTTCGTGAAACAATCCGACCTGGAATGCCCACTATCGTGGAGTTATCGGGCACATCTTTCAGTACAACTGAGCCAGCCCCAATGCGAGAGCGATCGCCAATTCGGATGTTGCCTAAAACATTGGCTCCAGCACCCACCACCACATTGTGACCTAAGGTAGGGTGACGCTTACCTTTATCCTTGCCCGTTCCCCCCAGAGTTACATTCTGGTAAATCAAGCAATAGTCACCCACGATGGCGGTTTCACCAATAACTACTCCCATACCGTGGTCAATAAATACACCTTTGCCAATGGTTGCCCCTGGATGAATTTCAATCCCCGTTAGCCACCGCCCTAGATGGGACAAAAACCGAGGCAAGAAGGGAAACTCACGAGAATACAACCAGTTACCAACTCGATGTAGCATTAAAGCATGCAAACCAGGATAACAAAAGAGTACTTCTATCCAATTTCGGGCAGCTGGGTCTCGTGTGAAAATAACGTCGATATCTGCCCAAAGGGTTTGCCACCAACCAAAAGCAAAAGAGGAAGTAGTAGACCTAGAAGAAGCATCAGATCCTGCAGCGGGGTTTGTTGGTAAATCACAACTTTGGGATTTGGTACTGATGTCTTCGCTTCTAGTAAACCTAATAGGTTGTAACATTTAGATGTCTCCTGAATGACTATGACTTCCTGAGCCTTTGAGAATTATTTCCAGACTTAAGCAGGGGTGATCGGCTCAAATCACGGTATTTTTTGACTGAATAGTCAAAAAATGGGCAAAAAAAATTTTGCTACCTCTGAACCGATTATTCGAGTACAGACAAAGCTACCTCCAGAATGTCATCTAGATAAGAACAACTTGGATGTATTTTACCTCGGACATTGAATCCCAATATAACATGATGTAGAAAGCGAGCAAGTTGACGTGGATTAGCCTCCCTTGGCAACTCCTGAGCGGCCACAGCCCTCTCCAATGTCCGCTCCAAGGCTTTGTCCACCTGCCAGGTTAGGCACTGAACCATCTTAGCCACTGCTGGGTCATGGGGAGCCAACTCCATCATAGTATTGGCCATCATACACCCACGATATTTGGGACAGATAGCCTCAGACGCCAAGCCTCTGATTAGATTACGGATGTTTTCTAAGGGAGAGCCCGGTTCATTCAACTGTTGCTCAATGCAGCTGACTACGGTTTGTCCATAGTGCTGTACTGCCTCCAAAAACAGAGCATGTTTACTACCAAAGGTGTTGTACAGGCTTTGGCGTTGGATGCCCATGTGCTTCAGCAGCTCATTGAGCCCGGTAGCATTATAGCCTTTAGACCAGAACAAGTCCATAGCTTTTTCTAGGGCTTCTTCCCGGTCGAACTCTAGCTTTCTTCCAACCATAGTTTTAAGCTAGCACAATTTTGACTATATAGTCAAGATTACCAGCAAAAAAAATTCCTCATCCCACACTTGAGTCGGGAGTCGGGAGTCGGGAGCGGTGCGACCCGTGGCGAATTTAATTCGCCTACGGAAAGCGCACCGAGGGAGTCGGGAGTCGGGAGTCGGGAGTCGGGAAAAAATCCTGTTTACCTCATAGCTATCAAAACGGCTATAGCTTGACCCATGATACCTAATCTCCCCGCGCCCGGGCCCCACACTCCCCACACTCCCCGCGCCCGGGCCCCACACTCCCCATCTCCCCATCTCCCGCCCGATCTCCCCATCTCCCGCCCGATCTCCCCATCTCCCCATCTCCCCATCTCCCCATCCTCACCCAATTGATAATTTCTATATTTCGGCATCTTAACTGTCTCTCAAGTAATTACTTCATCAACGGTTAAATTTGATTAATAAAATTCCAAAACCGATCAAAAATTCTATTTGGTATATCGGCTAATTAATTAGTTAGTATCTCCTCAGAGCATAAGCATTTCATCCAAACATCAAGATTTGTTTCAATTTTATATCATTGAGTATTGTAGGTGATAACTTTAATAAGGTAAACCCAACCCAGTTTGTCATGTAGAAACTCACAATTAAATTTGAGGAGATTGAGATGGAACATAGCCTTGGATATCAATTTCAAGCAAGTTATGAAGACGGTAATGCTTTGGTGCAACGCCAAACACAGGCTCTAATCTATAATAGATATCCTAAATTGCTCCGGGCTTTGAGTGAGTCCTTGGCATTTTTTGTAGTCAATGAAATAGTATTTACTGAAATTAAAGAGTGGAAAAATAGAGATTATATATATCTGAGCACCTTGGCAGAAACGATAAAATTAAAGGTTCGAAATACTTTAAAAGTAAGTCCTGGGACAGAAAGTCCTGCAGAGGATATCGTTGAAACCTGTGTCAAGGATTGGGTAAAGTCAATTGCTCATGAGCTTGACAATGCTATCAAACCTATTTTAGAAAAAACAAATTCAAACAATAATACTGCTAAACAACTAGTTTTTAATGAAAAAAATGTTACCTTTATTCGAGTTGGTAATGTAGACTATGAGCTGGATGTTGAGAGACTTGTAGAAATTTTATCCTCATCAGAAATTGTCGGCGCAATTGTTGTAATTATTGTGCCGGTAATCGGTGCTATTATAGATGTCCTAGTCGGATATATTGTTGCTCTGGTTCTAATCTATATTCTCGCTACATTCATTGCTGCTACTGGCGCAGGTTTGTCTATTGCTTTACCGTTATATGCGAGAGCAGTGGCGCTGGCTTCGCAAGTGGCAGACAGTGAAATAGATGTAGTCAGGGAACTGGGGGGAGGAATTGGAGAGTTTCTTGCTAGCGATATTAGAGGTCAGAATTACTCGACAGGTATGAGACACCAATTTTATAGCAAGATTATCGATCAAAAAACGGCTATTAAATCAGATATTGACAAAAAAATTATCGAGGCATTGGCTAATAATCATCAACTCAAGAGTCAAGTGACTAGGAGCTGTATGCTTGCTTGTTGTATGCTTAGTAAAAAAACTCATCAAAAAACGATGGAGGCGATCGCACTTTAGGCTCTTGCCCTGACCAGCAGGTTGATCTCAGGTGGGCAGTGGATCACACCGATTCACCAACCTTGTTCATGGCGTTGCTAGTCACTGCCCACCCTACGGTTAATTACTTGGTTGATCTCAGGTGGGCAGTGGATCACACCGATTCACCAACCTTGTTCATGGCGTTGCTAGTCACTGCCCACCCTACGGTTAATTACTTAAACCTTAAACAAAGTCGATATCACTGAAGTTATACCGATTCTCTGTGATAGCGATGATGTCAAGTTGAACAGGAGCAATCAATCGAGAAGAGCTGCTATCATTGTCTGTTGGCCAAGCAGCAGAACTGATTTGAGCACCAACACCAGTAGTCACCTTAGAAAGATCGGGATTATTACCCTTGATTATGTTGTCAACAGCATTCTCAACCTGAGCCACATTGGGTTCACTGCTTCGAGCTGCTCCTGCAGCAACACTGTCAAACTTATTAAAGATGAAGCCTTTCTGTACAGCGATAAAGTTCCGTCCAAACACATAGTTGCCTCGTTTGAGTTGGAATTTGTCCTGACCACTTCTGAAATCCTCAATGAAAGCGTAGTCGTTTAACCCAAAGATTCCACCACCTTGATAGTAAACATTTCTGGAATCTCCTAGAACAAACTTATCGCGACCAGAACCTCCAGTCAGGATATCAATCTCCTTTGTTCCTGGTTTAAAACTAGATGGATCAACACCAACTAAAGTGTCCTTACCACCAGCACCAGTGATCTCGTCACTTCCTGCACCACCGGTAAGTTGGTTATTTTTATTATCTCCTATAATATTGTCATTGAGAGCGGCACCTTTGACATTAACAAAATTCTGGACAGTCAAATTCAAACTAGAACTGCGAGCAAGATTGACCTGCAAGCTTTGCTTTTGCAGATTCACGTTAATAGAACCACCAGAGCCAGCAGAGGAAGCATCAATCGTATTGGCTTTACCTGGAGTTGCAACAATTTTCTCAACATCGACAAGCTCATCCCGACCAAAACGGCCTTTGTCAATTATACCCCTAGGTAAGAGGGTAATTGCTGTACCCAAGGTAGAGTAATTAACTGTATCTTTACCGGCATCACCAAACAAGACATCATTGCCACTGTCCCCAAATATGGTGTCATTTCCGGAGTCGCCAAACACAAAATCGTTTCCACGACCACCAAACATCCTGTCGTCACCAAAGCCACCAAACATGACGTCATGGCCATCATTGCCCAAGAGTATGTCGTTACCCCCAAGTCCAAAGATTAGATCATCTCCACCGAGACCAAGAACAATATCAGTGGAGCCAGTACCAACCAGAAGGTCACTACGGGGAGTACCGATAATGAACTTAGGCAAGAAGAATGGGAAAAAGGGTCGGCTAGTCAGACTAGACGATGTAGTGGGCTGGATAGAAGGTTTTGTTGTGATACCTGTTGAGAATGACTCTGCTGCGATTGGGGCTGCGCTTGAGGATATTCCTGTGATTGAGGACACTGGTGCTAATATTGACCCTTCTACAGCTGACTTTTCTGCACCGCTCAAGCCGCCTATAGCACTCAGGGCAGTTGAATTAGTCAAAGCTGGAGCATTGCTGGACTTGACTTCTGTTACCTGTTTATTTTTAATAGCGTCGGGTATTAAGTCTAGTTTGTCTTTTGCTGATGGTTGGTTTTTAAGGATTGCCTGTTGAATTGTGGCCATAATATTTTCCTTAGCGATTTATGGTATTTCGATGAAATCCCATCAAGACAACCCTTGTAACGCCAAATTGGCTTTGTGATTGATTTGTCACGCCAAATTGGCAAAAAATTTAGTAATTAGTAATAGGTAATTGATACTTTATAATGACCTATTACTAATTACTAAATTACCAAAAATCTAGCAACTATTTCGGATGTAATTAACCAAACTTGAGATTACACAAAGTGGAGATCAGATTGACTATATCCGTCGGAAACGATAGCAATGATATCGAGATTAAAATTAGGAAGTATCCGACTGGACTCGAAGCTATCACCAGTGGTGTCAGCACCGAGACTTGAGCCAGAGTCTTTAATAACACCTTCAGATAGGTTGTCAACAATGGTTTCAGCTGAAGCAGCACTACTCAAATCATCATAGTAGAAGCCTTTGCGCACAGCAATAAAGTTTCGTCCAAACAGATAGTTGTCTTTTTTCAGTTGGATTTTATCCGTACCGGATTCGAAATCGGTAATTAGAGCGTAGTCATTTAGACCCAAGAATCCTCCCCCTTCATAGTAAGTATTCTTGCTATCTCCGATCACAAAGGTATCAGCACCAGCGCCTCCAGTTAAGATATCAATCTCGTTGACTCCTGGACTCAAACTGTTGGGATCTACACCTACGATGGTATCTTTGCCACCACCACCAACAATGTCGTCACTCCCTGCGCCACCAGTAAGTTGATTATTTTGGTTGTCACCAACAATGGTATCGTTGCGTCCAGTACCTTTGACATTGACAAAGTTTTCGACAGCGAAATTCAGAGTGCCATCACCAACAATATTAACTTGTAAAGTTTCCTTTTGCAGATCTACATTCACAGACGCAGTAGTACCAGCAGAAGAAGCATCGATAGTATTAACCTGACCTGCATCCCCAATGACTTTCTCAACCCCAATCAGCTGATCTTTGCCCAAACCCCCTTTATCAACGATTCCAGTTGGTAAAACAGTAATCGCTCTACCTAGACCAGTGTAATCCACTGTATCTTTTCCAGAGCCACCATCAATGACATCTTTACCAGCGCTACCACTAATGACATCATTACCACCGCCACCGCTAAGTTTGTTACTTAGTCTATTACCAGCAATAGTGTCGTTGAGTTCGGTACCTTTGACATTAATAAAGTTCCGTACAGTGCGGTTGAGAATGGAACCACCGACAACATTAATTTGTAACTTTTCCTGTTGCAAATCAACGTTGATCGAAGCACCAGTACCAGCAGAAGAGGCATCAATGGTGTTAGCTTGATTGCGATCGCCAATAATAGTCTCTACTCGGATTAGTTCATCCTTGCCAAGACCATTTTTGTTAACAATTCCCGTGGGTAAAAGGGTAATGGCTCGACCCAGACCAGTGTAATCTACGGTATCTCTGCCATCTTGTCCGTTGAGAGTGTCATTGCCTGTACTGCCGATGAAGAGGTTATATCCAGTTCCCCCAGACAGAAAATCATTACCATTCCCACCATCCAGCCTATCGTTACCGGAACCACCAAATAGAAAGTCTTTACCATTGCCACCAGATACAAAATCGTTACCAGAGCCACCGACAACAACATCATTTCCATCGTCTCCAAACAGAAAGTCATTGCCACCGAGACCAAGAATAATATCATTGCCCCCGCGACCTAAAATAATATCGTTATAGTTAGTGCCACGCAGAAACTCAGAACTGGGAGTACCGAGAATAAGGTTAAAGGGGTTTGGAAATAGAGATAAACGTTTCGACAATTCATCGGAATAGGACTCAGAAACTACCCCTGAGATCTGTGTTGAGGTGATTTGAAGAGTCGTAGTTGAACTTTTACTGCTTTCGTCGTTAGTAATGAGAAGTCTTGAAGTTTGGCTGCTTTCGTCGTTAGTAATGAGCAGTGATGAGGGAACTTCTTGTAGTTCGTCTAGTTCCTCTTGGTAAATAGTTTTGATATCTTCCATGATAGGTCTTAATTAATTGATGAATTTTATAAATCAATTTTTGTCAACAAAAACTCTACAACCTTTGCCGATATAATAATTTTCCTATCTTAATTAGGACTATTTTTTGTTGTTTTTTGTATCTTTAGTTTCTATCAAAACCAAATCCCAACTGGGTTTGTTGCCAGGTTGGCAAATTTTGACTAATGGTTTTTGTCCTATATACCAAAGGGAACAGGGAACAGCGGATCTGGGAGTAGGGAGTAGGGAGTAGCGATGCAGCAAGGGAACAGGGGGTTTCCCCCATGAGCGACTGCATCAAGACGGGAGTAGGGAAAAGGGAACAAAAATTCTCACAATTCCTACACGGATTGGTATAGCAGTGATAAATTCGGTAAGGTACTTTTGTCTTGGGTTAATCGGATTCGGGAGTGGCCGATGGAACCATTGAATGTACCTGATAAGTATGATCAGCGCGATACTAATTCTGGAAATTACCGCTACAGATCGATTTCATCTAGAAAAAAAAACGTTAAACCCTCTCTCCTGCTCCCCTGCTCCCCTGCTGTCAGAACCATGGAATTCAAATGAAGACCAGCTTATAAAATTCCCCAAAGCCGAAAACCCCGTCACAAAGCGAGCGAGCGGGGTCTGAAATTACCGTAAAAGAGTGGAGCGTTTATGGTCGATAGGTTATGGGTCAAAGTTTCAAGTCTTTGTAATACTAAATCTGGTTGTCAAAACCCCTTTATAAAAATCGACCAAATCTTTTTATCCCAGTTTATGCCAGAAATCTAGGGCTATGCAGATAAGGGGGGTATGGCAACAGGATTTGGTATAATAAGCCTCCACTCTTTAAGGTTTCGTCTCCAGGATGAAGGCGCTTTTGCGGCTTTAGCCGCCGTGAGAAAAAAATATTTATAAAATTCCGTAATCTTACGCTAAATGTTGTATACTAAAGTAGTAGTTAAAGGTCGATAATAATGATTGTATTAGAGTTCAAAGCATACGCAAAACAAAAGCAATATTTAGCAATAAACGAAGCGATTAGAACAGCTAAGTTTGTTCGCAATAGCTGTATTCGCTATTGGATGGGCAATAAAGGTCTTGGAAAGTTAGACATCAACAAATATTGCACGGTTTTAGCTAAACAATTTCCGTTTGCCAATGAATTGAACTCTATGGCTCGGCAAGCTAGTGCTGAACGAGCTTGGTCATCAATTGCCCGTTTCTATGAAAACTGCAAAAATAAAATTCCTGGTAAGAAAGGATTTCCTAGATTCAAAAAGCATTGTCACTCAGTGGAATACAAGACTACTGGATGGAAGTTATGCCCAGACAAAAAGTCAATCATTTTTAGTGACAAAAAAGGAATAGGAAAACTCAAGATCAAGGGTACGTGGGACTTATGGCGCTTTGACAAAAAGCTGATCAAGAGAGTCAGGATAGTCCGTCGAGCAGATGGGTACTATGTTCAGTTTTGCATTCAGATCGATATTAATGAGTCTGTTCCAGCAACAGGAAGCACTATTGGCCTGGACGTTGGACTAAAGTATTTTTACACTGACTCCAATGGCAATACTGTACCCAATCCTCGATTTTATAGAAAAGGAGAAAAGCGCCTAAAATTCTATCAACGTCGAGTTTCCAGGAAAAATAAAGGCTCTGCTAACCGAAAGAAAGCGATTAATAAACTTGCTAGGACACACCTTAAAATAAGTAGGCAGCGTGAAGAACATGCAAAGGGACTTGCACGTTGCGTAGTCCGGTCTAACGACCTGGTCGCCTATGAAGACTTGAGGGTAAGAAATCTGGTAAAAAATCATTGTATCGCTAAGTCTATTAATGATGCTGGTTGGTATCAATTGAGGAAATGGATAGAACACTTTGGGGCTAAGTTCGGAAAAATAACTGTTGCAGTTAATCCTGCCTACACTAGCCAGAACTGTTCTAACTGTGGCGAGGAAGTGAAAAAATCTTTATCGACTAGAACCCACGTCTGTAAGTGTGGATATCAATTAGATAGAGATCACAATGCCGCAATCAACATCCTCAAACGAGCCTTAGGTACGGTGGGGCACACCGGAACCTTGGTGTTAAACCAAAACGCTTTGGGAGATCTATCCTCTACTTTTCTTGGTTCCGTTCGCGTTCGCGAAGCGTCGCCTACGGCGAATCTGGTTGAGCAAGATGGATCGCTGAACAAAGAATCCCCGCGTCTAATGACCGGGGAGTGTCAAGTAAGATAGTCTCTAGTGAGATTAGGGGGTAACCTATAACTCAGTCAACTTAATTATGTTAACTTTTAAATAGGACAGTAATGACTAATTTAGGGGAAAACCTTAAAAAAAGACGAGAATCCCTAAATATCACCCAGCGGGAAATCGCTCATGAATTGGGCGTAACTGTGACCACGGTGCAAAATTGGGAAGCGGGCAGGCATATCCCGAAACTGTACCCAAATCAGCTCAAGGTATTGTGTGACCTGCTGAAAGTTACCCTAGATGAATTGGCAAAGTGGGTAACTGATTGAACGGTTGGGATCCAGCTAAAAAAAAACGCCCCATATGGGGCGTAACCGTTTCCTATTAACCTGGGACAGTGTCCCAAAAGTTAATCAAAAAACTAAAACAGGAGAGGATTATCACCATTTTATTGGCTACTTGTTACAGCGCCTGTGAACCCAACTTTTCGCAAAACAATCAGAAAAAATTTTTTGGGGCAAAATCTGTAGGGAATAGGGAATAGGGAATAGGGAGTAGGCAACAGGCAATAGGCAACAGGCAACAGGCAACAGGCAACAGGCAACAGGCAACAGGCAACAGGCAACAGGCAACAGGCAACAGGCAACAGGCAACAGGCAACAGGCAACAGGGAAACAATCTTGTTTAACCGATTACTATACCAATCCGTGTAGGAATTGTGAGAATTTTTGTTCCCTGTTCCCTACTCCCTACTCCCTACTCCCTACTCCCTGTTCCCAGATCCGCTGTTCCCTTTGGTATATGACAACCGGAATAAGCGTTTTTTATATGATTTGTAAACACAAGTCTTGCAGAAATTGGCTTGCGGACAAGAGGCAAAAGGCAAGATTGGAAAGAGATTCGGAGTGTTATTTGACAATAAAAAAATACCTCTTAGGTTTACATCTCATTTGTAAACCTAAGAGTGCGATCGCGCTCTACAAAAAAATGCCCCTGCCCAGGGCATTTTGTCAGCTGTAGTAGGCAGTAGTAAGGTAAGCATTCAGCTTATGGGCGTTCGTCCCAGCCTCGAAGCCTGTGCCACGCCGCTAGTTGAGGTGGTATCAGCCATCAGGGATTACTGATCTTACCAATCACTAATGACTAAGTAAAAATGACTAATTGAACCTCCCCACCCGTCGCAGGGATGGGGATTCCCAGGCACAGCCGTGGGCGACTGTTATCTCCATGGGCGTGACTTTCCCGCGCACCGTTCGCGTAGCGTGGCCAAAGGCCAGGGTAGCTGAGTAGGGTCAATACCCAGTTTTTTTGAGACCCTTACTTTTTATATTAACACTATTTGAGACGGAATATTCATCCTCGGAGACGAAACCTTAGAATAGTGGAGCCTTTATGGTTGGTCGGTTATGAGAAAAGGGGTTAAAACTTTATTATTAAGGCTCCACTATTCTTACGGTAACTTCAAGACCTTTGAGGACGGGGTATTCTTTTCCCTCTCAAACTCTCCCACTCTGATAAAAATGTTTTCTTATTGGTGGATTGCGATCGCTAAATGCCCACATCACCAAGAATGTCTGTCTTCCAAATTGCTAATTATGCCCCTAAGCAGCCATTTCTTCCATAATCATTGCCATTTGCTGCTTGGCACGAATGTTTTTCATGTGCTTCTTCACCGTATTGAGAGTAACAAACAGTTCCGCAGCAATCTCTTTGTAAGAGTAATTGACTCGACGCAGTAACCAGACGTCTGCCTCACGGGCAGTTAAGCCATATTTCTGAACTTCAGCTAGGGCTATACTATGAATGGATTGACGTTGGTCTTCGAGGGTAACTAAAATATAAGGCTGCTCAGATATTCTCAGGTTGAGCCATCTAGCCCGAATCCGAAACGTTATGGAGTTACTCGTCGTAATCTCTGAATCTATAATTACAGATTGATGGGGATAGAATTCATCACTGTCTTTCAAGGCTTGGCAGACACGCCAGATTTCTTGAGGCACCACCTTAAGATGTTTGCTGTTCGGTGTCAGTTCCTCACAAAAAACACGAGCGGTTTGATTGCTATGAACCAACTCTCCTTGTGTATTCAGAATTAAAACACCGTCAATAAAACCTTCTAGTACTCCTTGCAGTAGACCATTGTCTAACTGTTGCACCTGAGGAGCGGATTTTTCTAGAGTGTTGGTGAGAGTATACATGGTCTGTTGACCCACTAACTGGATTTGATTTGAAATGTAATGGTGCTTTTGACCCATTAAGAATTAAATTCGCGTGATTGTCGCACCTGTTGAATCACACTTGGCTTAGTCATTTGTTACAGCACCTCTCAACCAGGGTTTTCGCAAAAAATCGGACAAAAAATTTTTTTTGGGGTTTTTTGCGAAAAACCCCCCAATCACTCGTGTAAATACATACTGGGTGACTTTTGCCATTCCCCAACATTGATGCCTAAGATGTCTAGGGATGGTCAATACTGAGTCCAGTCTTCGGGCTGCCCTTTGTAGCGCTTTTCATGGGGAGTAGAGGTTAGTGGTTAGTGTAAGCATCTACCAAAAACAAACAAACTACTAACAACTAACGTGATCAGCGCTATCGATAGACTAATGCGTACTAAACGCGATTGACCGTAGGTCACGCTAAGCGATGCTCCGTAGGAGCTGCTAAAAGCGATCGCATTTACAACAGGGACATTACCGATGAAAAATCTAGATCGAATACTCCGTCAGCTGATTGCTGAAGCATGTAATCATCCACCATTAAGTCTGGAACGTCGGCAAAAACTGAGCGAGATACATTTACTAGTGATGAAATCCGGCAAGCTTTGGAAAGAATATAGCTCATATTATAATGATGCTCTCCAAGAGATGTGGGAATATTGCTGTGGGCATCCTGAAGAGTATGACCCGACTATCAAAGGTGTGATTACTTGGCTCGACGATGAACTAAAAAAGCGACTGAGACGATTTCGAGATGCTGGCTATAGGCAACAGAAGCGGCAAATTACTGGCCTAAGCACAGAGGAAGGTAAAACTATTGACCCTGTAGATAGGGTAGCAGCTGCTCCTGATCTACAGCCAGTTATGAAAATATGGCAAAAAACCTTGGATTGGGTTAAAAAAGACCCAGACGGAGTATTACGTCAGACTTGCTTTAGGAAACGCCCTGAGATTAATGCCCAAGTCCTAATCGAGCGGCGACTCCCTCCGGATCAGCCTTGGAAAACCATTGCAGCAGAATTTAAACTAACCCCACCAGAAGCTAAAGATTTGCCCAAATTCTATAACCGTAAATGCTTACCCCTGTTGCGAAAATTCGGTGTATGCGAGGGATATATAGAAGATTCAAAGACTGGTAGCTCGAAAAGCACCACAAAACCCCAACCTAGGAAAAAATCATGATACACAACGCCAACATGCTAGCAGATTGGTCAATCCCCATGCCGATTACCCAGTCCGCACTAGATATAGCCCAGCAGTTTGCTCACTACCAACCCAGCAAGCAAAAGGCTGAACAAGTCTATCTCAACACCCTGGCAGTGTGTGCGGTGAATAACTATTTACGGATCCTGGGTATTCCCACTGACCTAAGTTCGGGGGATAGCTGGAATTCAGTAGTGCGCTTGGCTGAAAATGTGGCTGACCTGAGGGTAACCGGTTTGGGGCGCTTGGAATGTCGGCCTGTCAAAACCGGTGATTTGACTTGTCCCATTCCCCAGGAGGTTAGATTTAACCGGATTGGCTATGTAGTCGTTGAGATTGATCAAGACCATACTGAAGCGACGCTGTTGGGATTTTCCCCAACCTCGGAAACCGGTGAATTAGTCATCCACCAATTGCGTACGCTAAAAGATTTACCAGCCTACCTCGATCAATTCCAACCGATGACACAACTAAGTCAATGGTTGGAGCATATCTTTGAAGCAGGTTGGCAGAGTTTGGAAACCCTTTTAGGTAACAATGGTCCTCAGCTAGCTTTCGCCTTTAGAACCAAGTCTGAGACCATTAAGCGATGTAAACAGATTGAATGGGGCAAACCTAATCAAGGGGTGGCTCTGGTTGTAGCACTGACCCCAGAATCCGAAACAACCCTGAATGTTCTGCTACAACTCAATCCCATCAATGGTCAAACCTATTTACCCCCCAATCTCCAGTTGCTCTTGCTAGATGAGGAGCAAGAAATGCTGATCAATGCCCAAGCCAGAAACGAGGATCAAGCGATTCAATTGGATTTTACTTGCGAACCCGGAGACCGTTTCAGTGTCAAGGTTGCTCTGGATAATGCCAGTGTGATCGAAGAGTTTGTGATCTGAATTCCCAAATTCGCTGTTCCCAAATCCGCTGTTCCCTATTCAGTACGCGCTATAACTAGGAATAATATCAGACAAAATACTGATTTTTGACGGTTGACAGTCAACCGTCAACCGTCAACTGTTAAAAAACTAAGCCAATGGCAAAGCTAGTAACTCTTAAGCTGGATGGGGATTTTGAGGAAGGTTTTCGAGTCACTCTGGAAATTGGCTCAGAAGGCGAACGTCCCGAAACAGAACTTACTGGCAGATTGCCTGCAGCCCCTAACATCGTCACCCACTATCACGAATGGCGGTCAAGCTATCGCAGTCTGGGGAGCTCTTTGCGAGAAATTAAAATTAAACGAGTGGCAATCGGTGGTTCCATCAACAACCACAGTCAGGGATTATGCGATCGCTTAAATCGGTGGCTCAAGTCAGAGTTATTTAGTCCGCTGCGGGAAAAGTGGCTAGAGAAAGTGGGCATTACCGAAGAAGTCCGGGTGCTGATTCGTACTAAAAATCCCCAGGTCAGGCAGCTTCCTTGGCATCAGTGGGAATTTTTAGAGCGTTACCACCAAGCAGAAATTGCCCTAAGTACTCCAGAGTATCAACAACCAAGCAAATCGCACCACAGCCGTGATCGACACAACGTTAGAATTCTAGCAATTCTGGGCAATAGCGAAGGGATTAATATCCAACAAGACCGACAATTATTAAAGAATTTACCCTTTGCAGACATTACCTTTCTAGTAGAACCACCACGGCAGAAGCTCAACGAAACCCTGTGGGAGCAACCTTGGGATATTTTGTTTTTTGCAGGTCATAGTGAAACCGAGGCAGAAAGAGGTCGGATTCATATCAATCAGACCGATAGCTTAACCATTGACGAACTCAGAGAAGCCCTCAAAAAATCCATAGAAAGGGGGTTGTCCCTAGCAATTTTTAATTCCTGTGATGGCTTAGGATTAGCCAATGAGCTAGAACAGCTGCACATTCCCCACATGATTATTATGCGGGAGCCCGTACCGGATCTCGTAGCACAGCAGTTTTTGCAATATTTTATCAAAGCTTTTGCTAGTGGTAAATCCTTGTATCTAGCAGTGCAAGAAGCCCGGAAAAAACTGCAAGGTTTGGAAGATCAATGTCCCTGTGCCAGTTGGTTGCCAGTGATTTGTCAAAATCCCGCCGCCATACCCCCAACCTGGCAACAGTTGCGTGGCAATCACCAGCGCCACCTGGTCCAATCGGCTCTGATCCTCAGTGTAGTTGTGACCATTTTAGTCATGGTGATCCGGCAGCTGGGAATACTTCAGCTTTGGGAACTAAAGGCATTTGACCAGCTGATGCGGCTGCGACCTAATCCAGGGGTAGACTCCCGTTTGCTGGTGGTTGAAGCCACAGATGCCGAGATCAACCGCTATGGCTATCCCCTCCCAGATCAAACCCTAGCCGAAGTCCTAGACAAGCTAGAGTCTAATCAACCCCGAGTGATTGGCTTAGATATCTTTCGCGAACGTCCTAGAGAACCTGGTCACCAGGCATTGAGCCGTCAGTTACAGCAAAATCAGAAATTCATTGCCCTTTGTAGCGCTAGGGTAGCTAACAACCCCGAAAACTCAGGCATGAAACCTCCCTCTGGGGTACCAGAATCCCGCCTTGGTTTTAGCAATATCATGGTTGACCCTGATGGCATTATCCGTAGGCATCTTGTATTTATGCATCCCTACCACGATGACCCCTGTGCCACCGACCACTCCTTCAGTGCTAGGGTCGCATTGCATTACTTAGCCCAAGACGGAATCAAGGCAAAAACCATTGCTATGAATAAAATACGTTTGGGTAAGAGTGTCTTAAGAGAGTTGTCAGCTAATGCTGGGGGTTATCACAATCGTGATTATCGGGGGTTCCAGGTGTTACTCAATTACCGGGAAACTGTCGCCCGACGAGTCACTGTCACAGAGCTGCTAGAGGGTAAGGTCAAACCAGAGTGGGTCAAAAACAAAATAGTTCTGATCGGAATAACTGCAAAGATTGCCAAGGATTACCATCCTACCCCCTACAGTGCCCTGCAGTGGCCATACCAAGAAATGCCAGGGGTAATTCTTCAGGCTCAGATGGTCAGTCAGATGATCAGTGCTGGCCTCGGTGAGCGTCCATTATTATCGGTGTGGTCGCCCTGGGGAGACCTGTTCTGGGTTTGGGGTTGGTCAATCATTGGTAGTACTATTGCTTGGCACTGTGGTCGAATACTGTATTGGGGACTCGCTACCATCACAGCGACAGGGGTTTTATATCTCCTATGCTTTGGTCTATTTACTCTAGGAGTATGGGTACCTCTGGTGCCATCAGCCTTAGCATTGGTAGCCACTAGCGGAATTGTAGTGGTTTACCGCAAACCACTTGGAGCAATCACTCCGTGAGCTTTTGGATGGTATATTTTTAGCAACTTTTATAGTTATAAAAGTCCTCTAATTTTTGATAACAGTTATTAATTGGTTTATCAAAAAAAAATCCTGTAAACACTTCTGAATATGATGGCCAGAATATCCCGTCTTTTGAGTCAATTTTTTAGTAAGTTTTTTAGTAAATCAAGGACACTCAGCAACGAACCACTGAACAAAGTGAGTTTGATTGTCATTGTTGTGATTGATATTTTTATCTTAATCAATGTGTTTGTAGGACTGAATGATATTAGCAGATGGCCTATGAGTCCTGCTCAAACTTATCCATGTTATTACGAGTGGAACAATTACCGTAGACAAACTGATCAAGATAAAGACTATAACATTATTAGCCGTTCATTGGGAGCAACTAGTTTTAAAAAATCCTATCAACAAGCTGAAGAAGGACATCTGGGTCAAGTTTTTACAACCTGTTTGAAGTATGCCGACTATAAAGATAAGATTAAAAATCCTCAAAACCAGCAAACTGAAAGAACTATTAACCAGAAACAATCAAAAATAAGTAGCCTTAGAAGATCTAATAACACCATTCGTGAACAATATGATTCCACACTCTTAGAAAAAATTGCCGGTCAATCTCGTGAGCGATCAATTAATCAAGTCAGTGCTGAACAAACCAAACAAGAGTTAGAGCGAAATAATCGTAATATTTCCAGACTTCAACAGGAAATTGATAATATTAAAAATGAAATGCTCTCCAGACCGGAAAGTGTTAGTTTGCTAGATTTTATTAAGGATGATAAGAAATTTCATACAATCCGCAAAAAATATCAACAGGCATCTTTCTGGTATCCAAGTATCCAATTTGCTTTTCAATCCCTCTTTCTTCTGCCGTTGATTTTTATCGCCCTATCAGTTCATAAATTTACTCAACGCAGAGGATATGGACTGATTGCGCTGATTAGCTGGCATTTGCTGGTAATATTTTTTATACCGCTAATTGTTAGACTCTTTGAGTTCCTTAAAGTTGGCGCTATCTTTCAATTTATATTTGATATAATTAGTGAAATTTTCGGTAGGTTACTTTTCCTGGTCAGTTATGTTTATATCTTGCTGATTCCATTGATTGGCTTTGGAATTATAAAGTTTTTTCAAAAAATTATTTTTAATACTAAACTCCAGGCAGCTAGCAGAGTCAAAAAATTACTATGCATCAATTGTGCCAGGAAAATTAAACCCGATGATCACTACTGTCCCCACTGCGGTTATTATCAATATGTTGAATGTCAAAGTTGCCACAATATTACTTACAAATATTTATCCTACTGTAAACATTGTGGATCTTATCAAGATTCGGTAGTGGATTAAGGCTATTTTTCAGTTTTCCTTGATTAGGAAGATAATGTGAGCTAGGAAAATGGAACTTATTATGAATTAATGCCAATAAAGAGTTTGCTTAAATTTATTAAAGAAATCTGCACACCAGAAAATTTTCTGCCAGAATAGTAATATTCCTATCACTCAGCAACGGGAGATCTGACAGTGAAATATGAAATTCGCTACAAGCCCGCCTTTGCAGCAATTTTTGTCACTCTCGATCCTGGTGAGAGTATCACTGCTGAGGCAGGGGCAATGACCAGTATGGATGGTAAGCTTACCATCAAAACTCAATTTTCTGGTGGCTTCTTCTCTGGCTTGCTCAAGAAATTCTTTGGTGGAGAGTCTTTATTAGTCAATACCTTTAGTAATCAGACTCAGCAACCATTGAACCTAGTTCTCACTCAATCCATAATTGGCGATATTGCTGGTGTGGAATTAGGAGCCCTAGAATCTTTGGCTATTTCCGGATTGGCAACACTCTCTAATTGACACTCCCCACGATTAGAAATCGGGGGATTCTTGGTTCAACGAACTGACTTGCTTAACCAGATTAGCCGTAGGCGACGCTGCGCGAACGCGAACGGAATCAGGAAAAGTAGAGGCCAGATCTCCCCAAGCGTTTTGATAAGTTTCCGTGTGCCCCACGGTACTCAAGGCTCTATTGAGTATATTTTTTGCGGCGTTGTGATCTCTATCAAGTTGGCATCCACATTTGCAGATATGAGTCCTGGTTGATAAAGACTTCTTGACCACTTCGCCACACTCAGAACAATTTTGACTTGTATAGGCAGGATTAACTGCAACGGTAATCCGACTAAACCTTTGACCAAAATGCTCCAACCATTCCCGAAACTGACGCCAACCAGCATCATTAATAGACTTGGCTAAGCAGTGATTTTTTACTAAGTTTTTGACCTTCAAGTCTTCGTAGGCGACCAGGTCGTTAGACCGGATTACGCAACGCGCCAGTCTCTTGGCGTGTTCTTTACGTTGCCTGCTTATCTTGAGGTGTGCTCTACCTAATCTATTCCTAGCTTTCCGTCGGTTGGCTGAACCTTTCTTTTTTCGGGATACTCGTCGCTGGCAAAACTTTACTCGTTTTTCACTTTTACGATAAAACCTGGGATTGGGTTCGGTATTGCCATCAGAGTCTGTATAGAATTCTTTTAACCCTACATCAAACCCAACAGCACATCCAGTATTTTCTAATTTTTCAAAATTATCTACTTTGACACAGAACTGGATGTAATAGCCATCAGCTCGCTTTACTATCCGCACCCGTTTTATCAGCTTTTGGCCAAACCACCACAAATCCCAAGTACCTTTAAGCTTAACTTTCCCGATGCCTTTTTTGTCGGTGAATTTTATCGATTTCTTATCTGGGAATAATTTCCAGCCAGACTGCTTGTATTCAACTGATCGACAGTGTTTTTTGAATTTTGGGAAGCCTTTCTTGCCGGGAGTCTTTTTTTTGCAGTTATCAAAGAAGTGCTTAATAGCCCGCTCCACGTTTTCTACGGACGCCTGGCAAGCATGGCTATTGAGATCTTTGACAAATTTAAACTCGTCTCTTAATTTAGTATTATAGCGATAGAGTTCTTTCTTGCCAATTCCTTTGTTATCTATCCAATAACGAAGCACCTTATTTCGCACAAACTTGGATGTACGAATGGCCTCATCTACAGCTTCTTGCTGGGACTTTTTGAGAATGGCCTTGAACTCCATCACTAGCACTATAATCACCTCCTTGGCGTTATTTTGCGTGTACTTTTATAGTATATACATAAGATTTATCTAATTTACATGACAAAATTAAAAATAAATTTAACTACAACAAAAATATCGTATACTCGTGTAAATATCACGTAGTATGGTGCCCTAAGTACCGCCGACCAGTGCTAGTGTAAGAGGTGGAAGTAAAATTAAAAGAACTCCTCTACCAAATAGCAAAGGAGATCCAAGTCAAAATTATCGAATTAGAGGTAATGCCTGACCACATTCATCTACTCTGTGAATGGGATCCTCAGTTTGTTATTCACAGATTGCTTAAGCGCTTTAAAGGGGCAACCAGTAGGTACCTTAGAGAGCAGTTTCCTCACCTGAAAAGTCGATTACCTACTTTGTGGACTAATTCCTACTTTTTGTCCACAGTTGGAGGTGCTCCACTTGAAACTATTAAACGGTACGTTGCCAACCAAAAAGAGGTTTAGGGAATAAATTCCCTGCGGGCTTACCCCATGGCTAGAAGCAAGGGGCTTGCGCCCTTAGACTTTTCGGTCAAAATTTTCCCAGTCCCAGAACAGGCGGATGAGTTTGGCTTGAGGTTGTTGCAGCAAACTTATGGTCATGTCGCTGGCGCAACAGATTTTTTTGTGAGAATGAGTAATAAACAAGGAGCTTCCTGGGATTTCTTATCAAGTCACCCATCTCCGGGTAAGCGAGTTACTCGACTACAGCGTCTGATTAAGGAACAAAATTATCCTCTCAAGGAGCGATCGCCTCTGCCGGAAAATCTGAATCAATCCCACCTTATATCAAGTCCAGTTGAATACCCATCATAAAAGGGCGGGGAGATGGGGAGATGGGGAGATGGAGAAATTTTTATTAAGCGATGCAGCGCGGTCTTGGGGGTTTCCCCCATGAGCGACTGCATCAAGACAGGGTAATTATCCGGACATGATATGACAAGCACCTCTTGAGGATGGTGGAGTTTCCCCTTACCACATTCTTTTGTTGAGAAGCCTGAGGATTTTTACTCAATAGCATTTAGCGATCGCTGGATGATATCGAGCGATCGCTCTGTGTTTTTTTGTAATACAAATTGAAGTACAAACCCTGTTCCCTGTTCCCTGTTCCCTGTTCCCTGCTCCGAACGCGCCCCGCGTGACCCACGGCCTCAGTCTCTACTCCCCAAAACCCAGAACCTTGTACCTCACCCAATTGAAAAATGCTATAGGGTTTCTAAATGAGATGTAAACCTAGGAGGCCTTTTTTATTCTCCAATAAAACTCCGGATATCTTTCCCCTCTTGCTTCTTGCTTCTTGCCTCTTGCCTTTCCCTAAGGGTAATCGTTCACAACTCAAAAGGATCCGGATCTAATCTCAAACACCAAGAAAACTAGAATAGCTAAGCAAATTTTGCTTCAAAAAAAAATTTTTCTGATCATCTGCGAAAAGTTGGCTTGAGAGGCGCTGTAACAAGTATCAATCAAAAAACGCCGCCTGAGTCGGTGTTTGGTGAATTTCTAGAACAGGTGTATTCTCTAATGAAAAATTTGCTCAACCAGCTTTGGACAACACTATTTTCCTTCACTCTCAACATAAGACAGCGCTTGCAACAATTAGCAGCAACAATCGTGAAGGGATTCGACCACGCAAATGATAAAAATCTTCAACCAACTGACCAGCAATCATCCTCCGAAGAATCCCAACAACTATCACAATCATCACAACTACTGATAGTAATGAATTACACACCACCGAATGATGGAGACGGCCCTCCCGGTGAAACCGGAAACGCTGGATCACTCAGGAAATTGAAGCAGCTAATCCATGAAAATCCTGAGTTTACTAACCCACAAGTTTTACCAATATCAGCATCAAGACAACTACAACTATCACAACTACAGATACTAAATACTTTCACACCACCGAATGATGGAGACGGACCACCCCGTGACAGCAAAGACGCAGGCACTTCCTTAATGAGTGTGAATACATTAAACAATTACAATCCACCGAAAGATGGGAAGGGACCCGTCGGTGACAGCAAAGATGGAGGCACTTCCTTAATGAGTGTTAATACATTAAACAATTACAATCCACCGAAAGATGGGAAGGGACCCGTCGGTGACAGCAAAGATGGAGGCACTTCCTTGATGAGTGTGAATACATTAAACAATTACAATCCACCGAAAGATGGGAAGGGACCCGTCGGTGATAGCAAAGATGGAGGCACTTCCTTCCGCAAATATTAACTAGTCAGATAAAGTATTCCAGTTTTCAATTGCTTACGGTGCTTTTTTCCTGGGTTTTAGAGAATAGGGAGTAGCGACTACATCGCTGCTTCCTATTCTCTATTCCCGATTCCCGATTCCCGATTCCCGATTCCCGATTCCCTATTCAACACTTCTGGGAAAAAACCAGCCTCCAAAACCTCCTCCTGATCAAAAGAACACTCACAAGGAAAAGTACTCAACTTAATCCCAGTTTCCTGAATAGACTTCCAAATCGTTAGACTTGATTGTGCAACCTGCTTATCTCAAAACAGGTTTTTTACACTGTCTACTTATTCTGTGATCATGTTCATCTAGGATACTATTTTTTTGGTTATGTCTTTATATTAACACAAAGCCATCCTGGAAGGACGGGGCTAATGACCCAGATTTTTTGGTAAGAGCGGGGATTTTGATTTTTTGGTAATCCCAATTCTTAAGCCACTAAACAATAATATCATCTCCCTATCTCCCTATCTCCCTATCTCCCTATCTCCCTATCTCCCTATCTCCCCACACTTACCACACTTACCACACTTACCATACTTACCACCTACATTGATGATCCTAATTTAAACCATTGGGATTAATTTAGTTGGCGTGTTGCACAAAAGTATATTATATAATATAAACTATAAATAGTCAAATAAATTTAGGTAAACTACTGCTACAAGACAACCGGAGAAGGTAATGTCCCTAGGAAAAAAACTACGAGAACGCCGTGAAAGTCTAGGTTTAACCCGCATACAAGTTGCCAGAGCCTGTGATGTGGTAGAGTCTACAGTGATTAACTGGGAGGCGGATCGGCACAAGCCTAAGCTCTATCCAGAACAGACCAAAGCCTTGTGTGATATTCTAGACTTCAAAATTGAGGATCTGATCCAGTAACTTTTAGGGTATACCCAAAGCACAGGATGGCATTGTGCGATCATTTCATAATCATCTCTAGTGCTGCGGATAGCAATAACTATAGCAATTATTATTTTGGTGAGCTACAAAGCTTATCCTTTTAAGGCAATAGCCATGGATGCAATATTTAAGATCGTTTTAACGGAATCAGATCCCCCCCTTGATAAGGCTCATAAGGGTAAGTTTTTTACTTTGACCTCAGGTGTGGGGTGTGGGGTGTGGGGTGTGGGGTGTGGGGGTACAGACAAGCGATGCAGCGCGGTCTTGGGGGTTTCCCCCACTCGCTATTGCATCAAGACAATGTACTTAATTTGTCGTTGTCAGCCATGCTTTGCGCGAGTGGTTAGAAGTTACCGTAAGATAGTGGAGCCTTATTAAAAAATATTTAACCCTTTTCTGCATAACCTGCTAACTATAAAGGCTCCACTATCTAAGGTTTCGTCTCCGGGGGAAACCCCCTGTTCCGAAGCTGCAGCTTTTTCGTTGTTTTCCTTTTCCTCTCCCTCTGGGTCGCCCCATGTTTGACCTTAATGTAAAAAACCTACCCTTATGAGTTGATCAGGGGGGTTAGGGGGGATCACTAGTCAAAGAAGACTAAACCCTCGTAAGTGGGAGAAATGCTATAGATCAATTATCCTGCCGTCGCCACCAAGCACGGACTAGTTGAATGTCTTCGTAGGAGTAACGTTCTCCTAAGTATTCCCGTAATTTTCTCAGATACTGATCACCCACTTTTTCAATTGCTTTGATAATTGGCTCATGGTGTTCCAATGGTACCAGTCGTTTTAAATCCACTGGCTGATTCATTTCAATTAATTGGCTCAAATGATCTATTATAGTCCTGGTAGTATACCCTCGTTGTTTAGCAATTTCCTCTACACTTAACCCTTGTTGATAGAATTGCAGGGTTTTCATATAGGTACTGGAGGGCAGAGGTTCTGGTAGTTTTTGCTCTTGACAAAATGCCCTAATTTCTGAAACAAATTGCTCGCCATACTGAGTAACTTTATACTGAGTGACACCAGAAAGTTTAGCAAAATGCTCTAAAGTTTTGGGTTTCAGCTGTGCCATCAGTTTCAGTGTCGAATCAGCAAACACTACATAGGGCGGAATCGATTGGCGGTCAGCTAGCTGTTTCCTTAGTTTCCGCAGTTTATCTAGCAGAAGCTCCGCTTCAGCTGCTCTGGGGTTAATTTCCCCTAAGGCTTTTTCTACAGATGACTGGGGAATAGCAACATAAACAGAACGTTGTTTGCGCAGGATTTCCCAACTTAGTTTATTGAGCTTCAGCACAGAGTAGCCATCGGTGGTTTGGTCTACTAATCCCTGGTGCAAAAGCGATCGCACTAGAATTTTCCAAGCCTCTGCAGTTCTATCCTTACCAATACCATAAGTAGAGAGTAAGTGATGGCCATATTGCTCAATTTTCTTACTTTTTGAGCCCCGCAACACTTGAATAATGTGGTTCATCCCAAACCGTTCCCGACACCGGGCTACACAAGAGAGGAATTTTTGAGCTTCAATTGTCCAATCTTCTACTGGCTTAGGATAGCAACAGTTATCACATTTGTCACAATTCCCTGGAAACCGCTCACCAAAGTACCCCAGCAAAATCCGGCGGCGACAATCTGTGCCTTCTGCGTAGTCAACAATCTGATTTAACTGTTGATAGGCAATCCGTTGTTCGTTGGGATCGGGCTTTTGATCAATGAGATAATGAAGTTTTGAGATATCACTAGCGCTGAATAAAACGGTACATGTGGCTGGTTCCCCATCCCGTCCTGCTCGTCCCGATTCCTGGTAATAACTTTCCAGGTTACGAGGTAAATCGTAGTGAATCACAAACCGTACATCGGGCTTATTAATTCCCATGCCAAAGGCTACCGTAGCTACGATTATCCGCACATCATCCCGAATAAACCGATTTTGATTAGTTGTCCTAGCTTTATCCGTCATTCCGCCATGGTAAGGTAAGGCAGAAATGCCATCATTCTGTAACCGGAAAGCAACTTCGTCTACAGAACGGCGGCTCGTACAGTACACAATACCGGAACCTTGGTGAGAACGGATCTGTTTTAATAACTGTTTATAGCTTTGCCGTTGTTTTGGTTGAACGTCGTAGTAAAGGTTAGGACGGTTGAAACTGGCGATGTGAACCTTCGGCTGTCGCAGTTCCAGTTGTTGGATAATGTCCTGTTGGACTCGATTAGTAGCAGTAGCGGTCAGAGCCAGCACTGAGCTATTAGGATAGCGGTTACGTAATAGTTTTAGTTGCCGATATTCTGGGCGAAAATCATGCCCCCATTGTGAGACGCAGTGCGCTTCATCAATGGCAAAGGTGGGAATACCGATTTGCGATCGCACTCTATCCAAAAATGGGATAAACTGCTCTGCTAGTAACCGTTCTGGTGATACGTAGAGTAATTTTATCTGACCCTGAAGGATGGCCGCTTCCCGCGATCGCATTTGTTGGAAGCTCAAGGTACTATTGATAAAGGTAGCCCCAATGCCATTATCTTCCAAAGACGTCACTTGGTCTTGCATCAAGGAAATCAGAGGAGATACCACAACGGTTAAGCCCGGTTTGAGGAGAGCTGGCAGTTGATAGCACAAGGATTTACCACCCCCAGTGGGCATGATAATCAGTAAATCCTGATTTTGAAGCGCCTCTTCAATAATCTGTCGCTGTCCTGGACGGAAACAGTCGTGACCAAAGAAATGTTTAAGGGCATGCTCCAGGGATGGCGACTGTTCCATGGTCGTGAGGGGATTGCGATCGGTTGAGTGTTGGTGATCAGACTATTAGTTTAAGATATTATCTTATCAAAAGATGACCGCAGGCTCCGCAACAACGCTCCTCAAGTACCAAGATCTAGTAGATCACGTAGCTATCATAAGCTATCATATCTAAAATTTTTCATAGCTATGAGGTACACAGTTTTTTTTTTACTCTTGCCTCTTGCCTCTTGCCTCTTGCTTCTTGCCTCTTGCCTCTTGCCTCTTGCCTCTTGCCTCTTGCTTCTTGCCTCTTGCTTCTTGCCTCTTGCCTCTTGCCTCTTGCCTCTTGCCTCTTGCCTCTTGCCTCTTACCTATTGCCTCTTGCCTCTTGCCTGCTCCCTAAAAACCATAAATTTGTACCTCATTAGTATAAAAAATGCTATCAGCCTATCATACATCTGTAATCAGTCTGGCCTTCCTGAGTAAGAACTGTAAGACAGTCTCTTCTCTAGTAATAATATCTGCCCTACCCTCCATGCCCAACTGGATAGCACACTGCTTATTGCCTTTACCTAGAACAAGGCTTTCTGGAGCAATGGTTACCTGGTAGAAGGCGCTACCCCTGTTTTCCCGTGACGCTGTGATACTATTGCTTTGAAGTGTAGTCGCATCTGGGGCAATCTTCTTGACTACACCATTGAGAGTGCCGTAATCTGGATAAGGGCAAGCAGATACCCTCAACTGTGCTGCTTGATTTATCTCTACTTTACCAATATCACGAGCAGGAACCAAAGCTTTAACTAGTAATGACGTGTTACTAGGGGCAATTTGAGCAATTTCTTCCCCATGTTTCACAGTTTGACCAGAATTACGTAGAGCAAGTTGGAAAATAGTACCGTCTTCTGGAGATTTAATCGCAGTCTGCCTCAGTTCAATTTCCACTTGTTGGAGTTCACGGGTATCCTGGGACTGCTGGTTCTGAATTTCAATGCGCTGCTGGATCAGGGCTTCCTTTTCTCGGTTTAAAGTAGCTAGGGTGGCTTTAGCGATCGCTTGTTCTTGAGCAATGCGCTGTTGAGCGATCGCTACTTCTGCATTACTAGGATTAAGAGCAGCTTTAACCCGTTGCAGTCTAGCTCGACGGGCATCAACTGCTTGTTTTTGCTGGTCTATTCTTTGTTTTTGCGCCTCCACCGCTGCTTTTTGCCCCTCCACCGTTTGTTGTTGTTGGTCAACCGCTAATTCAGCTTCCTCTAATTGATTTTGAGACAGAGCTCCTGATGCTGATATGCTCTGATACCGGTTTCGCCTAGATTTAGCCGCCTTTAAAGCCGACTCAGTTGACCTTAAGTTTGCCTGTGTTGATTTTAACTGAGCCACTGCTTGTTGCAACTCCTCTTGGGCAAATCTTAAGTTGGCAGCTGCTTCTTCAACTTCAGTCACAGTAGTCACAAGCCTGTCTTGATATTGCCGACGGCTACGACTAAGTTCCGCCTCAGCAGAGGCAACAGCGAGCTTGGAGCGGTCAGTTTCTGCTACAATCTGGCGATCGAGGGCACGAATCTGGGCATTGATTTGGATCAGTTGCAGCTGTGCTTGTTGCTGATTGTTTTGCAGTTGACTCTTTTTAGTTTGCAAACGGGAGTCATCAATGGTAGCAATCACATCTCCTTTTTGAACCATTTGATTCTCCGCAACCAAAATCTTGATTACCGAACCTTCAACAGGTGCCTGGACCAGACGCAATTCACCAGCGGGACGGAAAATTGCCTGTGCTTTAACAGTTATCTTATATTTAGTGACACAGGTCAGGGTAACAGCTACCCCCATAGCACCAACCAGAAATAATCCGCCAAGAGTACTCCAACGACTGATTGGGGGTAGAAAATCGTTTTCTTGAACTGCGGGTAGAAAATCTGTCTTAGGTGTGCTGACCATAATAGTAATCTGAACTATAGCAGTTCTCAATTGGGTGAAGTACTTTGATCTTAAATGGGTAACAGCTTATTTTCCCAACACCCAACACCCGCACTTACCCACACCCCCTTTGATTTTTTATCCTTCAAACTTACAGACCTAAGGAATTAGGAAATCTAAATGATCTCCAGGTTGATTGCGTAAATCTTCCACAAGACCTTGCATTTTTAATTGCCCTTTATCCAACAGCACAATCCAATCAGCACGCTGGATAACTCTGGGTCGATGGCTAATCATAATTGTTGTTTTTCCTTTCCTGTGGTCAAACAAATTATTTAAAACTTCACCCTCACTCACCGGGTCGAGGGCACCAGTAGATTCATCTAGAATTAGTATTGGTGGATCATTAACAATACTTCTGGATAGGGCTAATCTCTGCCGTTGTCCACCCGAAAGATTGGAACCAAATTCTCCTAATATCGTTTGATATTTATCAGGTAAATTCATTATAAATTCGTCAGCTCCCGTAATTTGACAAGCTCTGACAATCTTCTCAAAACTGACCTGGGGATCACCTAAACGGAAGTTTTCTAGAATTGTTCGACTCCAAAAGTGGGCATCTTGGGGAACCAGAACTACTTGTTGCCGCAGGCAATCTAGGGAGAGGTCTTGTAGGTTATAAATACCAATACGAATGTTACCCGATTGAGGTGGATATAATGCAGCAATTAGTTTAGCTAGGGTGCTTTTACCACAGCCAGACTTACCAATCAGGGCAATAACTTTACCCCCAGGAATCTTGAGACTAAAATCTTTTAAAAGGTTAACCCTACCCGCATGGTGAAAATTTATATTAGTACAAATAATATCTGAATCTGCCGGAATATTGGTATAGGGCTTTTTGGTATCATCTTGAGTTTCTGGTGTAGCCTCAATCACCTCATTAAGTCGCTCAGAGGCCGTATTAGCACGAATAAATTCATCGACAAAGTTCACTAACGTAATAATTAAGAGAGTGACATTACGATTCAGATTGTGAAGTGCCAACAGCTGACCAGTGCTTAATTCATTGTTAATCACTAGGGTGCTGCCAAACCAAAGCAAGATAATGCTACCGACATTTGAAATTAATTTAGAAAAGGTATTGTTAACAATTCCAATCTGAGTAGTACTGAATGTAACATTTGCCAGGCGGCTAAATCGCTGTTGAAATTCTTCCCAAAATTGGGGAGCTGCTGTTATACTTTTGAGGGTAATAGCACCTTTAAATGTTTCTACCAATACACCTTGATTTTCGGCATCTTTTACTAATACATTACGGGTTTTTTGTTGTAACTTTGGTAAAAAAACTACCGTAGACAAGGTCATTAAAATAGCGAGCAAACCAGCAACTACCAACAATTTGACACTGTATAACAGCATCAAAACCAAAGAGACTAAGGCCACAAACAGTTGACTGGGCAAACTGACAAGCACTTGAGAAACTAACTGGTTAATTACTCGAATATCTCGTAGTCTACTGGCGATTTCGCCGCTGCGGCGGGATTCGTAGTAACCTAAAGGTAAGCGTAAAATTTGTCGTGCGAAGTCTAAGATCAGCCCTAATTCCAGACGTTGGGCAAAGTGGGCAATAATATTTGATTGGGCTAGCTCCAGGCTGCTGCTAACTAGACTCATGATGATAATAGCAATCACGATTCTGGTCAGCAGTTGGGAATCCCCTCGCAACAGCACATCATCCGTGAGGATTTGCAGTAAAAAAGGGGTAGTCAGGGCAATTAGACCCACAACGAAATTGAGCAGAATAGTTTGAGCTATGAGATGGCGATAGGGCCAGAAGCGCTTGAGAAAGCGATCCAACCCACCAATTTTCTCTTTTTCATCCTCTTGGGCAAAAAAGCGGACTGGATCGGGTTCCAACAGAAGCATTACCCCATTGGGCCATGCTTCTTGGAGCCACTTTGTTTCGAGATACCGGATGCCTACAGCGGGATCAGCGATCACATATTTATTGCCCCGTTTGCCGTATAAAACTACCCAGTGATAGCCCTTCCAGTGGATAATGGCTGGTAGGGGCAGGGATTTTTTGTTGACCGTTTCTAGGGTGGCTTTGACTCCTCTAACATTATTGAAACCCAGGGCATCTGCTCCTTGCCTCAATCCCAATAATGTGGTGCCTTCTCTGCGAGTTCCTACTGCTTCCCGACAACGGCTAATAGTGAAGGTACGACCATAATGTTTAGCAATGGAAGCTAGACAAGCAGCCCCACAGTCTTCTTCGCTGTGCTGTAGAACAATCTGGTACTTCATGCTGGTATAGCGCTACGCGCTATGCAATAGGCAATAGCGATGCAGCGCGGTCTTGGGGAGGCAGTGCCGCCAAAGGGGGTCTCCCCCATGAGCAACTGCCGTGGTTTCCCCCATGAGCGACTGCATCAAGACGGCAATAGGCAATAGTTTACTAGAACAGCTTTTGCTACTTGTATCAATGTCCTAACTTTAATGCGTAGTGCTGTACTTCGGAATTCGGACTAGGGCCTGTTTTCTTGCCTCGGAGATCCCCCGTTGGTCCCCCTTAAAAAAGGGGGACTTTGAGTATGGCTCCCCCCTTTTTTAAGGGGGACTTTGAGTATGGCTCCCCCCTTTTTTAAGGGGGGCTGGGGGGGATCATAATCTTGCGGAAAACTTTGAAAACACGCCCTAGGCGGTAACTGCCTCTCGGGAGGTCTTCCTCTGAAAAGAAACTTCGGCAGTAAATGAACGCTCACCCTCTTCCAAAATACGTTGTTTTTGTGCTTGCAGTTCCGTCAAACGCAGTTGACTCCAGTTGGCCAGTAAAGAGTTCTCTAGATGGGTAGCTAAACCAGTCAGTCGCTTTACAGGAGAAATAGCCAATGGATCAGCATCCACAGCAGCTAGGTAACAATCGCAAGCCATATCCAGTTCACCCAGGGATTGGTAACACTGACCTGCCATAAACCAAGCAACTGCTGTTCCTGGAGGACCAAGCTTGGTTGCTGAACGATATGCCTTCGCTGCCTCCTCAATTCTACCCTGCTTGATTAGGACTTGTCCCAACTCAAGACGATATCTAGGATCGAAAGGATCCCTCTCAACTGCCTCTCGGACGCGCTCCTCAGCTAGATCAAAGTCCCCTAGCCACAGCGCTTCCTTGGTTCGGCTCTCTAAAATAATATTTTGGTTCTCATAGGCTACTATCTGCTGCTCTTCATTCTCACCAATCAAGCTTTCTGCATAGGATTGACAACGATCCATTTCCTGGACGACCTTGTCCTTATCCCGATGTAGCAGGGGAATAAAAACAATAGCACGACAGTAAATGCTCATCAAAAGTTTGTAAGTAAAATCATCCAGGGACGGTTTAATTTCCTGGATTTCTTTGATAAGAACTGATCCCCAAAACTCTGCTTTTGCCAAATCTTTGAAAGTTTTTGCATACTCCACAACAAGCTGGTGAATGGCATTAATTTTAACCCGATCACCAGATGGAGCATGAGTGGCAATGATTTCAAATTCCTCTAGACTGTAAGGTTTGCCAGAATCAAAATGTAAAATTAACGTTGACATTGCTCGACAGAAAGCCAGTGCAGCCAGTACTGAATCACTAGCTATCTCTGCTGCTGACATTTTGGGCACATACTCTAGAACTGTTTGATGTAGGCATAAGCTGCTCAGAAGATGTATGACCAATAGCTTGGTAACAGGCTTAAGCTCCTGGTAATGGGTCAAGTAGTCACAGAGCTTCTGCCATCGTTCAGTTCTTAATTCATTAGCCAGTTGTAGTGGGTGATCAACTTGGTATTGGGTCATACCAGTCTCTCGGATCACAGATTCCCGAAATGAGGTGGGAAGGCTCACCTGAACTTGATAGGGCGGTAGTGTCTCACTGATTAAATGACGATAACTGAACTCTACTTTATAGAGATGTGGCGATCCCCCATTGATTGGACCTAGATCTAAATATGGTCGATTTAGCCAAGCTATCGGTGAACTGTAGATCGAAGGCATAAATCTATCTCCTCTTTGGGTATTGCTAAGCAGCACCATTAGCTGGTCCTAGCAACTTGTGTTCACAAGCCAATAAAAAAACTAGTGCAACGGGACGAAAATCTTCCATCAGTGCGCAGATGGGAATATCATCGCTCCCACATCTTCTTTACTGGTGGGTTATTGGTGCCACGTTACACTAGGGTTTTTAGTTGTAGTGATCCGCAATCGGATCAGCCCAAATTATCGGCAGTGGCACGGTTGGCCTAGCCGAAAGGCTTTCACTACTACATCATGTTCCACTTGATCTTAGCCATACCACCGGCAATAGTTTCCATTGCTTCAAAGGACAGTTCGGTGAGCTCTTCAGTGTTTTCTGTTTGCTCAGTGCGCTCAGTCTTGCTAGAGCTGTTGCGCAAGTCCTCATCTTTTTTAGGATTACGAGTGATATCAAAATTTGACATTTTATTTCTCCATCATTTACATTGACATCAAACACCTGAAACTGATTGCAAAATTTCAGGTGGGGCGTCGCCCTGATTTGGAATGATTGGGAAAGCTCGGCAAAAGTTAAATCCCAGTCATTCCTCTCTTTAACAACGACTACATTTAGATTAACTATTCCCAAATAAAAATGTCAAGACAATGGGAATTAAATTTTTATTAATTGGTTAGGGATAAATTATGGATTATAGTAAATAATTTTGCATTTAAATTGCCAATCTGCCTGGAAAGTATTAAAAATCATTACAAGCTTTTGACAGTATAGCTTTTATTGAGGATTTAAATATAATTGGCTATGAATAAGTGTTTAATAGATTAATCAGCTAAACACTTATTTTCCCTATTCCCTATTGCCTATTCACTATTGCCTATTGCCTAAAATAAAAAAGATTTGATAATGCGATCGCAATACCAAATCGATCCTGAAACCAAATCCTAATTTAGGATATAGCGCTACCCATTAAGGTGTTTGACATTGATATAGCAATTCTACGACTATAGCAATTCTACGACTTGTGAGGTACAAATTTCTGGTTTTTAGGGACTTCGGAGCAGGGAGCAGGAACCCACCCCTAACCCCTCCCAGGAGGGGAAGGGAAGAGGGAAGAGGTGAAAAATAATGTGTACCTCATGAGTCCTAGAAACGCTATACAAGCAGCAAAAGCTGTTGTAGTAAACTGTTGCCAATAGCCATGCATGCCTCTTGCCTTGCGCGTAGCGCTATAACACCAAAAAATCCTTAGATCCTCTTGATGCAGTAAACTCCCCCCACGCCCTATTCCTCACCTACGACTAAATCCCACAGCACATCAATACCACTGCCCACATAGTCGGAATCCTGGTGTTGTTCAATCCATTTAATCACAGTAGGCAGAACATGATTAGATGTTTTGCCCAATTTGCCCAAGGCTGAGGCTGCTCTGACACGCATATAAAACTTATCATCCTGAAGCTGTGCTAGTAGGGTGCTGACTACAGTTTCTGAGCTGTTGCCCAATTTGCCCAAGGCTATGGCTGCCCTCACACGCACATAAAACTTATCATCCTGAAGCCCTTTTAGTAGGGCGTTGACTACAGTTTCTGAGCTGTTGCCCAAATTGCCTAAGGCCAAGGCTGTCCACCCACGCACACCACGAGAATTATCATCGTGAAGCTTTTCTAGGAGGGCGTTGACTACGGTTTCTGAGCTGTTACCCAATCTGCCCAAGGCATCGGCTGCCCCTCTACGCACACGAGAATTATCATCGTTAAGCTTTTCTAGGAGGGCGTTGACTACGGTTTCTGAACTGTTGCCCAATTTGCCTAAGGCATAGGCTGCCCCCCCACGCACCTCAGAATGCTCATCGTGAAGCTTTGCTATTAGGGCGCTGACTACGGTTTCTGAGTTGTTACCCAATCTGCCGAAGGCCACGGCTGCCCTGTCACGCACACTAGCATCAGGATCCTGAAGCTTTGCTATTAGGGCGCTGACTACGGTTTCTGAGCTGTTGCCCAATTGGCCCAAGGCTATGGCTACCCTCCAACGCACATCAGAATTCTCATCCTGAAACCTTGCTAAGAGGGCGTTGACTACGGTTTCTGAGCTATTGCCCAATTCGCCTAAGGCATCGGCTGCCCTCACACGCACATAAAACTTATCATCCTTTAGTCGTTCCAGAAATGTTGTAATTACCTGATCCTTTTCCCCTAACTCGTATCGATAGTTAAGCAATCGCCACTCATCAATTCGATTAGATTGCTCTTTCAACAATTCCAATACCTGTCCTTGAAAATCCGTGTCATACAAACTACAAATTATATTAAAAACCTGCTCGGAAACCCTCTCCCCAACCCGCTCTTTACTACTAACTTCTAATTCAAACAACCGCTCTAAAATCTCTTGCACCAATCCACGATCAGCACCACGCAAATTCTTCGGGTCTTCTGCCAAACAACTACCAGCAAACAACAAATCCCGATGCAACCACTGCTCATAGTTACTCTTATTAGTCAAAACTGTCCGAATCGCCCTCGCCGCCTTTTTCGGTTTTTGTTGCGCTATCAGCAATAGTAACACCTCGCGCCAGTGGGAGTCATGCAAATGCTCCCGAATCTGACTCAAAACAATCTCAAAATCTCCCTCATTATCCGCCTGATAGTCAATCTCTTCAGCACACAAATATTCCTGAAACGTCTTATGAACAAACCCATAACAATTTTGCCCTTGCTCATTCAATAAACCCGTGCGATCGCGAATCAAGGTTACAAATGCTTCTGCTTCTTCTTCAGCTTGGTATAACTGCACCTGCTTCAAGGTTTTAATCTGCTGACTCAACTGATCAATTAAATCATCCCGGTCTATAAAAGTACCGCTATCGTTATCTTCAACATTTCCCTGGGTATGAATCCAATAAGCCAACAATTCCATCAATCGGCGCAAATCATATAAATCTAGATACTTAAATAATCCCTGACTGCTGATTTCTTTGTTAGCATCCCAAGAGGTTAACAAAGTCTTGACAGCGCAATTATAAAGCTCAAACCGTTCTTTGGGCAAAACCGCTTGATACCGATGAATCAATGCAATAATTGTCAACAATAACGGATTCCGTGCCAATAGCTTAATCCGGTCATTATCATCCAGAGCCTTTCGTAAACTCTGCTTGCGCCTTTCAGCTTCTGCTTGGTCTTGAAACCGACTGTTATACCAGTTATCAATAAACGCCGAAATCTTATTATCATCAAACGGTTCAATTTGATAGTGGGGAAATTCCTCAGTGCGGAAAAAGTCGCGCCGATAACCAGCTGGTCGAGATGTAATAATCGCGCGATTTCTGTCAAATTGTCCCAAAAAATTCTCGATGCGCCTGACTACATCATTCCGTTTAGCGTCTTCTGCGACTTCATCCAAACCATCTAGCAATATCAACGCCCTACCATCAGACAACCAATGCTCAAAAAATCCCACTGGTAACGGTTTCACTGCCATCGTGTTTTCAGCAAATACCCGAGCATAGTCAATCAGGCTTTTATCGAGATTTATCGCAAAATCTCGCATCCTAATTAAAATCGGTAGCCAGTCCGTATCAGCATCTAAGCCTAAAATGTCAGGATTTTGCTGAGCCAACATTACTGCAAAATAACTGATCAAGGTAGTTTTTCCCGAGCCTGGCGCACCCAATATCACCACTCGTCTCGACTGACTTTGGCTCAATAACTGCTCCGCCAAGAATTTCCGGCCAGTTGTCTTTGCTAATAGTGCTATTTCTGACATTTCCCCACTACCCGCTGCTAACCAATCCCGTTCCCAAGCGCCAGCAGTTGATACATCTTCCACCAGATCTGGCATTACAAAAATTTGCGCTAACTTCTCGGATTTTTCTACTTCTTGCCCAGGCACAGCTATGCCAGCAAATTTAACATCATCAAACCAGTTAGCTAACTGGTCACAATAATCCTGTTTAGCTACCTGAAATTTTAGATAAGTATCGGTCTGCTGAAAATAAGCATTAATAAATGTCTCTACCCAAGGCTTAAGACTGTCTTGATTCAGTTTAATGTTATGCCCTTCAGCTTGCTGTTGAAATACTGTGCTTAAAATCTCTCGATCAGGCTTACCCTGATTAAGTAACGGTTTCTGTAATTCTGCCAAAACTGCTGAATGAGTAAAATAGTCGCGCAAAAAATTATTAACTCCATTCCAGCCATCTGGTCTAGCGTGAAAAAATAAGCGCTGGCTCGGATCCCGTTGTTTTTCCCATTCTTTTACTGCCGCTTCTCCCGCTTTGATTGCCTTATCTACATCGCTTTTAGTCAGAGCTTGACTTAAGCTATCCCATCCTTGTCCCGAAACAATCTCTAACAACGATTCCCCTATTTTTGGAATTGCCCAACCGGCTAATACTGACAAGGGTTCTATCATTGGTTTCTAGTTATCGTTAATTAGATTAATTATAGCAATTTAGGGAGTAGGGAGTAGGGAGTAGGGAGTAGGGAGTAGGGAGTAGGGTTTTTGCGTGGGTTTTGATCCCCCTAAATCCCCCTTAATAAGGGGGACTTTCCAGATAGATTTCCGGGCTCCCCCCTTCCGCGCGGGGGGCTGGGGGGGATCGAGCTAGTAAATGCGATAGAAAGTTCGATGCTCTGAAAAATCCGCTACGCTAACGCATAAATATTATATCAAATTAAATGCTATTCCAGAATTAAACTATAAACTTGAATGCTATCCCAGTATTACGGTATTAATTTAATATCACGCTACGCGATCGCTTTTTTTTTAATTTTTAAAAAATAAACAAACTAATTCAAAAAAATATCGTGCATATCACTAAAAAAAAATGAAAATTGCTTGACAATATAAAGAATAAAATATTAACATAAAACTGTTCGCTAATACAACAACAAAAAACATTATGGACATCGAAAACTTTCTCCCAACGTTCGAGTATAATCCCAACAATCCTAATCTCCCTGAATTATCTGGCCAAGCCCAGCCAGGACGGGAGCAAATCAAACATATATTGATCGGTTCTCCCAAAACCGTGCGGGTCACAATCTATAATCTTTATAGCCGTGGCTACGCACAAGTTCATGAGTGGAGCACTCCTCAACCTACCGGAAATCCTGGTGAGGTGATCAGTATATTGAGTCGATATCTGTTGCTAGATTAAGATAGCAAATTGCCAGGGATGCCAATCCCTGTCTTGATGCAGTCGCTCATGGGGGAAACCACGCCAGTTGCTCATGGTTAGAAGTTACCGTAAGACAGTTGAGCCTTAATCAATAAGTTTTACCCCTTTTGTGCATAGCCGACCAACCATAAAGGCTCAACGTAATCAGGTTTCGTCTCCGGGGGGAACCCCCAAGACCGCACTGGCTCCCCAAGACCGCGCTGCATCGCTGGCGACACCGAAAAACTCACGAGAAAGTACGACGTCTAAAGTCTAAAACCTAAGTTGGTATGTTGTTGATTTGGTGAACACATAGTCAAGGATCATAGGGCTCTTGACTATTACAAAAAATAATTCGGTCAAGCATTGGAATTAACCAGAACTTGACCGAATTTTTTTTATTTTGATTAGGGAATCAGGATCGGGGAAATGTTGCGTAGGGTGTGTTAGGGGCGGGCTTGCCCTTATGTTCAACCTCTTCGCGCCTGAAACCGCCCCGTAACGCACCACCCAAGGACTTGTGATAGTGTCTTGATCCAGTCGCTCATGGGAGAAACCACGCCAGTTGCGTAGGGTGTGTTAGGGGCGGGCTTGCCCTTATGTTCAACCTCTTCGCGCCTGAAACCGCCCCGTAACGCACCACCCAAGGACTTGTGATAGTGTCTTGATCCAGTCGCTCATGGGGGAAACCACGCCAGTGCGGTCATGGGGGGAACCACGGCAGTCGCTCATGGGGGAAACCCCCAAGACCGCGCTGCCTCCCCAAGACCGCACTGGCTCCCCAAGACCGCGCTGCATCGCTGCAATAGTTCTTTTAAAAGACCTACATCACCTATATCACCCACATTGCCCATTACGACAATGCAATAGTTTTTTTTAAAGCACCCACATCACCCACATCGCCCCTTGCATCTTTTCAAAAATCCTGTTACTATAACAATATCGTTAAAGCAATGGTTTTACCGCCATGATGATTTCTACCGCACAAGCCGCTCAATTACTAGGTGTCTCTGCCACTCGCGTCCGTTTCCTGTTGAGCAAGGGCAGAGTCAAAGGAGCGTATAAGGTCGGTAGAACTTGGGTGATTCCCTTATTTGACGGTATGCCAGTGGTCACCCCTGGTACTCGTGGACCGAAGCGGAATTGGTCAAAGCGTACACAGTACACTAAAGCTGTGATCCACGTTAATCAAAAAGTTATTCGCCAAAATCACAACACCGGCGAACGCAATCCCGTGATTACGGTCAAACGAGGCTCTAAAAACATTTATGGTCATACGGTTGAAGTCAATGGCCCTTGTCGGGTGATGTATCGCCCAGATAATCCCCTACATTGTGGAGCACGGGTATGGATTGAGACGATTTCTGATTTTAAGGTGAGCTGAGCCAGGTCTAAACTATTAGTTATAGCGCTAGGCCCTGGGAATAGGGAATAGCGATGAGTTACTCATGGTGGAAATGCCAAAACCAACGGGAATGCATTCAGAGGTAGCCGGGTTTATAGGAGGAGAACTGTTTTTAGAAATTCGGCGCTGTCAATTGCCTTACTTTATTCCGAAAGAATGCGTGATCAAACCACAAACAGAGTCTGGGTATGAACCAGAGGTCATCGTTTTAGACAAGCAAAGGGTTACGGATAACGAACCACACTGGGAAAAAGAATCGATTATCACACGGGGGTCTTCTGTTCGTTTAGTCGTAGAAGTAGTTTCAACAAACTGGAGCGACGATTACGCTTTAAACCTGGAAGATTATGAGTCTTTCGGAATAGCTGAATATTGGATTGTTTATTATTTAGGTTTAGGCGGTAGGCGATTTATCGGCAATCCTAAACAACCTACGTTATCGGTCTACCAATTGATAGATGGCGAATATAACGTTAGTCAATTCCGAGGAGCTAACCGTATCCTATCGCCAACGTTTCCAGAATTAAGGTTAAATGCTGAACAGGTTTTTCAAGCGATCGCTTAATCGGTATTGATTAATCATGGAATGATTTGAATAGTTTTGTAGAACGGGCATCTTGGTGGAACGGGCATCTTGGTGGAACGGGCATCTTGGTGGAACGGGCATCTTGGTGGAACGGGCATCTTGGTGGAACGGGCATCTTGGTGGAACGGGCATCTTGCCCGTTTCATTTTCGGGCAGGCAGGATGCCCATTCCACTGATATTCATTCCGCCCCTCAGCAATTAACCATTAGGATTAACTGTTGTGTCTACGCATCTGTTTCCTCTCCCTCCACACCTCCCACACCTCCCACACTTCCCACACTATCCACACTCTTTCCCGGTGAGCATCAATCCTCCTGACTGGTTTGGGGGAAAATAGTAAGCTAATTTTGAATAACCTAACTTCGTATTGTAACAATATGAATTTAAGATTCGGTTAATTAAAGGTAAAATCAGGTGGACATTGGGAGTATAGATAGTGATTGAGATGCTCAAAGTAGGAACCTTAGTTCGAGTGATTTATCCTGATTATGTTGCAGGTCTTTCGGGTCGTATTGAAGCACAGGAAGAATCCGGTCGTTGGATAGTCAGATTAGAAGAAAATCCCTTTGAGCATAATGATCAACCATTTCTACTATCTCTAGATGAGTCAGACTTTGTAGTGATTAAGCCTCCTTCATACTAGTTAAACTAGTTATCATATTTTCTAATTATCAGATTTTCCATCTCCACCAACTATGAAACACCAGATAAATATAAATGAGTTCAAGAAAAACGTCAAAGCTGACTTTAACACCAGACCAAACTATGATCAAGGAAGCTTTCACCCTCGGCTAGCCAAAGGTCTAGTAGAACTATCCCAACTGGAAACTGGACAACGAATTCTAGATATTGCGACCGGCACAGGTTTAGTAGCAATTCGTGCAGCCACAATTGTCGGTGCTTCTGGAGCTGTTGTCGGTGTAGATATTTCCTCAGGCATGCTGAATTTAGCCCAACGAAAAGTTAAAGCCGAAGGTCTCAACAACATCGAATTTATAGAAGCAGATGCAGAAACTATCAACTTCCCAGATAATAGTTTCGATAGGATTCTATGTTCTTCAGCCATTGTATACTTAACAGATATCCCTGCTGCGTTACGGCAGTGGTATCGCTTCGTAAAACCAGGAGGATTAGTCGGATTTTCCTGTTTTGCAGCAAACGCCTTTCCTACAGGGGGTCTGTTTCGAGAAAAAGCAGGAGACTATGGCATTGTAATTCCTAATCCCAATCAACCCCTTGGTAGTCCCGAGAAATGTCACCAGCTACTCACCGAAGCAGGTTTTCAAGACATCAACGTCAAAACCGACCAACTTGGTTTCTACAACAGTGATACTCAAACAGTAGCAGCAAACTCTTGGCGGGGAAACTCAAAGAGTGCCTTTGGCGCGGAAATTTTCCAGCTTTCTCCAGAGAAATTAGCACAATTGAAAACTGAATTCTTTGCAGCCGTTGAGCAATTAGCCACAGCACAAGGCATTTGGATAGATATTACAACGTTTTTTGTTTTTGCCAGGAAATCGGTAACATTTCAGATTACCAAATAATCCCTAGACGTTAGCTTAAGCGCTAATTCCCAGCGTCGAAGCCTGTGCCACCCTACTTGAGGTGCTATCAGCTATCAGCTATCAGCTAATGCGCTAATTCACAGGCTTCTAGCCTGTGCCACGCTACTTGAGTTCCGAACAGCTTGTGAATAAAATAAGCTGACTGCTGACTGCTGACTGCTGACTGCTTACTTTCCGTTTTTAGAGGTTAAACGTTGCACTATTGCTATTATTTATTTTTCTGTTTGTTCTTCCTCCACCACTGGCATTGATTCTGTAGCATCTTCTGCTGAGTAGCCTGAAAATTTAGCCAATTGCTCTAACGACAGCATACCTGGATAAAACCGACCATTAATTTCCCAAGTTGGAAAGCCTCTGATCTTCGCTTCAATGCAGAGGTTAGTTTGGGAGGTTTCAGCCCTTGGGTCACATTCAATATAATTAATCTGCTTAAATGCCTCACCAAACATTTGCTTCTGCTTTGTGCAATAGGGACACCAGTAAGCCCCATACATTTTAGCACCAATTTTGTTCAAATGATCAGATAAAGAGGTGGCTGAAGGGGTAACTGGGAGTTCAGGAGCAGGGGATTCTAGGGTTAGTTTTGTAGGGGTAGGGGGTGAGGGTTCTCCTAAACAGGATTCGGCAGCTACTGTCAGTAGGACAAGACTAGAAATCACCCAGACAGTCCTATTTAAAGTACGGATAAATATCCATGGGAGTTTAATACTAGGTTTGGCATTCATAGTTTATAGGGGATATATGGGAATTATCCAGGGAATTAATCACTTATTTACCGTTTTAACCTGATATTGTCGGAAACTACCAAATCTTTATTAACGGGATGTGGTGCATATTAATGCATGCAATTAGGGAAAAATGCGCCCGAAAATTACCCTATTTACCACACTTACCACATTTTACACACTTCCCACCCTACCAGGGTCCCACACTTACCTTCTTTTTTACAAATATGAGATGCACCCAACGGAATCTAAGCTCTCTACTTTGTTTGCTTACCAGGCTCCCAGCCCATTAGCTGGCAAGCTAACCATGCCCACATAGCCTTGTATTTAGGTTGTGAACACAGCAATTGCAGAAAAAGGCTTGCATACAAAAGGCAAAAGCCAAGAGGGGTAAAGAGCTCCGGAGTTTTATTGTCCAATAAAAAAACACCATTAATATTTACATCTAATTTATAAACCCTATAGCGCTTAAGTTTAATGCTTACTTTTCTGGAATTCACCTCAGCATCAGTGAATTATCTAATAACTGATCATTATTCTTTTTCATCAACAAGCAACTATGGTAAAACGCTTGCTTACCAAAGACATGCTCGACTTTGACGCTCCAGATCAAGTCAAGGATGTTATCCAACCTCAAGGGCGTCCACCGGAAACAGACCCTACTCTGGGTATCCGTCCGGAATTAAGTATTGAAGTTAACCAAAAGCCAGGCACTCCCAGACATCGACTAGTCACGATTGGTGATTCCCTAAGCCATGGCGTCCAGAGTGGAGCAATTTTTAACACTGACCTATCCTATCCCATGATGATTGCTCAAGAAATGGGTTGGGAAGAACACCTGCGCCGTCCCAGCCAATATGGTGAATTGGGTGGATTGCCCCTGAATCTGGAGTATTTAGTTCGGCGCTTAGAGGGACAGTTTGGTGACCAGATCGACTGGTGGGAATTAGCACCAGCCCTGTTTTCAATCCAGCAATATATGGACGACTTAGAAGATTATTGGGAACGGGGTCCCGGTTGGCAAGGGGGCGTTGGTTCTACTGTTGCTATGCACAAAGGAATTAACCACAACCTCGCTATTTATGGGTGGAATATCACAGATATTATTTCTAACGACGCAGATACTCTCAGAAAAACAATCGAGGCACCAACGGATGATCTATTGCGGCAAATTGTTGAGAATGGCAACGAACATGCGGCATTAAGGGTTTTGGACTCGGCGCGGGATTCAGAGGGTAAAGCACTTACCCCAGTCCAAGCTGCCGTGGCACTAGGGCAAGAAGGAAGTCTAGAAAACGGTGAGGGAGATGGTATTGAAACCCTGATGGTCATGATTGGGGCGAATAATGCCATGGGCAGCATTGCTCAACTGAAGGTCAAATGGAGTTGCGATCGCGATTCAAATTCACCACAGTCCAATCAGCGACCTACGGTCTGGTGTCCCGAAGATTTCAAAGCTGAATGCGATCAACTAGTTGAGCAAATCAAGCAAATTAAAGCTCGCCATGTCATTTTGGCTACAGTGCCCCATGTGACCATTGCCCCCATTGGTCGTGGAGTAGGAGATAAGATCGCTACTGGCTCGCGATACTTCCCCTACTACACCCGTCCTTGGATTAGCGACAAAGATTTCGACCCCAACCGTGACCCGCACATTACCGCACAACAAGCCCGAGCAATTGATAGCGTGATTGACCAGTACAACGACTATATTGCTGATGTTGTAGGTCAGGCTCGAAAAGAAGGTCGAGATTGGTATTTATTTGAATTAGGAGGATTACTGGATTGCTTAGCTTATCGACGTTATATTGAAGACTCCGACTGCAGACCAGATTGGTGGACTCCCTATCAGCTGCCACCGGAACTAGAAGCTCTTTCACCAGTACCGGATACTCGCTTTTTTAGATCCGATGCCACCGGTCGCACCAGCGGTGGTTTCTTCACCCTAGATGGCATTCATCCAACTACCATTGGCTACGGTATCGTTGCTCAAGAAGTGATCAATATTATGCAGCAACAAGCTGGTGTCAAGTTTTATCGCAAAGACGGTCGCACAAAGCGTGATGATCCAGTCAAGATCAATTTCCAGCGCCTGATTGCTCTAGATACCTTGATTTCCGACCCACCGAAATCTTTATCGAGTAGTCTGAAATGGCTGGATTGGCTCGATCAGAACTTGCAGATTTTCCAGCGCTTACTGAGAAAGGGTAATTGAATAATGAAGAATTTAGAATGAAGAATGCAGAATGAAGAAATTTCCAATTCTAAATTCTAAATTCTAAATTCTAAATTCTAAATACTGACCTGCTCTGTTAGCGCTAAGCATTATTATCGCTTTCGTTAATACTGAATAGTTTGCAGGTCTATATTAACGAAAAGCCATCTCTTTCGTTAATAAGCGTATAAATCAAAATTTATATGATATAATTACCAGCTGGAAAAAATCTGCTGAAAGGATCCAGTACTATGCTATAGGTCAGCTTCACGGTAATTCAGATTTCGATAAACTGAAGAAAAAATGCACTTGAGGCGATTATGACCCAAAACAATCGCTCCCCATGGGATGCTGGCAGATTCATAAAAACCCTAAGCTACTTTGAGGTTATCCCTTTCCTGAGCTGCCTACAGCGATTATTCACAGGTCGTGCCAATAATCAACAATCGAGCCAAGGTAAAGAAAAAGATATGGGAGTAATACTGGTAGCTGGGGCAACTGGGGGTGTAGGCAAGCGAGTGGTTCGCCGTCTGCTTAAGCAGAATTATCCCGTACGTGCCCTAGTCAGAGATGCCCAGAAAGCTAGGGAAATCCTTGGGGATAACCTGGAACTATTCGAGGCAGATATAACTATTCCAGAGACCTTGACTCCAGCACTGTACAAGAACATTACTGCTGTAGTGTGTTGTACGGGAGCGCGGGTGCAACCGGTAGAAGGAGACACCCCGAACCGGGAAAAATACTATCAGGGCATCAAGTTCTATCTGCCAGAAGTAGTCGATACCCCGGAAGTTGTGGAGTATCAGGGTATCAAGAACTTAGTACAAGCTGCAGCAGAGTACCTTGAACCAGGCAAACAACTGCTATTTGACTTCCAAAACCCTTCCGATGACTTACAAGAAACCTGGGGTGCTGTGGATGATGTAGTAATGGGTGGTGTCAGCGAGAGTTCAATTCGGCTGATCGACAAGGCTGCCCTGTTTACTGGCAATGTCTCAACGGCAAATTCTGGGGGCTTTGTGTCAGTACGCACCCGCAATCTCCCAACTCCCCTCAACTTAGCTGAGTATGAAGGACTAGAACTGCGAGTGAAAGGGGATGGTCAACGGTATAAATTTATATTGCGTAATGAATCGAAATGGGATGGAATTGCCTACTGCTATTCCTTCGACACCCAGAAAGATCAGTGGATGAATGTTTCGATTCCCTTTGCTGATTTGATTCCGGTATTTCGAGCCAAAACCTTGAAAGATGCTGCTCCCTTCAACCCCAGTCGCATCTGTGCTATACAGCTAATGCTGAGTAAATTTGAATATGATGGCGCGCTCAACCCACAATTTGCTCCAGGTTCTTTTGTCCTACAGCTGGAAACTATTAAAGCCTATGGGGGTATCACCAAGCCCCAATTGATTATGATTAGTTCAGCCGGGGTGACTCGTCCAGGTCGTCCAGGAATTAACCTCGAGGAAGAACCACCAGCGGTACGAATGAATGACCAACTGGGGGGAATTCTAACCTGGAAACTGCGGGGAGAAGAAGCAGTTCGTGACAGTGGGGTTTCCTATACTATCATCAGACCTTGTGCTTTGACAGAAGAGCCGGGAGGTCAAGCCTTAGTGTTTGCTCAAGGAGATAATATCCGAGGTAAAGTAAGTCGGGAAGATATTGCTGAACTTTGTGTTCAGGTAATAGAGCAACCCAAGGCTTGTAATGTCACTTTTGAAGTCAAAGAGGCAAGTGATGGTTTGCGAGACTGGCAAACTCTTTTTTCCGATATCAATACCGACAGCAATTAAGTATAGGGTTTCTATCTAGGTTGTAAACACACTCATTGCCAAAAAAAAGGATTTAGAATTTAGAATTTAGAATTTAGAATTTAGAATTGGTAATTTAGAATTTAGAATTTAGAATTTAGAATTTCTTAATTCTTCATTCTTAATTCTTCATTCTTAATTCTTCATTCTTCCTAACTTGCCAGACGCTCTGATGCTTGAGATTTCATCAGGGTAACCAACTCTTGAAGTCCTCTTTTGACATGTCGCGTCACTGTCATCGGACTCACGCCAATTCGTTTGGCTGCCTCCTTGCGGGGGAGTTCTCGTAAGAAAACAAACTCTATAGCTGCCTGAGTTTTATGTTCTAGCTGACTCAAGGCACCGTGGAGCTGTTGTCGGTCTTCTTCCCAATAGTGTAAATTCTCTTCATAGTAATCTGGTAGAGTCTCTCCTAAAGTCATGGGTTGATCGACCTTCTGAGAAACCGTGGCATCCAAACTTAAAGGCAAACGATTTTGAACTGCCAACTTACTTTCCTGCCACTCTTGCAGTGATACATCCAAAGCCTTAGCAATTTCTTCATCTCTTGGGAAGCGTCCCAAGTTAGTTGCTAACTTTTTACTGACTCTTTTCCCTGCCTGCTGCAGTTCCTGCCATCGGCGAGGAATCTTGACCAGAGAACCCCTGTCGCGCAAGAAATGTAGCATTTCACCGCGAATGTAAGGCACTGCTAAGGAACTGAATGCACAACCTTGATGGGGGTCGAACCGCTCAATAGCACGAATCAAGCCGATGTAACCCATTTGCTCGAGGTCTTCATAAGGTTCAGCACACTTCTGGCTGACTATATGAGCAATCTTCCTCACTAACCCAGCATTTAATCTTACTATCTGATTGCGAAGTTGAATTGATGGATTTCGGTAATACGCAATCAGAAGTTCCATTCCTTGAAAACCAACAGACCCAATAGCCATTCTCAAAATATCCCAGAAGTGGAAACCTATTTACGACACGAGGCTTAGCCTAAGCAATTAATCTTCAACTCATTGTCATTAGAGATTCCCCTTTAGAACCATCGTCCTTTTACGGAAAAAACAAATTACCGTTTTTCTGTTCTCTGTACAATCACGCAGATTGGAAAGCCAAGATAGTGAAAAATTGCTATAGGGTCTTAAATGTGGTATAATATATAAGCTAAATGATGGGCAAGTTGAAAGTTGCAAAAAGTTGCAACTTGCAAAAAGGATAACTAGTACTCTGTCAATTTAGTTTTGAGGGTTAGGGCAAGGTTAATCTAAGCATTCAGCTATCAGCCAAGGCGAAGGTCAAAGGCCAAGGGCTTTTCCCCAGACTTTCAATTCTCTAAAATCTCGAACTATTAAATTATGATTAAATTATCCCGTTTGCCCATTGCCCATTGCCCATAGGCGCACGCTACGCAAACGAGGTTTATTTTAAGAATGATAGCTGACTGCGGTAGGCTGAATGCTTAAAGGTTAATGGTGTTAGGTGTGAGCTATTAGATATTAGATGTTAGGTATTAGGTATTAGGGATTAGGGATTAGGGATTAGGTATTAGGTATTAGGTATTAAGTATTAGGGATTAGGGATTAGGTATTAGGTATTAGGTATTAAGTATAATGTATTAGCTATTAGTTAAAAGTATTAGGTATTAGGGATTAGGTATTAATTATTAGGTATTAGTTAAAAGTATATAGCGGCTTTTATTCTAATTAGGTACACAGGATTTTTCCCCTCTTACCTATTACCTCTTCTGACTTCACTGCTCCAAAGCTCCCTGCTCCAAAGCTCCCGAAAACTATCTACCTCACCTCATTTAAACCCCCTATAGTTTACCCCTCAATTCAATTTGGAGGGAGTATTAGGCAAGTCGGTTTGGGTGCATCTCAATCCATGAAATTAGGCAAAATTATAATAAAATTCCGACACTACCCACACGTCCTGCGCCTCCCCACCACACTTCCCACGCCCGGTGCACCACACGTCCGACACTTCTCTTCTTTTTTACAACTATCAGATGCACCCAGTCGGTTTTCCCACCTGCCACAAGATTGCGGATATCGTTCAAAATAGAAGTAGTTATAAATCAATGCTGATACTTTATCCGGAAAATTATTGACTAAAATCTCATGAGTAGCACCAGTAACTTTCGTCAAGCAATTCGTGAATCTCAAGGTCGAGCCCTAGTTGGTCCGAATGTGATTGCTAATGCCCTGCCCTTCCTGGGTGGTGGACTAGTCTTAACTGCACTAGGTGTCTATGGTGGTCTGGGAGTGATTGAAAGCAACCCAGGGCTGTTTATGACCACCATCTGGCTTGCCGTAATTGCCGAACTTATTCTTTTCTTCGTTGCCCGTGGTGTGGCTGAGAACGGAAACAACACTGTAGCTTTGCCTCTTCTAGCTAGTTACAGTCTGTTGTCCGGCTACACCCTCAGTGGCTTAATATTCGTTGCCCTAGGAACAGATGGTGTGGGCATGCAAGGCATTGCCATTGCTGCCTTTGGCTGTGGTGTCGCCTTTATGGCTGGCCGTCAAATTGGCTCTAATCTCTCAGAGGAAGATGGCTTTGCTTTGGCCAAAACCGTCCAGATGGGTATGATTGCCTTGCTGGTGGTCTTGGTGGCTCAGCTAGTTTTATCCTTCTTTGGTGTCTACACACCCAGCTTTCTAGAAATTGCTATCTCTGGCATCGGTGTGGTTATTTTTGCGGGTGCGGCTGTAGTAGATTTCTTCGTCCTGCCTCGCGCCTATCGTGATGACCAATATCTACCTGCTGCCCTGTCAATGTACTTGACTTATATTAACTTGTTCGTGTTCATTTTGCGGCTGCTGATTGCTCTTAATGGTCGCGACTAAGACAGTGCAAGACCATATAGAATCTGATCGGGGACGGCAATGCTGTACCCCGATTTTTTTAGTTCTAAGGTAGGGAATCGGGAATCGGGAATCGGAACCCACCCCTAACCCCTCCCAGGAGGGGAACGGGAATCGGGAATCGGGAATCGGGAATCGGGAATCGGGAAAAAATTCTGTGTACCTCTTTCTAATGTAAGCATTCAGCGGTCAGCTGATAGCTAAATGGTTACTTTCTAATCTTCTAAGGGAGTGAAGTTTCCTCGACTGGACGTACAATTATTGGTGTATCACTTTGCTCTGGCTTAAAGATTGCCTCAAGAGCCTCTTTTAGATTTTGAGCCATAATAATTTGGTTTTGATAAACCACAATAACTCGCACTAATGTTGGGAGACTATTTTGCTCAGCTTCTAAATACAATGGCTCAACATAGAGTAGCGATTGCTCTATGGGAATAACCAAAAGATTCCCCTGAACTGCTCTTGAACCTTTTTGATTCCATAAGGAAATTTGTTGAGAGATGACTGGATCTTGATTAATCAGGGCTTCAATTTGCTCTGGTCCATAAATTAGTTGTTGCTTGGGAAACTGATACAGGAGTAACTTGCCATATTGATCCCCATCAGAGCGACCAGCTAGCCAACCAATTAAATTATTACGACCTGTAGGTGTATAGGGGTGGAGCAAAATAAATTCTTCTGATTTCTCCTTGGGCAGTTTCATGATAATGTAGTAGGGTTCTACTGGTTGAGATTTACCAGCATAAATTTCCTGGGGAATCCGCCACAAATCCTCTTGGTTGTAAAAGACCTGGGGGTCAGTCATGTGATATGATAACAAGCGCTCGGATTGGATGTTAAATAGATCAATGGGGTAGCGCAGGTGAGTCCGCAGGTTGGTGGGCATGGCATCCAGTGACTTGAAGAAATTCGGGAAAATCTTACTCCAAGTTTGAATAATCGGGTCTTCTGGGTCAGCTATGTAGAAAGTAACATCGCCATTGTAGGCATCAATAACCACTTTTACGGAGTTACGGATGTAGTTAAAGTGGTTATCACCTGGGTCGGCATAGGGGTAGCGATCGCTTGTGGTGTAGCCATCCACAATCCAATAGAGATAATTCTCATTCACGGCTGATTCGCCTTCAGAAGTATCAGCAATTACCAGGTAGGGGTCAGCGTCATAGCGTAAGAAGGGAGCGATCGCTTGAATTCGTTGCCGAATATTACGGCGGAACAGTAACCGTGTTTTGGGTGTGAAATTCCCAGTCAGTACCATCTGCCAGTCTTTGAGATACTGGGCAAACACTAACCGCCGCCAAAAGGAGTTTAGGCCAACACCACCAGTGCCATCGTAGGTGTTGTAAACGTTGTCGTCTCCACTGGGATAGTCTAATTCCTGAGTTTTGGTGGAGGTCATGATATAGTTATTGGTCAGTTCTCCGTAGTAAATCCGGGGTTGACCAATGGGGATACTATCACGAATCTCTGCAGAGGATGTATATAAGCTTCCTTTGAGCGCTTCACCTCCACCAGAACCGATGTCTTTAATAAAGTAATATGGCAATCCTCCTTCTCCTACCTTATTCACGGCAGAGAGGGTAAAGCCATAGCCATGGGTATAGACTAAGTGTTGGTTAACCCAGGTTTGTGCTTGTTCGGGCACAGAATCATAGTCTAATTCCCTTGCAGCAAGGAGTACTTGTTGTTTGTGAGTTTTTGTCTTTAGTTTAAGGTTAGTTTGTTTAAGGTTAGTTTGTTTAAGGTTAGTTTGTTTAAGGTTAGTTTGTTTAAGGTTAGTTTGTTTAAAGTTAGTTTGTTTAAAGTTAGTTTGTTTAAAGTTAGCAGGTTTAAGGGGGTTTTTTGAACTTTCAACCTTCAACTTGCCAACATTCAACCAGTCCAGATTCAACCAGTCCAGATTCAACCTGGCAACATTCAACCTATCAACATTCAACTTGCTAACATTCAACCCAGCCTTCAACCTATCAACATTCAACCCAGCCTTCAACCCAGCCTTCCACTGGTTTGGATTAACTTTAATGGTGTAGCGATCAACATTGGCGTCGGGAAATTTGTAGTAAAGTCTCAGTTGTTGCAACTGACGATTACTTTGTAATAAGGGGCGGGTATCCCACAGGGGAATGTTGTCGATGGTTAGGTGATTTTTTTCTAGATCGGTGCTGGTCAGATTACCTTGGGGGTTAAAGGTTTCAACTTCAATACTATCGAGGTCAAAAGCTGCTCTGGTCAGGGCAATAGTCCGAGCAATATAGGGTCGTTCTAAGGCTAATTCATTGGGTTCGACTTTAAACCGTTGCACTGCTGCGGGTAAGATTACCCCAGCAATCCCCCATATCCCTAGGTATAAGCCGAGTATCCACAATGCTATTGGTATTTTGGTGGGCAGACGGCGTATCCAGACAATTGACCTCAAGAGTAACAACAGTGTGATCGCAAAGGCCAGAATGCTCAATCCTGTATTAAAGGGCAACTTGACTGAGACATTGGTATAGCTTGCACCATAAGCCACACCACGAGTTGAATACAGTAAGTTGTACCGGGAAAGCCAATAGTGGAAGGCTGTGATTGCGGACACAGCAGACCCAAGGCCATACAGGTGCCGTAGTTGGTTTTGGGAAAATCCTGGAAATTTCCCATCTGAGAGGCTATTGCCTGAGGTTAAGTAAATTAGCCATACCGCAACTAGACCAAAGAGAAATAATCCCCCTAGCCAAAAATCCAATAGTTGCCATACCGGTACGCCAAATACGTAGAATCCGATATCCTTTCCAAATAGTGGCTCGGTAGTGTTAAAGGCAGTGGGATAGAGATACTCTAACATTCTGCCCCATTGTTCTGAGATCACCATCGCCCAGGCAAAACTTAGTGCTATTGCGATCGCTCTTAACCACAACTGAGTATTCACCATGAGCCCTACCATCACTGCGGAGATCATCCCCAGCTGCCAAACCAGATAGCTTCTGGATTCCGATAAAAATAGCTTTCCGAGAGATAACCAACCCAACGGTGACGGTAGGGGGGGTGTGGCTTCACTCATAAAGGTGGCTGACAAGGTTTCGCGATGGAAATACCAAACCAAAAAGGCCATTTTTCCGTAGTACAACAGCACCACCCCAACTAATAAACTGAGTCCTAGGGCAAATGGCAAAAGCGATCGCAATCTGAAGGCTGGGCGTTTTCTAGAAAATTTTCCTCTTGGTCTGACTCCCGATCTCACTATTGGGGAGGGTGAGTTGAAGCGTGTTTGGTCAAGGGTTAAGGATGAAGAGTCAAGAGTCTTAAACCCTTTTATCCAGGTAATCTCGAGATCAGCTAAGTTTTCTGGATGCTTGAAATGGTTGGCTAACGATAAATTTGTCAGCAAAAACCCCAATGATAGGATAAATACAATTACCCACAAACTCAGCTGGGTCTGCAAATGCAGCAAGAAAGCGGATAGATAATCCACTTCGGTGAACCATAAAATTTCTGCTACCAGGTGAGATAGCCAATTCCAAGCTATCCATATACCCAGTAGCCCAGTAACCCAGCGCAAGAGTTTGGTCATTGGTCTTTAAGTCTTTGGTAACTTCCAGGATAGCGTGGTCTATCAAAAACCCAAGACGTTACGGACCTGGTGGGCAAATTTCTGTGATCTACAATACACATTTGAACCAAACTGTTTTTGCCCACCCTACTAGCTACCAGCATACCCATTCAAGTAGGTGGGCAAAGTTCTGTGATCTACAATACTGATTTGAAACAAACTGTTTTTGCCCACCCTACTAGCTTTCGGACTTTTCCACGGACTTGGTGGGCAAAGTTCTGTGGTCTACAATACACATTTGAACCAAACTGTTTTTGCCCACCCTACAAGCTACAAGCTGCTACAAGCTGCTAAATTGCTTGCTTGCCATTATCCAAATTGAATAGCATTTGTAACGATTCCATGGCCAAGCGTCGGGTTTCAATATCTTGCTGTGCTCGTAATTGCACCATCGGGTCATGAAGGATTTTGTTAACAATCCCTCTGGTTAGGGCTTCGATTACTTCTTGATGTTTTTCGGCAAATTCTGACCCAAGACGGGATAGAGCTTTCTCTAGCTCTTGCTCACGGATTGTTTCGACCTTGCTGCGCAAGCTACTAATGGTAGAAACGGTTTCTAGGGAACGCCACCAGATGTCAAAGGCTTCCACTTCTTCGTATAAGAGTTCTTCTGCTTCCATGGCCATCTTACGACGGCTTTCCTGATTCTGTGCTACTACTGCTTTTAAGTCATCCACGTTGAAGGAGTGGACAGTCTCTAGCTCATCAACATCCGCTGCCACATTACGAGGCACAGAAATATCAATTAGCATTAAGGAATGGCTTGTCTGCAACACTCCTTCTAAATTCGACCGAGTCAGCAGTGGTTCGGTGGCACCAGTGCTAGTAAATACGATATCTGACTCGGCCACCACTGTCATCATATCTGACAACGAATCCAGTTTTAGATCTGCTTTGGGAAACGCTTTTGCTAACTCTTCAGCCCGTTTGGTGGAACGATTCAGAATTGAGATATCTACGGCACCTTTGGCCAGCAGATGTTTCACCAGTAAGCGAGACATCTTGCCAGCACCGATAATTGCTATTTTATAGGGCGTCAAAGAAGTGCCATAAAGGGTCTCTACCTTCTGCTGAGCTAACTCTACCGCTGCTGAGCTAATGGAGACCGCCCCAGTTCCAATACTGGTTTCCGTGCGAACTCGCTTACCGGCTGTAATTGCTTGTTTAAACAACCGATTCAGTAGACGTCCGATTCCCTTGTGTTGCTGACCAAGTTTGTGGGTGGTTTTGACCTGAGCTAGAATTTGCCCTTCTCCTAACACTAGGCTATCTAGACCTCCAGCAACCCGCATTAAGTGCATGACTGCATCCTGATACAACAGAATAAATAGGTGGGGGCGCAACTTGGCTAGAGGAATGCCAGCTTTTTCTGTCAGAAACTGGCACAATTCTCGAATTCCGGCATCAGTTTCTGTGGTGACTATATAAACTTCCAACCTATTACAAGTACTCAGTATGGCTACCTCTTCAATATGAGGATAGCTACATAAGTGGGGCATCACAGTTTCTAACTGGGCTTCTGGAATGCTCAGTTTTTCTCTGACTTCAACCGGTGCTGTCTTGTGGCTCAGACCTACTACGGCAATATTCATGTTTTTGATCAGAACGTTTAATGGCAGTATTAGTTATAGCAATTCTTAAAAAGGTGAAAAACTTTTGTATTTGATTTTAGGGAGTAGGGAGTAGGGAGTAGGGAGTAGGGAGTAGGGAGTAGGGAGTAGGGAGTAGGTAACAAATCTTGTGTACTTTATTACGTTATATTGGTAATTTTTTATCGGTTTGTTGGTACAAATGTTTCCTAAAAATGTTTCCTACAAATCCTTACTAAAACGAAGTTGAAGGAAGGGTTAAACTAGGTTTTCAACCTTCCTTCAAGCTTCAAATACTGTTGCGGCTAGGGCGTGTTTTCAAAGTTTTCCGCAAGATTTAGATCCCCCCCAGCCCCCCTTAAAAAAGGGGGGAGCCATACTCAAAGTCCCCCTTTTTTAAGGGGGATAATGGGGGATCTCCAAGGCAAGAAGAAAAGCCCTAGGCGCTACAGGGGTAAGGATTCAGCTAACGGCTGACGGCTGATAGCTGATAGCTGACGGCTGATAGCTGATAGCTGATAGCTGATAGCTGATAGCTGATAGCTGATAGCTGATAGCTGATAGCTGATAGCTGATAGCTGATAGCTGATAGCTGATAGCTGATAGCTGATAGCTGATAGCTGATAGCTGATAGCTGATAGCTGATAGCTTACCTACAGGGTTACAACCCTCTTCCTAAGAGTTAGCTCAATTGGATATACTTGGGCTGTTCAAACATATGAACGGTGTCCACAAACCGAGCGGTCTTGGACTGACTGGAAATAACTAGGCTTTGAGTCCGTGCTCCACCTTGGAAGAACCGAACCCCTTCCATCAGGGTGCCTGGAGTGATACCGCAAGCAGCAAACAGTACGGTTTCACCCTTGGCTAGTTCCTCAGCATTGTAAACCTTATCGGGATCGGTAATACCCATGCTTGCGAGCCGTTCTAGGTTGCTTTCTTTGCTCTCCCCAATCAAACCAGTTTTCACGATGGCGGGATCGTAGATTAGCTGACCTTGGAAGTGTCCGCCTAAGGCACGCATTGCTGCTGCTGAGATTACCCCTTCCGGTGCAGCACCGATTCCCATCAAGGCATGGATATTGGTACCAGCAAAGGCACAGGAGATGGCGGCGGAAACGTCACCGTCACTAATCAGTCGTACCCGAGCACCAGCTGCCCGGATTTCCTTGATTAAGCTCTCGTGACGGGAACGGTCCATCACAACTACCACCAATTCCTCCATGGAGCGCTCTAGACAATCGGAGAGAATTTGCAGATTTTCGGTTGCGGACTTGTTGATATCTACATGATTCTTGGCTTGGGGTGGTGCTGCCAGCTTCTTCATGTAAAAGTCAGGAGCTGCAAATAGACCACCTTTCTCGGAAATAGCTAGCACTGCCATGGAACCGTTTTGCCCATAGGCCACTAGGTTGGTGCCTTCACAGGGGTCAACCGCAATATCAATTTCGATCAGTTCATCTGGGTTACAGAAGTTGGCAGCATTCTCTTGGGTGCAAATCCCAACTTCTTCACCAATGTAGAGCATGGGAGCATCATCCCGCTCCCCTTCTCCAATTACAATGCGACCCCGCATATAGATCTTGTTCATGCGCTCCCGCATGGCTTCTACAGCCACTTGGTCAGCAGTGTTTTTCTCCCCTTTACCCATCCATTTGGCGGATGCGATCGCAGCTTTCTCTACGACTTCTATAATTTCTAAACCTAGTGTATTTTCCAAAGCGCCCGTTCTCCCAAAAGCTAGATGAGCTTATTTTCTTAATTATTTGTTTACAGTTCTTAAGTCTATCAGAGCGTGGGATCTCGTAGAAGGGAACAGGGAATAGGGAATAGGGAACAGGGACTGAAATCCTTGTTTACTCTAGGGTTTAGGATTGAAACTGGCAAGATGCCAGTTCCACGCCTGATGCTCATTCGACAAAACTATTCAAAAAATCTATTGAAACGGATGCGATCGCATCACCCTAGGGAACAGGGAACAGGGAATAGGGAATAGAGACTGAAATCCTTGTTTACTCTAGGGTTTAGGATTGAAACTGGCAAGATGCCAGTTCTACCATGATGCTCATTCCACACTACTGAAACTGGCAAGATGCCAGTTCTACCATGATGCCAGTTCTACCATGATGCCCATTCGACACTACTGAAACTGGCAAGATGCCAGTTCTACCATGATGCCAGTTCTACCATGATGCCCATTCGACACTACTGAAACTGGCAAGATGCCAGTTCTACCAAGATGCCAGTTCCACCAAGATGCCCATTCCACAAAACTATTTAAATCATTCCAATTCCCCCCTTATTAAGGGGGGTTAGGGGGGATCACCCATCCTGCTTCTTAAACCAAGGCCCCACCACCTGGATCAATCTAGTCAGCGCTCCCAATAACACTGCGATCGCTAAAATCATTTCCGCTGGACTGTCCCCATTCTTGAGCCAGAGTGCAGGATTTTCCATTAGGGGCTGTGGTTGTTCGACTAATGCTATAGTGTCAACTCCTTGATTATCAACCACTTGCTCTTTGATGTCATTCATGGTAATGCTTCAATTTCCTAACTGAATCCATAGTGACCTGAGGGTAGTGTCCAAAAGCAACAGCTAAGTTTAGGGTAGCTACAACCACCGTGTATCAAGGCTAGACTAGTTGAGGGTAGCTTCTGCAATTGTGGGAAAACCTACCCTAACCCTGAAGTTTTTTTTTCCTTGCCCATCCCCCAATAGCATGCCTAGACGTACTTTAGGTCCTACTGTTCAAAAAAGAGCACTGCGTCTATTTGAAGCATTAGTTTCTTTTGCCCAAGACATAGCTAATCAGGGGAATCCCGATATTAAATTCCGTTGGATAGAGAAAACCTCAACTAATCCAAAACTAGTAATTGAAACTCAGACCAGATATTTAATCGAACTGACCGAGAAGGATAACTATCCAGGTACTCTCAGCAAGCATCAAGTGGTGGAAGCTTTGCAGCGGATGGAAGACTTCTTAGGAATTTTAGAAGACAACCGTGTCAAGAAGAAGGGAAAGGACCAAAGGCATTTCACCCTGAGACTCTACGCCCAAGACCTAGCTACAAATTTAGAACTATTTAATCAACAGTGGGACAATAAACGACCAGAGAAATCCAAACAGCAAGAACAAGCAACTGCTACTACTCCCAAAACCTGCCAAGCCCTTCGTCCTAAGCCAGGGGTTCCTTTCCAAGCCCCACTCCCACCACCTTACTTTATCCCGCGTCCAGAGGTAAGCCAAGACCTGAAGCAATCCTTACTGTCAGAGCAGACCGCTAAGACCGGAACTCTGGTGGTTAGCGCTATTTATGGTTTAGGGGGGATTGGTAAATCCACCTTGGCTGCTGCTATTGCCAATGACCAAGAGGTACAAAGTCATTTTCCCGATGGTATTCTCTGGGCAACCTTGGGTCAGCAGCCAGATTTGCTGTCTTTCCTCAGTAGTTGGATCCAAGCACTGGGAGACCATGACTACAAACCCACTAATACTAATGCTGCTTCTAGACATTTACAAACCTTGCTGTTTGACAAGGCTACGCTGCTAGTAGTCGATGATGCTTGGAACCCAGACCATGTTGAACCGTTTCGGATTGGTGGTGCTAAGTGCCGGGTATTAGTGACCACTCGTGAAGCTCAAATTGTGGGAGTGACTCCCTATAATTTAAAAGTGATGAGTCCCTCACAAGCCTTAGCCTTACTGGAAGACTATGGGGGTTCTAAACTCAAGGGGTCAGACCGTAAACAAGCCCAAACCCTAGCCACAACAGTGGGCTACTTACCCCTAGCTCTGGAGTTAGCGGCAGCACAAGTAGCGGATGGTATTTCCTGGCAGGAGTTACTGACTGACCTGCAAACGGAAATTGCTCTGTTGGAAACCTTAGATTTACCAGGTGCCGAAGAAGTTGATGAAAAGCGACGCAAGCACTACAGCCTAGTGGCATCCTTTAATCTCAGTTTACGGCGACTACCATCGGAAAAATTTCAGCAATTTGCCTGGTTGGGTGTCTTGCCAGAAGATGTCTCGATTACTCCCGCTTTAGGCACAACCTTGTGGGATGTTGGTGCGAGGGAGGCCAGAAAAACCTTACAGTATTTCAAGTCTAAAGCTCTACTGCTATCTGGTAAATCCACTAATGGCACTGCCACCTATCAGCTCCATGACTTAGTTCATGACATGGCGCGTCGGTTGCTAACTGCTGAAGCAGCTACAGGGGGAGAGGGAAGCTTACCGGGTTTGGGATTAACCTGGCCCCAAGCCCATGGTCAACTCCTAGAGCGCTATCGCCAAAAAACCGAAAACGGGTTATGGCACACCCTACCGGACGATGGCTATAGTCACAGTTATCTCACCTGGCATTTAGAAAAAGCCGGTTGGGTAGAGGAAGTACACCAATTGCTGCAGGAGGAAACAGAGGCTGGACGCAATGGTTGGTATGAAACTTGTGAACGTTTGGATAAACTGGGGAGCTTTGTCAAGGATGTGGCCAAGGCTTGGCAGTTAGCAGAAGACGCTTTTTCCTCTTCACCAACTGGTTCCATTAGTTTGCAGTGCCGTTATGCCTTGATGGTGTCTTCTATCAATAGTTTGCTTGGGCATATTCCAGGAGAATTGATGGCAGCCTTGGTAGAGAAAAAGATCTGGACTCCAGTTCAAGCTTTGGCTTACCTTCAACACATACAAAATCCTAATAATCGAGCACAAGCACTAGAAGAGCTAGCCCCAAAGTTAGCGGAAACATTACTCTCAGAAGCCCTCAAAATCGCACGGGCAATTACCGATCACTCGGATCGAGCCAGAGCTCTAAGTGGACTAGCACGACATTGGCCGGAAATTTTACCAGAAACCCTAGAAGTAGCACGAGCCATTACCGATAAGAGAAACCGAGCCTATGCCCTGATTCGACTAGCACCACAATTGCCGGAAATCTTATCAGAAGCCCTAGAAGCAGCACGGGTCATTACCGATAACAGAGACCGAGCCTATGCCCTGATTCGACTAGCACCACAGTTGCCGGAAATCTTATCAGAAGCCCTAGAAGCGGCACGAGCCATTACCGATAAGAGAAACCGAGCTATAGTCCTGAGTAAACTAGCAGCACAGTTCCCAGAAATCTTACCAGAAGCCCTAGAAGCGGCACGGACCATTACCGATGAATCAGACCGAGCCTATCCCCTGAGTCAACTAGCACGATATTTCCCGGAAATCCTACCAGAAGCTCTGGAAGTGGCACGGGCACTTACCAATCAGTCAGACCGAGCCAGTGCCTTGAGCAGATTAGCAAGGCATTTGCCAAAAATTCTACCAGAAGTGATAGAGGCAGCACAAGCTACCGATGAGTCGAGCCGAGCCGAGGCCTTGAGTGAACTAGCACCACATTTTCCGGAAATCTTACCAGAAGCTCTAAAAGCGACACGAGCCATTACCAGTCAGTTCAGCCGAGGCCATGGCCTGAGTAAACTAGCACCACAGTTGCCGGAAAGGTTACTCCCACAAGCCCTAGAAGCGGCACAGGCCATTACCGATAACGAAAACCGAGCTATATTACTGAGTAAACTAGCACCACAGTTGGGGGAAAGACTACTCTCACAAGCCCTAGAAGTGGCACGGGCTATTACCGATAACACAGATCGAGCCAATGCCTTGAATGAAATAGGAGCACAGTTGCCAGAAATTATGCCAGAAGCCCTAGACGCAGCACGAGCCATTATCAATCAGAAAGACCGAGCCAGAGCACTTAGTGAACTAGCGCCAAAAATACCGGAAATCTTACCAGAAGCCCTCGAAGAGGCACGAGCCATTACCTATGATCACAGTCGAGCCACAGCCCTGATAAGGCTAACACCACAGTTGCCAGAAATTCTACCAGAAGCCCTAGATGCAGCACGAGCCATTACCAATGAGTCAGGGCTAGCCTATGGCTTGAGTGAACTAGCACCACAGTTGCCGGAAATTCTACCAGAAGCCCTCGAAGCTGCACGGGCAATTACCGATGAGTGGATCCGAGCCATAGCTCTAAGTGAACTAGCACCACAGTTGCCTCAAATCCTACCAGAAGCCCTAGAAGGGGCACGGGAACTTACCCATGAGCCGATCCGAGCCATAGTCCTGAGTAAACTAGCACCACAGTTGCCTGAAATCTTACTTCCAGAAGTCCTACAAATGGCACAAGCAATTCAGTCTGAGTTTTACCGAGCCCGCGTTTTCAGTGGACTCATCGAAAATCCTAACTTTTCCCTCCAAGATGACGTTTCCCTTTGGCAAGAGTGTCTTCACACCTTGGCTTGTAGCGATCGCCAGCACTTCCTAGAAGACCTGGTTAATCTCAGTCCAACTATTATTTCTTTGGGACGCAAAGAAGCTCTGGCTGCAATTGTTGAAGCGATACAGGATGTGAGTCGGTGGTGGCCCTAGAGTGGAGAGTGTGGGAAGTGTGGGGAGTGTGGGCAGATGGGGATATTTTTATTAAGGGTAATGATATGGAGATGATATCAAAAAGCTTTGAAAATATAGATAGGTTTTATAAATTATTGGCGTTGCTGATTCTGGGTATGATTCTGCCCCCCTAGCCCCCCAATTTTGGGGGAAAAAAACTTTCAAAGTCCCCCAAAGTTGGGGGATTTAGGGGGCTTGATAAAAATCAGACTATCTCAAGTTATACCTAAATTCAGGAACGCCTAATTACTTATCTATAATTTTTGTAACCATCATTACAGCCATTTATAGATAGCATTTTAAAACAAATAATCAAAATAAATACTGATTTATTAGTAATAGAAAAACTTATCCTATTTCTTTCCTTTTTCTTAATTTAAACTATCCCTTAACCATGGTATATCCTTAAATAGGATTCAACAACATAGGATTAACCAACAATGCTGGATTTTCTAAATCCCATCCTAGGACGCAAGCCAGAACAGATGAAAGCCAATGTGGAAATTTACACGTGGCAAGCCTGCCCCTTCTGTATCCGAGCGAAGCTATTGCTATGGTGGAAAGGGGTTGACTACACTGAGTATAAAATCGATGGGGACGACAATGCCAGAAACCAGATGGCAGAACGAGCCAACGGAGGCCGAACGGTACCCCAAATTTTTATCAATAACCAACACATTGGCGGTTGCGATGAGTTGTATGATTTAGACGCTAAGGCACAATTGGAGTCTTTGCTAACTCAGGCAGCTAGCTAATGGGAATCGGGAATCGGGAATCGGGAATCGGGAATCGGGAAGAGAGGGCGTTGCTGATTATGGATATGATTTTGCCCCCCTAGCCCCCCAATTTTGGGGGGAACAAAACTCTCAAAGTCCCCCAGAATTGGGGGATTTAGGGGGCTTGCCACTCTCGGTAGTAGGGAAGAGAGAGCCTTGCTGATTATGGGTATGATTTTGCCCCCCTAGCCCCCCAATTTTGGGGGGAACAAAACTCTCAAAGTCCCCCAGAATTGGGGGATTTAGGGGGCTTGCCACTCTCGGTAGTAGGGAAGAAAGGGCGTTGCTGATTATGGGTATGATTTTGCCCCCCTAGCCCCCCAATTTTGGGGGGAACAAAACTCTCAAAGTCCCCCAGAATTGGGGGATTTAGGGGGCTTGCCACTCTCGGTAGTGAGGTCAATTGCTCATCTGAAAACGGCTGTAATAACGGAAACGATAACAATCAATTTAAGTACTGAAATAGTCAAATCTTATCACTGTTCCCTGTTCCCCGTTCCCTATTCCCTACCTTTACAGTTAACTTTTCAACTTAGTGCAAGATCGGAATAGAAGAGTTAAGGTTGATTGGTTAAGCTTTCAGGGTGGATAACAATAGTGAAACGTTTAGTTATTAGTGCCTTAGTATTCGTGATCATGCTGGGAGTAATAGCATTCCCTGCAGCTGCTACGGTCAAGCGCTATCAAATTAGTGAATCTCCTAATGTTGATCTGTCTTTAGATGGTCCGGCCTTTGACTTGGGTGGTGGTGGTCCTGATGTGGATGAAGCGATCCAGTGGATGATTAACGAAGTTAGGGATTGCAGTAAATGCGATCGCAAAGTTGATCTAGTAGTAATCCGGTCTTTTGGTGACGATGGCTACAATCAACCGATCTATGACATGAACGGGGTTAATTCTGTAGAAACCCTAGTGCTCGATAGCCGTGATGATGCTAATCGACCGGATGTGGTGGCTACGGTAGAAAACGCTGAGGTATTATTTTTTACTGGTGGTGACCAGTGCGACTACGTTGATAATTTCCAGGGCACAGACCTTCATAATGCGATCGCTTATGTGCTTGATAAAGGTGGGGCTATTGGTGGAACCAGTGCTGGTGCCATGATTCAAGGTAGTTTTGTATATGATGCTTGTCAAGGGTCTATCCGCTCCGATGAAGCCCTCAATGACCCCTATGATCATTACATTAGCTTGACCAATCACCTATTTAAATGGCGAGACCTACAATCAGTGATTGTCGATACCCACTTTAGCGAAAGAGAGCGCATGGGTCGCCTAATGGTATTCATTGCTCGCCAGCTCCAAGATACTGACGCAGAAGAAGTTTTAGGCATCGGAGTAGACGAAGCAACATCAGTAGTTGTAAACTACAAAGGTTACGCTGAAGTAATAGGAGAAGGCGCAGCTTATTTTGTCCTAGGTGACCATCGACCAGAAGAATGTGAACCAGGAATTCCCCTAACCTTTTCCAATTATAAAATATGGAAACTATCCGCAGGTGACACCTTTGACCTCAGATATTTACCAACCTCTGGCTACGAAATCGCTAGTGTAGAGGAGGGAATAATTAGTTTTGGGGAATAGGGAATAGACAAGAGGCAATAGGCAATAGGCAATAGGCAATAGGCAATAGGCAATAGGCAATAGGCAATAGGCAATAGGCAATAGGGAACAGGGAACAGGGAACAGGGAACAGGGAAAAGTAGGAAAGATATCGGAGTAGTTTTTGGTGTTATTATAAATCAGGATTATTTTTCATAATCTATTTACCAAAAAACTACCATCAACTAATTACAAAAATATATAGCTTTTCTCGTAATTATGAGGTACAGTATTATTTCAGGCTGATTTCCGTAAAACCTTCTTGAATATTGCCTATTGCCTATTGCCTATTGCCTGAAAAGGATATGCTTTGTCGTCATGACTATGAGAATTGCTATATTGATAATTGAGTTAACAATTTAAAATTAAAAATATAGCGTTTATCATAACTACGAAGTACACATTCTTTCTTCCCTATTGCCTATTGCCTATTGCCTATTGCCTATTGCCTGTTCCCTGCTCCCTGCTCCCTGCTCCCTACTCCCTGTTCCCTGTTCCCTGTTCCCTACTCCCTGTTCCCTTTTGTGCCAGATCTAAGTATTACCAATCCCACCTATCTCATCCATCGCAAATGGATGAGTGTTGCCATAGAAATTGCCCAGAAAGCTGGTGAAGCGGGTGAAGTACCAGTGGGTGCGGTGATTGTAGACAGTGAAGGTAACTTAATTGCTACAGGAGAGAATCGTCGAGAGCGGGACAAAGACCCCACTGCTCATGCGGAAATCCTGGCACTCCGTGCTGCTGGTCAACAGCTGCAAAGCTGGCATCTTAATGACTGCACTCTATACGTTACTTTGGAACCTTGTCCCATGTGTGCCGGAGCGATTATCCTAGCACGACTCGGTCTTCTGGTTTATGGTGTCGATGATCCCAAAACTGGCAGCATTCGCACCGTTGCTAATCTTCCTGATAGTGCTTGTTCTAATCATCGGTTGCCAGTAATAGGGGGAATTATGGAATCCGTTTGTCGGGAACAGTTGCAATCTTGGTTTACCCAGCGACGGAAAAGACAATAGCAGTTCGACCTTGGGTGAGTTGCTTACACCCTTGGGGTTTTAGGGAGTAGGGAGTAGGGAGTAGGGAACAGGGAAGAAAGAACAGGGAAGTCGAACCTGGGCAAAAATTCTTTGTACCTCCGCAGTCTTCATGGAGTTGCTGATCTGACTCCCGATCTCCGGATCTACCGATCTCCCAATCTACCAACACTTCCAACACTTCCCTCTCTTTCCCTACTCCCTACTCCCTGCTCCCTGCTCCCTTACCCCTAAAACTGATTAACTTTAGCAAGTTAACTTCAGCCAAGCCATTAATAACCTTAGTATAGATAGCGAACAGACCAACGCATGACACCACAAGAAGTGTCCCGTTAGTGTCAGATATTGATCTTAAAACCACATACAGTAGAAGTGAAGGTTAAGGATTTAAGACAAACCCTTGATCCTTGATAGTTTAGCTCTACTTCCAGTAAGTACGATTGATCAATGACAACAACGTTAAAACACACTTCTGATGATGGTAACGATCATGATAAGGCCATTAACGTCATGTCAGTAGATTCTGGTATTTGCCACTGGTTAACTAACATTATCTATCCTTTAGGACGGCGTGTTGTTATTCCGTTTCATTTTGGTCAACTTACCGTGACAGGGCAAGAGAACGTTCCTAAGACAGGTCCTGTGATTTTAGCTCCCACCCATCGCTCTCGTTGGGATGCGTTAATAGTTCCTTTCTCCGTTGGTAAACCCGTAACCGGACGTGACTTGCGGTATATGGTCTCAGCCGATGAAATGAATGGCATACAGGGCTGGTTTATCCGTCGTGTAGGAGGGTTTCCCGTAAATACTGGACGTGGAGGAATTAGCAGTATCCGTCAAACTGTGGAACTCCTGAGCAATGGCGAAGCACTGGTAATGTTTCCTGAAGGCAATATCTTCCGTAATGGTGAAGTAAACCCGTTAAAACCTGGTATGGCTCGTATTGCCTTGCAGGTAGAATCATCTCACCCTGGTATTGGTCTCAATATTGTACCGATTGCTCTTAATTATAGCCAGCCTATCCCTAAATGGGGTTGTGATGTCACAGTAACTGTTGGATCTCCGATTAGTGTAGCAGATTATAGTACTCAGTCAGTTAAAAAAGGAGCTGCACAGCTTACCCATGACCTGCATACAGCGATGACCAACTTAGACAAGAGTTATCCACAAAACTGTTCCAAAAAAAAGCTCCTGTAGAGTACAGGAGCTGTAAAAATCACTTAGCTATTAGTTAGCCATTACTTAGCCATTAATTAGTCTTTCTTAGTCTGATTTACCATTGAGTTATTCACTCAATAAAATCACCTAGTCAAGGTCAGGCATACTAAGTACTGCTTCAGTTTCACGCTCAATACCTTTCTCGAATCCAGCAGCGGCAGCCCGTGCACGACCAGCGTGCCAGAGGTGACCAACTAGGAAGAAGAAAGCCATCACAAAGTGGAAACTAGCCAACCAAGCACGAGGGTTGACATAGTTGAAGGAATTTGCCTCAGTAATAATACCACCTACAGAGTTGATGGAACCGTTAGGAGCATGGGTCATGTACTCAGCAGCACGACGTAGCTGCCAAGGCTGAATGTCATTTCTGAGCTTGTTAACATCCAGACCATTGGGACCCCGTAGAGGCTCCAACCACGGACCTTGGAAGTCCCAGAAGCGCATGGTTTCACCACCGAAGATGATTTCACCAGTAGGAGAGCGCATCAGGTATTTACCCAGACCAGTAGGCCCTTGGGAAGACGCAATGTTAGCACCTAGGCGTTGGTCACGGGCTAAGAATACGAAAGACTGAGCTTGAGACGCTTCAGCATTGGTAGGACCATAGAACTCGCTAGGATAAGCGGTGTTGTTGAACCACACGTAGCAAGAGCAAATGAAGCCCATCATGGACAAGGCACCTAAACTGTAGGAGAGGTAAGCTTCTCCAGACCAGACAAAGGCACGACGAGCCCAGCCGAAGGGTTTAGTCAGAATATGGAATACACCACCAAAGATGCAGATCAGACCAATCCAGATATGACCGCCAATGATGTCTTCCATGTTGTTGACACCAATAATCCAACCTTCACCACCGAAGGGAGCATCGACTAAGTAGCCGAAGATCACAGCGGGGTTCAGGGTTGGGTTAGTGATCAAACGAACAGCACCACCACCGGGTGCCCAAGAGTCATAAACACCGCCGACGAACATGGCCTTGATCACCAGCAAGAAGGCACCCAATCCTAACATGATCAGGTGGAACCCGATGATACTAGTCATCTTGTTCTTATCCTTCCAGTCGTAACCAAAGAAGTTAGAATAACTTTCTAAGGCTTCAGGACCACGAACGGCGTGATAAATACCGCCAAAGCCCAATACGGCAGAAGAAATCAGGTGTAGGACACCAATAACAAAGTAGGGGAAAGTGTCAACAATTTCGCCACCAGGACCAACACCCCAACCTAAAGTAGCCATGTGAGGGATTAGAATCAATCCCTGCTCGAACACAGGCTTTTCGGGAATGTAGTGAGCAACCTCAAATAGGGTCATTGCGCCAGCCCAGAAAACGATCAGGCCAGCATGGGAAACATGAGCTCCCAGCAACTTACCGGAGAGGTTGATCAGACGGGCATTACCAGACCACCAGGCGAAACCGGAAGATTCTTGGTCGCGATTGCCCGCAACCATACCAACATTATTAGAGAGCGTTACCACGCGGTAGTACCTCCTCAGGGAACTCAAAGTTTTGGTGAGGTTGGTCTGCTGGAGCCATCCAAGCCCGCAGACCCTCATTTAGCAAAATGTTCTTAGTATAGAACGTCTCAAATTCTGGGTCTTCTGCTGCCCGGATTTCCTGAGACACGAAGTCATAGGCTCGCAGGTTCAATGCTAAACCTACAATTCCTACTGCACTCATCCACAAGCCAGTTACTGGTACAAACAACATGAAGAAGTGTAACCAGCGCTTGTTTGAGAAGGCAATCCCGAAGATTTGAGACCAGAACCGGTTAGCGGTGACCATGGAGTAGGTCTCTTCCGCTTGGGTGGGGTTGAACGCTCGGAAGGTGTTGGCTTTATCTCCATCCTGGAACAAGGTATTTTCTACCGTTGCCCCATGAATAGCACACAGCAGCGCCCCACCGAGTACCCCGGCTACTCCCATCATGTGGAAGGGATTCAGTGTCCAGTTGTGGAAGCCTTGCAGGAACAGAATGAAACGGAAGATACCTGCTACTCCGAAGCTAGGAGCAAAGAACCAGCTGGACTGTCCCAATGGGTACATCAGGAACACGCTGACAAATACTGCAATCGGCGCACTGAATGCGATCGCGTTGTAGGGTCTAATGCCTACTAGACGAGCAATTTCAAATTGCCGCAGCATGAACCCAATCAGACCAAACGCTCCGTGGAATGCCACGAAGCTCCACAACCCTCCTAGTTGGAACCAGCGGGTCAAGTCTCCTTGAGCTTCTGGACCCCACAACAGCAGCAGGGAATGTCCCAGACTGTTAGGAGGAGAGGATACTGCTACGGTCAGGAAGTTACAACCTTCAAGGTAAGAAGAGGCTAAGCCGTGGGTGTACCAAGAGGTAACAAAGGTGGTACCAGTTAGCCAGCCCCCTAACGCCATGTAGGCACAGGGGAACAACAGAATGCCGGACCAGCCGACGAATACAAAGCGATCGCGCTTAAGCCAGTCATCGAGGATATCAAACCATCCTCTGGTGCTGGGGGCGCGTCCTACTGCTACTGTCATAGATTCAAATCCTCATACATATAACGATTTGCAAGGATTCAAAATTGGGACGCTTTTACGTCTTTTTACCGACACTCCCACCCTTCTAGAGGTGGATTTCCCTTAGAGTTCAGTGAGGCAAGAGTCACTTCCCTCTTACAGGATTGTCTTTTAACGGGATGCCACAGGCTATAAGGTTAGGCTGTGGTCACTTAATGTTTCTTAAACTATCACACAGTTTAACGCTTGACTTGATTCTCCCATAAGGAGAGTTGGGTTACAAACGTTACATACAATAATAATAAATACCAAAAATTTTACAAAATTACACATACTCCTCAGATTTTTTTTATATTTGGTGTCAAAAGTTACATAATTTCCCTGTGTTGGTCAAAAATGTGATACTAGTTCTAGATGAGCTCGCTGCAGTATCCGTAAATCAACTGATCTACTCTCGAACTCAGCGCTATTGTCAAGTCAGATTTCTTAGAGGCAACCACATCTTCTCATGGCAGCATCCACCAACCAACTGGAAAACCTGGTACTTCGACAATCGGTTCTTGGCTCTCGCCGTTTGAGCAACTATTTAGTGGCAGGAGCTGTATCCATAGGAGGTATAGGCTTTTTCCTCGCAGGGCTTTCGAGTTATCTCAAGATGGACCTACTCCCGATTGGAGATGCAACCAACCTAATTTTTATCCCTCAGGGAGTAGCAATGGGGTTCTATGGCGTTGCTGCGCTGTTGCTATCTCTCTACCTATGGCTAACCATTTATTGGGATATCGGTGGAGGGTACAATGAATTTAACCAAGAAACAGGTATGGTCAGAGTAGTGCGGTCTGGCTTTCCCGGTAAAAACCGTGAAGTCGAATTCAGTTGCCGTACAGAAGATGTCCAGTCGATTCGAGTAGACATCAAAGAAGGTCTAAATCCACGCCGAGTCCTCTACGTGCGCACTAAGGATCGCCGGGAAGTTCCTCTAACTCGTGTTGGTCAACCCATCTCCCTTTCGGAATTAGAAAATCAGGGAGCAGAGCTGGCTCGTTTCCTCGGAGTTCCCTTGGAAGGGTTGTAAAGTCTCAGGTGGCTCACTCCCTTATCAACTTGCTTCCTGTTTAAATAAAGCTGTTTAAATAAAGCTGTTTAAATAAAGCTTATTAAAAAAAATAAGTAGTATAGGCTACAGAAACTTAAAAATTAAACAAATATAAACTATCTAGTTAAACTAAGCATGAGTATGAATATCCGGCGCTGGCTATCTGTGATGTTAGTAGTGTTAGCTCTGGTAATAGCAGGATGCAGTGGCTCAACGTCGAACTCAACGGAATCATCAACTCCCGAAAACAACCCTACTCCTGCTGAGACTACCAGCAATCCCCAATTCAGCAATTTACCCCAACTAGACAAAAAAGCTACTGTTGAGCTGAGGGTAAAAGGCTCACCGATTACTATTGAAGTCGATGGAACTAATGCCCCGATTACAGCTGGCAACTTTGTAGATCTGGTTCAAAAGGGTGTTTATGACGGACTGGTGTTTCACCGAGTGGTAAGGGAACCTCAACCATTTGTTGTCCAAGGTGGTGATCCCCAAGGAAAAAACCCAAAATTCCCAGTAGAGCGTCTGGGCACAGGGGGTTTCATAGATCCACAAACCAAGGAAACTCGTTACATCCCATTAGAAATTAAGCCGAAGGGGGCAGACGGACCGATATACAGCAAAACCTTTAAGGCAGCTGGAATTAGTAGTCGTCCTCAGTTGAATCATACTCGTGGTGCTGTAGCCATGGCTCGTTCCCAAATGCCAAACTCAGCCTCTTCACAGTTTTACTTTGCCCTAGCAGACCTGCCTTTCTTGGATGGGGACTATGCTGTATTTGGCTATGTCACTGATGGTATGAGTGTGGTAGACAAAATTCAGCAAGGCGATCGCATTGAATCAGTCAAGGTCACTCAAGGCATCGAAAACCTGAAGAAACCTTAAGATAAAGATTAACGATCTTTAAACGAATCCGTGGAGGTATGCGTTACTGGGATTGGATTAGTATCTGCTTTAGGTCACCTTAAACCCAGTTGGCAGCATTTGCTAAACGGTGAGTCGGCTATTAGGTGGTATCGACCCTTTGCCAATTTATCACCTCTACCGTTGGCGATGATTGGTCAGACACCAGCTTCTGTTGAACAGCTGATCTACCAGGTTGTAGCAGATGCTGTTGAAGATGCTAAGTTAACCATCCCTCTCAGGGATTGTGGGGTGGTGATTGGTTCCAGTCGTAGCTGTCAGGCGGCTTGGGAGCAACTAGCCCAGGAACAGATGACTAGTCATAGGAAACTCGACACCGAACCAGAGTATCCCCGATTTGATATCTTAAATGAGGAGATCTTAACTCTAGAGCATTGGTTAGACACTCTACCCCATCAACCGGCTATTGCTGCTGCCCATTACATTGGTTCATTTGGGCCAGTCCTAGCACCAATGGCAGCTTGTGCAACAGGAATTTGGGCGATCGCTCAAGGATTTGAATTGATTCAAACCGGTCAATGCCAAAGAGTAATTGCTGGTGCTGTAGAAGCACCAATTACTCCTCTAACCCTAGCCGGATTTACTAAAATGGGGGCTCTAGCAAAAACTGGTGCTTACCCCTTTGACAAGCAACGTCAAGGCTTGGTGTTGGCAGAGGGAGGTTCTGTCTTGGTATTGGAGTCAGAGGATTTGGCTCGTCGTCGAGGAGCACCTATCTATGGAAAATTATTGGGGTTTGGCTTAACCTCGGAGGCTTATCATGTCAGTACACCTAACCCAAATCGACAGAGTGCGATCGCAGCTATCAAACAATGTCTAGACCGCAGCCATCTATTTCCTACAGATATTGATTATATCCATACCCACGGTACCGCTACCCAACTCAATGACCAGAATGAAGCGGAGCTGATTCAGCAGCTATTTCCCCAAGGGGTGGCCATCAGTTCTACAAAAGGAGCCACCGGTCACACTCTTGGTGCCTCTGGAGCCATTGGTACTGCTTTTAGTTTAATGGCTTTAAAACACCAAGTCTTACCCCCTTGTATTGGGTTGAGGGAAACGGAATGGGATTTGGATTTCGTAAGTATAGCGCGTCAGTGCCAAGTCAGGCATGTGCTATGTTTTAGCTTTGGTTTCGGGGGGCAAAATGCAGTAACCGCTTTAGGAATATCCAGCAATTGCCGACATTGAGCCACAATAATATGGTATAGGTGATATCGTTAAGGAAACATTAAGTTTAATTAAATATACAGAACCAATCCCCTTGGGATTTAGGTTCAACCGACTTCATGCCGCAATTAGGAGCAACCCATAATAGTTATGATGCCCAACCAATCCCTTTGCTCTGACCAATATTGTGATCAGTCCAAGAATGACTATCCCCAGCACTTGGACAAGCCAGAGGAAGCTTGCGGAGTCTTTGGTATCTATGCACCAGAGCAAGATGTCGCTAAGCTAACTTACTTTGGTCTATTTGCCCTACAGCATCGAGGTCAGGAGTCATCAGGGATTGCTACCTTTGATGACAAGCAGCTGCATGTCTACAAGGATATGGGGCTAGTCTCCCAGGTCTTTAATGAAGAAATTTTGGCTCAGCTACCTGGTCAGAGTGCCGTTGGCCATAACCGCTATTCTACCACCGGTTCTAGCCATATCGGCAATGCTCAACCAGCCGTGGTGGAAACTCCCTTAGGAGCGTTGGCTTTGGCTCATAACGGTAACTTGGTCAACACTATGCAATTACGTGATGATTTACTCAAGCATAACTCTAACTTGATGACCACTACGGATTCAGAACTAATCGCCCTAGCGATCGCTACAGAGGTTAACCATGGCAAAGGGTGGTTGGAGGCAGCAATGAGTGCCTTTCAATCTTGCCAAGGAGCGTTTAGTTTAGTCATTGGCACACCGGATGGATTAATGGGTGTTCGTGACCGGAATGGCATTCGCCCTCTAGTGATTGGCACCTTAGGTGGCAATTCTGGGGGCTACGTGCTGGCATCAGAAACCTGTGGTTTAGACATTATCGGTGCTGAGTATCTGCGGGATGTGGAACCGGGAGAATTAGTGTGGATTAATGACGAAGGGATTGCTTCCTTCGACTGGAGTCAAAAGCCAGAGCGCAAAGTTTGCATCTTTGAGATGATTTACTTTGCTCGCCCTGATAGCGTCATGGATGATGAAACTGTGTTTAGCTATCGGTTACGCCTAGGGCGTCAGCTGGCAAAAGAGTCAACACCAGATGCGGACATGGTGATTGCTGTACCCGATTCTGGTATCCCCGCAGCTATCGGCTTTTCCCGAGAGTCCGGTATTCCTTACGGAGAGGGACTGATTAAAAATCGCTATGTGGGTCGCACCTTTATCCAACCCACTCAGAGTATGCGAGAAACTGGCATCCGCATGAAACTTAATCCCCTCAAAGATGTCTTAGTTGGTAAACGAGTGGTACTAGTAGATGACTCCATTGTTCGAGGAAACACCAGCAGCAAACTTATCAAAGCTTTGCGTGATGCAGGTGTAGCTGAGGTACATATGCGAGTCTCGTCTCCCCCAGTCACTCATCCTTGCTTCTTTGGAATAGACACCGATAACCAAGAGCAACTGATTGCCGCCACCAAGTCAGTGCCAGAAATAGCCAATTATATTGGTGTAGATTCCCTCGCTTATCTGAGTTGGGAGGGAATGATGCTAGCCACAGGGAAAGACTCTAAGAGTTTCTGCTCTGCTTGTTTCACAGGTCATTACCCTGTTCCCCTTTCAGAAGAACTCAAGCGTTCTAAATTGATCCTGGAAGAGGTACAGGTTTGAAGGTAAAAGAAAAAAGGTAAAAGGTAGCACCACACCCATAACAGGGTGAATAAATTCTCCCAAGCCCTTTGCCTTTTTCCTGCCCCCCTTATTAAGCTCATAAGGGTAGGTTTTTGACTTTGACCTCAGGTGTGGGGTGTAGGGGGACCGGGTGTAGGGTGTGGGGCATAAGAAAGCGATGCCTCAGGTGCGACAATCAAGGGAATTTAATAATTAGATTCGATCAGCGCACCAAAGCCCGACCTGCGGGGGTTTCCCCCACTCGCGCTTTGGGACAAGACAATGATGATTTTTAGCGACAAATTAAGTATATTGTCTTATCCCCCAAACCCCACACCCGGTCACCCCACACCCCACACCTCACGTCTTTGTTAAAAACTTACCCCTGTGAGCTTATTAAGGGGGGATAAGGGCAGCCGTGATGATACTGTTGGCGACAAGCGTAAATTTCTTGAGGTTGCCAAGGCTGATCATCCCCTAAAGTTAAGAAATTCTACACCAGCTCTGCTAATGCCCACCATTGTTCAATGCATAGGTTATTATTATCACTGAGTGATTAAGAACGATTATGGGTGAAGCAAAACGCCGGAAAGCAGCACTGGGAAAAGACTACGGGAAAGAAGCCAACATATTTCCATGGCTCCCGATAACTAAAAGTCAGGGTGAGCAGTTTGTTAAATGGAGCACTAGGGGAGCTTGGGCTGGTATTGTCTTTATGATTGTCTTCTGGCTAACGGTGAGATTTATAGGACCTGGATTTGGTTGGTGGCAAGTAAATTAACATCGTGCGACTCCCTAATCACACGGAAGTATCGGTTGTACTTTGACCGGTAGTTAGGTTAGTTAAAGAATTCTGATAAACATATAGAAACTACTAATGTATATCCCTTGACTCATGAAAATTATGACAAGGGAGCCAATTTGCCTTGACCGACAGGTTTATTTTGGGATAGAACAAGGCAAGAGATTAAGGAAAAGATTTACAAAAGTCTATTTTTTAGAAAAATCCCCCAATTCTATCCTGATTTATATTGAAACATGAAGATTAAATTTTTAAGAAAGAATAGAAGCTCTAAAATCTAGGAGTGGTGTTTGGAGAACAGACGTGTTTATACGACTTGCAGAGGAGCACCGTCAATTTGTCAGAGATTTAGTAATGAATCTCCAGGCGTTGGCAATTGTACTAGAAAACCAAGGCTATTTAGCCTCCTGCTACACCTGTGGTGGGCAGATGAATAGCGCATCGTTTATGGTTAGCTTGGGGGACAATCACCTGATTCGATTTTTGGTTTCAGATTACGGGATCACTTGGACTGAAATGCGCGATGACCGAGAACTGATGAAGTTGGAAGGTGCTGAAGCAATTGGTCAACTACAAGATCTTGCCAATCTGGTTAAATACCGAATTCGTCCTTCAGAATCTCACCCTGCCCTGAAGTTACCACTGTCGTGACCTGAGAACTGAGTAAGGCAAAACAGGAATCCAACCAGGATTGCTAAACACAGATATATAGCAGAGTTTTATCCATATAATTCTGTCTATTTGTGTTTTGATCAACATCAACAGGGAAAGGTAAAAATTGATGGCTGGCTAATTCATGGCTGGCTAATTGAGTGTTGAACGTTAACTGTTGACTGTCAACACTCAACTGGAAATACTTCATCGAAAGGTAAAGCCCATAAAGTGCTTTAGCAACGCCTAAGACCGACGGCTAAGAGCAGCATTGTAAACCTTCTCATTTTGTTGGACTGACTTCCACAAATCGACTACAGGCTGAGGATAGTGTACACCTATTCTTAGCCCATAGCGCTTTTGCTCATCCGATGATAATGTCCAGGGTTCATGGACTTTCCTAGCAGGGACAGAAGTAAGTTCGGGTAGCCAATGCTTTACGTATTTTCCCTGGGGATCATAATCTTTAGATTGTTTCTGAATATTAAAATAGCGAAAACCACGAGCATCATTGCCTACCCCAGCTGTGTAGTTCCAGTTGCCCCAATTGCTACACACATCATAATCAATCAACAGCGACTCAAACCACTCCGCTCCCATCTGCCAGTTTATCCCCAGATTCTTGGTCAGGAAACTGGCAACATTTTGTCTACCCCGATTGGACATAAAGCCTGTGGCTGTTAATTCCCGCATATTGGCATCAACTAGGGGAAAACCAGTCATTCCCTCGGTCCACAGGTCAAATCTCTTCCAGTCCACCTTCCACGGTATGCTTACCCCTTGTAATCCCGATTGGCGAAAGACTCGATTACCATGCTTGGCACAGATAAATCGGAAATAGTCGCGCCACAGTAACTCAAAGACTAACCAATAGGTAGAGTCGTTTTTAGCCCGTTGTATTTCGTACTCATGAACCTGTTGATAGATATAACGAGGCGATAGACAACCCAAGGCTAGCCAGGGGGAAAATTTGGAGGAGTAATCTGCTCCCAACATGCCATTTCGGGTTTGTTTGTAACGCTTAAGACAGTCTTTTTCCCAGAAGTAGTGATCTAGTCTAGCTAGTCCGGCTGTTTCCCCACCTTTGAATTGCAACACTGCCCGTTGATCAGGGACTGGTGGCTCAAGTCCCAACTCAGCTAACTGAGGCAGTTCACCAACATCTACCTTAGGTAACGGTGGTAGACTTTTGGGAGTGGGGAAACTGGGATAAACTGTGGAAGATTTCTCCAGCTGCTTGCGAAATTGGGTAAATACTTCGGGAATGTGGGGAATACCAAAGGGCAATTCATTGATGTGGAATAGGGTAGAGCCCCAAAACGAATTGACTTTCACGCCAATTTGAGCAAGCGCCTTTTTGAGGGCGGATTCGACGGCTAACTCTTCTGAGGTGACTTCCCGGTGATAGTAAACTGCCGAGATTCCTAGTTGTTTTGCTAAAGATGGGATAATCTGTTCCGGTAAACCCCGGCGCACCACTAAATTACTACCAAGATTACTACCAACGGATTTCCCGAGATCGGCAGGGTTAAGCGATCGCAAAGAATTCCGCAAGTCCGCTACACTTTCGAGCAAAAACTGAGCGCGAAATGCACCGGTTTTTGGGAAACCAAAGGAGGTAGTACCAAATTGTCGGTCATCAAAGCAGTACAGGGGGATAATTTCAGCTTTTTCCTGGACAGCTTGATAGAGTGGCTCATGGTCATGGATCCGTAAATCGTTGCGATACCAGATCAAGATAAGTTTTTGATTCACAGTGGCTGAGGTCGGTTCTGTTTGATTTTGCCAAGATCCACGAAAGCGCCAAAATGACATTAAGGCGTAGCCCTGATGTCATGTGATTTGTGGTGCTTTTTGTAGTTGCAGATTTTTGTAGTCCGATTGGATGGCATGCCGCAACTGCTGTAGCTGTTTGCTAGTAGTTCATTTTTCCAGTGTACCAGTGTAACTCTTGCTGATCAATTTCTTTACTGTGTCTCGGCGTTCGCGTCCCGTGGCCTAAAGGCCATCGAAAAACAGAACATAAAACCAAAACTAGATTTTGACAATCCATTATTCAGCAATGCTCCTAAGTCTGGCAATTTGGCGCTTAGTAATGGCAAACTTCTTAGGCGCTTTAATGCGGCGAAATAAAACAGTGATCACAGCCAAGCATTTGGTTTTATTGATGATTAGGTAAAGATGAGTGCTTTGTCATAGCGATAGCTGGGACAATATCATCTAATGTGATGTCGAACATGAGGGTGAAGCGAGCATCTGGTATTAAGCAGCGCAGTGCTTGCAGATGGGCTTCTGCTTGATTGCGGCGGTGAAAGCGAGCGACAACGATTCGCTGGCATTTAGGCAGATGGCGAATGATGCGCCAAGGAAATAGTTCGTCTTTATAGCTCATTGATGCACTCCTATTAATTGCTGGTTGTATTCTAGGGAAAGTTTTGTAGTCCCATCTTCATCGAACAGAGTGATGGGCTACTTATAGACTTAATCTGAATAGATGTGTGTAATTATGTTAATTAAGTTATAAAGCGTGATTACTTAAATCAGCGTCTTATATAACTTAATTAAGCGTCTTATATAACTTGAGTGTGTAGGCGATCAGCCCAAGACATGAGAAACACACAGACAACACAAGGAGAATATAAAATCCGAGTCAACAAACATGTTAACGCTGAGCAGCATTAAGAAACTAGACAAATTGGCCAACAGGTGGAAGAGCAGTCGCAGCGAGTTAGTAGAGCAGTTTGCTAGAAGTCAAGACGACTCTGATCTAGTTGCCCAGACCAAATGCTGGAAAGCGCACCTTGAGCGAATTAAATAATTGGATGTGGAAAGCGCACCTAGGAAATTATTGGCCGACTGATTCAATCAGCCTGGAATCGCAAGGCAGAAGGGGAAGTATAAATTCAGAACATTGAAGGGCTACTAGAGCAGTTGGAAAAACGACAAACATGCTAATTTTGCCAACAATCCGGAAGTCTGCGGTGACCTTAGAAGATCATTAGTGAGATGTATCTAACGCGATCGCATACCCTTTCCATCCTAGATCGTCCCAGGTCGGCAAAAGATGCCTTAAGTAATCCTGTAGGCATGAACGCTCAACTGGAAAATGCTAGCGTAAAGCATCTTTCAAGTCATTTCATGGTACAGTTTTGCATGAATAAACTCTTCCGATGTCTTGGTGCGCCTTTCCATGGTGAGGGAACCTCGCTGGGGTTGCACCGCTACCTAGGAATTATTGTCACTCTTATCTTGAATAGTATTGGGCTACAATCCTGTACCCCTCAAATTACTCCCTGTCCCATTCAAACTGAAGAAGCTCGAAGTATAAGTGTGCAGTCTAATGAGCCTATCTATAGCGAGATTTTTGGCAATCAAGAATGCTCACCTCAAAAGCTGGTTTTGAGAGTTCCTGTTAACTCAAGACCAGAAATTAAAGATAGCAATAGTTTACTAGATCAGAGATATACTCCCAATATTATAACATTATTGACATTTTCTCATCAAGCTAAAAGTTTTTATATCAGACGTATTGATAACCATAACGACAGATGGATTTATAAAAAAGCTAGTTGCTTAGCTTGGAAATGGTCTAGAGAAGATGATCAACAAGTTCTAAATTTAAGTCTAGAGAGAAATCTCCAAATTCGTGACCCTAAAATTAAAAGTGTTATTTTAATAATTTCGTTGCCCTTTGAAATCAAAGATGCTCAACCAAATGTTAACCTTCAAGTTTACACCTGGGACTTATTTGAAGGTATTTATTATTTTAAACCCAAAAACTATCCCAATTTAAAAGAAACTTTAAGACAAAAAGATAGAAAAAGTATTCAATCAAGTAATGCATTTCGTGATGGTAAAACTGTTAAAAATGAAATTCAACAAGAATTAAACCAGATAGATGATATAGGGGGAATCCATCTTGATAAGTATTTTGAGTCAATACTGGATGGAGAATACCTCGAAAAATATACTCCTAGTTCAGAAGATACCTATTGCGAAATACCGGATGATTTAAAAAAAAATAACATTTTACACTAGTATGGTTTTGCGAATTTGGACGATAAATTAGAGGTTAAACCAAAAGTATAGGCTTCCAATGCTTCACCGGAATAGATTCAACTAATGATGTGATCAGATATGACGGAATTTGAACCAGCAGCTACCAAGTCTGACAACTATATTGAAAAGCCGAAAGAGCGTGAAAAGCTTGAAGATTGGTATCGCCGAGAAAAAAGACTTCAAATCATAATAATTTTGATATTTTCAGCACTGTTAATCATTTCTAGTTTTGGACAGTTTGCTCTATTAGATTATTCGTTTGGGGAAAGACTTGCTCTGTCCAAGGGTGATAAAATATTTGGGATTGAGACTAAGAATTTACTCAGTTTATTGATAACAGGTGCTTTACCCATAACCTCTATAGTAGATGGCTCTGGAATTCTGACAAAAAAAATTAAGATACCTTTACCATTAACTAATGGATTATCTATAATTTGGCTGGTGCTATTAGGAGATATATTTTTGAATTTCCAAGCCGTATTAGTCAGCAACGAATCCGGATCAGCAGATCAGTTAATACCCGTTATTGCTTTTGTTGTAGCCATAATTTTTTCCATAGCTTCCCTTTGTCTAAGTAGAGGCATAGTAGCCGCTAGCAAAAAATTCATGGCCGCCAGAAAAAATCTTCAAATCCTAATGGTATATGGGATTAACCCTATACCCTTGTATAACAATACTAAACAACTTACGTTAAGAAAAGAGGATCCAGCAACAATAACAGATCCTGAACAGGAACGAAAAATAGTTGTAGAAGAAATTAACCAACACAAAGAAGCTTTAGAGTTGGTAATAAAACTCGACAAAAATAAACTTCGGCAGCCAAAAATAAACGCCAATCAAAAATCAAAAACTCTCGAGTCAATTAAGCAATTATTTAAACCAATATTAGAGCGTTTATCTGAAACTAGATGTCGTCAAAAAAACAATGTTAATGACGTTGATAAAACTGCTTAATAAAACTATATATAATACCAACAAATATTTATGTCTTAATTTATAGCGTTGATATAAATTAAAGAATAAGAGTTATTCTAATAAATAGAAGAAAATTAGTTAACTTACCACATTTTATCGGTTAATTTTTATATGTATATCCCGAAATTGCTATTTAATTGTTTTATAAAATACTTAGTGGTAATTATTTTTTTACATACTAGGTTCGGGGAAACCTTTTATATTTAAAATTATAGCTTTTTTGGCACAAGGTTTTAGTGAAAATAATATCGTCGCTCGGATTTATCGATATAATTGAAATGATCAATAAATTTTAAACATTTTATATGTCTGGATAAACTCTTATATTTATTACCTCTTAGATTCGGATACTGACAGAAGAGGGATAAGTTAGTGGTTTACAATCTAATCAATTCTGGGGATTGGTCAATAGTAATTGTTAGTTGCTAATCTGGTTGTAATTGTTAGGGATGAGCAATAGCAGTTTTTTGATAAACCGCTTGGGACCCATAGACGTGAAGCGTGGCTCCGGTGCGCAGTAGGATGCGAAAGCGAAGGGGGTTATAGCGCTACGCCCAAGGCAAGAGGCAAGAGGCAAGAGGCAAAAGTTTACTACAGAAGGTTTTCAGCTTGTATCAATGTCCTAACTTTAATGCGTAGTGCTATATATGCTCTGTTAGGAAGTTCGGATGGGGGAGCCAGAGGAAGAGCCGATTCTGATACCCTTTCTTGAAAAGGGATGCCACATCGGATTGTTGGGTGATTGGCTCAGCGGTTTTCGGTAATCCTAGGACGATTACTCATTACCCATTACCAAAAGGGAGGGAAAAAAGTCTATACTCTGGGATTTGAGCAACCAGACATTATATATTTAGAGAATTTAGGGAATAATCTCGGTAAATTTGGCGAGAAAGTGCCGGAGGAGGTGAAACAAAAGGCGATGGAGACTAAACAGGTAATTGTTGATCACACAATTCAATTAACAAGCGGGAGAATGGCACACTGCTTAAGGTCAAACCTAGACTAGATATGGAATAGTCTCTCACTAGACACCGAGCGCGCATTTAGCTTATCGACCATGACCTTCTACTTAGGGGAAATGACTTGGTATGGACAGATGTGAGTGCTCCCAATCGAAGTGTTGTGAGCATTGGGTCACATAGCCAATCAGAATCGATGCCATCAGCTGCCGTTTTTCTAGAGGAATCTGGCGGCAGTTCCCTATTGTACAGCTTGCAGTTATTGTGTGAGGATGTTAGATCAAATTGGAGTCAAAGGTATTACTCCTACTGCCCTTGCTATGGGAGTTATGTGAAGTACCGACAACTAAATCGAAGATTATGGTTGAGGCTTCCAGTTTCATCCGCTATCCCCTTCTGCGTATAATCCCCCTTGCTTGACGCTGCCCCAGAGTTCAAAAAGAACACACAAGCAGTGTTAATTGGCTTCCTTTCACTTATTAGTAACCCATTGTTACTCTTTAAGGAGTAAATTATATAAACAATCATGCCCAGTAAACAAGTTTTTGTTCGAGAATACAAAGTAAGAGCCCACAGGCGTACTATCCATACACGGGTTTACAAGTTCATTTGCCACTACTGCAATTCGCCTGCAGAGAGGGAGACTTATGCTACCTGTTGTCCCAAGTATGGAAATCGCTGCAAAGGAGTAGCCAGAAAGTGTCTTCGCTATCAACACGCTAACGAATCTGGGGGAAAAAAGTAGATGTCTTATGTTCCATCACAGCCATCGCTACCATCGCAAAGTCAAAACATGTTAGCAGATTTGGTTGATTACTACCGACAAATGGTGGAGTATCATGAACAAGCTGCCACAGTTGCAAGAGAACAGCTTAGCCATGCTAAAGCGTTGCTAAATACCAATGCATTAGCTCTACCAGAAAATAACTCCAACAAGTTCCTGCCTCCTGGAAATCGCAACCACAACCAGCAGGAGAAATACTACCTCACCACGCCACTACCTGAATTGCCCGCAGACTTCTCCACTGAAACTGAATTAGATGAGTCAACATTAGCACTCAAACAACAACTCGATTACCAGGAGCAGAGGATTACAGAAGCCATTGACCGACTTCTGGAAACTCACAGGGGTACGATCTTCCACGTTGATTACCTGATCAGGGAGCTGTTTGGAGAGTTGGGTAAAGAGGATATTGCCTCGAAAACTTCTCTGGTCAAATCCATCTTGTTGAAAGGAGAGAGCCAGGGGTTATGGCACTCTGACCCTGACTCTCCAGATTGCTACACCTTTTCTGCTGAAGATTTGCCCGATTTAGTTTCTACCAATAAACCTCAGAGAAAGCCTGCCAAAAGCAAAGCTCGTCGGCCTTCTCCGCTACCTAAGTTAGAGCAATTAAAGTATATGACGTTATATGAGCTAGTGGCTTCTGTGTTAAGAGAACACTATCCACAGATCATGAGTGCCGCAGATGTTTTGGACGTGCTTTATCCTAATGGTTTGGATCCTAAGAAGAAAAATGTAGCCCGTAAATCCATTAGTAACACTTTAACTAAAGGATGTGAATCTAAAGGCTGGAAACGAGTCCAACCGGGGCGATATATCTGGGCTGGCGGTTTCACCTAGAGCTGAGTTCCTACACAAACGTTCTTGGTTGTTGACAAGCTATAACAAGACTTACCCAGTGACTTTACCTGTAGGGTGCGTTAATAACGCACCCTACTACTACTACTACTACTAAAGCCCGTTTAATGCCGAGTTTTGCGTAAGTCCTGCTCTGGCAAAAGTGATGCCTGATATGTTGTGATATGTATTTATACTTCTGTTCCCTGTTAGCGGTTCCCTATTCCCGACAACTGCGGCGAAGTCTCATCAAGTAGAGACAGACTCTCAACCACCGTAACTCTGCCATGCCTGCCAAAACATATAAATTGATAGGGAAAATAACAGCGTGCGAAATCCATTGCTCACCAGTTGGTCTGGTAACTTTGGCAAAAAGCGAGTACTAATTTGCGCTCCCAAAAAGCCTCCTATACCCAGGAGCAGTCCCTCAATCCATAAGACATTTCCCTGTAAGGCATGTCCTGCAGAGGCTGAAACTGCTGTAATGACGATTACCCCTAGACTTGTCTGAATCGCAGTTTTAATCGGTTCTCCTAGGAGCAACATTTGGAGTGGAACCATAATTGTTCCCCCACCAATACCAAATATACCAGCTAATAAGCCAGCCAAACCACCTGTCGCTATCCTGGCTACAGTAGCTTTGGTGGAAGAGTTTGAAGAACGTCTGTTTTTTAGTGCTCTTTGAGATTCCTGTTGCGCTCTAGACTTAAGCTGTTTACGTAGTTGAATCAAATATATCGTAACCAGTAGCAGTATCCCAAAGGCTACCAGTAACAAGTAAGGAGGGAACAGGTCGGCTAGATAGGCACCAATTTGTGCTGTGATTAGAGCTGGAAATCCGATGCCAATTACACTTTTTAGATCAAAGTAGCCCATCCGCCAGTTTTGCACTGTACCAGAGGTAGCTGTAATCACAATCGACAGACTACTGGTAGCAGCGGCTTGAACTGGTTGATATCCTAATGCCACTAACAAGGGAACGAGCACTACACCGCCACCAATGCCGAGAAATCCGGCAAGAATACCTGCTAATAAACCGGAACCAGCAAAAATCAATAAATGGGTAGGAGTCATCCCTTTAGATCGCCTTTGGCTAAATGCACTTTTTTGCTAGCATAGCTGCTCTTGAGTCGTTTTTTAATTAGCGTTCGCGTAGCGGCTCGTACCGAGCATCGCGCCCCGGGTAACCATTCGCGTAGCGTGGCCTAAAGGCCAAGGTCAATCCCATTTAGCTGGCAATTTAGCTTCATCCGCTCTTATGCCTCACAACGAACATGGGCAGCATGAGTGTCAGATGAATTGCGGAGAGGGTATATCTCGTTTATATTAGATATAGTAGGGAAGACAAATTAAGAGCTAACCGCCACCTACTAATCAAAAATATAACTTATTGTATTGTTCCGGCGCGGAGGGGCATCCCGGAGACGAAACCTTAGAAGAGTGGAGCCTTAATCATAAAGTTTTAACCAAAGGTGCGCTTTCCGTTGGCGAATTAAATTCGCCACGGGTCTTGAAGTTACCGTAAGTGTAGTGGAGCCTTAATACAATAGTTTTAACCATGCATCCTCATAGCCAGTCACCTATAAAGGCTCCACTACACTAAGGTTTCGTCTCTACACCTCTTTTATGCATAGCCGACTAACCATAAAGGCTCCACTCTTCTTGCTGTAACTTCTGACCGTGTCGTTAATAAAGTAACCCGTGTATCCGTTCGCGCAGCGTCGGCGAAAGCCGATACCGTTGGGTGGAGTTGGTAAGAAGCCCACACTGTAATCTTTGATAAGCGTGTGGGAGTATGTCACTTCTGGATTAGTTCATTGGGTATCGCCACTTTGATCACAACGGTTTCACCTTCGGCTTCCCAATGAGCGCTCGCCTCCACCTGGGAGTTTAGTTCTGGATTCATTGGTATTGCCACCTTGATCGCAACTTCTTCACCGACTGTTTGAGCAACACTAGTAGGTTTTACCCTAGGCTGAGCTACTAGTGAAATAGGTTTGAGCAGGGGTTGGGAGCTATTGTCCTCTTGGAAATCAGCAACAGTTGCCATCGCCTGTGGTGCTGGTGCTACCACAGCCATTTCACCATTGAGTTTGGTAAGGTTAGAGCTTGGTACCTCAGTGGAGCTCATTGTGCTGAGGTTTCGATTACGGTTAAACACAAATCTGGGCTGCAGGAAACTTTTTAATAAAAGCCACAGCAAGCTGAATTCTCCAGGGGTATCACAAGGTTTCCACTGACCCACACCACAAAACAGCATTTCAATTAAACACCGTGTTTGGGGTAAACTCATCTGCTGATTAAATCCTATTTGGAGAGTTGGACTTTCACTCGTGAGGTCTGTGTGAGTAATCTTTCCTGGTAGTCGCAAGTTCTCCCCCATTATTTTCAGACTTACTTTGATATTGTCTTTAAGGGAGATAGATAGCTTCTCAGTCAGCTTGATTTGAGCACCTACTTCAGAAATCCACTTAGTGATGCCCCAATAGGTTTGACCTCCTATATTTATTCGCACCACTTTACGTAAGTCAAACCATTCGTTAGTATTCGGATTAGGAGAATCCAAAAGGATTAGTAAGGCGATACTCAGCACCAGGAGATTGTAGCCACTCCAAATCCAAGCTAAGCTCATGTGTTGGCTAAGTTGGGCTGTTTCCAAGGATTGCAAACTGCTGCCTGGTATCAATAATTCGGTCAGATTAAACCCAAAACTAATTGCTGTAGCAACGAATACAATAATCAGCGGCGATGCTAACTGCCAGTTGTAATTAAAACTCTCCCGAGATATTCCTTTTGGGGTTACTTTAAATCCTCTCGAAAAAGGATTCAGCATTGTCTGCAACACCGTTAATCCAATCGGGAAACATGACACTACTGAATAAATATCTGACATGAAAGCGGAGCGAGAGCCGCAGTTTATCCAGGAGAACACAGAAAACTGTAGCAAATAGAAAGGAACTAAAAAACACAAGACTTGAGTAGCTGTTGCTTTAAAGAAAATAATCCCGAAAAATGTATACGCTATGGGAACAATTAGAAAATAAATTCGTGACCAGCTAGTAAACCAATAAAGCAACCCATCTAAATGAACCAGTCTTTGGAGATTAGTAAGTCCAGGAATTGTTAATGGATTTGCGTCTAGAAAAAGTCCCTGTAAGGTACCTTGTGCCCATCTTAGCCGCTGAGATACATGACTTGCGATATTCTCTGCTGCCAAGCCAGCACTTAATTTTTCATCAAGGTAAATTAACTTATAGCCTTGAGCAGATAAACAAACACCAGTATAGTAATCTTCAGCGATGGAATCGGTAAAAAATCCACCAATACTTAAGATGGCGCTGCGCCTGACCACAAAAGACGTACCACAACATACAATACTATTTGTGCTATCCCGAATTGGTTGAATATGTCGATAAAATAATTCTTCTTCTGCCGTCAGAATGTTTTCTAAACCTAAATTATAGGCAACCGGATCCGGATTATAGTAGCTTTGGGGAGTCTGAACTAGAGCGACTTCCTTATCCTTAAAGAAACCCACAGTCCGCTTGAGGAAGTTCCTAGTAGGAATAAAATCAGCATCAAATACAGCAATTAAATCCCCAGAGGTTTGAGGAAGGGCATTGTTTAAATTACCTGCTTTAGCATTAGTATTATTTGGTCGCGTGATATACTCGCAGCCTAGCTCAGCTGCCAGTTTTTTCATCTCAGGACGTCTAGTATCATCCAGAAGATAGATCGTTTTTCTTGTATACTCTAAAGCTTGACAACCTATAATTGTTCGTCTTAGTATAGAGGGATGTTCATTATAAGTAGGAATCAGGATGTCAACAGAAGGGGTAAAACGACCACTAATAACCGATAATTCACCCCAATCAGCTTCCCGACTTCTATCTTTTATCTGGGACAAGAAAAACAGCTGAATGGTACTACCAACTAGCCTCAGTATTTCCGCTAGTAATAACCCCAAGCTAAAGACGCCATTGACCATGGTATCCAGATTGAGGGTAAACAGCGATCGCCACAGCACATACTGAACAGTCAGCAGTAGCAAAATCCCTACCACCACAAGCTGCCACTTAGAGCGAGTTTTTGTCATAATCCCTTAACTGTAATTCCAGTATTGTCATTAGTTCTTGGATCATTAGTTCTTGGCAGAAGACCCCTATTACAGCCGATTGGGTTGAGGGGAGGGGATTGCCATCACCTGTAGGTTCATAACCAGTTTAGGCTCATAACTCGCTTGTTAGCACGAGCTAATTCCTTAGCTTCCCTCACCAGCTAAGGGGTAGACCGTCGCTTCCACGTTGAGTCAGACACCGACAGCCATTGTTTATCTTAATGAACATTTAACTTGCTGATTGTTCACTGTTGACCGTTAACCCTTGACAGTGAAGATTACTCTGGTGTCAACACAAAATCCGTTGCTTAAATTATTCTGCAGCTTAAATGTTTATCTGCCTGTGACCATTAACCCAACTTAGTACAGTCTAATCCGACCTTTGACCCTACCTATGTTCCATAACTTTGACAGAGTCGCCCCTACCAAAGGGCTTTAAGGATGAGCCACTGTATTGGCACTTTGACTGAGACTATGGGTCGATCACCAACAGACTCTTAAGAAGGTTTAACCTTGCTTAATTTAACATAATACTTTTTTAATTGGCGGGGGACAGCTTGGCTATTATTTCATCCTCTTCTCCCTGAACCCAGTTAGCAAAGCGCTTGGCTAGGGGTGGCACACATACCAGCGGGTTAGTAAAACCAGAAAATATATAAACTCCTTCCACACCACTGAAGGAACCAACCACTGGCAGACCAGTGTTGCTGAATGCTACTAAACAATGATGCCAGGTTCCTGGTAATTTCTCAAGAGCTGGTAGAATTTTACCCACTTGAGTACGAATTTCCGCTTCTCCTTTATCTGGCGCTATAGTCGCGTAGGGGTCTGTCAGCACACGGCTCAGCTGACCCATCCGTAAACTGCCATCTAAAAACTGTACTGCACCTGCATCAAGAATGGGTCGTATTACCTCATGACCAGGCTTATTCCACAAGTGTTCAACTGACTTATTACTGGCTTGCTGTTCCAGTTGAAACCGTTTTGTATCTGCTGGTATAACAATTGTCTGCAGCTTGATGTCAACTCTGGGAGTTTCAATCATCTCCTCATGAGTGAAATACAAGTAGACAGGAATTCCGGAAGCTTTCAGTAAGGTACGACTGAGTCCACCAGCACAGACAACTGTGTTAGCCGTGTGGTAGGTGGCTGCTACTGTTTTGACTGCCTTGATAGTATCTGAACTACTTACCAGTTCCACCACACGAGCAATTTCGATTTCCCCCCCACAACGGCGGAAAGCTTTCAGGTAACCTTGGGTAGTCTTTCCCGGATGGATATGCCCTTGACGGACAGTAAACGCTCCTGCGATCGCATTTCGATTGAGTAGGGGTTCGAGGGCACAAGCGTCCGCCACACTGACCAAAGTTGGGGGAGTAGCACAACGGGCATAATCTGCTGCCAATTGCTCAGAGTCATCCTTGAGGTCAATGGTCAGCAATAAGTCTAATTCCCGGAACTGTGTATCTGTTTCTAATTCCTCAGATAAACTTTGATAAATTTCTCTAGCTTCCTGACATAGCACTCGAGTTAACCTTGATGTTCCTGACCAATAGGCAAGACCACCATAGCTATAGCGAGTTGCTCCCTCTAGGGTAGGATGTTGCTCCAAAATCAGAACACTCAAACCCTGGCGACACAATTCGTACCCAAGTGCTGCTCCAGTAATGCCACCACCAATGACAATCCAGTCATATACTTTCATCGTATAGTCGCATATTGTTATAGTCTAATTGGGTGTTTAGCCCAAAACTGACTCAATTCTAATGATTAGGGGTGGCAGTAGCAGGGAACCGGCTACAAAAATAGCAGTTATCGCTGAGATCAGCACTGCACCAGCCGCACAATCTTTAGCAATTTTAGCAAGTTCATGGTACGTCTGTTTAACAGTTAGATCTACTACCGATTCAATAGCTGTATTTAGCATCTCCATAGCCATGACTAGCCCAGTGGTTAGTCCAATCACAGCGAGTTCTACGAGGGGTATTTGTAAAAAAATGCCCAAGGTAATGGCTAGAATGCCAATGACTGTATGGATGCGGAAGTTACGTTGGGTGAGAAAGGCATAGCGAACCCCAGCCCAGGCATATTTGAAGCTAAGCATTAATGTCGGAGCAATTCGCCAAGCCAAATCTCGGTTAGGTTTGACTTTGGAGTCAGAGTATTGGGGTACTGGTATAGATAGCTCTTGAGTCATTGGCAAGGTATTAGACACGAGAAACTGAGTTTGATAAGATTCGGCCTTTGGTAACACCATTTATCGGTTCAGGGATAGGTCTTGGGTATACCTTCATCTTTCCCATATGGGTTAGGAGGATTAACCTTTAGGGATATACTGAAAAGCACAGCAGACTTCTAGGAATCATTTGAAAGACCTACCCTCTGAAGTAGATTCTCCTGCTGATCCAGCATTCTCACTAGACTTTCCTCATCCGGATGATCCCATCCTAGAAGGTGAAGTAAACCATGGGTTGCCAGCCAGGCTAGTTCCTTGGATAGGGAATGCCCGTGCTGTTTAGCCTGTTGAACAGCAGTATCTACCGAAATCACGATATCACCCAAGTATATAGGCACCGATAATTGCTTTTGGGGTGATAACTTAGGAGAGTTTACCTCTAAAGCTGCAAAAGCAAGTACATCTGTAGGCTGATTTTTTTTTCGGTACTGGGAATTAAGTGCCTTAATTTCACTATTGTCGGTAAGGCGAAGACTCAATTCGTAGCTCTTCGCCTCCGGTAAATCCGGTTCGAGGCTTGCTAGCCATTGGTCAAACCAGCTTTCCCAAGTGTGGAGGGAAATTGGGCTGCTGGATTGGTTAGTAATGGTTTCAGCGGAATGGGAGCGATTAAAGAAACAATCCTGTACACTCAATTCAAACTTCACACTCAGCGTCTCCAAAAGGCTTGGCTACCAGTAGGGTAACCTACTGGGATTACCTAGCCGATTGGCTAGGTCTGGTCTTGCTTAACCCTGGTTCTAGGACTATGCTTACTGTTCCCTTACCTTTGCTATCTCTTTTGAGATAGGGGTCACCAGTAAGTTAAACTGACTTAACAAACTCTTTAGCTAACGAGTTAGGTAGGCAAGACCCACCATTAAGGCCAATAAACCAGAAACTGTGAGGAAAAAGTGCCTCAGGGATTTACCTCCCTTACGCACCATATTGCGCATGGCCAACTTGGTGTAACTAGGCTTGGGTTCACTTGAACCGCTATCGGCTGGGGCTGTAGTTGTATCCAGACCTTGTTCTGGCTGTTGGTTTTGTGAAGGTGGGTTGCTCATCGAACACAAGTACTCTACGTGATAATTAATTTGCTGATTTTAATGTAACAGCAGACTTCGCAATTTCTACCAGGACTTATCCAGAAACTCTACCTTTAGCCTACGTGATCAACGTACCCTAAACCTAAGGCGAGTTTGTTGCCGAATTTTGCCTAATTGCTGCTGACTTTAAACTTGACAACTGGCCATTTATCAGTAATATTCAACCAACTCACTAATCAGTAATGACTACTAATTATACTAATTAGTGATCAGTTAGTTAATTGATTTTCTTGACGCAGATACGCTTCAATGAATAAGTCAATATTACCATCAACGACATCATTAACTGCTGTGGTTTCGAGACTAGTGCGTAGATCTTTCACCATCTGGTAAGGATGAAACACATAATTTCTAATTTGGTTTCCCCAAGCCGCTTCCACCATGTCCCCTCGAATTTCGGCAATTTCTTGAGCTCGTTGCTCCTCAGCAATCACGAGTAGCTTAGCTTTCAGCAGTACTAAGGCTTTTTCTTTGTTTTGCAATTGAGAACGCTCCTGAGTACAGCGCACAGCCAGGCCGGTAGGAATATGGACAATCCGCACGGCAGTTTCTACCTTATTGACGTTTTGCCCTCCCTTACCACCAGCACGGGAGGTGGTAATTTCTAAATCCTTCTCGGGGATTTCCAGCTCAACGGTATTATCCACCGCAGGCATCACTTCTACTCCAGCAAAACTAGTCTGTCGCTTACCGTTAGCATTAAACGGGGAAATTCTAACCAGTCGATGAGTACCTTTCTCCGCTTTCAGGTAACCATAGGCGCGGAGTCCGTCTATTTCCAGAGTGGCAGACTTAATCCCAGCTTCATCCCCTGGGGAAATTTCCGCTAGGTGGGCTTTATAACCATGGTTCTCTGCCCAACGGGTGTACATGCGCAGTAATATGTCAGCCCAATCTTGGGCATCGGTTCCACCAGCCCCTGCATTGATGGTGAGGACAGCACCTAATGCGTCGTAGGTACCAGATAACAGCTGTTCCAACTCCCAGCGATCCAGTTCTTTATTCAGCTGAGTCAAGTTGGTTTGAGCTTCGGCAAGCAGTGCCTCATCGGTTTCTAGTTCTAGCAACTCCAAGATCGCTTTAGTGTCTTCCAAACTTGATTGCCACTGTTGATACCGTTGGAGGTTAGATTTTAGGTCGTTGAGTTGTTGAAGGGTCTGTTGAGCAGACTTTTGATCATCCCAAAAATCCGGTTGAGCTGCCAGCTGCTCTAAATCTTCAATTTTGGCATTCAGAGCAGCAATGTCAAAGATAGTCCTGGGTTTTACCCAGGCGCTCCGACAATATTTCAACTGCCCGTTTCTGGTCTACGGTTTCCATAATGCTTAAATACTTTACAACACCATTATACACCACCAGGGGCTCTTAATTGATTTTAACTATTATTATACATTTAAACTATAGTTTAGTAGAAACTAGCGATAGCCCCGATGGGATCGCAATCTCAAATTCCCCCGTCAAGTCGCTTGACCGTAGGTCACGCTTTCGGCAAAGCCGACGCTGCTTGAGGTGCGAACGCTCCAATTCAAAATTCAAAATTATTAATTCAAAATGACAATCAGTGGGGGCTTTTACCCGCCACTGATTGAAGACCACAACTCGCTTCGCTCCAATTCAAAGTTCAAAATTATTAATTCAAAATGATTCGGACAATTTTATATTTTGAATTTTGAATTTTGAATTTTGAATTTTGAATTACCCAAAGGTTTTAGCATCTACGGAAGAAGTATGGTTTTGATTTGTTTTAGCAAAATCGACGATTGTTCTATATCTTAAGTATCCCCGAATTGTTGTTGCTAAAATTATGATAAATAATACGATCAATTCAGGAATGAATTCTTCCTCGATCGCTGCAAAAATTATTGATTTATTATAGTTAATAAACTATACTATTCATAGTTAAAATTATTTGATACAACTCGACGTTCTCTATGATTCTATATCGAGGCGATCGCCATCGGTTTAAGTAGATATACCCGACTATGGAACAGCCCTGCCCTACTCCCTACTCCCTACTTCCTACTCCCTAGTCCCATTAACCCAAGAGGAAATTCCCTCAACCAATTGAGAAGTTCTACATGATATCATAACGCCTTCTGCTCCAGGTCAGAGAATAACTCCAGCAGTCTTTGAGTATAAGGAAGCAACAGGGAAAGCTGATCTGACTCTACACGAGCGTTTAGTTCATCCACCAGTAACTGCAACATTTTTTCCGCCAGTTTCCAACTTACGTCTACACTAGGAAATACCAGTAAACACAACGGCAACAGTTCCTGTTCTATTGATGTCATATTCCCTTCCAAAGCACATAGCCATAGGTAACCCTGGAACATTTCTAAATCTCTGATAGTCGAAGCCTTAATTCCTGGATCGTCCAGCCCTCCCCGACGGCTAAAATGATCAGAGTGCAATTGCTCTGTGCGTTGGTAGACAGTCTGAGCAATATCCTGACTAGCAGGTAAGACTTGCTCGACTAAGGCTAAGGTAGGTGAGTTAAAATCATGCAAAGCCGCTGCATTACAGATTCGTTGCCAGGGGATAGAAACTTGCTCCTCCACAAACTTAAAGTAGGGACTGAGCAAAATTTGTTCTGGCAAAGTCAGCCGATTGAGTACTAATTTAGTGCTGAAGTGAAACTGTGTGGTAACAAAACCAATGGCTCTACGGTCTTTTGCTGATATATGTTGCTCCCGCATTTGCCGCAATACAGGTTCGAGAGAGGTGGCTAGCTTTTCTATGGCTGGCAATTCTAGCGCTACCATTGTCCACGGGCTAGATAAATCTGTGAAGAAATTAATTGTCTCTCCTAGTCGTATTGCTGCCATTAAACTAGGATTCGGCGATTGCTCCTGGTAAATTTCCAGTACCTTTTGGTACACGGAGCCAACAAATTCAGCAATTCGCTTAGCTTCAGTCAAATTAACCACATTAGGAATATAGGAAAACATAGCATCTGTTTTAATTCCTGCACACTCACAATTAATTTGGATTAAACGCTGTAACTTGGTAACTGTTTGAGTGCGCCCCTTTCTAGAAGCAACGTCTAGCAAATCAGAAATCTTTAAAAAATCATTCTTTTTAGCGATAATTGATAAATCGGGTACATAGCGATTTGCCCAAAAATTGACTAAGCGCTCAACCGATGTTTTGTTGAATCTTGGAGTGTTGATCAGCAAAGCTTGTTCCTCAGATGTCTAAAAAATGATTTCTATAATCCCTTTAAGTAAATTTTTACTTGTGGCGTTAAATCCAACAATTAATTGTGAAAGCTTTAAAAAAGCTGTAGAGCACTCCATGACAACTAATAGCCAATACCAATTATTCGGTAGATTTACAACAAATAACTATCATTAATAATAGGTAATGGGTAACTGATAATTAGTAATTATTACTTTTTAATGGGTAATGGGTCATTGGAGTAGGTGCATCCCATTGTTAGAGACATAAAATCGTAAGCACTCAGCCGTTGGCCTTAGACCACGCTACTTGAGGTGCTGTCAGCTATCATGCTTAACATAAACCTCGTTCGCCTAGCGTGCGCCGATACGCAAACAGGAGAATTTAATATAGCGTTTCTCATAGCTATGAGAAACGCTATATACACATGATAAACGTGATTCATTTTAATTATGTAAAGATTTATTTAAGTTTAGTTAAAAAAAAAACAATACAATGATAATTCAAATATAGCGTTTCTAAATGAGTCGTGAACACAAAACTAGCTGAAAGTCTTAGTTAAAGACAGTGCTTGTTTCACAGATCAAATGGAAACGCTATAGCAAAATTAATAACTGATATCATGTCTGGTTACCAATTACCAATTACCAATTACTGGTTACCAATTACCAGTTACCGATTACCAATTACCAATTACCGGTTACCGATTACCAATTACCAATTACCAATTACCCTAAATCATTCCATTAATCAGCCAAGCCGTGCAGCCCAAACCACTTATCCAGTAAAGGTTTTCAGTAGTAACAATTGTGCTAACTCGCAAAAGCCTTCAGATTCTTTAGCAGAAGTCACATAAGCTGGCTTATGAGTCAAATAACTAGTGTAGTCTAAGACATTAGCCACCCCTACTGATAAAGGAAACTTGCTGGTATCAAACATAGACTCATCATTAGGACTGTCGCCAACGGTCATAATCTCCTCTGGTTTGAGTTGGGGAAAGTGTCTGGTTAACACTTGCAGCAAGCCTGTTCCTTTATCTTGCTCGATTGGCTTAATATGGCACTGAACTGTACTGTAAGTGAAGCCCCAACCCTGTTGTTGACAGAGTTCTGCCAGGGTTTGTAATTGGACAAAGGCTAGTCCTTTAACATCAAAAGTCCAATCCGTCAACCGAAAGCGGTTATCCACAGATTCTTGTAGCTGGGGAAATTGAGCTTTGAGGAGTTGGAAGGTGTGATTGAGACTCTGGCGATGCTGGATTAAATCTTCAATAGGGGTTAAGGTTTCTGGGATTTCACTATCTTTGGGGAAATATATACCGCCATTTTCTGCGATCGCTCCCATGACCGGCAGATAAGTTTTCAGACCATTGACCCAGCCAGCGGAACGACCTGTAATCAGCAAGACTTGGATTCCTGTCTTGGTCAATTCTTCTATGGCATGGAATAAGGAGGAAGTAAATTTGCCACTCAGGGTTAGGGTGCCATCAATATCGGTAGCAATTAAACTAATACTTTCAAAGCGATTATTCTCAAAAGCCTCAGACAGAGGTGCAAGGGACATAAAATTATAGGAACTTCCAGCTAATCATTCACCGAATGTCATACTAAACCCTGGGATGACAGTTTGACTGAGGAAAAGTTGATTAAGTTTTAGGAAATTTTAGGCGAATCTCAGATTATTATCCAGTGCGATTGGCCAAAGGCCTCAGCTTCCGCGCTTATGCGAACGCCATCAGATCCGCTGAGTAGAATTGCTCAAGTTCCTAATAGACAAGGGAAACGGTCGTGATTGGGCTGATCAAAATCTGGCTTGAACTGTTCAACTATTGATGCTGACTGCCACTTGGCATGATCGCTTTGGTAAGTTTAGCTTCACGCAGGTTAGCCTGGTTGAGATTAGCATCAATTAAAACAGCTTCAATCAATATTGCCTCGGTAAGATTCGACCAACACAGGTTAGCTCGGTATAAATTAGCCTTAGTGAGATTAGCACCATGGAGAATTGTCCAACTCATCCTTGCTCCTCTGAGATTCGCATCCGTTAGGATAGTGTTTCTCATGGTGCAGCCACTTGCTATGGCACCACTCAAGTCTGCTTGATTGAGATTGGCCTTAGTCAAGTTGGCTCCACTGAGCAGGGTATGGGACAAATTTGCCCCAATCAGATTCGCTTCGATCAGAATAGAGTTGTTGAGGGATGCTCCCTCTAAAATCGCTCCGTCCAAAAGGGCTTGGGAAAGCTTGGCTCGATTCAAGGATGTGCTAATTAGTTTTGCCTGACTCAAGTTAGCATTCTGGAGAATTGCCTCACTCAGAATTGCTTCACTCAGATTAGCTTTACTAAGATTGACTCCAATTAGGCGGGAACTGCGTAGATTGGCATTACTCAAGTTAGCCTTGGCTAGATTGGCTTGACTGAGGTTACTAACAATGAGGTTGGCTTCACACAGGTAACTTCCCTGTAGATTTGCACCAGATAAATTCGCTTCTCGCAGATTGACACCTTTAAGGATAGCGCCCTTGAGACAACTCTGACTGAGATTAGCACGTCGTAGGTTAGCTTGGCTCAGGTTTACTCCGGCCATTGATACTCCCTCTAGATTAGCTTCTGGAAAGTCCCGTTCTCCAGCAGCATATCGCTTCAGTAATTCTGCCCCATCCATGATGATTCCTTTAATCTTGACAACTAATCAGCTACGTGGTTCTGCTATATGGCATCTAATATGAATTATTATTGCTAGACTATGCTACGTTTATTTGCCAAAGTGCCAGCAAAAAGCGCAATGATAGTGTAATTGTTTATTACTCAGACAATTATGAAATATTAGGGAGTGGGGAGTAGGCAAGAGGCAAGAGGCAAGAGGCAATAGGCAAGAGGCAAGAGGCAATAGGCAACAGGCAACAGGCAAGAGGCAATAGGCAATAGGCAATAGGCAACAGGCAACAGGCAATAGGCAATAGGGATTGATGATGGCTAATTTTGATAGCAAAATCTAAAATCTCTGATAGAGACTCTAACCTTTGAGGGGAACATATCCATGCCGGAGAATTTGAGAAGCCAAGTGGTTACCCAAGGTGTTCAGCGAGCGCCTAACCGAGCCATGCTGAGGGCTGTTGGTTTCACTGATGACGATTTTACTAAGCCCATTGTTGGTCTTGCTAATGGCTACAGCACTATTACTCCGTGCAATGTGGGGTTAAATGATTTGGCCAAACGAGCAGAGGCGGGATTGATAACTGCTGGTGCTATGGCTCAAATGTTCGGTACCATTACCATTAGTGACGGGATCTCCATGGGAACGGAAGGGATGAAATATTCCCTGGTATCCCGGGAAGTAATTGCTGATTCCATTGAGACCGCTTGTAATGGCCAAAGTATGGATGGGGTTTTGGCAATTGGCGGCTGCGATAAGAATATGCCAGGAGCGATGATTGCTATTGCCAGGATGAACATCCCAGCAATTTTCGTTTATGGTGGCACGATTAAACCAGGACATCTCGATGGTGAAGATTTAACGGTAGTTAGTGCCTTTGAAGCGGTTGGGAAACACAGTGCTGGCAAGATTGATGATGCTAAACTCAAGGCGGTGGAACTCAACGCTTGCCCTGGTGCTGGTTCCTGTGGCGGTATGTTTACCGCTAATACTATGTCCTCTGCTTTTGAGGCAATGGGGATGAGTTTGCCCTATTCTTCTACCATGGCGGCGGAAGATGCTGAAAAAGCTGATAGTGCTGAAAAATCTGCGTTGGTGTTGGTCGAAGCAATTCGCCAGCAAATACTACCAAGGGATATTCTAACACGTAAGGCTTTTGAGAATGCGATCGCAGTAATTATGGCAGTAGGTGGTTCCACCAACTCCGTCTTGCATCTGTTAGGGATCGCCCATGCTGCTGGAGTAGAGTTATCTATTGATGACTTTGAAACCATGCGGGCTAAAGTACCAGTGCTGTGTGACCTCAAACCCAGTGGTCGTTATGTCACTGTGAATTTGCACCGCGCCGGAGGGATTCCCCAAGTCATGAAAATGCTGTTAGTCCATGATTTGCTCCATGGGGATGCCTTGACCATTTCCGGCCAAACGATAGCGGAAGTGTTAGCAGATGTACCTGATCAACCCCCTGCTGACCAAGATGTAATTCGTCCTTGGGATAATCCTGTGTATGCTCAAGGACACTTAGCGATTCTGAAAGGTAATCTAGCCACAGAAGGGTCAGTCGCAAAGATTACTGGAGTAAAAAATCCTCAAATCACTGGTCCAGCGCGAGTATTTGAATCCGAAGAAGCCTGCTTAGATGCGATTCTGGCCGGTAAGATCAAGTCTGGTGATGTGATTGTGGTGCGCTATGAAGGACCAAAGGGTGGTCCAGGTATGCGGGAAATGCTGGCTCCCACCTCAGCCATTATTGGTGCTGGGTTAGGTGATTCCGTCGGATTAATTACCGATGGACGATTTTCTGGAGGTACTTATGGCATGGTAGTCGGTCATGTCGCACCAGAAGCAGCAGTTGGAGGTGCGATCGCATTAGTCCAAGAAGGGGATATGATTACCATTGATGCCCATCAGCGTACCTTACAACTAAATCTGTCCGATCAAGAATTAGAACAACGGCGCGCTAATTGGCAACCACCCAAGCCCCGTTATACCACAGGGGTATTGGCCAAGTATGCCGCCTTAGTCTCTTCCAGTAGTGTTGGAGCAGTAACGGATTTAGCTGTCCAGTAAAAGAAGCCCCACATCTCAATCCGTAAGGATGAGTGTTTAAAGTTACCGTAAGGATAGTGGAGCCTTTATGGTTGGTCGGTTATGCATAAAAGAGGTGCGACCCGTGGCGAATTAAATTCGCCTACGGAAAGCGCACCTTTGGTTAAAAATTTTTGATTAGCGTGATTTGCGCGGTCTTGGGGAGGCAGTGCGGTCTTGGGGGTTTCCCCCATGAGCAACTGCCGTGGTTTCCCCCACTCGCGCTTTGCATGGCTGACAAGGCTCCACTAACAATCAGGTTTCGTCTCGAGGGATGAATTTTACACAGAGTCTTTGGGATCGGGGAAACGAGCTATCAAACTTCTAAGTACCTCTGACTGGTTCATCCCTCTTTTCTCTGCTTCTTGTTCTAACTTCCTCTTCTCGTATTCGGTTAATCGTATCGTCATTTTTATAGTTTTCATTTTGACTTGCCATTTGACTAGCTGTATGCTACTCTAATAATAGGTCGAAAAGTAGAGGACAGCAACAATGATATCAGCGTGTCAATACCGATTAAGGTTGACCAAGTCGCAAGAGGTAGAGATAGAAAAATGGCTGGATATGCTCCGTCATCAATATAATTACTTACTTGCAGACAGATTTGACTGGTATGAACAAAATCGCTGTTCCATCAACTCCTGTCCTCTTGTCTGCCATTTACCGAATTTACGGAATAATCCTGATTATTTTTCCCAGAAGAAGACTCTTCCTCAACTAAAGAAAGATAGACCCTGGTATGGGGCTGTTCAATCCCAAGTTTTGCAAGACTGCGTAAAGAGAGTTGACCTTGCTTTTAAACGGTTTATAAAAGGTGACAGTAATGGAAAGAAAAGCGGGAGACCTCGATTTAAAGGAAAAAACAGATATAGGTCATTCACTTTTCCCTCTCTGTCTAAGAACCCAATAAATGGAAACATCTTAACTCTCCCAAAATTTGGAAAGGTTAAGATGATCTATCATCGGCCAATCCCAGAAGGGTTCAAGATAAAGACTGCTACTATAACCCGAAAGGCTGATGGCTATTACGTCACATTGTCAATCCAAGATGATACTGTACCGGAGATTATCCCAGTAGATAGTGCGACCAACCCCATCGGGATAGACATGGGTGTGCGATTCGTTGGCTATAAACCTTATATAAAGGGAGGATTGGCCGCTAGTTAAAACACTAGACAACTTAATATCCATGATGGTGAAAGACCATCCCGGAGACAAAACCTTAGAATAGTGCAGCCTTAGTACAAAACCTTACTCCTATGATGCCTAACCTGCTGACCATAAAGGCTGCACTATTCTTTCGGTAATTTCTGACCCTCGTGAAATCCGAGTGACAGCCTTACCCTGATTTAATGAGATTAACAAATCATTGAATTAATGCAAGGGTCGAACAGCGAAGCATCCTAAACCTGACAAGATGTTAGTAGCAGGCAAAGAACTCATGGGTACGCAAGGAAGGTACGCCTGAATCATCGTCACTATCACGTAGCGAAAGAAGGTTGACACGCTACAGACAAAAGGTCACGAAGTTAAAAGGTATATAAGGTTTCTCATCCTTATACAGATTTCCCTAAAAGCTTCCGGTGAAGAGTACCACCCTAAAAGTTCAAAGAATGGATATTAGGAACGAAGTAACTTCCAAAGGTTCTCTTAAGAAAGGTCGATTTCTTAAGTAGGTAGTTAGCCGCAAGTCCTTTGGAGGCAAGATTGAATCAGAAGCAAAAGCCCAGAGTAATATCTAGGATATGCAGACGGATTCACGTTACTGTGAAAAGATCTGGTCGTCAGTAGTAATGAAAAAGTCTAAAACTCAGGATTATTTCCAGAAGTCGGAATGGAATACAGTAAATTGGCGCCAGCTAGAAATAACTGTATTTAAGTTACAAAAGCGATGCAGCGCGGTCTTGGGGGTTTCCCCCATGAGCGACTGCATCAAGACAACGAATATATCAAGCCTCCAAACGTGGTGATGTTCCCGTGGTCAGAAAGCTTCAAAAAACCTTGATGAAATCCTGGTCGGCAAAAATGCTAGCGGTAAGAAAGGTAACCCAAGAAAATAAAGGTAAAAGAACTGCCGGAATAGATGGACGCAAAGCCCTAACAGGGAAACAGCGACTAATCTTAGTAGATTCTCTTAAAATTCACAGGAAGCCAAAACCTACCAGAAGAGTCTGGATAGACAAACCCGGTCGTAATGAGAAACGTCCTCTAGGTATACCAACTATCTATGACAGGGCACTACAGGCTCTTACCAAACAGGCTATAGAACCTGAATGGGAAGCAAAATTTGAACCAAACTCATACGGATTCCGACCAGGACGGTCATGCCATGATGCCATAGAAGCGATATACTCAAGCATTAATAAAAAACCCAAGTGGGTATTAGATGCTGATATATCCAAATGCTTCGACAAAATAAGTCACGAAGCATTACTGAAAAAACTGAATACCTATCCTACACTAAGAAAACTAATAAGAGCCTGGCTAAAAGCTGGGGTGATGGATAGGGGAACATTCTCCGCTACGGATGAAGGCACCCCACAAGGAGGAATAATATCCCCCTTACTGGCGAACATAGCCCTCCACGGAATGGAAAAGTGCATCGAAGAATACGCAAATAATATGAAAGGTTCAAAGGAAAAAAACCGGAAAGCCTTAACATTCGTAAGATATGCGGACGATTTCGTAATAATGCACAAAAACAAAGAAGTGGTAGCAGAATGTCAAGAAAAAATCGGCAAATGGCTGAAAGGAATAGGATTAGAATTAAAGCCGAGCAAAACAAAAATAGTCCATACTTACAGTGGATTTGACTTCCTAGGATTTCATATCAAACAACACAAAGTAGGAAAAAACCACTCAAAGCCAGGCTTTAAAACCATCATAGAACCATCAAAAAAGAAAGTTACAGAGCATTATAAAAAACTGGAAAAAGTCATTGAAAGTAATAAATCAGCATCCCAAGCGAATCTAATCTACGGATTAAAACCGCAAATAATAGGATGGTGCAATTATTACAGGTCAGTGTGCAGTAAAGAAACATTCAGTGACTTAGACAGAAAGCTATGGAACAAACTTAGAAGATGGGGAAAAAGGAGACATCCTCAAAAAGCGGCCACATGGGTTATGAACAAATATTGGGGTACAACCGGAGAGGATAATTGGGTATTCAAAGACAAAGAGGTAAGCCTACCCAAACATGCCAAAACACCCATAATAAGGCATGTTAAAGTCAAAGATACCCGAAGTATATACGAAGGAGACCTCATATATTGGGGAAACAGAATGGGTAAACATCCTATGACATCACAAGTAAAAGGAAAATTATTTTCCAGACAAAAAGGAATTTGCCCAGAATGTAAACTCAAATTCCAACCTGGTGACCTAATTGAAGTACATCATAAAATTCCACGCACACTAGGAGGAAATAATGAGTTGAAGAACTTAGAATTACTCCACTTACATTGCCACGATAAGAAGCACGGGAAGAAAATCAAACCGATAGAGTTAGATTCCAACCCGTTCTAAAGGTACCAATGAAAATGGTTCACATAACGAGGAGCCGTATGAGGCGAAAGTATCACGTACGGTTTTGAAGACGAGTCAGTGGGGTGACTCACTGGCTTAGTTTAATCTTAAATCGTTCTTAGTAAAGTCGGATGGTTTAGAGATACCCATCCCTCAACACTATAGAAAGGCTCAAAAGCGATTAAAGAAAATCCAAAAAGCTGTCAGTAGGGCAAAAAAGGGTAGCAGTAATAGAAAAAAGGCTGTCAGCAAACTAGGGAAAGCTCATAAAAAGGTAGCAGATACCAGAAAAGACTTTCACTTTAAAACAGCGAAAGGATTACTAGACGACCACGATCTAGTTGCTCATGAGAAATTAAATATTAAAGGACTGGCTAGAACTAAACTAGCTAAGTCCATATTAGATGCTGGTTGGGGACAATTCCTGTCTATATTGTCAGTCAAAGCCAAAAATGCTGGACTAATAACGAAAGCAGTAAACCCCCGAAACACTAGTCAAAATTGCTCCAACTGTGGGAAAAAAGTACCTAAAAAACTAAAAGACCGCATTCATTCCTGTCCCAACTGTGGTTATGTAGCTGACAGAGATGTGAATGCGGCAATTAACATATTGAAATTGGCGGTGGGGCATCCCGTCAGCAGTAAAGCTGACCGTTCGCGTAGCGTGGCCTACGGCCTTGCAACCGTTCGCGCAGCGGAGGCGAAAGCCGATACCGTTGGGTGGTGTTGGTAAGTGCGATTCGTTGGTTATAAACCTTATCCTATAAGGATTTGGGGGATTAGCCGCTTGGGTCTGGAAACAGAACCATGACAACTTGATAACCATGATGGTGAGAATCCATCCCTCGCGGAATCCGAGTGAAAGCCCTACCCTGGTTCATGGACTTAACAAACCCATGGATTGATGCAAGGGTCGAACGGTGAAGCACCCTTAACCTGACCGGTGTTAGTAACAGGCAAAGAACTCATGGGTACGAGAGAAAGGTACATCTGAATCATCGTCAACCACATGTAGCGAAATAAGGTTTGATACGCTACAGACAAACAGTCAAAGGAGCCATAGTTTATAAGGTTTTGCCACCCTATAAAGATTCCAATAAAAAGAGCGCTCCCGGTGAACAGTACCACCCTAAAAGTTCACAGAATGGTTATCAGGAACGAATTAACCCCCACATGGACTCTCAATAAGGTCGATTATTGAGTAGGTAGTTAGCCGCAAGTCATGTGAGGGCGAGATTGAGTCAGAAGCCAACGCCTGGGGTAATGCCCAGGATACGCTGACAGACTCACGTTACAGGAAGAGAAATAGTTGTAAGTAACAATGAATAAGTCTAAAACGCTGGAAAACCAGACGGTGGAATGGAATAAAGTCAACTGGCGAAAGCTAGAAAAGACTTTGTTTAAGTTGCAAAAACGAATATTTCGAGCCTCTGTTCGTGGTGATGTCCGCGCGGTTAGAAAGCTGCAAAAGACTCTGATGAAATCCTGGACAGCCAAAATGATTGCGGTCAGAAGGGTTACCCAAGAAAATAAAGGTAAAAAGACTGCCGGAATAGATGGGGTTAAAGCTTTAACCAATAAGCAACGCCTCACCTTAGTAGCCAACCTGAAAACCCCCAAAAAAAGGGCAAAGCCAACCAGAAGGGTCTGGATTCCCAAACCCGGAAGAAAGGAAAAACGCCCACTAGGTATCCCAACTATTTACGACCGTGTTCTACAAGCACTTGCCAAACAGGCCATAGAACCTGAATGGGAAGCACGATTTGAATCCAACTCATATGGGTTCAGACCAGGACGCTCATGTCATGATGCCATCCAAGCAATATTTAGTGGAATCAACAAAATGCCTAAATGGGTATTAGACGCTGATATCTCTAAATGCTTCGATAAAATCAATCACGATGCCCTTCTTTTAAAATTAAATACTTATCCTTCCATGAGACGTTTAATTAAGTCCTGGCTTCAAGCCGGTGTGATGGATAATAATACATTCTTGCCTACAGACAAAGGCACTCCACAGGGTGGAATTATTTCTCCACAAAAGCGCGAACATAGCCCTTCACGGAATGGAAAATCGAATCAAAAAATACGCAGAATCTATGAATGGAAGGAAAGCCACAAATAGAAAGGCATTAAACTTGATTCGTTACGCAGATGACTTTGTCATCATGCATAAAGACCAGAAAGTGGTAGAAGAATGTCAGAGAATCATCAATGAATGGCTAAATGACATGGGATTGGAATTAAAACCCAGCAAGACCAAAATTACCCACACATTTGATGGATTTGATTTCTTAGGATTCAATATCCGTCAATACAAAGTAGGTAAAAATCACTCAAAGCAAGGTTTTAAAACCATCATCAAACCATCTAAGGAAAAAGTACTAGAGCATTATAAGCAGCTCTCAAAGGTCATCGAACGACATAAAGCTGCTCCACAAGAGGCTTTAATTAGCCGGTTGAAACCTATCATACGCGGATGGAGTAATTACTACAGAGGAGTCTGTAGTAAAGAAACTTTCAAAACGGTTGGAAACCTGCTCTGGAACAAACTTCAAAGATGGGGTTACAGGAGACATCCCAACAAATCAAAATCCTGGGTAATCAATAAGTATTGGGGAACCATAGAAAGAGACAACTGGATGTTCATGACCGAGGACGGTAACTACCTCCCTAGACATGCCAAAACAGAAATTGTCAGACACATTAAGGTTCAAGACACCAGGAGTCCATACGATGGAGACCTAATCTATTGGAATACCAGAATGAGAAAACATCCCGAGATGACCACTCAAAAGGGAAGGCTTTTAGAACGGCAAGAAGGGAAATGCACTCATTGCGGTCTCACTTTCAGAGACGGAGATTTATTGGAAAAGCACCACATAACACCGCGCGCACTGGGTGGAAACAATTCAGATAAAAATCTGGAATTACTACACCTACATTGTCACGATGCCAAACACGGAAGGAAACTTAGTTCTAACGAATTAGATGAAAACCCGTTCTAGAGGAGCCACTGTCAAGGATTGTACTGTAATGAGGAGCCGTATGATACGAAAGTGTCACGTACGGTTTTGAAGACGAGTCAGTGGGGTGACTCACTGGCTTAGTTTAATGAAGCCCACACTGAACCTGTAAGGTCAGTGTGGGAGTATGTCACACTTGGGTTAACAGCAACTTACTAGTTTGTAATTTTCCCATTTAATCTCTCCGGGCGGGTTGAGTGTTTTAGTCATCTCAGACATCAACCCGCCCCTGGTCAATCTTTGTAGAGCATTTCGTTCTTACTCCCCATCACCCCATCACCCCATCACCCCATCACCCCATCACCCCATCACCCCATCTCCCCATCTCCCCATCTCCCCATCTCCCCATCTCCCTACTCCTCTATAACCTCTACCAAATCTTCAACCATAACATCAAAAGCGCGAGCTAGCTTCAGAATTGCTGTAAAGTCCGTCATGCTCATGGCGTCACGTCGGGCATAACTAGCCACAGTGCTATAGGTTACTCCGGAACGGTCGGAAAGTTCTTTCAAGGTCCAACCCTTCTCTGCCGCTAATTCTCGAACTCGCAACCTAATTAATCCCATTTTGGACTTGACAAACTACGCAACTACATATTTAATAGTAAATAGAATATTCGGCGATCACCCAAGAGGCCGCAAAACTACTGGGTGATCGCCTTTCTTAAAACAACCCATAGAAATGGGGTATTTCACTATATGATATCAACTCGACAAACTTACCGAGACCGATTGAAACCGTGGTGTGTAATTCGGCACCTACCTAAGATGCAACGGCTGACTGTAGCGCGATTCAATCGGCGCAGTGATGCGGAACGTATCAGCAAGCTCTCAAGCGCTTGCTGCCCAATTTCAACCATGTGGTGATATTTGAGACACCCTTGAAGGAATAATCTAGTCCGTAGGGTGCGTAATAAGACGGGCTCACGCTGATTTTCCGCCTGTTCTCCCCTGGCACAGCCCGTCCCGTAACGCACCACCCTTGGGCTTGCCCTAATTTTCCGCTGGGCATGGGGATGATTTTGGGTTGCTACATCTAATCCTGTTAATTCGGAATTTTAAGAGGGAACTATATAGCTATAACCAAGGAGAGTATGCCTCCAGTAGTGATTAAAAGGATCAGAATTAACTTGTATGTTTGAACCTTTAGTACAAGACACCACAAAAGCTCAAAGCGAAAGCATAGACACAATCTTAGGAAGGTTAAAAAAAAGGCGTGTCTATATTCCTGATTACCAGAGAGATGCTAATCAATGGAACCTTAGGAAACAATCACTTTTTATTGAGTCTATTCTTAACAACCTTACTATTCCAGGTTTCTTCTTTTGTGAAGATGATACCCGAAAATACGAAGTAGTTGATGGGCAACAACGACTCAACACTCTCAGAAGTTTTGCTAATGATGAGTTTTCGATTAGTGATGATAAAACTATTGACTATATTCTACCAGACGCTCATCTATATATCGGCAAAAAATACAGCGAATTGGAGGATGATCTTAAAGATATATTTAATGATTATCCGCTGACTATAATTTATCTTCCTAAAAGTATAGAGTTACAAACTAAGCTAGAAATATTTAGACGAATCAACGAAGGAGGAACTCCTCTTTCTGGTCAAGATATTCGTTTAGCTTATTACAGTCAGTCTAGAAGTGTAACGTTTATTCGTTTAGTTGGAATTCATGATAATCCTACTGACACTAATGAAGAGGTGAGTGAAGATGATGAACCCAACTCTACTACAAAGCCTTTTCAACGAATGATTGAGTTAGCGCAAAGACAAGGACTTTCTAATCCTTGGGATAAATTTGATGAAGCTAGAGAGCCTTGGTACCAATGGTGGCATGGTAAAGAAAAAGCAAAAGGTCAAACACCATCATTGATGTTCTTGTGGTACTTAATCTGTCTTGAACGTCAAAAACTTGATGATTTATTGAAAAGGCCGAATCATCTCAAAATGTCTTTTAACGGCTCAACGGAGAACGCCTTAGATATTTACTGTAGTCAACTTCAGTATCAAGAAGATTCAAAAGAAGAAAGAAGCCCACAAATACTTTCAAACTTTCAAGTGATTTCGGAAGAGTATTTTCCCCTATTTGTTAATTGGATGAAATTCATTTTATCACGAGGCTTGAACGGAATTAGTGTCGATAAGTACAAGCAGCTTGCTCTCTTTATAGCCGGAGCTGCTGAGCTAAAAATATCTCCCCAAGAATTATCAGATACACAATGGAATCATGCGGGTGAATTCATTCGTACCCCTCGAAATAAAGCCAGAGAGATACTTAATGAAAAAAATGGATACCCAGAACCAAAAGGTCAATGGACTGGAGAAAAAGGACAGAAGCAACAGTGTGATAAAGTTGTTGAAATTGTTAGATTAATTTTGAATAAATAGACATCAAAATGGTTGATTTACCAGAAGGACTATCTCCCTGTAATCCTAGCCTAAGAACTTTTCCTTTAACTTGGAAAGAAGCTTACTTTAGGCAGAATTTTAATAGCGAGTTAAATGGGTATGTCTGTCCTCTGTGTCACAGGTTATTTCGAGGACCCAAAGGATTTCGAGAGCTTAAAGCTGATCATATTCATCCTTTTAGCAAAGGTGGTTTAACTACCTGGGATAATCTTCAACTTCTTTGCCTTCGATGTAACGCACAAAAAAGCGATCGCATTTAGAGTGTTTGTCCCGCCACACCCCTAAACATGTAATTATAGCGTTTTTAATCCTAATCAGGTAAATCCAATTTTATTACCTTGATGCAGCGCGAGACCGCGCTGCATTGCTGTTTCCTGGGGTGCATCTCCTCATTTTTGCTGTTTGACCCGGTGGGTAGAATGGGCATCTTGGTGGAATGTGCATCTTGGTGGAATGGGCATCTTGGTGGAACAGGCATCTTGCCTGTTTCAATTTTTGGGCGGGCTGTCTCAACCAGGGGCGAAGAGGTTTAAAATCAGGGCTCGGCCTTGGGTGGTGCGTTACGGGGCGGGCTGTCTCAACCAGGCGCAAACATGTTGAACATGAGGGCAAGCCCGCCCCTAACGCACCCTACGCACTGTCCAAACTATTCCAAAAGCTCTAACACAGCTTTCGGTGAAAGTTTATCTTTAAACCAAACAACTTGAGCTGGTAAATTCTTCACCGTAACCCCAGCTTTATCCAAATTTAACCGTTCCGAAATCGCCAGAATCAAATTGTCACATTCGGCCTTGCGCACCTGAGCGAATTTCTTCCTTAAATACTCTGGACGCCAGTAACCAATAATTTCTAATAGGAAATTTCGCCCATCAGGATGAACAAGCCGAAAATCCGGCACCATCACACTACCAGGAATAGGAATTAAATCCACTTCTCGCTCTAACACCCACTGAGTTTTCTGAGATTCCCAACGCTTCGCAAAGGAAGCCTCTAACATACTGTCGTAGGGTTTACCAGGGGGATAGTGAGTCACCAAGCCACAGCGGTCATTAAGGCTAAAATGCCCCGTCTTGATCGTACCGCTGTAAGAGTCACGGCTTTGTAAGGTAGCCTTGAGACTCCATTTAGTAACGTGTAGTAAGGCTGGAATCAGTTTTGCGATCGCTAAACCATAGCGAGTACTCGGCTTAAATAAACTAGTCGGTCCATCAATAGTAATCGTGAAGCCATGATCCGCATCCCCTTCAATGTAAGTCATCAGCTGAAACAACTTCAAATAGCGGATTAATAGCTTATACTCCCCTGGAACATTGCGGTGAGCATTCAGAGTCATCTCAGATGCCCGATAAAAAATACCCTGGACTTGAGATAAATTATAGCGATGCAGTAATGCCTCTGGTGCTGGGTGATCGAACTGAGTCAGAATACGATTTTCGTGTAAATCCGCATAAAGTCCTTTAGAAATTTGCTCAGGCAACACTTCCTGGTTTAATTCCTCAGATAAAGCAGTGCTCACGCTTTCTAGAGTGGTCTGAGTTGCCTGGCGACTAGGGACAGATTGAGCCGCCAGAGCAAAGACTCGTTGGCGGAGTTCCTTAGGGTCTATGGGGCTAACAACTTCAAAGGTACTGAAGCTCGTTTTAAGAATATGGGCTAAACCTCGTTTAACCCGGTAGTCAGGGCTATCTCCTTCCCAATCGGACAACTTACGGTCTAGGTCCCCTTGGGTACTACCAGTAGCCTCAATAAAGCAGTCGATTAACTCAGCTGCCATAGCACAGGTCTGATTGTTAATCAGCAACCGTTTGGGAATGATTTCTTCGCCATTTTGTCTACTAATTAGCAAATCAGTCGGTAGCATTAATAATTAAGTCGTTTTTTTCTTTCTTTGCTGTGATATCTTGCTTTTATTGGCGGTGTCATGATAAAAGTAAACGGGTAAAGACATTGCCAGGTTGCCTGGTAAAGAGAATAAATGGTCAAGGAGGTTTTCAGCCAACTGTCTTTTCTACCATCAAAATTTATTCTTTACTCGCAATACTTCCTTTGACCCTAACCATTAAGGTTGGCTCGATTGAATTATACAGAGGTGCTAAATAACCATGAAAACCGCTCTATCCCCAGAATCCGCATTTTTCAGTTCCCATCGACCAAACCATAAATCTGTAGCGTCTACATCCGAACGCCAATCCAAGCTGGACATAGAGACAATGGTAAACCAGATGATTACCAGAGGTCAATTGAGCCGTCAAGAGTATTTACAGCTGACGAGTGCCTTCCTCTGCGATTACAATATAAACGACGCAGAACGCCACCAGATTAACCGGATATTTGATAATGTTCAGACTGGTCGTGTGAAATTAGTTGATTATCAAGTTAGTTAATTAGAGACCCACAGTGACAACGACCCACACTTTACCATCTTGAAAGTGTGGGATGACAACCAAGCCTTTGTTATTAGCCGCAGGGTTCCGTAAAGCCATCCATCTTGGTTGTGATTATGTCAGAAACACTACCTTACCCCAGACTTATAGACGCAATCCGCCCTGAGCATCCTTATGGATGGAGTATTGTTTTAATTATTGTCAAAGCGCGTCTGACAGCCATTGAATCCTACAACCCCCTTACCGCTAGGAGGTGGGACTTGAAGCCAAAATAATTAACCGGAATAATGAATCAGCTTGACTATTGCGTCACAATTAGGTTTAAGCATCACCAACTCAACTCTGGCATCTACTAATGGGATTACAATTGTACCGAAGTTTGCGGAATTATAAGTCATCCCAGGGAATAATTTGGTAAAAGCAAAAATCTAGACTAGCGAGGTATTCAAGTGTCGCAATCCAAAGCAACTGTGCTAGTTACGGGGGGAGCCGGATATATTGGCTCCCATGCTGTATTAGCCCTCTTGGGAGCTGGCTACGAAGTGGTGGTTCTAGACAATTTAGTCTATGGTCATCGAGACATAGTCGAAGATGTTCTCAAGGTGAAGTTAGTTGTCGGTGATACCAATGACCGGGTATTACTCGACAATCTTTTTAGTGACTATGATATCAGTGCAGTCATGCACTTTGCTGCCTATGCCTACGTAGGAGAGTCGGTCACTGACCCTGCTAAATATTACCGCAATAATGTTACCGGGACACTAACACTCCTGGAAGCTATGGTAGCAGCATCTATTAATAAATTAGTCTTTTCTTCTACCTGTGCTACCTACGGGGTACCAAAAACTGTACCGATTCCAGAAGATCATCCCCAAAACCCAATTAATCCCTATGGGGCGAGTAAATTAATGGTAGAGCGGATTTTATCCGATTTCTATACCGCCTATGATTTAAAATCCGTAACCTTCCGCTATTTTAATGCCGCTGGTGCTGACCCAGAGGGTAGGCTAGGGGAAGACCACACTCCCGAAACCCACCTTATCCCCTTAGTGCTGCTCACTGCTTTAGGTAAACGGGAGTCCATCTCCATTTTTGGTACCGATTATCCCACAGCTGACGGAACTTGTATTCGGGACTATATTCACGTCCAGGATTTAGCCTCTGCTCATGTTTTGGGGTTGGACTATTTGTTAAAGGGTGGGGATAGTGAAATCTTTAACTTAGGTAATGGCAACGGCTTCTCAGTCAAAGAAGTCATTGAGGCAGCCAGACTTGTCACAAAACAAGAGATCAAAGCTATAGAATGCGATCGCCGTCCTGGTGATCCGCCCGCTTTGGTCGGTAGTAGTGACAAAGCCAGAAAACTTCTGGGTTGGTATCCCCAATATTGCGATATAAATACCATCTTATCCCACGCCTGGCAATGGCATCAGAAGCGCCATGGGGTCACCGATGCTGGCCTTAGGGTTCCCGCAGCATAAAGGATTAAGGATTAATGATTAATGATGTTAGGCTTAGGGGTTCTATGTAAGGTATATTGAAGTATTAACTATAATTGCCTAATCCAACGATGGAGTAGGAACATAGGGAAAGGGTTGGCGATTGGCCGGATGTACCGGTGCGCTTACAGTCGTCGAATTAAATTTGCCACGGGTCGCACCGCAATGATAAACCTTTACTTCCCTGTGTTCTCTCTGTTTCCTTTATTTCCCTTCTTACCTAGTATTCTAAATTTCTATCTACCACACCCCTGAAACGTTCAACGCTTTAGGGGTTAGTGTCGTTCGTCAATTTTTTGTTTGATTAGATTAGGGTGTGGAAAGGGTGATAGTTGATCACACCTGAGATTATAGCACTTGAAACGGGAATACTGATTCTATGCGCCATTTTCCATTTCCCTGATTAAAGTGTTTATCTAGCAAAGTGTCAATCACCCTACCTAAATCGAAAGGTAATGGTTGGTCTTCCTGAGATTTGAACCTTAGCACTAAGGGTTTAGCTGGTAAGCACTTCCGAATAGCTCCCGAGTTGAGATTATCGGACAATTCCATAATTATGAGGTAAATTCAATTTTGTTACCCCGACTCCCGACTCCCAACTTCCTCTTTAGTGACCATTAGTGCGTGGTAATTGGGATATCTTGCTAAACCCAAGGGGACTCATCACTTTCACACGAGAAGTTGATCACCATGTATCGTGTACCAGTTTTATCGAAATCGGATGAACAAAAAAGTTTCCCTAGTTGTTAGTGACTTGTCCGGTGGTGGTGCTATCCGGGCATTTTTGCTAGGACAAGTCCTGAAAAAGCTCAACTATGCCATAGAGATTGTGGGATTTATGTTTGGGAAGGAGTTATATGCCACTCCTCCCTCTGGTTTTACCATTACTTCCGTCCCTGGTGGTAAATATCCTGGAGTCTTAACCGCTGCCCGAGACCTGTTAAAAAAGATAGATGGCGATATTATCTATGCCGTAAAACCCAAACCCACCAGTTTTGGTCTGTCTCTGCTGAAAAAGTTTACTAGCCGTCGTCCAATCATACTGGATATGGATGATTGGGAACTAAGTTGGTATGGTGGCGACCAATGGCAGTATCGTCCGAGTCTTAAACAGTTCGGTAGGGATATTCTTACCAAAGATGGTCAATTGAAATATCCAGACCATCCCCTCTATATCAAATGGCTAGAAAAGTTTGTCAATTATGCTGACGCTATCACTATAGATACTCAGTTTCTCAAGGAACGCTTCGGTGGTGTCTATCTATCCAATGGTAAAGATACCGATCTGTTTGACCCGGAGCAGTATCACCCAGAACTCAGCCGCAAGCGTTATGGGTTATCGGAGTATCGGGTATTAATGTTTCCTGGTGCGCCACGACCCCACAAAGGAGTTGAAGATATTTTAGTAGCGCTAGAGTATCTCAATCAGCCAGACTTAAGATTGGTGATTGTCGGAGGCAGTCCCTATGATGATTATGATCAACAACTCATTAAAAAATGGGGACGTTGGATTCTTAAATTGCCCAGAACCCCAGTCGAAGAAATGCCAGAGGTTCTGTCAGCAGCTCATATTGTGGTGGTTCCCCAGCGAGATACTCTGGCGGCTAGAGCTCAGTTTCCCTTAAAATTGACAGATGGTATGGCAATGGCTAAGCCAGTTTTGTCTACCCGTGTTGGGGATATCCCAACAATTTTAGGTGATACCGGTTATCTGGTTGAGCCTAGTTCGCCACAACAACTAGCTGAGGCGATTCAACAGGTATTTCAGAATCTAGATGCTGCCAATCATAAAGGACTTCAAGCCAGGGAGCTATGCGTAAAGTACCATAGTGTTGATGCCATGGCGGCAGTTCTTGCAGATGTTATTGCTGATTTATAATCTGCTAAGCTGTTCAACATATAATTTGGCTCACTAAGTAAAAGCTTTTTTGTTGACTGTTTATGCTTGAATAGAGCATACGTAAGTCTTCCCCTATACCAACAGTCAACAGTCAACACTCAACAATAAAGAAACAGTAATCATGTCTCCTAATCGATTACTCCTAAGCTACGCACTACGGCATCCGACCTGGATTGTATTGACTGTCCTGCTGGGATTTTCCAGTGCCATGTTTAATAGTGTTGGTACAACCATAATTGTGCCGTTAGTGCTGGAATTTTTAGGTCAAAAGAAACTAGAGCTAAGCAAAGCCCCGCCTATCATTCAGAAAACCATGGGTCTTTTTGAGGGCTTTGAAGGGGGCGATCGCTTGCTGATTATGGTACTTGTAGTTCTCTTAGCCATTGTCCTGAAAAATGTAGCTAACTATGTCAATATCTTAGTGTCTACCCATTTATCCAAAAAATTAATTAATACCTTTCGTAAAGAAGGGATTAAATTACTTCTGGATGTGGATCTAGATTTTTATGCCAAAACCAAAATTGGTGATATTATAAATCGGATTAGTCAAGAAATTGGTCGAGGTGCAAATGCCATTAAACTTGCCATTCAATTATTTACGACGGTAATCACAATTTTTGTATTTGTATTTCTTCTAATCTCGATTTCGTGGCAACTAACTATTGCAACAAGCATTCTATTACTTGGTGTATTCGTCATTAATCAATTTTTTGTTAAGCGCTCTAAAGAATTTGGTAAGGTTCTATCAGAAAAATCCCGAGGATATTCAGGAGCCTTACTGGAAATTTTAACGGGAATTAGGTTAATTAAATCAGTTAGTAGTGAACAAGATGAATATCAACGAATTGAAAAATTTATTGATGAACGTGAACAGGCTGAATTTAAATCTCAAGCTAATTTTGCGGCAATTAACCCCATTAATGAAGTCTCGGGAATATTGGCAATTTTAGCCATCGTCTTTGTGGGCAAAAATCTCCTGTTGAAAGATAGTTCAGCAGAAGAACTGGAAGCGATATCTACTGTTTTGGGGATTTATTTATTCTTACTATTCCGTTTGTTACCAGTAATCAGTCAGTTGAATGGCCAAAGAAGTCGGTTTGCTAATGTGTCTGCTAGTACAGCAATCGTGGCTGATTTTTTGCGGCGAGACAACAAACCGATCATGAGCAATGGCAAAAATATCTACACCAAGCTATCCCAAGAAATTCGCATTGAAAATCTCTCCTTTGCCTATCCTGGTCATCAGGATTCGGTACTCAATGGGGTGAATTTGTCGATTCCTAAAGGCACTACTATGGCATTGGTAGGTGCTTCCGGTGCCGGTAAGTCAACCTTGGCAGATTTGTTGCCACGATTTTATGACCCAGTTGAAGGACGAATCACTATCGATGGCACAGATTTGAAGGATTACGATATCAGTTCCCTCAGACAAGCGATGGGGGTTGTCAGTCAGGATACGTTTTTATTTAATAATTCGGTGCGCAACAATATTGCTTATGGAATGAAAGATGTTACCGAGGCAGATATTATTGCAGCAGCGAAACGAGCTAATGCCTATGAATTTATCATGCAATTACCCCAAGGGTTTGATACCAAAGTAGGCGATCGCGGTGTACTCTTATCCGGTGGACAACGCCAACGCATGGCCATTGCCCGGGCACTGCTGCGGAATCCAGATATTTTAATTTTAGATGAAGCAACCAGTGCCTTAGATACGGTTTCCGAACGGCTAGTACAACAAGCTATTGATGAACTCTGTCGCGATCGCACAACGGTAGTCATTGCTCACCGACTGTCCACGATCCAAAAAGCTCATCAAATCGTAGTTATGGACAAAGGGCAAGTGGTTGAGATTGGCACCCATGAAGAACTGCTTAAGAAGGAGGGTTACTACTCTCGTTTGTACAAGATGCAGTTTGAGCACAATAGCGATGGAGAGGTTAAAAATGTGGTCAAAAAGGAGTTAGTCAAGACCTCCCATGAAGTGCGAACTCACCTGACCCCAATGATTGTTTGCTTGCAGTTAGTGGTTAATGACCTAGTGGATAGCCCTCAGGAACGTCATGAATTAACTGAAGAAGCCTATCACTCAGCAGTTCGTCTGCTTAAAACCTTGGAGTATTTAGAAGAAAGCTCAGCGATAAAATCAATCGCCTGATTTGTGATCCCTTTTCTCTAAAATCTCTAAAAGGGATGCAACATAGGATTGTCGGGTCATTGGTAATCGGTAATTGGTTTGTAAGCATTCAGCTATCAACGATCCGTTGAATGCTTATTAGATAATTAATCATCATTTATGCTAATCGAACCAATCCAGATCTCGAAGCCATAACCCTCTGCACGCTGGTCAACTCGCTTACCAATCACCCTCACCTTGCGATTAACAAATCGATCCAATATCTCTTCTTCACGACTGGTGACGTAGACACTCAGGGTTTCTGCTTGAGTTTCAAGCTTTAAGGGCATATCTCGTGTATTGGGACCAACCCGCACAGGCGATGATTGCAAAACTCCTGTCAAAGTTATTTCAGGTTCTGGTCGTTCACGGTAAAAGGGCTTGTCCAGAAAAATTGTTAAAGTCTGTCTGTGGTTATCCATAATCGCTTGGGTGAGGGAGAGAGGGTCAGGTTTCACCAATCGCCTGTACCAAGGTGATACTGTTGATACTCTCAATGGTGTAGTTGAAGGTTTCCAGACGGTTGCCAAAACGTCTGAAGTGGTTCTATTGAGTTCACATCCAAGACAACCAGCGCCCAGGAAGATGATTGCTATGAGTAGGATCCAATAATTTGTTTGCATAACATTAATCTTCCTGTGTACTATGCGCTAGTAATATCTGCTATTAGTTACGGATTAGTTACGGATGTGGGATGCCCAGTAAACCATCTGGGAGCCTGTGGGGACATTAAATCCGCGAATCCGAATCTTCCAAGTACCAGGTGTCAGACTACCGGAAACCCTTGCTCGCTCAAATACACTCACGGCTGAGAAACCCCTGGCTCTTTCCGTTCCTGTGGGATCAATCAGGTGGATATCAATGTCGTTGTGAGCCTGAGATGCAGATTCGGGCCACCACAGTGCACCATCAAAATCTTTCTTGCCAGCAGCGACATTAATTGGAATGTCAATAGTCATTCCGTTGCCTACTACTACTTTACCCCAATTTGCCCAACCATTAGTTGCCATCTTTAGAGGACCAGCACCTTCTGTATTGTTATAGGGATAGGGATTCTGTCCGTAAAGAATCATGAAGGCGTAGGTTTGACCATTATCAAATGTTCCGAACTGTCGGAGCCAATTACGGGAAAGCATAGCAGCAGCGGCAGCGTAAGGAGTTGCCCCACTAGTTCCTCCAAACACCCTCAGAGCATTGTCGGAGACGTTACTAGCGGTTTCGCTAAATGTGGGAGTTTGGATGTCTGGCTTGTAGCGACCATCAGTAGCTGGACCACGACCCTGGCTATTGTACTGGGTCTGATCAGTTGTCATGAAGCCGCCGACTCCGATTACCTTGTGAGCAATTCCGGGAGAACGAACTGTGCTACTGCTAGGTCCAAAGTTGCCATTAGCAGATACAAAGATCACACCAGCATCATAAGCATTATCAGCAGCAGTCGCGATTGTTCCTGTTTCCGACTCGTTGGCTTGAATTTCTCCAACAAGTACTTTGTCAAACAGAGCAATTCCTCTTTGAATGGCCCGAAGGGTAGCAGTGGTATTGAGACCAAAGTTGCTATAGATGTTCCAACTGTCTAGCCGTATTCCAGTCGCACCCCGATAAGCATTCCCCAATCGATTGTTACCACTGATAATGGCGGCGGAGCTAGTTCCGTGATTCCAGAAAGTGTCAAAGGGGTCGTAGCCAGGGTTTGAAGTATCGTTGCAGTTTGGACCACCGTTAACGCAATCTCGTACTAAGGCAATATTACTTGGGGAGTTGAAGAGGACATGGGTGCGTCTGATTCCAGTGTCGAGAAGACCAATCCAAGGTTGAGTTAGTCCCAGATTGAAGTAGGGATCGGATACAATTAGACGTCTACCGTCATCAACATCGTTGTTGCTAATAGAGTCCGGTGGCTTTTCCCCTCCTTCTACTGGTTGAATGTAAGCAACATCTTGGGATTCAACCAACTGGTTAATCTTGCCAATCTCTGTCTTTCCAGCCACAGCATTGACAATCCAAAAGTGTTCAGTTGGTTTAAATTTACGGAATGCCTGGTTCTTTCTAATTAGATTCAACTGGGATTTAGTTCTTGCTGCTTTGAGCTCTTCAATTGCCTTGTGGCGTCGCGTACCTCGCTCTCGACGCTTCTCCCCTTCCCCTAATTCTGGCATGAGGGGAATTCGCCGGTCTTCCTTGAAAGTAACAATGACTTCAATATCATCATTCGGTCTCTTAATCTGGCGCAACCGCTCTAGGCCTGGGCTGATCTTTGAGGTCGGGCCAAGTTTACCGATGTCAGGTTTCGTTTCTATGGGAAATTTCACCTTGTAGATATTCTGGTCTGGGATAACACTGCTTTTAAAGTCAGTAAACGAACCAGTCTTAGGAATAAACACGGAATTGATAGTGTTAGCCCGGTCTACCGGTACTTGGTAAGGATTGTAAAACTCACCACTGATGGTTTGCTTGCCCTCACCCTTTACCATTAACGGGAACATTAAGGAAATGAGCAAACCTCCCGTCAACAAGAAAAAGCTTTTTCTCGTTACCATTTTGTTTTCCCTCGCGATCACTTAGAGAAATTTTTTGGAATTTACAGACCAGGACTATTGAAACAGTCAAGTTTGATTGTCAAGTTTGACTGTCAAGTTTGACTACAGCAGCTATAGTACTTAGCAACATGTTGTGATCCTGCTCTATTGATCTATCTGGAGAAGATCATGATTTTTACACCAAGTGGGCTGGATTTGTTGTAAATGTTTACAATAAAGTGTTGGCTTGATCGATAGTTAATCGATAGTTAGGTGAGCATTTAAAAATCAGGGAATGATCTATCAACCACCACGTCCAAAAATTCCTGAGTGTAGCTGGCAACGCCCCCTGGGACTAGGCTGGGATAACCCTTATACTGTCCGTTACCCAAGTAATCTTGATGATGGTCCCTGGCACGGCATGCCCTTGGGTGGATTTGGGGCTGGTTGTATTGGTCGCTCTCCCCGAGGAGATTTTAATTTATGGCACTTGGATGGGGGAGAACACATCTTTAAAAGCCTCCCCCCTTGTCAATTTAGTGTATTTGAACAACCAGAGCATTCTCAGCCGATGGCTTATGGGTTATGCACTCAACCACCAGAGGATGGTAAGCTAGGCTCTTGGCAATGGTATCCAACACAAGGCAAAGGTGAGGAAAACAGCTCAGAGGTTTCTGGTCACTACTATGCTTTGTATCCTCGCAGTTGGTTTACCTATAAAAATGTCTTTCAGACTGAACTAACCTGTGAACAGTTTTCTCCGATTTGGGCAGGATGTTATCAGGAAAGTAGTTACCCAGTGGCGGTGTTTGAGTGGACGGCTCACAACCCTACTGATACTCCCATTACCGTTAGCATCATGCTCACTTGGCAGAATATGGTGGGTTGGTTTACGAATGGGATTAAAAATCCAGAGGTGCGGGTAAGGGATGATGGCAGTCCGGTGTATGAGTACCAGCCTCGGTGGGGAGATAGTACCGGGAATTTGAATCAGTGGGTTGTGGATCACTATCGGCTCGGATTTGTTCTAGACCGGGTGAGACTGGGGGATGAGATTAAAGAAGGGGAAGGGCAATTGTGCCTGGCTACAGTTACTAATCCCAGTATGGAGGTGTTTTACCACGGTCGCTGGAATCCAGTTGGTGATGGTGCTGAGGTTTGGGATACCTTTGCTACGGATGGTAGCTTGGTAGACCATCAAGATGAAACTCCAGCGGCACCAGGAGAACAAATTGCGTGCGCGATCGCAATTCGCTTTACCCTTCGTCCAGGTAAAACCCGCAAAATTCCTTTTATTCTGACTTGGGACTTCCCGGTGACAGAATTTAAATTAGGTATTAACTATTACCGGAGATACACGGACTTTTTTGGACGCAACGGTAATAATGGCTGGTCAATGGTGCGCACTGCTCTCAAGCACCATGATCTGTGGCGAGAACAAATTGAATCATGGCAAGAACCGATTTTAAATCAGCAGGATTTACCCAATTGGTTCAAGATGGCCTTGTTTAATGAGCTGTACTTGCTCACCGATGGCGGTACTCTCTGGACAGCAGCAACTGAACTTGACCCAATTGGACAGTTTGGTGTATTGGAATGTCTAGATTACCGTTGGTACGAAAGCCTGGATGTGCGGCTCTATGGTTCTTTTGCCCTAGCAATGCTGTGGCCGAAACTGGATAAAGCGGTGCTAGAAGCCTTTGCCCGAGCTATCCCGACCAGCGATGAAACACTGCGTATTATTGGCTACAATCAATCTCAAGCTGTACGTAAAATTGCGGATGCTACGCCCCATGACCTAGGAGCTCCCAATGAGCATCCTTGGCAACAGACCAATTATACTAGCTACCAGGATTGTAACCAGTGGAAAGATTTAGCTAGTGACTTTGTCTTACAAGTCTATCGGGATTTTGGTTTCTCTAGCGCTACAGATATAGAGTTTTTGTGGGAGTGCTGGTCATCCATTGTCAAGGCACTGGCTTATCTCAAGGGGTTTGACCAAGATGGAGATGGCATACCAGAAAACTATGGCGCACCAGATCAGACCTTTGATGATTGGCGATTGCAGGGAGTAAGTGCTTACTGTGGGGGGTTGTGGTTAGCGGCTTTGGAGAGTGCGATCGCAATTGGAGAAATTTTGACCAAGAATTATCCACCAACATCTCCATTAATCGAAGTACCAGAGCTAGAGTCCATTCAAGACACCATTGAGTGCTATCGCCAATGGTTAGCACAAGCCCAACCAATTTATCAAGAAAAGCTGTGGAATGGGCAGTACTATCAACTAGATAGTGAAAGTGGCTCACATGTGGTGATGGCAGACCAGTTATGTGGTCAATTTTATGCTCAGTTACTGGGATTACCGGATATTGTACCACCAGAGTGTACTCTCTCAGCCCTCAAAACTGTGTATGATGCCTGTTTTTTAAAGTTCCATGAGGGTCAACTGGGAGCAGTTAATGGAGTCAGACCCGATGGCACACCAGAAGACCCCGATGCGACTCATCCGATGGAAGTGTGGACAGGAATTAATTTTGGATTAGCAGCATTTCTGATTCAGCAAGGCATGAAGGATGAAGCTTTACGTATGACTGAAGCAGTCGTAGGGCAGGTTTATGATCATGGCTTGCAATTTAGGACACCAGAAGCGATTACAGCAGCAGGGACATTCCGGGCTAGTCACTATTTGCGAGCCATGGGGATTTGGGCAGTTTATTTAATGCTTAACGATAATACCAACTAGAAAAAGACAGGTAATGGCGGGGGTTGTGTACCCTTAGTTATGGCATTAGTGATGGGATGCTCCTTGGCCTTGGCCTATTGGCCACGCGGGGCGCGTTTGGGCCACGCGGGGCGCGTTTGGAGCCGCTACGCGACCGCAACTGCCACACTATCAGCAAAATGGGCTAATCAGTGGTTTCTCAGGTGCGACCCGTGGCGAATTTAATTCTTAATGGGTCAAGCGCACCTAAACAAAACATCCCATAGCCAAATTTTCTAATGTCCTGATTATCAACTAACCAATAAGAAGGTAGGTAAGGGAGCAAGCCTGATTGACAGTCCAAGCTACAGAAGCTTGGGTATCATCAGGATGATAGTTAATTTTATTGCTGTTTCGGTAAATTTTTTACCTGGTTGAGTGACTTTTTCTCTGCCAGAGATTATTTTAACATAGTGAAACCAACCTTGGCAATAATTTGCTTTGGTTTCGCTACTCCTCAACTGCTCTCTACATAAAATCAAGGGTTTTAGGAGTAAAGTCAGTCAACCAGATTTGTTACTTATAACCATTGAGCTATCAGCACTTCAACAGTCAGTTTTTAAATAAATGAAAACTTACAAATTTGGCTGAGGGGAGCGAGTATATGAGTTATCTTCCACAACCTTGGCCTTGGCCTATTGGCCACGCGGGGCGCGTTTGGGCCACGCTACGCGAACAATCAGCGGATAGCTGATAGCTCTAGGCTGAATGCTTACTGTTCCGTTAGTCTAACTTTCGGGAATTATCTAAGTATAGCCTCTGACTTGGAGTGGTCAATGACAGATAAAACAAACAATTAAGAGGATCAAATCATGAAATTCACTTACCGTGGTATTACCTATGAAAATGAACCGGTAACTTTTGAGATGAAATCAGAAAAAATTGTTGGTAAGTATCGTGGTGTCCGTTGGCGACAGCCAAAGCTCAACGGTGTGCTTTTACCGGAAGCGATCGCCAAATTAAAGTATCGTGGGGCATATTATCTTCACGTTCTTTGGGGTAAACCAATTGATTTTACTAAGCAACGTTACGGAGTTAAGCATCCTTGTTCTAAATAGCTAAGCTATTGGCTTGTCCTGCATCAGCTATAGCGCCAATTGGCTTTAGCTGAATGCTTAAATACATAAGCTATAGAGTGTCTTGAAATTTTTACTTAAGTTAGGGGGTAATCCATCATCGCAACACTATTACTAAAGTAAGGCAAAAGGCTTTCATGGGTTACCCAAATTGCTACAATACTTTACACAATACTATAGATGCTTTAAATGCCTTCCTGTAGGTAGGGCTGTTTCAAAATTTAATAAGTTAACGATTATTGGAGATAGGGGGATAGGGGGATAGGGGGATAGGTAAATAAACTAAAATTTCCCTAAAAATCAGCCAATTTAGTCATTAAAATCTGACAAATTAGTTGGGAGGAAGCAACTCCAATGACTAACAATTCGTGATTCGGCCTTCGAGGAGGGTTAGATAAATTTGGCCAAAATTCCGACTATTCGCGCTCCTTTTCTCCCCATCTCCCCATCTCCCCATCTCCCCATCTCCCCATCTATTTTTGGCGAGAATGAAACAGCCCTGCTTCCTGTAGAGGGGCGGAAAGCCCGTTATATCCTTGGGACGCTTCTGAAACAAGAAAACCTCTGGATGATTGATTCAGCTAGTGCGTCTCCTTATAGCTAGAAACTGGTGGCCAACACCAGGTTATGATATAGATTAGTAGCCAAAGACTAACTAATCGAAACTAATAACCTAATAACCGATGGATGGATATGGCTGGAAGCTCCACCCCTGCACCGGACAACGGAAGTTCAGTAGCACTCTTTCTCAGGAGAAGGACAAAGGCTTCCGTTCGCGTAGCGTGGCCCAAAGGCCATAAGAAAGTAAAAAACATTGTCAACAAGTCGAATTATGGAGCTAAGATAAAGGCAGAAAAACTTGCACCAATTCTAATAGGTGCCCTTGACCATGGCGAATTAAATTCGCCACGGGTCGCACCTGAGCATGGCAAACTGATCACCGCTCCTGCAAAATCGACACTCCAATACACTCCCTCTGGTTCCTTAGAAACCGTGCCTTCAACGTCTTCAATCAGGATAAAAAGCAGAAGTCACTCGGCGAAGGAATTAGTCACAAGGTCTTTTACAACAGTCTTCTGGAAGTAAAACGGACACATCAACCTCAAAGGTAACTAAAAGGGAATAAGTCCCCCTAGGATCGAGGCCTAACCTATTGGAGTTAGATAAAATCTAAGCTCTATGATAGAGTAAAATTAAAAATCGTAGGCAAAACAACCTATCAAATACAAACCTATATTTAGATACTGCGAATTAGCATTTGTCTTATGACTAACTGATTCAGAAGCGAATAGTAGCAGGTGCTTACAAATTTTTTCCGATATCCACCCTAAGGTAATACTAGTTAAGAGGTTTTGCGTTTTATTCGATAGTAATTATGTCCCATCATCTCATCTTCAGAGAATCACGGACTCAGGTTTATGTACCTGTGAAAATTGCATCCTCACCTCCATCTACCAATCCCAAGACTTCTGTCTCTGCTGGGCAACTGGGGAGTTTGAATCATTGGATGTTTGTGTCTATTGGACTAGCTTTAGTGGTGATTGGATTAGTGCTGTATGGTAAGCTCCAATTCAAGGATAAGGACAAAAAGCTGAAATTGGAGCAGTATAAAACTGCTGATCTTAGGAAAAAGTTAAAGCTGGCGCTTAATACTATCCGGAAAATGGAATCCAATCCTGATTTGGTTCACTCGCGGGAATTTAATCTGGACTACCTCAGAATGCGAATGGAAGAAGAAGTATTCCACTTTGCAGTTATCAATCAAATTAAAATTAGAATAAAACAGTTAATCAGTATAGCATTACGACCTACTCAAGACTCTAGAAATGTTATCGGTGTTGCTAGTACGTCAGGTCGTCAAATTAATGAAACATTTGATGTTAAGTACGAAACAGAAATTCGAGGTAAACGCAGTGTGGGAGTGCTTTTCCGCATTCAAGTTAAATTAATGAAATTACCCACTCAACGCACCTCGGCAACCGTTAGCCAAATTATTGACTGTATAGAAACATTTCTTAGTCCAGATGCAGAAAATGATACCTGGCAACCAACAATTCAAGGACGTATTGTTTGCATGCGTTGGGATCAAAAGGCAAAACCAACGCCATTATTAGTATTGGAACAATCTACTGAAGGGGTTAATGTGACTCTAAGAACCAAACGGGTTGGGATGACGTAATACCAATTTTATTCATAGTAGTTCTTAATGGTTTTAGGGAATAGGGAGTAGGGAGTAGGAAGTGTGGGGAGATGGGGAGATAGGGAGATGGGGAGATAAAATTGGTATTAGCAATTAGCCATTAGCCATTAGTCATTACTGATTACCAATTACCGATTACCAATTACCGATTTCCCAAGCTTTGTCTTGATGCAGCGCGGTCATGGGCACGTTGCTGAATTAAGGAATGAATGCGCAATCATCTGGTGCATGTTAAAGCCCCCTAAATCCCCCAATTTTGCGGGACGCAAGAACGTCTTATTCCCCCCAGAATTGGGGGGTTAGGGGGGCAAAACCATACCCAGAATCAGCAACGCCGTCATGGGGGAAACCACGGCAGTTGCTGGGGGAACGGCAGTCGCTCATGGTTTTGGGTCTGTGTGCGGACACAGGTTCCGCACCTGTCTTGATGCAGTCGCTCATGGGGGAAACCCCCTTTGGCGGCGCTGCATCGTTGTAAGCCCCGTGGAAACCCCCTTTGGCGGCGCTGCCTCCCCAAGACCGCACTGCCTCCCCAAGACCGCGCTGCCTCCCCAAGACCGCGCTGCACCGCTGCTCCCTGCTCCCTGTTCCCAGATCCGCTGTTCCCTTTGCTATATAGGGTGCCTTATTAAGGCACCCTACTATTTATAGAGTTTGGTTTCCAGTTTGAGGTAAGTCCTCTTTGGGTATTCCTTAACCAATTTTTTAAACAGGCTTTAATAATCTTTATGCAGCTAATAAATTGATTTCGATACTATAGATAATAAACGAGTAAAATACTCACAATGTTTATTAATCCTAGGGGGTGGTTCGGGAAGATTATTCCTTCCCATACACCAAATCAGTATACAGATATTTCTACAAAGAAAGATACATCATCACAGGATAACACTCCGTTAAAACCAGCTAGATTAGGTTTCCTACTAGCTGTTTTTTTTCCCCTATTCGGAGCAATTTCAACAGCTCGGGATGGGGAGGGAGTGCAACGGATGGAAAAACAAACCCAAACTTGGTTTTTCAAACTTAGGGGTCCGGTGACTGGCCCAGACAATATAGTGATTTTGGCAATTGATGAGGAGTCTCTGAATTTAAATCAATCCTATGATGATAATGATGAGTCTCAAGCACTAACTGATTTAGAACTTATCAAGAGCTGGCCCTGGAAACGAGCTGCTTATGCTAAAGCGATTGAGCGTGTAATGGCTGCTGGAGCTAAGTCTGTTGCCGTCAGTATTGTGTTAGATAGTCCCAGTAGTTACGGTAAGGCAGATGATCAACGGTTGAGAGAGGTGCTAGAAAATTATGGCGAAAAGGTTACTCTGGCCGCTATATATGATACTTACGAAACTGTTGAAGGTGAGGCTATCAAGCTAGTTAAGCCAAATTCTTTGTTTGAGACACCCCAGCTATCTGTAGGTTCGATTAATTATCCCATTGAGCCAGATGGCAGAATCTATCGTCTAGCCAATCAGTTTCCCAAAGTTTGGGCTAAGAATAATCCAGAATTGGCAGAAACATCTGATCAGCTGATTTTTACAGTACCTTCCTTTAATGAGGCTACCTTGGCAGCTGCTCAGGAATCAGGACTGAAGACGAAGCCCAAACCAGAGAATATTTTCTTCTACGGTTCGGATGCATTTAGATCTATTCCCTTCTGGTATGTCTTAGATGATAATCGCTGGCACACTCGCCTAGACGATGGTAAGTATTTCCAAGACAAGATTGTGTTAATTGGACCAACTGCTAGCTCATTACCAGATTTTCATCGGACTCCTGTGTCCGATAGAATGGCTGGGGTAGAAATCAATGCTAATGCGATCGCAACACTACTCGAAGGTCGTACCATTGTTCAAGCAATTCCCAATCCTATCCACAGAGGAGTGTTGATCTTCTTGGGGGTTAATGTCGTCAGGTACTTATTCAGTCGGATTAAGCGATGGCAAGTTTGCCTAGGCTGGACAGTGCTCGGGGTAATCACTTGGGGAGAAATCAGTTATCTATTTTTCGTGTATGAGGGGCTAATTTTGCCTACAGCAGTCCCTATAGTTAACATAACTCTCAGTGGTGTTTTCTGTAGCGCTATGGGAGCAATGCAAGACCTGAAGAATAAACAGCAACTACGCCAAACTCTCAAACATTACGTTTCTGCCCCCATTGTTCAAGAAATTATCTCTGGACAAGATGATTTACGCAATTTGCTGGAGGAAAGGGAAGAAGAACTATTTGCTACTAAGTTAAGTGGACGCTATCAAATCATCAAACGACTTAGTGCTGGAGGATTTGGCGAAACCTTTATTGCTGAAGACACCCAGCGACCGGGAAATCCGCACTGTGTGGTCAAACAGCTCAAACCTGCTAGCAATAATCCTCAACACTGGCAACTGGCTCGACGCTTATTTCAAACGGAAGCAGAAATTCTCGAAAAGTTGGGCAAACATCACCAAATCCCTGAGCTGTTAGCCTATTTTGATGAAAATCAAGAATTTTATCTAGTTGAAGAGTTTATTAAAGGTCATCCTCTCAGCGATGAGTTACCAGCGAAACCTATTCCTGAAGCCAACGTCATTGCCATAGTGGTAGATATTCTAAAGGTATTGCAGTTTGTCCACAGTCACAGTGTGATTCACCGAGATATTAAACCCGATAATCTAATTCGGCGCAAATCAGATCAGAAGCTGGTGCTAATTGACTTTGGCGCTGTTAAAGAAATTACTAATCAATTGCATTCAAGACGAAACCTGACTAATTTCACTGTCGCCATTGGTACTAAAGGTTATATGCCTAATGAACAAGCTGTGGGTAGTCCAAGATTTAACAGTGATATTTATGCTACAGGTATGATTGCTGTGCGATCGCTTACTGGCATAATTCCTAGCAAATTACCCACAGATCCCATAAGTGGAGACGTAATTTGGCTCGATAAGGCACAGGTCAGTCCTGAATTAGCTACAGTGGTCAACAAAATGGTGCGCTATAGCTTCCGAAGTCGCTACCAGTCCGCTGAGGAGGTATTAGAAGCACTGAAACCTTTAACCAAAACCTTGCCAACATTCTCGTTTAGTAGCCTTGATTCATCGGTAGCGCTAGAATCTGAGGCTTCCACCGTGCCAGCACCACAGAAAACCATGGTTGATAGTGACTGTTCGAGTTCACAGAAAACTGTTCCGTTGTCGGAATCTACCACAGTGCTAGAGGAGGAAACCATGGTTGATAGTGACTGTTCGAGTTCACAGAAAACTGTTTCGTTGTCGGAATCTACCACAGTGCTAGAGTCTAAGGAAACCTTATTCTAGTGATTATCCCTCTTCTGTCACTCTCCGAGCAGTAAAATAAGAGAATAAACAGATTGGGTAGCTCAAAAGTAGATAGGGCAATGGATGTAGAGTTACAGATTCTCAAACATAGTGCCAGAGATGCACAACCAACAGTTTCGGTTATTGATCAATATTGTGAGGCTTATAAAGACCTGTTTTCAGAAGTAAGAAGTTATGAATGTTTCAAATATTTACATTTAGGAATAATCTCACCGATAAAGAGAAAGTCGCTACCAGAAATAGCTAAGGTAGTAGGCATAAAATCTGCTCAGTCACTCCATCATTTTTTAGCCAATTCTCCTTGGTCAGCGACTGAATTAAAATCCCGAAGATTAAGTCGGATGCTCAAAGCATTAAACTCGGAAAAAATCACGGTAATAATTGATGAAACCGGGGATAGAAAGAAAGGGAAAAAAACGGACTATGTAGCAAGGCAATATCTAGGAAGTATCGGAAAAGTAGATAATGGAATAGTGTCAGTTAATGCTTACGGGGTGTATCAAAATATAACATTTCCATTGGTAGGCAAAATCTTCAAACCAAGAGGAACATTAAAATGGGAAGATAAGTACAAAACTAAAATAGAGTTAGCCTCAGAAATCCTAGAAGAATTAGTAGAAGAAGGATTAAATATAGAACGAGTATTAGCGGATAGTCTGTATGGTGAAAGTAGCCAGTTTATTAGAACATTAGAGAAAACTAAATTGTCTTATGTAGTAGCAATTAGGAGTAATCATGGAGTCTGGATGCCAAGTGAACAGAGGGTTAGAGCGAATAAGTGGTGTAAATTTACCAGAACATTTAGTAATCAAAAATCCGAAACTAGATACATTAGAGAAATAGTATATGGAAAAAAGAGAGCCATAACTTACTGGGAAATAACCACAGACCCAAAAACTATGCCAGAGAATGGAACATCTTTTGTGATGACTAATTTGAAAGGTAATCTCAAGAAAATCTTGGGAGATTTGTATGGATTAAGAACATGGGTAGAGTATGCTTTTCGTCAGTGTAAACAAGAATTAGGATGGACAGATTACCGTTTTACTAAGTTTAAGGATATCGAAAAATGGTGGGAAATAATTTTTTGTGTGTACACCATGATTAGTTTAAATTCTCCAGCTTTTTTATCTTTAAATAAATCGACAGAAGTAGCCAATAAGGTGAAAGATGCTGATGATATCCAGGTGAGTAATCATCAACAATGGAATCATAAAGGTGGATGGAAGAATGTGTTAAACAATTTTCGTTTACTGATTCAACCAATTATGATGTTATGGATTATTTTTCCCTGGTTAGATATTTTGCCTAATAGTAAATTATTGCTGGGATTGAATCAGCTAATTAGTGAAATTAATCAATATCAATTCTTTTTTAATTCTGGATAATCTGACTTATTTGTTAATCATTGAATTCGGAGAGTGACAGAAGAGGGTTATAGCGGTTTTTAATTAGGTGAGGTACAAATTTTGGAGTTTTAGGGAACAGGGAACAGGGAACAGGGACCAGGGAACAGGGAACAGGGAAAAAATCCTGTGTACCTCATTAGGCTGTAAACCGCTAGAGTCAGTCAATAGGGCAGTTGAATGTTGAGTGTCCACTTTCAAGATTAAACCTTCAACCTTCAACCTAGCAACCTGGTAACCTTGAACCTTCAACCTGCTAACCTTAAGCCACTGCTAGAGGATTCAACCATCGCAAAATTTCTCGTTGCAAGCGATTTAAATCGCGATAGACTTCTTGCTTGACCCACTGACCTACGGCATCCAATGGGGTAAACACTGCCCCTGGGTTTAAGGTGACATCTTGCCCTAAAGGTGTTAAATGATTTCCTGGTATCCGCTGTAGGACAACCATATTTGGAAAACGTTTCTGTAAGGCTTGGGTCAAGCTAACACTTTGGTCAATCTCGTCATCAGTGAATTTAATCAGTAAATTACGCTGGATTTGATAGCGTTGAGTAATCAGAGAGTTAGTTTCTTGGGGTGAGGGAGTAAACTCGACCTGGAAGATAGGATTGAGGTTTAACTGTTCCATAAAGGGAATGGCACGGTCAGCGGAATAGTTGTTATAGGAAATCAAGATATTACCAGCTCGTTCTACACTGAAGAGGCTGCCAATCAACAAATGTAGTTTGCACCCCATGCTGTGGCCGATACCATAGATGGGTAGATACCGTTTCCGTAAAGCATTAGTTCCCTGTAAGCGATTGAGAGTAGTCTCGAAGCGGTTGAGTACATCTCGTGCGATCGCAATATGGTCGAGGGTATTCACAAACGGTGTCGCAATCACTGCATACCGTTGAGCTGCTAATTTTTCCAGTAACAATCGGTAAGTTACGTGGGGTGCTGTAGCAATAAACGCCCCACCCAGGAAATGGATAATCCCGGTGGGACGATTGGGGATTAAAACCCAGTTACCAGATATCTCTTGCCAGTCCATGCCATACTCTATAGGGTTTACTTCTTTTATTGTAAAGATGTTTGTAGAGTACTCTAGAGTATGGTATTAATCTAGTAATATCTAGAAGTTAAGAATTCTGAATTTACAATTCAGAATTCTCTTGACCTGGTACCATTAGTCGAAATTCATAAGTGTTGGGAGTAGACAATAATTCTGCACCCCTAGGATTAAGGTATCGCCCGTTTAATTTTAACTTCATGCGACTCTTGAAGCTAGCAGCGCAGTAGCTAGGATTAGTATTAGCTCCAGGTGTGAAAGAAATCCTGTATTGAATTTCTCCTAGTGTAGGGTAGGCTTCGATATTAGGGAAATCTTGAGTAACACTAGTCATATCTTCAATTATTAACTCTTTACCGCACTCATTAATAATTTGCTTGTTAGAAGCTAAGGCTTGAATTGCCGAGGTAATAAATTCTGATGCGGTGTTGATATCACCAGTAACTGGTTCTTGAGCATTTAACCCTGAAGCAAAAGCGAAAACCATAGCAGTTGCAGCAGCAATTAACGTATTTTTTACCTTCATCTTAAGCCTCGTTTAGTTGAGATTGATTATGAGCACACAGTTGAGAACAAATCTTGAGTGCCCATGACAATTAGCACTGCTAATGGTGCAGTATCAGGAAAACTGGTTAGCAGCACTTATCCATACAATTCCCCAAAGTGTCTAGTTAGGGAACAGTCTATAGGCAACTATGGGTAGAGGGGAGATGAAGAAGATGAGGACTAGTGATTTTATAAAAAAAGCTATACTTAATAGATAGATTTCCAACTATTTTGAATGAGATTGAGACTTTATTAGCTTCTGACAAAAGAAGCTAATAAAGAATCGTAACTAACTCACTAAAGATTCAGCACTGACCTTAGTCAACTCTCGAATCTGCTCAATCAAATTGTTAATACCATCAGTATTGAGGCGATAACTGATGGGATGGGCAATCAGTCGTGCTGTACTCTCATACAAAATGTCAATTTCAATCAAGCCATTCTCTTTTAAGGTACGACCTGTGGACACCAAATCCACAATTGCCTCCGACATCCCGGTAATTGGACCAAGTTCAACAGAACCGTAGAGGGGGATAATTTCTACTGGCAAATCCAGGTTATTGAAATATTCCCGAGCACAGTGAACAAACTTGGAGGCTACGCGACCATGAGCTGGCAAATCCAAAGGGCTTCGATAAGAGCTAGCTGCACGAACTGCCAATGACATCCGACAATAACCAAAGTGTAAGTCACCTAAAGTAGCCACTGCCGGGGTTTTTTCCCGTAGCACATCGTAACCAACTATCCCCAACTGAGCTTGACCATATTCGACGTAAACCGGTACATCTTGAGCTCGTACCAGTAGAGCTTGAGCAGTTTGACTGGGGTCTTGAATCTGGAGTTGGCGGTTGGCGGAGTCTAGGAAGGTACTAAAGTCTAAGCCAACGGATTGCAGTAGCTTGATGCTGTCTTTTAGGAGTGCGCCTTTGGGTAATGCGATGGTAATCATATGGGGAGCTTCGGGAGCTTTGGGAGGGGGTAAATTAGTTCACTGATCAGATCAACTATACCTGTAGAAGCTCCATTATAGAAGCCCGTGCTCCTCAAATTACCACCAACCCGATCATGTCCAGTTGAATAATTATGATTCCGGGGGGTACGTCATTAGCTATTTGTTAAACCTTTAAATCAGGAATCAGCTCTAGCACAGTTTTTTTAATAAAATCCCGCTGATAAAAGTCAGGATTAACAATCCTTCGATTCCAGACCACAATGTCTAAATCTATACAGCGCGGTCTATTTTTATTGGCTTGCTTTACCCGCCCTTGGTCAATTTCGTTAGGTGCGCTTTCCGTTGGCGAATTAAATTCGCCACGGGTCGCACCTCTTGTTTAAGTTTTTGACGAAAGGTCTCAAAACTGTCTTCTGTATGAATTAAAAAGGCACCATTTATAAAATTATGTTGCTCAGTAAAGCCTATGGTTTTTGTTATGTAAAAGCGATATTAATTAACAAGAATATCAGGGTTTGATAAGTTATATATAGCGACTTTTATATTTTTATGAGTTTCAAGGTTAGAGCCAACAATTACTACCACTTCATTCACTACCACTTCATTCATCGTTTAGCACTCAATTCTATAGACACAGAATCGGAAAATCGCAAAGCAAAAGGTTTATCAACTTTTACCTTAGCCCATACCGGGGATTTTCCATTACAATATCTAAAATCATCTGGGTTAGCTTTTCTAGTAAATTAAACTCACTTTCTTCCACTGCTTTAATTACACACTTGCTTAGGGTTTTATAATTTAGGGTATCTTCAACGCGATCGCTTTACCAATCCTTTTGGTTCCACCTGTAACCAATGCCCAAGCCATACTGGTTTGTCTTTCTATGCCTTAAATTATAATTACCCTTTGATGAATTTTATCTTAACTAAGATAGTATAATTAAGTAGGTGGGCATAAATAAACGTTAAAAATAAAAATAGTAAAATGAAGCGGAAAGCCTTTATTTAAGGGGTTTTAATCATTTTGAATCTCAATCGCTTTTTTACTGATAATTAAGCCCACCTACTTAGTAGCTTGTCGTGTCTATCAATGACTTGGCTGTTAACTACAGGTAGTAGGCTTCGTTAATAACCCAAGCTACAGATAAAGTCGCTGCGTAAGTCCTATAATTGTGTTGATAGTCAACCGTCAACCGTCAACTATCAACAAAATCAATGCGTATCCTTTTAGTAGATGATGAAATTGAGCTGACTGACCCCCTGTCTCGGGTATTAACTCGTGAAGGTTACACTGTAGATGTGGCTTACAATGGTGCCTCAGGAAATGAGTTAGCTTGCGTTGGCGCTTATGACTTGTTAATCTTAGACTGGATGCTACCGCACATGTCTGGGTTAGAAATTTGCCAACAAATGCGATCGCATGACACCACTACCCCAGTTCTTTTTCTAACCGCCAAGGACACTGTAGATGACCGAGTGATGGGATTAGATGCTGGTGCTGACGACTATCTAGTTAAACCATTTGAACTGCGGGAGTTACTCGCTAGAGTCCGGGCTCTGCTTCGGCGTTCTGCTGCGACTGATGCCAATCCCAGCCAGCGGTTACGGGTTGGACAAATAGAATTAGACTTAACCAATCAAATAGCTTATCGCCACGGACGCCCAATTGAGCTATCGGAAAAAGAAAGCCAACTGCTAGGGTACTTCATGAGCAATGTTGGTCTATTATTATCCCACAAGCAAATTTATCAACATTTGTGGCCATCTGAGGAAATCCCAAAAAGTAACAATTTAGCTGCTCTAGTTCGTTTGTTGCGTCGCAAAATCGAAGTTAAGGGTTCCGCCCCCCTGATCCATACAGTTTATGGTAAGGGTTATCGGTTTGGTTGATTGTTATTTGTTAATAAATAATTTAACTTATTTATTGATGAGCCTGACTACAGGGGCTAAAGGAAATGCGATGCAGCCGACATGGTCCGTATTTTTGCAGTGCTAACCGATGCTTTTTGGTACCATAGCCCATGTTGGCTGTCAAATCATACTCTGAATACTTGGTAGCTAGACGAATGATTAAATCATCACGCCACACCTTGGCTACAATACTGGCCGCTGCAATATGAAGCGATCGCTGATCCCCCTTTACTAGATTTCGTTGTGCTATCGGTAAATCTGGCAACCCGTGTAACCCATCAATCAGACAAATATCGGGCTTAACTTTTAATTTAAGCACAGCCCGTTTCATAGCTAACAATGAGGCTTGTAAGATATTGAGCTGGTCAATTTCTGCACTAGTGGCATAACCAATAGTCCAATCCAGTGCCAATCCCTGAATTTCTTGAGACAGCCTTTGGCGTCGTTTCCGGGACAACTTTTTACTATCTTTAACGCCAGCTATAGCCAGTTGTGCCAGGACAGATACAGGTAAAATCACTGCTGCTGCCACAACTGGACCAAATAAGGCACCTCGCCCTACTTCATCTACTCCAGCCACTAAGGAAGGAGTACCGGATTGATCCGGTAACTCAAACACTTCAGTGACTTTGTCCGTTGTCATTTATCTGCTGAAGAGCGGCGACGGCGGCGGCGCACGATGGGGGGACTGTTAATGGTGCCATTTGGACTACTGAGTTGATCAGATCCAGTTTCTGGAATTGGTGTGGCAGCACTAGATTCCACCAAGTCTGATTCGTCTAACTCTAGCTGATCGTCGATGGAGGATTGACTATTAGTTGAATCGGTAGTTGAATCGGTAGTTGAATCGGTAGTTGAATTGGATAATTCTTCTTCATTATCCTCGATTTTTTCTCCCGGCAGTAACACTGAGATAATTGCTGACCTAGGATCTTTCACCTCTCGGTCTAAATTTAGTATAGGGGAAATGCCCATCAACGCATAAACATCTTGTTCTTCTGGGCTCATTTCAACCCTGACCAATTCTGGTGGTTCTTTCTCTTGAGCAAACTTGACTAGCTGGGGTTTTTCTACTCCTGAGGTCGATACCTCGGTTTCTGTGATGGCATCAAAGTTGGATGAGACAGAGATCACCCGATTGACTCCCCTAGTAATTGGTTCTTCCCTAATCACCGGGTCATCAATACGACGGCGGCGGCGGCGGCGATTATTTACCGCTCCCCGTTCCTGATAACTGGGGTGATTGAGCAAGTCCAAATCATTATCATTCTCAGAAGATAAGTCTACGGGTTCGGGGAACTGTGGAATGCTTCGCTCCGCCGGTAAGGGGATCGGTGCTAAGGTCTCTAGTGCTTCTGCTTCGACTTCACCGGGAAGATGTGCCAGATGTCCTAAACCGCCACAGGTAGCACAGGTTTTACCAAACAACTCGTAAATATTTTGCCCTTGGCGCTTGCGAGTCAGTTCCACTAAGCCAAGTTCCGAAAGCTGGGCAATCTGTGGTCGGGCTTTGTCCTCTTTTAGGGCTTGATTGAAGTGTTCGAGAACCTGTAACTGATCCCGCCTGGTGTCCATATCAATAAAGTCAACAACGATCACCCCAGCTAGATTACGTAGGCGCAGCTGGCGGGCAATTTCTGTTGCTGCCTCACAGTTAGTCCACAAAACCGTTTCCCGTGCTGTAGCTGAGCGGGTAAAGGAACCAGAGTTCACATCAATTACGGTTAGAGCTTCGGTAGGTTCAATGATAATGTAGCCACCAGATGGTAAATCTACTCTTGGCTTGAGGGCTTCTCGAATTGCAGCATTGACCCGGAAATATCCCAAAATTGGCATGCGATCGCGATGATGGTCAATCAAGACCCCCTCTGGTGCTTGACCTCCGCTCCAGCTCAACAAGTGTTGTTTAACCCGTTTAACTGCAGTACTAGAATCGACCACAATCCGATTAACATCAGCAGTGTACATATCCCGGAGGACACGCTGAATAAAATCATCATCCCGATTAAGTAGGGCTGGTGCTCTGGTAGAGGTTGCTTCGAGCTGGACAGCTTCCCATTGTCTTTGCAGGTTTTCCAAATCTTCCATAATGGCTTCTTCGGCTCTGCCTTCAGCTTCGGTGCGCACCAGCACTCCCATGCCCGATGGTTTGATTAGAATTGCTAGAGCTCTGAGGCGATTGCGTTCACTTTCGCTCTTAATCCGCCGAGACAAGTTCACTCCTCGGCCATAAGGCATCAGCACCAAATAGCGACCGGGTAAACTAATATTACCTGTAAGCCTGGGCCCTTTATTACCAGTAGGTTCTTTCATCACTTGCACCAACACCTTCTGCTGGGGAGTCAGCAGTTCGGTGATCGCACCAGACCGGCGTTTCAAGCGCAATGGTCCTAAATCTGTCACATGAATAAAACCATTGCGATCAGGATCCCCAATGTTGACAAATGCTGCATCAATACCCGGTAAGACATTTTCTACAATGCCGAGATAAATATCACCGACCTGGTGATTACCGGTGGCAACTACTAGTTCTTGAATTTGATCTTCCCAAAATACAGCAGCAAGTTGATGTTGCTCTGCAATAATAATTTGCTTTGGCATGCAATTTCCTCAAAACTTCGTGGTACGCTTAGTCCTACAGTTAACGATAGGAGTCGTACTCTATTTCTAGGTCTGAAATGTTCGGTGATTTACTGCCATTAAACTGATCGGCCACAGAGACTAATAAATAGACTATGAATAACTAGAGGTGCGACCCGTGATGGCGAGCAATCCCTGGCCATCACGGAAAGCCCACTTAACTATTTTGTTGCTCATTGTTTGTTCGCGTCGCGTGACCTACGGTCAATCGAAAACTGTAGTCAATGGCTGTAGTCAATGGCTGTAGTCAATGGCTGTAGTCAATGGCGGTGAAACTGTCTCGAAGCCCCGTCTGTTTAGAGGGGGGTGCTGACAGGGGGTTTCGTGGTTTGGTGAATGGGATTGTAGCGGCTCTGCTGATTGTAGCACTTGGAGGTGCGACATTAGTTCTCTACTTTAAGACTCGCTTTCCAGTAGGATGTTCTGTCGCAAAGTCGAAAATTTTTGAGGTGCGCCCCCGTTCGCGCCCCGCGTCGGCTTTGCCGAAAGGCGCGACCCAAGGCCGGGTTCCCGGGCCAAAGGAAAGCGCACTTAATGGGAATTTAATTAGCCAAGTAAGAGCGCACCTATGTGTAATTGTCTCGCAATCTGCCTGGCCTTTCCTATAATCCCGTAGGGACTTCGGGGGATGTTAAGCCTGACAAATTGATCACGTGACTCTTGTGGATTTAACTAATTTTAACCGATTTTATAAGGATTTTGATTAACACTTGTGAATCCCTGTCTCTATCCAGTCGCACTCTGAAATATAGACAACGGATTACTTTGCCACTGATATAACTGATACAAAAATGGAGCTTAAGCCACTCCCCCCATCAAGAAGTGTGACCAGTGGCAAATTTAATTCCCATTAGGAAAGCTAACCTATGCTAAAACCGGCTATTTCAATGGCTTTTGCTAACCACAGCTCCGATAGCTGAAAGTTACTTTACCCATTATCGGCATTGTTCGGGATTTACCACAAACTACCCACTTGCTACCAATCTATCCAAAAGTTCTGATTTTTTATTAGCTGACTATTTCCTGACCAGAGGTCTGGAAATTCTTCAGGGTTTCTGTCTATATCTCCTGAATCTCCCTGTTTCAGTAGTTTTACTGCTTAGATTTAGGGTCTTGAGGCACACATATTTGCCTTGTTGGGGATGTGTGGTATTCTTATCCCCTGTTGATTCGCCTAGTGACATCTCCCGAAGCTGCCCTAACGGGACAGCGGGGGATTATTACCAACTCCAGCTAGTGGTTTTGGATACAAGGCTGTAGGCCACGCTACGCGAACGATAAGCTTTATTTACGACACGGTCAGAAGTTACCGCAAGAACAGTGGAGCCTTTATGGTTAGCAGGCCATGCATAAAAGGGTTAAAACTTTATGATTAAGGCTCCACTCTTCTAAGGTTTCGTCTCCGGGATGCCCCTCCGCGCCGGAACAATACAACTCGTTCTATTTTTAGTTGGTAGGTGGCAGTTAGCTCTTAATTTATCTTCCCTACCATTACTACTATATCACATTTGTAAGATCCTTTGGGACTCTTACCCTGCGCTTCCCATAGGAAACCTAGCCAATAAAGGTAAAGTGCGGGGCTTTTCGCGGTTCAGCTAAGGAGCGAAATCTCCTTTGTGGTACCGATGTGATCCTAGCCTAGAAGCTTACGCTTTGCAATTTAAAAGCTGGTTTCGGTTACCCCACCCAAATTATAAAATATGCCTAGGGACTGCGCTCAACCATTTTGTTCAATTAATTTTGACAGCTTGAGATTGGCGCAGAGACTGAATCGTTGTGATCGTATGCTCAGCCACCAAGGCAATTTCCGCCATGGTATTAAAGCGTCCAATTCCAAACCGGATGGAGGCATAAGCCAGATTTTCTGGATTTCCTAGAGCTAATAGTACGTGGGAAGGAGCTACAGTTGCTGAGGAACAAGCCGAGCCAGAAGAAACGGCGGCCACAGGGTGTAATCCTAGTAGGAGGGCTGCGCCATCTACTCCCTCCACACTAATGTTAAGGTTTCCGGATAATCGCTGGGTAGGATGACCATTGATCTCGATACCTTCTAGTTTAGCGAGAGTGGTCCACAGACCCTCCCGGAGTTCTATCAACCGTTGAGATTCTGAGGGTTGTTCTTCTAACCCCAGTTCTACAGCTTTAGCGAACCCCACAATCTGAGGGGTATAAAGTGTGCCAGAACGCATCCCTCGTTCATGTCCACCGCCATGGAGCTGTGGTGCAAGCCTTACTCTCGGGTTACGACGCCGGACATAGAGAGCTCCAATCCCCTTTGGTCCATAAATTTTATGGGCTGTCAAGGACATTAAATCAATCTTCATCGACTGCACATCCAAGGGGATTTTGCCAATAGCCTGGGCAGCATCTGTATGGAATAGTACATTATGCTGGCGACAAAGATCTCCAATCTCGGCTAATGGCTGCAACACTCCAATTTCATTATTGGCTGCCATGACCGAGACTAAAATGGTATCAGGACGGAAAGCCTGCTCTAGCTGGCCTAGATCCACTAGTCCATCATCTTTTACCGGTAGAAATGTCACCTCAAACCCTAGGGTTTCTAAATAGTGACAGGGGTCAAGAACAGCATTGTGTTCAGTTTGCACGGTAATCAGGTGACGTCCTTTACTTAAATAAGCCTCAGCCACCCCTTTAATGGCTAGATTGTTAGCCTCTGTGGCACCACTAGTAAAAATGATCTCGACCGGTGTGGCATTGATAGCATCTGCTAGAATCTGACGCCCTTGTTTCACCGCTGCTTCAGCTTCCCAGCCATAGGTATGGCTGATACTCGATGGATTGCCAAAATGTTCAGTGAAGTAGGGTAACATTGCCTCCAACACCCGTTCATCCATAGGTGTTGTGGCATGGCAGTCTAGGTAAATTGGGCGATGCATGGTTTTTCGTTAGTTACAAATTGGAGCTGCTACGGGATACATTATGATCAACCTCCTCCCCATGACCTGATCACCCCATCATCAGGTGATAGGGAGGAGGCGAGCACAAAGAGCGGAAAGCGCACTAAGATGTTTCACCACTCAAATTAAATTCCTAGATCTCAAGTCCACAGTTTTTGAGAGGTGCAACTATTAGCCTTAGCGATGCAGCGCGGTCTTGGGGGTTCCCCCCATGAGCGACTGCATCAAGACATAGCTCTCTAAACTTTGTCAAACATTATCCATTATTTTATAATGAAATAAGTTAGTAACTTGTTTAACAAGGGAACACTACCGCCCAACGAAGAACTAAAAGCTGATCAGCTGGTCGTAAGTTAAGCGACGTAAAATAATGGACTGAGTGAAGTGACAGTGCGGTTTGAGAGTAGGCAGCAGAGCCTCCATTAAGAAAATTAGCGCAATGCTTTTGGCATTGCTTTGTCGGCAACAACCATTAGTTAAAACTAATGCTATACCATCGTCCTATCTACTTGTGAGTAGGTTTGTACAGGTTAAATGTTGCACTGCTTTCCTAGATCACCAAGGGCTACTGGTTAAAATCCCATTACCCAAGCGATGCAGAGGTGCGACCCGTGGCGAATTTAATTCGCCTAGCGATGCAGAGGTGCGACCCGTGGCGAATTTAATTCTTAATGCGGAAAGCGCACCATTACGGTCTTGGGGGTTCCCCCCATGAGCGACTGCATCAAGACAAGGAAAACGCACCATTACGGTCTTGGGGGAAACCCCCACTAGCTATTGCATCAAGAATGGATGGTTAATTTTCCATTGTCCATTTTTTTGCAGCTTTCGCTGTTCATTATCCTCACAACACACTCCACCCTTTAAGAATTTAGTGCAGTTCATCAAAACGGCAATTTTGACTGAATACGCTTTAACTCAAGACATGTTGAACAGATTGATTTAATTTTCCCTGGTGTCAAGGCAGAATTAACTACACGAGTTTTGAGACCGCATTTAGGACAGATGGGTTGATGATTAATGATCACCCACATGCCCCACTTGAACTCAATTACTTTTTCAAGCTCAAGCTGTTTCAGTCCTTGGGCAAGTCGCTCTTCTGAATACCGGCACTTCCTGTTCAATTCATCTTGAGTCAGTTTCCCATAGTCAGATGTACAGAGCAGATGAACGATTTTACCACAGGTTTCTTGTAAGTTACTTAATTGTTCTTGGGGAGCTACAGGCTTCTCCGGTTTGGTGTGGCGGGGAGGGCACAGTGGGTAGCTCGAGAAATTCACTCGATTCTGTGTAGTGACTTTCTGTGTAGTGACTTTCTGTGTAGTGACTTTCTGCTTCCAACCGACTAACGTTGAAGAACCACCGTGGCCACTTGTCATGGGAATGTAGCACTTATCTGACTTAATTTTGAGTTGCTGATTTTCCTGAGCAAGGGTATTGCTTTGCTTAGCGGTTACCCTTTTCTCCCAGTTCTGATGCTTTAACATATGGTGTAGATGTAATGGTGATGTTCAACCCTTTTCACAACTATCCTAATTTTGTTAAAAATATTGAACAACCGTGATTATACGTAAGATACTCTTTTGCCCACCGGGGAGTTACCACTGAGTTTTCACGGAGAAGATAAGCTCAATCTATTCATATTTGGGCAGCATAGTGGTATGGACGCGCTTCGCTTGTGGCAATGCGATCGCATCGCCACCTGGGGTCAATTTCGATTTCTAGTGCTCCCTACCAAAGCGGAGAATGGCCACGCCCGAGGCTACACTTACCGGATCGGGAAGTGTTACATTATGTCACCAGAACAGAGTGGTAAAAAAATTGGACACAAGTAAAGACAGTTCCTTAAAACACAGCAAAATTCACCAAAGGCTAAGTCAATTGATTAAGGTGCTGGCTCAACAATTTGGTAGTGTCCGGGAACTTGGTAGACAAGTCAATGTCACTAACAATACCTTGACAAATTGGATGAATTGTGATAACACTCCCAGCTTAGAGAAGCTAGAGAGGCTGGCTAAAGGTATTGGTTGGACAACGGAAGAGTTGATCAGCTTCTTGGTCAGTGAGGAAAACCCTCTCGAAGCCATTGAGCGAAACAAGAAATCGAGTTCCTCTACTTTGACACCACCTATTTCCATGGAGCAGATTTTGGCAGAGCTTCAGTGGCGACCAGTACAGCAATTAGTTGAGATTAATTTAGCGATCGCTAAACGGTTGCAAAGGGAATTCAGTGGTTCGACAGATACCACCGGCCTAGAGGAGGTGTTAAATCAGTCTCCTAAATTTGAGGAACTCAAGGGAGTTAAATTTATTTCACTGAGCTTAAAGGCCAGGCGACGATTAAAGAATTGGGTGACAATCTGCCAAAGTTATGTAGGCTTGAGTCCAGAGGAATTCATCCAAGTTGCTGTCGAGAAGCACAAAATTGACCCAGGAACCTTTGGGCTATTTTATAAGAGCATCATGGAACTCTCTAGTACTCCGTTTCCCCAGAGTTACTATGAGTGGCTTTTCCCGTTAATTTCTCCAGTGAGTGGTTGGATTGGGTCAGCACAAGAAACTCCTATTCTAGATTTTTCGAGAACTTACACAGAAACTTATACAGAACCTTGGAGTACTTTTATTGAGAACTTAGAAGACATTAGTAATGGAGTGACTACCAAGTCTAGTTCAATTCTGTTTTAACCAGGTTTTGTTAAGGGTTGACGATTGACGGTTCACTGTCAACGTTTAAGATAAGGAAACTGTCTACAAACAAACCGTTGCGTTAATGCTGCAGTATAGATCAAAAGTTTAAATCAAAATAGCAATCCGTGTAGGAATTGTGATAATTTTTGTTCCCTGTTCCCTGTTCCTTATTCCCTTTGCTAAAGTTTAGATCAAATCGCAAACTACCCGAAAACCAAAGGAGATATATGTAACATCCGGAGCATTGAAATTGCGATAATCACTATGGCAGTAGCCGGAACTGTTGAGCCAAGACCCTCCCCTGAGCAAGCGATCCCGATCCTCATTCTTGCTTAGCCACGCACTGCCATCCGATGGTGCCCCCTGGTGATTTTCATGCCAATGGTCAGCACACCATTCCCAGACATTGCCATGCATATCGTATAGCCCAAAGGCGTTAGCTACTTGAAAACTCCCTACGGTGGTAGTTTTCTCTCGAAAGATACCTTTTGGCTGTGAACCATCAGTGTCAGTCTGATGACCATCGTAGTTAGCCAAATTGGTGGTAATTGTTTGACCAAAGTGAAATTTTGTGGTGCTTCCAGCACGACAGGCATATTCCCATTCCACTTCACTGGGTAGCCGATAGGTACGTCCGGTTTTTTGAGACACTCTGGCACAAAATTCTACAGCGTCATACCAAGATATCTGCTCCACAGGCAGATTATCTCCTTGGAAGTGGGATGGGTCATAATCCAATTCACGACTGACTTTGGGTAAGGAAGCAACCACTTTCCACTGTGCCTGAGTTACACTAAACTTGCCCATATACAAGGGCGTCACAGAGACCATTTGTCTAGAAGCTGGTGAAGCCATAGTGAAAGTCCCGCCAGGGATAGACACCATTTCCAGCATTACCCCGTTGCCTAAGTTTTCCTTAAAAAACTTGGCTTGATGACGGTTGCGGTTGGTTATCTGACCTTGGGGATTCACTTTGACCACATCAAATTCAAAGTCCTGTAGAGATACATTGGTCACCCTCGCTTTTACCTCCTGATTACCAGGCGATAGTGGCTTATCCTTTTCTACCTCCTGAGTAAAATTTAGGGTCAACTGGTTAGGGGTGAGGGTGTGGGAGGGTGAGTCCGAAAGTTTATCAATGACTGTTGCTAATACCAGTCCCACACTCCCAAAACCAGCGGCTTTGAGTAATTTCCGTTTAGTCAATACCCTCGTTAACTTTGTATTGCTTAAACCTATGGAAGACCCCTTAAAGCTAGTGGATAGTATTTTTGATAAGACTTGGCGTCGTGAGGGTGCTGGATTTATTACCTGCTCAAGCTTGGCCAACTGCTGCAAAATCTCCCCAGTATTCCGAGGACGCTGACTGACTAAGGGAGCCATCAGTTGGTCGATAAATTCTCTGAGTTGAGGGGAGATATGAGGGGCATAGGGGTGCCATAGCAATTCACTGGTATCAGGATTGTACAGAAGGGGATCCATCGGTTCCTTACCAGTAAGCAGATAAACAAAGGTGCGCCCCAAGGCAAAGAAGTCCGATTGTGGCATGGCATAGCCTTGCTCTTGTTCTGGTGGTGCATAACCTGGAGTATGAATCTGGGTGTTTTTACCGCCAGCAATAATGGTGTTGGTGACTTGCCGCACAGCCCCAAAGTCAATGAGCACTAGTTGTCCATCCTTCCTGAGAATGACATTGGATGGTTTAATATCCCGATGGAAAAAGTGCTTCTGATGGACTACATGGAGAATTTTTACCAGTTGGGATAGCCATTCCAAGGCTAAGGTTTCGTCAATAGGGTGATTCTTGTTTTGGTGCTGATACTCCTCTAAATCTAAGCCTTCAATGTATTCGAGAACCATGCAGTGTAAGCTGATCTCGTTGTTTCTGGGAGAGAAGATAAACGTTCCTTCTGATTTGGGAATTCCTGGATGATTCAGCTGACTCAAAACCCATGCTTCTTGCTCAAACAGCTCAACTGCCCTAGATTGATAGTCAGTCAAGACTTTGAGAACTTTGAGAGTGTTGTGATTACTTTTTTGATCACTGTTGTGATCAAGTACCTCATAGGTCTTACCGAAAGCACCTTTGTCACTGAGTAACCCAATCACACGATAACGTTCTGCCAAGAGTAAGTCCGAGCCACAGGCTTGGCAGAATAGGGTATCTTCTGTATTGTAAGGTTTAGAACAATCGGGATTAATGCACCAAGTCATGATTCCCTAGGGACGAGCTACTGATACAATCTACGGCGTTGGACAGGACAGCGATCGCGCTTTACTTTAGTTTTTGCTTACCAGTCCTGTTTTATACCGAAATGACAGAGGTTTTGATTGGTTTTGCCACCACCAAACTAATCGCCCAAACTAATCGCCCAAACTAATCGATAGTATGACTGCTTTGGCGCGAAATTTCAAAAATTTTTAAAATTTCAAATTTAAGTAAATCCACAGTTGCTAATAATAGCCTAAGGATGTATTAGTATGTTGATTGGCTTAAAGCCAAGGTAGTTTTAACCGGTTGGCGGTGGTATAACCACAGAGTCCACGGGGTTTTAATCCGTGAGGATGTCAATCATATTATTAGCTTAGTCTAGTAAGTATTGTTTGTCATGCCAACTTGGCATTTATTTTTTACTTAGGGGAGTTAAAAAGTCCTAGATTTTAGGGAGTAGGGAGTAGGGAGTAGCTCATAAGGGTAGGTTTTTTACAAAGACGTCAGGTGTCGGGTGTGGGGTGTCGGGTGTGGGGTGTGGGGGATAATAAAATCTACCATTCTTGTCGTTAAAAATCATCATTTGTTCGTTGTTTTCCTTTTCCTATCCCTCTGGGTCGTCCCATGTTTTACCCAAATGTAAAAAACTTACCCTTGTTTGGTAGGGAGTAAGGAATAAAAAAGAGGGGACTTTGGAATTGGTAAAAAAATCTGTGTACCTCATTACTATAAAAAAACGATATAAACATAACTAATTTTTGGCCTAAACTAAAATTAGTCCTGGCACTACGTTCGGCAACCATTAGCCTAAAGCTTAAAGCCTATGCTGGAAAGAGCCTTGGTGCTTCCCTGGCAAAAATTGCCGGGATTAGGTAAAATCAATGACGGGATTTGCGATCGCACAACTCCTCCAAGGGCTAAACTGTCTTAATCTTTAATCCTTTATTTTTTTATGCTACCTGGTCAAGAACCCCCAGAACTTCTGAAAAAACACCTATTTTTCCAAGGAAGACGATTTAGTTTCGAGGTCAATTCTCTACGTCTTCCTAATCAATCAGAAGGGCAATGGGAATGCATCCGTCACCCTGGTGGTTCCTTGGCGGTACCGGTAACACCCGATGGTAAACTGGTACTCGTACGGCAATATCGCTTTGCTGTTAGTGGGCGTCTTTTGGAATTCCCTGCTGGTACGGTAGAATCCCATGAAAGCCCAGCTGAAACTATTAAACGGGAGATAGAAGAAGAAACTGGCTATCGCGCTCATCGCTGGAAATCTTTGGGGAAATTTCCCCTTGCTCCTGGCTATTCTGATGAGTACATTTATGCGTTTCTGGCGGAGGATTTGGAAAAATTGGAAGCCCCTCCTAAGCAAGATTATGATGAGGATATAGAGGTGGTTTTAATGACACCAAAGGAGTTAGAACAAGCTATCTTGGAGGGTGAGCCAGTGGATGCTAAATCTATTTCCAGCTTTTTTATGGCTCGCCCGTTTTTGAATGACTAATTTGATTCTCTTCTGGCATCGCCGTGATTTACGGATTTCTGACAATGTGGGACTAGCTGCTGCTTTTGAGCTAAGTCCCAAGCTTGTCGGTGTTTTCTGTCTTGACCCCACTATTCTAGAGCGCGATGATATTGCCCCAGCAAGAGTAACTTATATGATTGGCTGCTTACAACAATTGCAGCAAAGTTACAGACAAGCTGGTAGCCAACTATTAATCCTACATCAAGACCCTAGGCAAGGAATTCCTAATTTAGCTGCTGCTCTAGAGGCTAAAGCTGTTTGTTGGAATTGGGATGTGGAACCTTATTCTAAGGAACGGGATCAAGCTGTAGCAGCAGGGTTGAAGGAAAAGGGTATTGCTGTCTATAACTATTGGGATCAGTTATTACACGCACCAGGAGACATTTTCACTAAGTCTGGCAATCCCTATAGTGTCTACACTCCTTTCTGGAAAAATTGGCAAGGTCAATCTAAGGCACAACCTGTAGCCACTTTGAGTAGGGTTGAATCCCTGACGGAAATACAACAAGAGAATGCCTTAGCAGGAGGGGTGATTGATTTACCTAGCGCTAGAGATTTGGGGTATGTCTGGGAGAATGAATTGTTAGTGCCACCAGGGGAAAAGGTAGCCCAAGAGATACTGGAGAAATTTTGCGATCGCACTATTGGGGATTATCAGGAACAACGTAATTTCCCAGGGGTGGATGGTACCTCCAAACTTAGTGCTGCTCTCAAGTTTGGTGTGATTGGGATTCGCACGGTTTGGCAGGCCGCTCAGAATGCCTATAACTTGAGTCGCAGTGATGAAGCTCGTCAAAGTATCCAAACCTGGAAACAGGAACTGGCTTGGCGGGAGTTTTACCAACATGCCATGTATTTCTTCCCAGAATTAGCACAAGGGCCTTATCGCCAGAAATTCCAAGATTTTCCCTGGGAGAATAATCCAGAATTCTTTCAAGCTTGGTGTGAGGGCAAGACTGGCTACCCGATCGTTGATGCTGCGATGAGGCAGTTAAATCAAACCGGATGGATGCATAACCGCTGTCGGATGATTGTTGCTAGTTTTCTGACTAAGGATTTGATTATTAATTGGCAGTGGGGGGAAAAGTATTTTATGCAGCGGTTATGGGATGGTGACCTGAGTGCTAATAATGGTGGTTGGCAATGGAGTGCCTCTAGTGGCATGGATCCTAAACCATTGCGAATTTTTAACCCAGCTAGTCAGGCTAAAAAGTTTGACCCGGACGGTGAGTATATTCGGGAATGGTTACCGGAGTTGAGTTCTGTGGATACGGAGTATGTGGTGAGTGGGAAGATTCCTGAAAGCGGACGCGAAATGTGTGGGTATCCAGCACCAATAGTAGATCATAATCAGCAGCAGCGTCGGTTTAAGGAATTGTATAAGGAATTGTAGTGATGCCAAGGCGTTGCTTAATAATGGAATGATTTTAAGAGTGAGGTGGAATGGGCATCTTGGTGGAACTGGCATCTTGCCAGTTTCCTCCTTATTTTCGAGCGGGCAGGATGCCCACTCTACTCGTATTGATTCCAAGATTCAGCGATGCCGATGCCAAAGGTGGTGCGTTACCGGGCGGGCTGTCCCAACACTGGGGCTCGGAGTTGAACATGAGGGCAAACCCGCCCCTAAGGCACCCTACGTACTCTCTTCTTGCTCCATGGGCAGGAAAGCTTAGGAGGCTTAATCCCTGGTAATTACCGGTAGTTATTTGCAAAAACCGTAGATGTATCCATCTTTCCGGTGTATCGCCGAAATATCTTGAGGCTTGCAACTTTTGTATCCTTTCATCCCCAGAGGGTTGAATCCAAAGCTGCCCTTACTCCTAGGGGTGACTTTGCCTATGCCCAGTTTCTGGTGTCTCGCTATATCCCCAGTCATCCATCCTTTAACAGGCTTCAGTGGGTTGTGCCTAATAGGGTAACCGTACTTGTTGAGAGCCGCTTTCTGTCGTCCTCCCTGCCCTTTACAGGTAACAAATAGAGGTTGTAACGTCTTGAGATCTAAGTTTTCAATATTTCCTACACAAGCGGCGTCAATCCAGTGCTGCTTAGGTAGTCCTAGCCAAGTCCTGTTGTACTTAGTCTGCGCTCCTGTTCCAGTGACGACTACTTTAGTATCTTTCAATACCTTGACCAATTTGTTCCGAGTTGCGTTTACCGCTGCTGCATCCAATAATGGTTGTTTGGCTTTGGTTTTGATTTTTTGTAGTAGGCTGGGTTTCTTTTTTAGAAACTCTTCTATGGGCTTGTTTCCTTTGCGCTGATTACACTTTTCGCAAGCCAAACAGAGATTACTTACTCTGTTACTACCACCCTTTGATCTTGGGTGAATGTGCTCGATCTGTAGAGGGACATTTTGCCTCCCGCAATAAGTACATTCTCTCCCCCACTTTTCGAGTAAATACTCTCTGACTTCGTAGCCAGCTAACTCGCCTTGTTGGTACTCTACTCCACTGATTTCAGGGTTTAGCATTTTTTGAGTGTCAAACTTAACTCGTTCAATCCAGATTTCACAGACTGGGCAGAATTTAATTAATCGCTTAACCCAAGTTTCAGTTGTCAAAATCCTGTGTTCTAAACTAGGAGGAAGCCAGCCCTGTGGTCGTTTGCGGTTAAGGAATCTGGGCTTTCGGTAACGAGTGTTGCGATTACGTCTTCCGCGTCTGACAGCTCTTCTAGATTCCAGTTTTTTCTTGATCAATCCTCCTCTGTGTTCTAATTCCATTCCCCAAATAACTTGCCCGTCTCGAACCAGGGCGAACCCAGTAGTCTTGCTACCCGGGTCAATTTTTATTTGGCAAGGTGAGATAACTGGATTAGCGATCGCAGTCTTCAAGATGATTGTAAATGGATACATTCTAAAGACAGCTGCTTTTCCTTTTTCTAGCAGGCGGCGAGCCTTCTTTGGGTGAATAGGATTTAATGGTTGCTTGTTCACGTCAATAACAAAAACATAATTTTGCATCGTTAAATGCCTCAAGTTGGTAAGGTGTGCCTCGACAATGTTGTAAAAGCTTGTTGAGCTAACTACACGGTTGCCTTCGTCTTAATAGTTAGCGATAGAGCTACAAACTGGCGTTCATTTGTAGGTATCATGGCTTGAACAACGTAGTAAATGAATACTTAGTCTGCATCCTGGTTGGCAATTCCTGGAGTTACCGGAAATTACCAAGGCTTAGGCCAGGAGTCTATCATCAAAATCAACCAACCTATGCTAGGGTAACATTCCATCATGAAGACTCATTTCTTCAAGAAGTAATAATTCCCTATTACGAAGAACTAGGCTTAGTACCCAGACCAACAAGTTTGGATGAATTTGCTACCAAGCCAATTCCCGAACTGCCTAGTGATGCTGCCACAAAAAAAGCCATGTACCAACGGCTGCGCAACGAATATTATGCTCATTTCAATCAGTATCGCCATCTACTGGAAGCAAACTCCCCTCGGGTATTAGATCGGGTTCCCAAGGAAGAAATACGTAACTATGTAGTTCACCAACAAGAGGCCAATAGTGACTTCGCGGTTTTGGCAGTCAGAGAAGTAGAGATATTCTGTCCTTTCAGTAGATCCGAAGTCGAAAAGATTGCCTTGGTAGACATACCTGGTTTAGGGGACCTTAGAGTAGGGGATGAAAAGCTGATGCTACAAACCCTAGGGGAGCGAGTGGATGTAGTTCTCTTTGTGCGGAGACCAGACCCTGTACGCTACGGCTGGGAAGCGAGAGATACAGAACTTTATGACAAAGCCCAGAAAGCCCTGAATGACCTGCCAGACCGGTCTTTCATGGTACTCAACAAAATGAGCAGTGCTGATAAATACAACTCTAAAGGCTGTGAAACCCTTAAAAGAACGATTCGGGAAAACCACATAGAGGTGGTTAATTGTGTAATCGCTGACTGTTCTAATCCTGACCAAGCAAATCAAGTTCTGGAGTTAATTCTAGATTACCTAGTTGACAACATTGAAGACCTCGACAGTAAATATGCCAAAGCTTACCAAGACCATATAGATATCCTCCACAAAGACTTAGAAACTGATTTACAGAAAGCCAGTAAAGCCCTAGCTGGATTTGGGGATGAAGACCAGTTATTTGTGGAGCGATTCAAAGAGTTTAAAGAAGAGTTATCTGACAGTCTTGAAAAATTCCTCAAAAAACTCAGAAAAAACCGGGAAACAGTTGATCCTTACTTTAAAGCAAAAGTCGATACTGTAATGAAAGCCTGCCAAAGTGACTCGGGAATTCCAGCACTAGAAGAAATTGAAAGACAACGCACAGACCGATTCGGAGGCTCTTACAGGTCTACCTACTACGGGTCGATTGCAGCGATGCGAGCCAACCTCTCAAAGCATTTCCTTTCCTTAAACGAAGGGCTCCAGCAGTCGGTGGAGCAGCTCAAATCAGAAGTAACAAATGTGCTGGTAAACCTGAAAAAGGGGCACTTGGGGAATCTCACTAAAGAGCGTGATGCCAAGTTTCTAGGGGTGATGACCGAGTTACTCGATAAGTATAACAATCAATTAGAGCTAGGGTTCCGAACCCTTTGGGAGTCTCAAGTTTCCTATGAAGGATTAATTATACATAGTATTCGACAGCACTTTGATGACGAACTTGAACCCGATCTAATCAACAACAACACCCTGAGCATTACAAATTCCGAGTCAGGAAAATCCCAAGTTGAAGAGTTTAATCAACAAGAAGTAAAAAATCGTCTAGAAGCGCTTCATAAAAAAGTGGTCATTAAATGCAAGCAAACCTTAGATCAGTGGTTAACTGAGCCAAGCCAAGTCAGATACTTCATCATCGGAGAGTTTTTTGATCGCATTCACTATGCCAAAGATATAGGAGACCAGTGGCGGACTTTTCTAAGAAAGGAAGAAATTCGCTCGAAAGTATGGCCTGAGTTCCAAAGGCTAAAAGAACATAAACAAATTCAGCAGGAGTGGCAAAATTTGCTCCAAAAAGCAATCAGCAGCAACAACTTGGAATCTATGCAGTTTTTGAATTAACTTTGCGTCAGCTATCAGCCTGCTTAACTGACAAAAGTTGAAGTGGAAAGAGCGAAAAGTAAGAGTAGTCAGGGTGTGGAGAAGGTTGACAAAAGTACAGAGGTGATGAGTTAAAATACACAAAAAACTATTGAGCAAGCAAACCAAAATGCAGATTAAGGTCGCAATACATCCAGCAGAAGAAGGTGGTTTTTGGGCAGAAGTACCCGCACTACCTGGCTGCATTACTGAGGGAGACACAATGGAAGAGGTTTTAGCAAATCTTCAAGATGCAATTGAAGGTTGGTTAGAAGTTGCCAGCAATTCCTATATTCCTGAACCAAACAGCAAAATTGTGGAAGTTACAGTATGAAATCTGTTTCTGGCAAAAAATTCTGTAAAATTGTTGAGAAAAAAGGATGGGTTTTGAGAAAAATTACAGGAAGCCATCATATTTATGAAAAGCCAGGAGATATACTAGATTAGTTCTTGCTAGCATGCCTATTGCCTATTGCCTATTGCCTATTGCCTATTGCCTTCCTAAAATTGTAGAAACCTACAATAATGTCTATTACCTGTATAGTATGCGGTCATATCAATACTGGCAGTAACAACTACTGCACTAGTTGTGGTGCGGCTCTTGAGTTTGAAGAGACTGTTAGTTCATCACCCTACCATTTGCCTGCTGGCACACTCCTAAGGCAGAGTCATTATCGGCTCGAAAAAGTCCTAGGAGAAGGGGGATTTGGCATTACCTACCAAGGAATTTACCTACCTAACTCTGCTAAGGTTGCCATCAAAGAACTCTGGCCAGAAAAAGCAGCTAGGATTGGTAAAACCATTACTTGGCCCCCTTCTATTCCCCCGATTGACCGACAACGACAACTCCACAAATTTCAGTTAGAAGCCAGTTACTTACAAAAATGCTCCCACCCTAATATTGCTCAGGTTTATGATTGGTTTGAGGAGAATAATACTGCCTATTTAGTCATGGAGTTTATCTCTGGAAAGTCCTTATACAAAATCTTACAAGAAGAAGGTGTTCTTTCGGAAGAGAAGCTCAAGGGCTATTTTATCCAAGTAGCAGAAGCCCTAACAGTTGTTCACTCTAATCAACTATTACACAGAGATATTAAACCTGATAATATTCTAATTGATCACCAAGATCGAGCCGTATTGATTGATTTCGGTGCTACTAAAGAATTCATGGCCGGTCAAACCCGTGAAATGAGTGTAACCTTGTCACCAGGATACGCTCCTCTTGAGCAATACAGTTACCGGAGTAAGCGTTGGCCAGCTACGGACATCTATGCTCTATGTGCTTCAATGTATGAGTTACTCACTGGTGAATTACCAGCTCCAGCTACGGAAAGGGCTGGATCACAAACGTTAATTCCACCGCGACAGTTAGCTCCTGAGATTACACCCCAAACTGAGCAGGTGATCTTAACTGGAATGAGAATGAAGGTTGACGAGCGATTTCAGACAGCCGAGGAACTGATTGATGCCTTCAAAGGCAAGTTTGTTTCTCCCAGTCAAAGGAAAGGGTGGGGATTACTTAAGCAAGGAAAGTTAGCAGAGGCGGTTCAAGCTTATCAACAGTGTCTAACTAATCAGCCAAACCATGGTGAAGCTGCCGTTGAACTAGCCCTAGTCCAGATGCATCTCAATGATGCTCAGGCTGAGGTGGCAGCAGAAACAGCGATTCGACTACAACCAAATGATGGCAGGAGCTATGGGGTTTTAGGACTAGTCAACTGCCGTAAATCAAATTGGTCAACAGCGGTAAAACAGTTGCAACAAGCAGCGGACTTAGCTCCCCAAGAGGTTTGGATACAAGCTAATCTAGCTTGGGCATGGGGAAAGCTTGGCAATTGGCAACAGGCAGAATCTGCTATTTCCAAAGCACTACAAATTAATAGTAACTGTACCTTTGCCCTAGGGTTACAAGGGTGGATTAATGTCAATCAACAGCAATGGAAACAAGCAATTCGGACTGCTACCCAGGCACTGTTCAAGTCAAAACAGGCTCAGTCTAGGGAATCCCAACAACTACAACAATGGATATATCCCTATTTAATCATTGCTTTGGAAAAGGCAGTTGTTACCAGACAGTCTAGGGACGTGGAGCGCCGGATTATAGAGTTTACCACTCAAGTCCCCGATAGTGCAGTTGCTTGGGGATTGAAAGGTTGGAAGCAAGCTGTGCAAGGGTTGTGGACTCAGGCTCTTGCCAATTTTGAGCAAGCCAGCCAGAAAGCAGACGTTCCTAGCTGGGTATCCCTGAATCAAGGAATCACTCAGGAACACTTGCAGAATTATCAAGGTGCTATCCAAACCTATCAAGCCTACATTCAGAAATTTCCATCTGATGCCTTTGCTTTATTCCGTCTAGGCACTTTACTAGGAAAAGTGGGACAATGGGCACAAGCACGCTCCCATCTGGAAAAAGCCGTGCAGTTAAAACCAGACTATGCTGAAGCTTACCACAACTTAGGTTGGGTTTTACTTAATATCAGAACTGTAGACGGTCAGGTTGAGAATTGTCGTCCCCTTTTGTCCGCCTATCGTCAAGCATCTGAATTTTACATGCAACAGTACCAATCGGAATTAGCTGGCGCAATTAGACAAGCCTTTCAAATAGCTGGGGTTGAGCTTTAGATAGGGTTTGCTGAAAAAGTCTTTTGGTAAAGGTAGGAGTCAGGAGTCAGGAGTCAGGAGTTAGGAGAAATGAGAATTATATAGAAGGTAGTCGGAAGAATTCTCCCTTAATTTTTCTGCCCTTGTATGCCCAAAATCCTAACTTTTTGAGCTTTTTGGACCGATTTGCTGGCACTTTTTTCGACCCAAAAAGGCGAAAACCTTTATCTGTCAATGCTTTGAGAGTTAATCAGCAAGCCCTAGATAATTTCTATACAGCACTACGCATTAAGGTGTTTGACATTGATACAAGCAGCAAAAGCTGTTTTAGTCAACTTTTGCCGTCTTGATGCAGTCGCTCATGGGGGAAACCACGGCAGTCGCTCATGGTTAGAAGTTACCGTAAGACAGGCTCGCCTTGTCTTGATGCAATAGCGAGTGGGGGAAACCCCCAAGACCGCGCAAATCACGCTAATCAATAAGTTTTACCCCTTTTGTGCATAGCCGACCAACCATAAAGGCTCAACGTAATCAGGTTTCGTCTCCGGGGAGACCCCCAAGACCGCGCTGCCTCCCCAAGACCGCGCTGCATCGCTTTTGCCTTTTGCCTTTTGCCTTTTGCCTTGCCCGTAGCGCTATACAGGAGCGTACAAATTTTGTATCCATTCCCATTCTTGGGCTAAGCCTTCGGATAGGGATACCTGAGGTTGATAACTTAGCAGGGTTTTGGCCTTGGTAATGTCTGCTGCCGTGTGACGTGCATCTCCTTTGGCTTTTTCGATGTAGTTTTTCTTAATGGGATGTCCAACAATTTGTTCAATGGTGTCGAGAACATCCGCTAGCACCACTCGGCTACCACCACCAACGTTAAACACTTCCCCAACAGCAGCTTGTTTATTACCTGCAGCCAGATTCGCGGCTATGATGTCTTTGATGAAGGTGAAGTCTCGGGTTTGCTTTCCGTCACCATATATGCTAATGGGTTCATCGGTGAGAATGGCTTTTAGGAATTTGTGAAATGCCATGTCTGGGCGCTGCCTGGGTCCATATACGGTGAAATAGCGTAAGGCAGTAACGGGTACACCAAAGTTATGGTAATACAGTAAGCATAGGTGTTCTGCAGCTAGCTTGGTTACCCCATAGGGGGAAACCGGTTGGGGAAGAATGGTTTCAGATGTCGGTAGGGCTTCGGCATTACCATAAACTGAAGAGCTGGAAGCGTAGACTAATCGGGTCAGATGTTTGGCATCTTTGGCGGCTTCCAGTAGGATTTGGGTAGCATTAATATTGCGCTCGGTATAATCCCGAAAACCATCCCCCCAACTGGCACGCACTCCAGCTTGTGCTGCCTGATGATAGACTACCTCTACATCGGTTAGAAGCGATCGCCAATCCAAGGTCTGAATATCACTTTCGATTAACTCAAAAGCGGGATGGTCTTTAAAATTTTGAATATTCCGGCGTTTTAGCTTGGGATCGTAATAATCGTTAAATTGATCAATACCAATCACTCGCTCACCTTGATTCAAAAGGGCTTCTACTAAGTTAGAACCGACAAAACCCGCAGCACCCGTAACGATATTAATAGCCATAAAATTTAATATTTAAAACTATTGGTTAAGCTTTGGTCAGACTAGTTTATTTTTCAATGTATATTAAATCTAGTCTGGCATACTATTTTAAATAGTTACAAATTTTTTTTTTTGTAAAAATGGATTCAATACTTTGGTAAGCTCATAGAATAAGATAGACTATTCAGCACAGAGTTTACAAAGAAAGTGAAGATTTTGGTAATTGGCAATGGGGGAAGGGAGTACGCCCTTGCTTGGAAGCTACTGCAATCTCAAAGTATTCAGCAGGTGATATGTGTTCCTGGTAATGGTGGCACCGCTACACTAAGAGGTTGCCAAAATCGTTTATTAAACGTTCAAGATTTTGATGGAATTGCTGAGTTTGCTCTGGTTAACGATATATCTCTAGTGGTGGTTGGTCCAGAACTACCACTGTCTTTAGGTATTACAGACTATCTCCAAAGTAAACATATCCCTGTATTTGGTCCGACCCAGGAGGGAGCGCAAATTGAGTCGAGTAAGTCTTGGGCCAAGGATTTGATGCAGTCAGCTGGTGTTCCTACCCCAAGTTTTGCTGTGTTTACGGAACCAGAACCAGCATTGGCTTATGTCAAAAAGCAGGTAGCACCGATTGTGGTCAAAGCCGATGGCTTAGCAGCGGGTAAGGGGGTAACTGTTGCGGCTACCATAGACGAAGCAGAGCTGGCTGTGCAGTCACTCTTTCAGAATGGGTTTGAGACGGTAGTGATTGAAGAGTGTGTCACCGGTCAAGAAGTTTCGGTTTTGGCTGTTACCGATGGCTTGACGGTTCGTCCCTTACTACCAGCTCAGGACCATAAGCGAATTGGGGAAGGGGATACCGGTCCCAATACTGGAGGGATGGGAGCTTATGCTCCTGCACCGATTGTTACCCCAGAGCTAAGCACACGGATTGAAAAGGAAATTCTTAATCCTACCCTTGAGGCTTTAAAGGTCAGGGGAATTGATTATCGGGGGGTTCTCTATGCAGGATTGATGATTACTCCAGAAGGAAACCCAACGGTTCTGGAATTTAATTGTCGCTTTGGGGATCCAGAAACTCAAGCTATCCTACCCTTGCTAGAAACTCCCCTAGATCAAGTGCTTCTGGCTTGTACCCAACAGCGACTGGCGGAATTACCAACTATTACCTGGAAGCAAGGGGCTGCGGCTTGTGTGATTGCTGCCTCGAAGGGGTATCCGGGAGCTTACGAAAAGGGTAAAGTAATTACTGGTATCGAAAAAGCTGAGCAACACGGAGCAGTAGTTTGCAGTGCTGGTACTACCCTGAAACAGGAGGAGCTAGTTACCAGTGGTGGTCGGGTTTTGGGGGTTACCGGAACGGGTATTACAATAGCGCAAGCTTTATCAGTTGCTTATAGCGCTATGGATTGTATCCACTTTGAAGGGATGTATTACCGTCGGGATATTGGTTATCGGGTTTTGCAGGATGTTGATTGATGCGATTAGCCCGAAGGGCGTTGGCTAGCGTTCGCCTTTGGCGTGGCCTACGGCCAATCGCATTGCTGAGTTATTCCTGAGTTCTTGCTGCCATTGATACCACCAACACCAGACCAGCAACACTCCCTCAACGGCTATTACCCATGGTGAACCCATTAAGGCATACTAATATCGCACACTACCCGAAAACCAATGTTGACATCGATATCGTCTGCTGGGATATAGCTGAAGCGGCAAGCCGAGCGGCATATCCCAGGAATGATATCCCAGGAACCACCACGTAAAAGCCTGGAATGATGATCATACTCATTAATACTATTGAGCCAAGCACTACCATCAACCGGAGCGCTTAGGTAGTTTGGGTACCAATGGTCACTACACCACTCCCAAACATTCCCATGCATGTCATACAAACCAAAGGAATTGGCTACACCAAAGCTACCTACACCAGTAGTTTGTTTTCGATATACCCCTTCTGGCTCAGAGCTGTATGTACAGTTGCCATCGTAATTGGCCACATTGGTGGTAATGGTTTCACCGAAGTGGAATGGCGTACTGGTACCAGCTCGACAGGCATATTCCCATTCCGCCTCACTCGGAAGCCGATAGTTTCGTCCAGTCAGCCTAGAGAGTATAGCACAAAATTTCATCGCCTCATACCAAGACACCTTTTCCACTGGCAGAGTATCGCCTTTGAAGTTGGAGGGCTGGGGGTTTAGGGAAGGGGAGACTTGGAATAAGGTGGCTACAGCCCGCCACTGAGCCTGGGTAACCGTAAACTTTCCCATGAAGCAGGGAGAGACTCTGACCCAATGCTGTGGACTTTCATCATCGCTATGTCCCTTCTCAGTTTCTGGTGAACCCATCAGGAATCTTCCTCCAGGGATGTACACCATATCTAGCCCTAAACCATTGCCTAAGTCTTCTGTGAAATATTTGGCTTGGTGACAGCGGCGCTTTACAATGTCACCGTATTTATCTAGAGTTACCACATCGAAGTCAAAGGATTTTAAGATTACTCCCATGACAGATGAGGGGTCAGAGTTTTGAAATTGGTTAAAAAATCCAGCTACAGCTATTCCTAAACTGCCAAACCCCCCCACGTGATTTGATTGCGGTCTATTAACAGTAGAATCATCTGGTTTCTGGGATGGCCGTGGAGGATTAAGTTCGGAGTTTATTGCTTGTAACTTTTCCCAAAGAACCTGAGTATCCTTAGGACGTTGATAAACTCGCACCATCAGACTATCAATAAAATCCCCTAACTCCGAAGAAATTTGTGGTGCATGGGGTCGCCACATTAAGATATCATTACCAGCATCATACAAATTTGAGGGTTCTTGCCCTGTCAGCAAATAAACAAATGTCCGTCCTAGGGCGTAGAAATCCGATTGGGGTACTGCTTGACCATGGATTTGTTCTAGGGGAGTATACCCAGGGGAAATCATACTGGTAACATTCCCAGCAGATTGTTTTATAATATAGGTTTCGGTAACTTGGCGCGCTGTGCCAAAATCAATTAATACTAGTTGTCCATCTGGACGCAAAATAATATTAGAAGGTTTGATATCTCGATGGAAAAAGTTTTCCTGATGAACTGCTTGGAGAATATCAACGATTTGAAATAACCAATCCAAGGCTAATTTTTCATCAATTGGGCGATTTCCTCGTTTTTCTTGATACTCCTCTAAATTAAGCCCAGAGATTTTTTCCATGACCAAACAGTATAGGGGGGTTTGGTGGTTTCTGGGAAAGAAGGTAAAATTTTCCTCTGCTTTAGGAATACCTGGATGATTGAGCTGACTCAGAACTCTGGCTTCTTGCTCAAAAAGTTCTACAGCTTTAGGTTCATCGTTAATCAAAATTTTGAGAACCTTGGCAATTCCCTTGTGAGTCACCTCATAGATTCGTCCAAAGCCACCTTCTCCGAGTAATCGGCTGACCCGATAACGTCCCGCCAGCAATAACTCAGAACCGCAGCTTGAGCAGAATAGGTCTGTATCAGGGTTACGGGGCTGAGTACACCCAGGATTTATGCACAGGCTCATTGGGGTCAAAGATGGGTCGATCTACTTGAAAGTTTAGCTTTAAGTTTGTTAAGTATAAGTTTGAAGTAGAATGCGTTCGCGTAGCGTGGCCTACGGCCAATCGCTTTTAGTATAGTTAAGGGCTATATAGAGGTTTTTAGCCTAATCAGGTACACAGGATTTTTTCCCTGTTCCCTAAAACCAGGAATTATGTACCTCACCAAATTGAAAACTGCTATAGCAAGTCTAAATATTAGCCTAAATATTACAACTTAATCGTTGGTCATGAATACTGCCACGAACAGATAGCTATGGGCAAGATAGCTATGGGCAAGATACTTATAGGCAAGTCTACAGACTAGATTGTCCGCAGCTCGATGCCGGGAAACCAGCACCTGCGGTTCTAACATCCCAGGAAAAGCGCGATCTATCGCGATCTATACAGTGATATCTATAACAGTGCGATCGCACTCCCATCCAATTGGTGATGAACCCTATATAGAAAAACAATAGCGATAGAGCTATCCTAGCAATGCTTTAGGTCTAGGATAGACAAGGAGTGATTGGGTGATGGGGAGAAATTCAGCTCTCAAGTATATACTAGACACTGAAGTTCTCAAAAAATCTTCATAAAGAAACTTATACCCACTGATACCAGCGGTATCGATGGTCTCAATGATAACCTTCATGGGAAAATATGAATCCAGGAATTGACCTCCAAAGCAGTTTTATTCAATCGCTAAGTGATCTAGGCATCCCCGCTGGTGCAGCTAAAGCCATTTGGATGCCATTACCCCTATTTCTAATGATTACCGTTGCCACCGTAGGGGTTTTGGTAGTGGTCTGGTTAGAACGAAAAATTTCTGCTGCTGCTCAACAGCGCATTGGTCCAGAATACGCTGGACCTCTAGGGGTACTCCAGCCTGTAGCAGATGGCATCAAACTCGTCTTCAAAGAAGATGTTATTCCAGCCAAATCTGATTCTTTATTATTCACCCTCGGACCAATCCTGGTTGTACTGCCTGTATTTATCTCCTACCTAATTGTACCGTTTGGACAAAACTTGGTAATTACCAATGTGGGCACAGGCATATTCCTGTGGATTGCTTTGTCGAGCATTCAGCCGATTGGTTTGTTAATGTCTGGCTACGCCTCTAATAATAAGTATTCCTTACTCGGAGGCTTAAGAGCTGCAGCTCAGTCTATCAGTTACGAGATTCCTCTAGCATTAGCGGTTCTAGCTGTTGTCATGATGTCCAACAGCCTCAGCACCATTGACATCGTTGATCAGCAATCCGGATACGGCATTCTGGGTTGGAATGTTTGGCGTCAACCAGTGGGTTTCCTAATTTTTTGGATTTCGGCCTTGGCAGAATGCGAGCGACTCCCCTTTGACTTACCCGAAGCAGAAGAAGAACTGGTGGCTGGGTATCAGACAGAATACGCTGGGATGAAATTTGGTTTGTTCTATGTCGGTTCCTACGTCAATCTCGTGTTGTCTGCCTTGCTCGTAGCAGTGCTCTATCTGGGTGGGTGGGAGTTCCCCATTCCTCTGGATAAACTCGCCAGCTGGCTAGGGGTGAGTGAAACCAGTTCCTGGTTGCAGGTGATTACTGCTTCTTTAGGGATTACCATGACCCTGCTAAAGGCTTACTTCCTGATCTTTACAGCTATTCTGTTACGCTGGACACTGCCTCGGGTTCGGATTGACCAATTGCTTAACTTAGGGTGGAAGTTTCTACTACCAGTAGCTTTGGTAAATCTTCTATTAACTGCTGCTCTTAAATTGGCATTTCCAATTGCATTTGGTGGTTAGTTACTAGTTATATCAAGTCCGTTTACTGGCTACTTTTTTATTGAAAAAAAGTCAAAAATAATGATAAATCCATACTAATAATAAGTAGTCAAACGGACAGGGTATAATTGAAAAAAAAAGATATAAATCACAAATCAGAGCTCAGGACTAGAATCAAGAGAGAGACACTAAAATATTATGCTAAAGTTCCTCAAACAGGTTGGCGACTACGCTAAAGAAACTGTGCAAGCTGCTCGCTACATTGGTCAAGGGATATCGGTGACGTTTGATCACATGCAACGGCGTCCAATTACAGTACAATACCCTTACGAAAAACTAATCCCCTCTGAGCGCTATCGTGGTCGGATTCATTTTGAATTTGATAAGTGTATTGCCTGCGAAGTCTGTGTGCGTGTTTGTCCGATTAACTTGCCAGTGGTAGATTACGAATTTGATAAAGCCACTAAGAAGAAAAATCTCAAACACTACAGTATAGATTTCGGAGTTTGTATTTTCTGTGCTAACTGCATTGAATACTGCCCCACTAACTGTCTATCAGCGACGGAAGAGTATGAAATTTCTACCTACGACCGTCATGAGTTGAACTATGATAATGTAGCCCTGGGACGCCTCCCCTATAAAGTTACTCAAGACCCGATGGTAACTCCTCTACGGGAATTAGCTTATCTACCGAAGGGGGTTATGGATCCTCATGATTTGCCAGCAGGTTCTCAACGGGCTGGTATGCGTCCAGAGGAAATTCTCGATCAAATGGAATCAAAAGAAGAAGACGTTAAGAGTTAGTTGTTAGTCATTGGTCTTTTCAGTGACTGTTGACTGTGACCAATGACTTATCACTAATAACGATTAGGCAAAAATATATCACGAGGAAATAAGTTAAGGATGAATCTAGCGGAAGGGGTTCAGTTAATTTCTGTTGCCATACTATCGGTGATCATGATTGGGGCGGCTTTAGGGGTTGTCCTTCTTTCCAACATTGTATACTCAGCCTTTTTACTGGCTGGTGTTTTTATCGGTATTTCTGGATTGTATATTCTCCTAAATGCTGACTTTGTAGCAGCAGCACAGATATTAGTCTATGTTGGGGCGGTTAATGTCCTAATTTTATTTGCCATCATGTTGGTGAATAAGCGAGAGGATTTTACACCAATGACTAAGCGCTGGGTGCGCACTGGGTCAACGGCTATAGTCTGTATTGGTTTGTTTGCGCTTCTGAGTACAATGGTTTTGGTAACGTCATGGTCAGTTGAAATTGCTCCAACTATGGTTGTTACTAATACTGCTGTGGAGATTGGTCAGCATTTTTTCAGTGACTTTTTATTGCCGTTTGAGCTAGCTTCTGTACTTTTGTTAATGGCAATGGTAGGGGCAATTATCATAGCTCGTCGGGATTATATTCCTGAGGAATTGGTTTCGAGAGACCAGGAAATTGCTACAGCTTTGACTTTGCCTGAACGTCCTCGGGAGCTTGCTTCTGTGCCAGGGGATTCTAAATAAGACAACAGTTTAGTGTTTGTTAGTGTTTGGTTGAAGGTTGACTGTCAACGAGCAAGGAGCAAAAACCAACCACTAATTACCCATTGAAAAACTACTATTCCCTACATAAAACATCATAATTTATGGAACTTCAACTCCAATACTTTTTACTGCTTGCTGCTGCTTTGTTTTGCATTGGTATTTATGGTCTAGTGACTAGCCGCAATGCCGTGCGAGTGCTGATGTCTATTGAGTTAATGCTGAATGCGGTCAACCTTAATTTAATGGGTTTCTCTAATTTTATGGACTCAGCCGGGATTAAGGGTCAAGTGTTTACCGTGTTTGTAATTACGGTAGCAGCTGCAGAAGCAGCGGTAGGTTTAGCTATTGTGCTGTCGATATATCGTAATCGGGATACGGTAGATATGGAACAATTTAATCTGCTGAAGTGGTAGATTATACAAAAGCTAAATAGAATATGGCGTTGCTCAATTGTGGCATGATTGAGGGTAAGTGGTAACTGGTAACTTGTAACTGACCCAACTAGACTTGATATTATTCCTTAGATCAGCAACGCCAAAATCTAGCAATCATCAATCAGCTGACTTATTATAGTTAACCAATCAAGTTTTAGTTAACTTGAGATAAAGTGTGATCATAGACGGGAGTTGAAAACAGACTGCTTAGCAAAAACTTAAAGATTAGTTAATTTTGTAAACTTGCTTGAGAATCTGGTGTGACTATTTCGGTGAACTCATAAAAAAAAACGAATTATGGTACCCCTAAGAGACGAAAACCCAATCACAATCACGCCATATATTACTATACTTCTGATTATTATTAATATTTTAGTCTTTATCTATGAACTTAGCTTAAATAAACTAGAACTCGACACGTTTTTTAGGTTTTATGCTGTGGTACCTAAGGAGTTAACCGCTAGCTTCGAGGGTTTTCCGGTGGGCCAGCCTGTGCCAGAACCATTGACTCTCATCACATCCCAATTTCTCCATGCTGGCTTTCTTCATGTTGGCTCCAATATGTTATTTTTGTGGATTTTTGGGAACAACATTGAAGAAAAACTTGGGGGGATAAGGTTCTTAATTTTTTATCTCACTTGTGGGGCTTTAGCCGCGTTAGCCCAATGGTTTTTTTCAGCTCTATCTCCTATCCCTGCTTTAGGAGCTAGTGGAGCAATTGCTGGAGTGATGGGTGCCTATATTCTCAGGTTTCCTAATGCTAAAATCCTGACTCTAGTGCCCCTATTTTTCATATTTTTCGTAGCTAGGATACCAGCTGTATTTTATCTAGGGTTTTGGTTTCTACAGCAAGCGTTTAATGGCATAGCTAGTCTGGGAGCCCAGGCTCAAGTGGGAATGGAGGGGGGAGGAATTGCTTACTGGGCTCATGCTGGTGGATTTGTGTTCGGAGCTATCCTTGGTCCAATCTTAGGTTTATTTGATGATTAGTGATTGGTGGGGATGCTGTTAATTTTTTTAGCAAGATTGTCAAATATGTGTTGAAAATAACATATTTTAGAATAAAATGTAGAATCTGGGGATAAAATACATTACCCCTGTCTTGGATTCCAGGTAAGAAGCCTTTTCTAAATGAGCGCGAGAACACTGTTTGACAAAGTTTGGGATTTACATAGTGTTGGCACGTTGCCTTCGGGTCAGACTCAACTATTTATTGGTTTACACTTAATTCATGAGGTTACTAGTCCCCAAGCCTTTGCGATGCTGCGGGAACGGGGATTGAAGGTGCTGTTTCCGGAACGAACTGTGGCAACGGTAGACCATATTGTTCCGACGGAAAACCAAGGTCGTCCGTTTGCTGATGTCTTGGCAGAGGAGATGATGCAAGCGTTGGAAAACAGTAGTAAGGAGTTTGGGATTCGATTTTATAATATCGGCTCTGGGAATCAGGGCATTGTCCATGTGATTGCTCCGGAACAGGGATTGACTCAGCCAGGCATGACGGTGGCTTGCGGGGATTCCCATACTTCGACTCATGGTGCGTTTGGTGCGATCGCATTTGGAATTGGTACCTCTCAAGTGCGTGATGTCTTAGCTTCCCAAACCTTGGCATTGTCTAAGCTTAAGGTTCGAAAAATAGAGGTGAATGGTAGTTTACCCCCAGGGGTTTACCCGAAAGATGTGATCTTACACATCATCCGTAAGTTGGGGGTCAAAGGTGGCGTTGGCTATGCCTATGAATATGCTGGTACTACCTTTGAGCAGATGTCGATGGAAGGACGGATGACTGTGTGTAATATGTCCATCGAGGGGGGCGCTCGGTGTGGCTATATTAACCCGGATCAGGTAACCTTTGACTATCTTAAGGGGAAAGATTTTGCTCCCAAGGACGCAGATTGGGATCAGGCCGTGGCTTGGTGGAACAGTATCCGGTCCGATGATGATGCCGTGTATGATGATGTGGTTAAATTTGAAGCGGCAGACATTGCGCCTACAGTGACCTGGGGAATTACACCAGGTCAAGGAATTGCGGTTAATGAAACTATTCCGATACCGGAGAGTTTGCCAGAAACGGAAAGAGCGATCGCACAACAAGCCTATGAGTACATGCAGCTAACTCCAGGCACAGAGATTCAAGGCACAAAGGTGGATGTCTGTTTTATCGGTAGCTGCACCAATGGTAGACTGACTGACCTGCGAGAAGCCGCGAAATTTGCTCAAGGTCATCATGTGGCTGAGGGAGTCAAAGCCTTTGTGGTTCCAGGTTCGGAACGGGTCAAGGAAGAAGCGGAAGCAGAAGGACTCGATCAAGTCTTTGTGGAGGCTGGCTTTGAGTGGCGAGAGCCCGGATGCTCAATGTGTTTGGCAATGAATCCGGACAAACTCCAAGGGAGTCAGATTAGTGCTTCCTCTTCTAACCGTAATTTTAAAGGTCGTCAGGGGTCTTCCACAGGACGGACATTATTGATGAGTCCAGCAATGGTTGTAGCCGCAGCGGTTAAAGGGGCAGTGGCTGATGTTCGGGAGTTGATGGTATAGGAGCAGGTCTGATGAGTAGTGAAGTAAAGATGATTACCGGAACAGGAATTCCTGTAGTAGGGAATGATATCGACACCGACCGGATTATCCCAGCTCGATTTTTGCGCTGTGTCACCTTTGATGGTCTCGGACAACAGGTTTTTGTTGATGACCGCGCTCAAGCTAACGGACAACATCCCTTTGACCAACCCCAGTATCAAGGTGCAACGGTTTTAGTAGTCAATGGTAACTTTGGCTGTGGATCTTCACGGGAACATGCCCCTCAAGCGATCGCAAGATGGGGGATTCAAGGTATTGTCGGAGAGAGTTTTGCCGAAATCTTTTTTGGTAACTGCTTGGCGATGGGGCTTCCCTGTGTCACAGCTGACTCAGAAACCGTGAAGCAATTACAAACAAGCCTCCATCAGAATCCTGAAATCCCGATGACCTTGGATTTGGAAGAGATGCAAGTCTATTGTGGTGAGTTGCAGGCTTCTGTGTTTATGGAGGATGGACCAAGAAACATGCTGCTGACTGGGACTTGGGATACTTGTGGACAACTGGTTGCTCAAGTAGAAGCGGTTCGGGGGACAGCCGCTAGGTTGCCTTATATGGATTGGGGAGTTGTTTCTTAGTAGCTGATTAACTAGTAGCTGGTTAACTAGACATCACTTGAGAATAGATCACAACATTTTGATCTATTGTTGTATAAACTCAAGTGATGTCAACTATTATACAAATGTTAAATTAGTTCCTAGCCAGTCACAAGCCTCTAAAGCAGAATATCTAAACAATGAAAGAACAACTAGAGAAACGTCTTCAACAACTCAAAGCTGAGTACGAATCTGGTCAAAAAGTTTTGGCTGAATTAGAAACTAAGCAAGCTAATGTCAAGGAAACGTTGCTGCGCATCGCTGGCGCGATTCAAGTGTTAGAAGAAGAATTGAAAAATGCTCAACAGGAAAATAATTTTGTGGATCCTAAAGTTGCCAGTGAAATAGTTAACACTGACCAGTGAATAGATATGGGTTAACAGATCAAAAGTGGTTCTCCCTTGGCGTTCGGTTTAGGGTAGGTTTGTAGGTTTAAGAATGAAAGAAAGCTTGAGACTAGCTGCGGTTTTGTATATACTCACCTGTTGTGTGGCTTCTGGTTTAGAATCTCAAGCTACTGTTGAGTCCGAATCTCGTCAACTAGGCCATAAACGATTAATTACTAGCAAATTAATTACTAGCACTATATCCGAATCATTAAAGGATAGGGCTGAGTCACTGATGATAGCCCAATTTCCCCTACCAGAAATTAGTGACCCAGCAGATAAAAAGCGTTTCGAGCAGGTGATGGAGTATGCGATCGCAAACCACTTGTCTGAGCGTCCGCTCCCAGAGATCATGCAAGCGATCGCACAGCAATTTTTGGGCGCAAGCTACAAAGCTCACTTATTAGACCAAGCTAGCCAAGAAACCCTAGTTATCACTCTCAATAAATTTGACTGCGTCCTGTTTGTGGAAACCATTCTAGCCCTAGCGCGAGGGATAGCCATAAAAGATTATTCTCAGCAGACCTTTGTCAATCACCTTCGTGACCAGCGTTATGGGGATGGTAATCTGAATGGCTATTGCAGCCGATTACACTATTTCTCTCAATGGATTGATGACAATCAGAGAAGGGGCACAGTTAAAAACATAGCGCTAGAGTTAGGAGGAGTATCCCGCCAGAAAACTCTCAACTACATGAGTAAACACAGGGGTAAGTACCCATCTTTAGTCAGGTATGAGTCAAATTACCAGTGTATTGTAGCCATGGAAGCTAATCTGAAGCAGACAACTGTTAATTTCATTCCCCATGATCAGATTAGAAAAGCCTACAATCAACTGCAACCAGGGGATATTATTGGCATTGCTACTACTATTCCTGGTCTAGATGTCACCCACACTGGGTTAGTGTATCGTACTGCTGACGGGAATATCGGTTTTATTCATGCATCACCTGCTGGTAGAGTTACCATTGCCCGTGATTTACAACGGTATGCCAGACATGTTAGACATTCCCTTGGGATTGTAGTTGCTCGACCCGTTGATCCAGGTTTTTGATCCAGGTTTTTCGATTGCCCCTAGCGAAGCTTTCACTAGGGGCAATCGAGCATCAAACCCTTGCACCATAAGCACTCCAAAATCTAAATTAACCAGCCAACTGAAAATACTTGAGTAATACAGCTATTCCCAGAGGATTAATAGCTGTTTTCTTGGTTAATAAGTTTAATTCAGTAGGAAGAATTGTCCAGTGTTCGATTAGTTCTTCGGATAGTATATAGTTCATCTGTTCTGCAACGCAAGACCTGCTCCCTAAGCGAGAGAGGGCTTATTGCCCTCAACCCTGCCAACGATTCTCTCACAACCAATAAATTCCCTTGTATCGAACTTACTAGACGAGTTAAACTATCACAGTTTCCGTTCTACCGTAAGGTATTAAATAAAACTCGATGAAGAAGATACCTGCTGATGTCAGTGAATTAAAACAAGCTTTTCATCAGCATCTTGCAGCTCATACCTCTGTTACTGGTTCTTCTTCCTATCTTTTGCTTTTTTATGCTGCGGAATGTGGACTCAAAAGTATTTGGTTGAGAAGAAACAACTTACAAACCACAGAAGACTTTCCAGATCAGATAGAAAAACATGGTCATAAGTTAGATATGTGGTGTAAAGAGCTGGAAATTCCTGCTAGTCAATTTACTTTTAAAACCCAAACTGAAAACAAATCAACTCCTTCGTTTCATCTCGCCTGTGGCGGTTCGAGTCGAAATATCGGAGCAGCTCATCAAGCTTGGCGATATGGCATTACCATAAAGAAAGAAGATGAAGAATACTTAGTCAATTGGCTCCATCAGCTTTGTAATTGGATTAAAGAGAATATATAACGATGATTCCATCAGATATTCGATTATACACCTGGGTAGATGTAGAAGAAGTTTTGTTGCGATCGCAAGAGCAAGAGCAATGGCCAGAAGACTTAGTTTGGGCTAGAGGGTATTGGGATGAATTAGTTCTCGGTATTCGTCCTGGTACTCAAAGCTCAGTCAAAACATGGCTCCAGGAAGTCTACGATCCTCGATTTCAAGACAATGGCCAACAGGGTAATGATTGTATTATCCTCGAAAGTGCTGAGGGCAATCAGCGCACCTTACCGATTATTTTAGAAGAAACAGAGGAAGAACCCCCAACTCCTAAACTTATCCCCAATCTAGCTAGACCTACTGTTATTTGGCAACGAACTCAGAAGCTTAAAGCACCGGATATCCTCCCAGATGATTTACCTCCGGTGGTTGCTTTTCATTCTTTTAAAGGTGGTGTCGGTCGCACAACTCATGCTCTTGCCCTAGCACAAGCTTTAATCAACGCCAAGCAACAAGTTCTTTTAATTGATGGAGATTTAGAAGCTCCTGGAATTAGTTGGTTATTAGAATCTAGGCTGCCTTCTCCTCCTATTTGTTTTGCCGATATTATTGCCTTAATTCATGGAGACCCTTCTCCAGACGCAGAGCAAACCATTGAGTTAGCAACCAAAAAACTTCAGAATGCTTTAGTAGACGGAATTTATATATTACCTTCCTTTCGTGTTAATAGCAGATTAACTGCTTTAGCCATTAAGCCAGAACATCTAATTAAAGGCCATAAAAACCCATTTATCTTGACGGATAGTTTAGCTCGTCTGGGCAAAGCCTTAGGAGTCAATGTTGTTTTAGTGGATTTGCGAGCAGGACTCTCGGAATTAGCAGCAGGATTAATTTTAGATCCACGAGTCTATCGGATCTTTGTCTCTACTTTAAGCGGACAATCTATCAGTGGAACTGCGAAGCTTTTAGAATTAATTGGTAAACTAGCACCCTCAACGCGAGATCAAGACCCTTCTCCTGCTTTAATTTTGACTAAAGTCCCTCAAGATGAAAGAGCTAAAAGTTTAGTTATTGAATCAGAACAAACAATTTTAGAAGGAATTCAACCCTTGCTGGGGGAAGATAGTGAACCAATTAGAATTACCACCAATTTTACTGATAGTTTACAGATTTTATCTAATTCTTGGCAAGAGGTTTGGCAGCAATTGGCAAGTTCTAAATTAATTGATTTACTACATCCTTTATTGGAATGGCTGCCTGATAATTTAAATACATCAAATCCACCAGATGAACCTATAAGTTCACAGTCTCAAAGAGAAAGCTTGAGAAATATAGCAGATAAAATGATTTATGCAGAGGGTGCTGAGACTGCTGAGTTTCTGGTTACTGAGTCTTTAGAAAATTTAGCTAATGATTATCGAAACCAGATTCCAATCACTGTCGTTATTGGAGCAAAGGGTTCGGGTAAAACTTATACGTTTATGCAAATCATACACAGAAAAGAATGGCAAAAATTTATAAAATATGTCGTAAAAAATAATGTAGATAACAATAATGTAGATAACAATAATGTAGATAACATAGTATCTAGCACAGCATTGATCGCACCGATTATTGCTTCAAATAATCTCAAAGGTAAAACAAAAGAAATAGTAGATGAGGCCCGGAAATATTGTGCTGAACAGATAGGGTTGACGCCTCCCGTCGATGACAGTGAGATTAAGGACTATATTCGTGAAGGATGTCAACAGAATTTACATGAAGGTGAATGGCGCGATCGCTGGTTGGATGTCATTGCCAAGAGTCTAGGTATGACAGGCAAGGGTCGCGATTTACCTAAGTATCTAGCTGATAATAAACAAAAGATAGTAGCTGTAATTGACGGCTTGGAAGACTTATTTCAAGAATTTGATCAAGACAAAGCTCAACAAACTGCTTTACGAGCGTTATTGCAAGAGGTTCCTCAATGGCTGGAACAACAACCCTTGCGTTGTTTAGGAATTATTATTTTTGTCAGACAAGATATTTTAACTGCTTCTGTCCGTCAAAATTCCGGTCAAATGAAATCTCGCTATCAGCCTTATACCTTAAGGTGGAATCGAGAAACCGTATTGAGATTAGTTGCTTGGGTTGCGGATAAAGCTGATATTTCGTTAAAGTTAAAGCCAGCAGGACTTCAAGATATGAATGAAGCAGAACTGACGGAAGCCTTAACACCTTTGTGGGGGAAAAAGCTAGGAAACGATCGCTCTAAACAACCACGTTCTGCTCCATTTGTCATTGCCGCATTATCTGACTACAATGGACAAATCCAGTCTAGGGATGTCGTGCGTCTTCTTAAAATTGCGGCGGAAAAATCCATTTCCATTGATGAGAAGAATTATTGGCAAGATCGAATTCTAGTTCCCAAAGCAATTCGAGGTTGTTTGGCTGATTGCAGCCAAGCCAAAATTGAAGAAATAGAACTAGAAAATGAACCGTTAAAAAGAGTATTTAATAAATTACGTCAATTACCTGAAGTACAGAAAAAAAACCCTTTTCAACTAGAAAGTATTAGCTTATCTGCAGAAGACATTAGCCTCCTTAAGCAAAATGGGGTCATTATTGCTGACGGCGATAAGTATTACATTTCAGAAATATTTCGTTTAGGATTAGGGTTTTCCCAAAATGCTGGCAAACCAAAAATGATGGCTTTATATCGTCGAGCTAGACAAAGACTCTAGATGATGCTTATTAACGGTTGATTGACCTCTCCCCTCCTTCAAAGAAGGTGATTGAAACGGTTAAGGGAGCAGGGCTGTTTCAAAATTCAATAACTTAGAGCGAGAGAGGGGAATAAGTTCAACGTATTGGTTCAATAAACTATGAACCCTAACGAATCAACACTCTTCCCCAGACTCTTGCTTTACGAACTAGGCTCTAACAACTAATTCGACCATTTTTGGGCAACTAACTCAGCCAAATCTACAACCCGCTGAGAGTATCCCCACTCATTGTCATACCAGGCAACTACCTTAACCATATCGCCACCCATGACCATAGTTAAGCTAGAATCCACAATTGACGAAGCATCATGACCCCTGTAATCACAGGAAACAAGAGGTTCATCGCCGTAAGCCAAAATTCCCTTGAGTGGGCCTTCAGCTGCTTCTTTGAGGACTTGATTGACCTGCTCAGCAATGGTACTTTTCTCCACTTGAACTACCAAGTCAACGATAGATACATTGGGAGTTGGTACCCGCAGAGCAATACCATTGAGTTTCCCTTTCAGTTCGGGAATCACTAGAGCTACTGCTTTAGCCGCACCAGTAGAGGTAGGGACAATGTTGAGCGCTGCTGCCCGAGCCCGACGTACATCCCGGTGGCTGGCATCAAGAAGCCGCTGGTCACCAGTGTAGCTGTGGGTTGTGGTCATTGTTCCTTTGATAATGCCAAACTGTTGATGCAGTACTTTGGCAAAGGGAGCTAGACAGTTAGTAGTACAGCTAGCATTGCTAATCACATTATTTCCTTCGTCCATGTAGTCTTCGTGATTAACACCCATGACGTAGGTGGGAACGTCTCCTTTGCCAGGAGCAGTGATTAGCACTTTCTTAGCACCAGCAGCTATATGCTTGCCAGCCCCATCTTGATCTCGGAAGACACCAGTCGCTTCGATAACTAGGTCAACACCCCAAGAGTCCCAGGGCAAGTTCAAGGGGTTCCGGTCGGATACACACTTGACAGTTTTTCCATTAGCTGTTATGGAATTTTCATCACAACTGATATCTGCATCAAGTTTCCCCAGCATTGAGTCGTATTTGAGCAGATGGGCATTTGTCTTGGGATCAGAGGTATCATTGATTCCCACTATCTCTAACTGGCTATTCTCCCGAGTCAGCCAGCATCTCATAAAGTTGCGTCCGATGCGTCCAAAACCATTGATCGCTACTCTAATCACTGCTTCTTGCCCTCTGTAATTCAAAGTAAATATTTTCTTAATGATCCCAATAATATCGCAAAGGTTGAAACAATTTGAAACTTTTACTGAACTAATCTGGTTTGATGTACTCGTTTTGAAACTAGATGGGTATACTTATCTCCAAAGCTGGAGGTTTTGGGAGCACAGTCTCCTTTGGGCATGGCACAGATCTGATATTGCCTCGGCAACCTGATTTTACTCACGCCATGTCTTCATGCAGTCGCTCCCAAAGCCCCTCTCCCCTAACCAGTCTCAACCGATTAGTTTGGTATGTAAGTCCTAAACCCCCATGGTTAGGAGTGATGGAGATCAGCTCAAAAAATCACCACTAGCTCTGCTCTAGTGCTATTTTATGGGTGTTTATGGGTCTTAGGACGTTTTTCCGGATTGAGAACTCTTGTTGACGTGTAATATATACGACAATCGAGGTACTCAAAAATCAGTTATGTAACAGTTACGTTATCAAACTTCAGGTATTATTCTCTTAATTTACAGTACATATGTACTTATTTACCAAAAATTATTCCTGGAATTGTTTTTTCCTGATATGATAGCGCGTGTTATTGGCAAATTAGGCGTGTGCGGTGTGGTGTGTAAGGAGTTAAAATGCCAAAGACTGTTGATTTCAGTAATAAACCATTTCATTTCATTGGTATTGGGGGAATTGGGATGTCAGCTCTTGCCTACATCCTAGCCAAACGCCAATTCCGAGTATCTGGCTCGGATACTCGGACAACCCATATCACGCAACGTTTGCAAGCAGTAGGTGCTCATATCTTCAAACAGCAGTGTGCTGCCAACTTAGAATTTTTCCAATCAAGGAACGCACCAGCTTGTGAAGACTTAGCAGCTAAAAGGGTTAGCACGACTTTGAACCCAAAAGCGATCACAGAAATCTCACAATCAAGTCCGACTATATCTTTAGCTGAACCCTGTTTAGGCTTGCCTCAAGTTATCTGTTCCACAGCAATTAACCCATTAAACTCTGAGTATCAGGCAGCTTTAAAGCTAGGTTGCCCGATTTTCCATCGCTCAGATTTACTAGCCGCGTTGATTGAAGACTATTACAGTATAGCAGTCGCTGGAACTCATGGGAAAACTACAACCAGTAGTTTGCTCGGGTATCTACTGTGGCAAGCCGGTTGTGACCCCACCCTGATTATCGGTGGTGAGGTGGATGCTATCGGTGGTAATGCCAGGCTAGGAAATGGCTCATTACTGGTTGCTGAGGCTGATGAATCCGATGGTTCATTGGTTAAGCTCTCCGCCGAGATTGGTATAGTAACCAATATTGAGCTGGATCATCCAGACCATTACCAGAAGTTAGAGGAGGTTGTTGAAATATTCCAGGCTTTCGCGAAGCGCTGTAAGAAGTTAGTCGGATGTATTGATTGTGAGACAGTGCGTACGCAACTAAAACCGAATATCAGCTATAGTCTACGGCGAGATATGGGAGCCGACTATAGCGTTGATGATGTAACTTATGAAGCTAATGGCACTACCGCCAGAGTTTGGGAAGGCAATCAGGTTTTAGGTCGGTTGGAGCTGAAATTGCTGGGTAAACATAATCTCAGCAATGCGTTAGCCGCAGTAGCAGTAGGACGAAATTTGGGATTGGAGTTTGAGGCAATTGCCTTGGGGATCGCTAGCTTTGAGGGAGCCAAACGCCGATTTGAGCTGCGGGGCAAGTGCAATGATATTAGTTTTGTGGATGACTATGCTCACCACCCCAGTGAAATTCAGGCAACCCTAGCTGCCGCAAGAATTCAGGTCAAAGCTGACCAGCGCATAATTGCAATTTTCCAACCCCACCGATATAGTCGGACCCTGAGGTTTCTCCCGGAGTTTAGTGTTTCCTTTAGTAACGCTGACTTGGTGGTTATCAGTGATATCTACAGTGCTGGGGAACCAGATTTAGGAGAAATTAGTGGGGAAAACCTTTATCAGGCGATCGCATCTAACCACAAGGATGTACATTACAAACCAACTCTCGAATCAGTGGTAGAGTTTCTCAACCAAATTCTCTGTCCTGGGGACTTAGCCCTATTCTTGGGAGCCGGTAATCTGAATCAGATTATTCCTAAGGTCATGGGGTTTTACCAACAGCCTGACAATGGGTTAGTTAAGCAAAATTTAGCCCAAAAGCATCAATAATTGTGAATCAAGCTAGGGAATATTAACTATAGACCTACCTCAGAAGGTCAGTATGATCTCAAGCCTCTAGTATACTCGTGAATCAACTTTCCACGAACTATTCTGGGTACTCTACCCCCTAGCAACTTCAGCCAATTCCACTGCCAAAAACCAATCGGCATTATTTTCATTGCGTGTAGCTCCGAATCTCTACCCTGATTTTCCTGATGATAACTAGCGTGCTAACCCAGAAAAAAACTCCTTCCCAGTTACAGTTGTATATTCCAGGAACCAATTGTCCACTTCAGTCCCAGGTATCCTTAGCCAAACTCACCTCATTTCGTGTGGGAGGTCCAGCTCAGTGGTACGTCGCCCCTCGGAGCCTAGAAGACCTACAAGCTAGTTTCCAATGGGCTCACTCCCAAAAATTACCCCTAACCCTTTTAGGGGCTGGTTCCAACCTTCTAGTCAGCGATATCGGTTTGCCGGGTTTGGTAATTTGTACTCGCTATCTGCGCCATACTCACTTTGATGCAGATACAGGGAGAATTACCGCCAGTGCTGGTGTACCGATTGCCAGACTGGCATGGCAGGCTGCCAAACGAGGCTGGGAAGGGCTAGAGTGGGCTGTGGGCATACCTGGAACCGTTGGTGGTGCTGTGGTGATGAATGCTGGTGCCCACAAAAATTCCACAGCTGATATTCTGTTTAACACAGATGTTCTATCCCCTGATGGCTCAATAGCCCAACTCAGTAGCCAAGACCTAGGCTTTAGCTATCGCACCTCAATCCTTCAAGGTAGCGATCGCATAGTCAGCCAGGCAACATTTCAGTTAAAACCGGGTGCTGACCCAAAACAGGTGCGCTCATTGACATCGGATCATTTGGCAAGACGACACACTACCCAACCATACCACCTACCTAGCTGTGGCAGTGTGTTCCGCAATCCTGACCCCTATGCTGCTGGCTGGCTAATTGAACAAATTGGTCTAAAAGGCTACCAAATTGGTGGTGCTAGAATCGCTGAACGCCATGCCAACTTTATACTTAACTGTGGTGATGCTAAGGCTAGTGATATCTTCCGCATGATCCACCATATACAGGAGCAAGTAGAAAAGCACTGGTCACTGTGTTTAGAGCCAGAAGTGAGGATTTTAGGTGATTTTACCAAAAAACTAGCAGTTGAAAGCCCTATGTCTTTAGAGCAGGGATAAAAACCAGCGAGGGGATTTATCCCCTCCTATCGTTCCAGTGGATATCCCAAAACCGATCCTGTTGGGGAATCAGTTCAAAGCTGATCAGCTTGGTGATCAATTTTTAGTTGTTGAACTTCCCCAACCTAAGAGGATGGGGATTCCCAGGCACAACCTAACGGCTGTTAACTCCATGGGCGTGACTTTCCCTCGTTCCGTTCGCGTAGCGTGGCCTATGGCCAGGGTAGCCGGGTAAGATCGATACCCAGTTTTTTCTATATTAACGCCATTGAGGGAAAAATTCATCCCCACCTTAAGAAGGATGGGGTATTCTTTTTCCGTCAAACTCCCTTCTTCGATAAAAAATCGACGAAGCTGAAAATCCCGTCTATGGGCGAGCTTTGACACAACCGCCGGATTGTGGAGCCAATGAGCGTCGGCAGGTTATGAGTAATAGTTTTAAGTCACTTGAAATAAGGCTCGACTCTCCTTAGGGCAATTCAAGGGATGAAAGCGAGATAGTGGCTAAAGCCACTGTGAAAAAAATATTTCTAGAGTTCTGGAATCTTTACCGCAATTCATCTAGAATTAGGTATAGAGTACAGGCTGAAAAACCGCTAGGACAACTGGAATAGGAAACCAAGTTTGACTGCCTAGAAAGTAGTAATGCTGGTGAGGGTAGGGAAAATCCTCCTTTCTTGATGCAGTCGCTCATGGGGGAAACCACGGCAGTCGCTCATGGGGGGAACCCCCAAGACCGCGCTGCCTCCCCAAGACCGCGCTGCATCGCTAAAAACCCAATCGTCAATCAACAATTGGCGTGTGAACCTAGAACAGCACTTTTGAGAAAACACCTGGTGCGCTTGACCGTGGCGAATTAAATTCGCCACGGTCAAGCGCCGCAATGTACGGTGGGGTTAGAAGTTACCGTAAGAAGAGTGGAGCCTTTATAGTTAGTCGGCTATGAGTAAAAAGTTTTAACCTTTCTTGATGCAGTCGCTCATGGGGGTTTCCCCCAAGACCGCGCTGCATCGCTTTTGATTAAGGCTCCACTCTTCTAAGGTTTCGTTTCCGGCACACCGGAACATGGAGAAAAGGAAGGGAAACGGAATGTTCGGCACTCCCAAGAAGTATCCAAACGCCTAAGGAGAACCGCCCTCTAGGTCTGTCGTGAATTGACTGGGAATTTGGTAGGTTTCTACGGATTGTTGGTTAAGTATTGCCTCTTCCCGGAGGACACGTCGGTTTAAGGTGGTTCGTAGATCTAGGAATCCCCATGTCTAATGACCGGGGAGTGTCAAAGTTGTCCATGGCTAAACTAGAAAAGAACGGGAGGAAGTTAAGTATATGACTTCAGCCCATGTATGAATAAGGACACCGGGAAGTTATTCCCCTATTTCCTGCTGCTTTTCAGGCCAGAAAAGGTCAAATAGCATCACAATAGATACACGATAGATACACAATAGATAAAGGTTAATCACCACAGGATTTCTAATGTCAGCGCACCCCTTGCCCATAGACTGGGCTTAGTGCCAACCTGGGCAGCGGTTAAAACCGCGCTTGACGTTTGTTTTTCCTCCCCGGTCATTAGACAGGGGTTTTCTAAACTTAACTGGGATTTTTTATGACACAAGACAAAGGAAAAGGATTTGGTCTCGGTCTCGGCAAGATGAAAGAACTAGCCGAAGCGTTCAAAAAAGCTCAAGAAGTTCAAAAGGGTGCCAAAGAGCTCCAGGATCAGTTGGAGCAAATGGAAATTGAGGGAACATCAGGGGAAGACGGTAAGGTGAAGGTGTTTCTCAGTGGCAATCAGGAACCCCTACGTGTAGAGATTTCTGAGGATGCTATCAATCAAGGAGCTGAGGCTTTATCTGAACTGGTGTTAGCAGCCATGAAAAATGCCTATGAGACCTCCACAGCCACTATGCGGGAGCGCATGGAAGAACTTACCAGTGGGTTAAATTTGCCAGGTTTATAACCTGATCGGTCAATCCCCGCTCGCGATTCCGTAGGAAAAAACTAGGGGCATGAGGAAATTAATCATTCTCAATGGTTCCAAACCTCATGCCGAATATCCTTTTAATTCCTGACTATTTATCAAGATTTGAGTAAAACGAAGCTACCTGTAGCTTTGGCAGTGAAGTAAGTCCATAATATAAGCTCTTAGCCACCTGTATATTGGCTGCTTCTGTCAAGTTAATGGCATCATGAAAGGCGAGTTCGGGAAAGTTTTGATAAATTGTGTACAAGTTTAAAACCTTGATATTTTTGGGAAAGCCTTTCTCCAGTTGCTGACCCGCTATTACCAATTTGGGATAATTGGCTTGCACTTGTTCCTGGTAAACCTTTCCTAACTGCTGCAAAATTTCCTTCTCTGCTGGTTTGATCTTGTTCTTGCCACGACCAGTGATTTCTGGTTGGACAGCAACTAGTAAAGGAATTCGCTGTCCTGCTGTTAAACGCAGCATATGTCTGAGGTTATTGCGATAGCGCGTCAATCGACGTTCCAGTTCATCGGATTTCTGAGGAAGATACTTCTTCAGTGGCATAACGTCCCCCCTCACCACTAGAGACCGCTGACTCACTGACGGCTGAGGATCAAAGACCCAGTATGTGATTGCTTTAGCGAGATAAGTTTTTGTAACTAAATGCTTCAACTGCTGAGTGAGATGAGTCCAAAAATGCCCGGTAGCATTTTGCAAGAAGGCTTCTGTGTTAGGAATATCTGTTAAATTTTGGTCACTGGGGGTCATCAAGTCTGTGTATCCACCCAACACTATTACTGCATCTGGACTGTAAGGTAAAATCTTGAGAGCTAACTGAGCTAGTGTATTGCCAGAGGTATACCCTGGTACGGCGGCGTTGATGACACGATACTTACCATTTCGAATCTTTGGCGGCAGAGCAAGTGCTTGCTTTAATTCCGGTTCAGAAGGGGGTAAGGTCATCGGTCGGTATTTCTGTGGGGAACGCCTTTGCTGTGTGATTCGTTCATTGAGACGAGCTTCTAAGTAGCTGGCTATGGTAACTTGATTATTGGCATTCCCTTGACCGAAGGCTGTCGAGCCACCTAACAAAAAAATCCGAATTTCATTTTTGGGTTTGACCAAGGGAACGGGGTCGTCGTCCCGGAAACCCTGCTCATTAATGCGCCAGAAATCACTTTGTTGCTTCCCCAATAAACTATAACCTACAGCTAGATCCCGTTGGACAGCTAGATCACCAAGGTCTGGTAATCCATCATAAAGCTGCTGTGTCTGGTCAACGAACTTGGGACGGTAAACAGTGAAATCTCTGGGTGCCCCCTTGTAGGTAGCTATATCATTAATTTTGCCGACCGCAGCCACTAATAAACGAGCCAACAATTCCACAATCATCAAACTTAGAACTATCCCTGCGAGAATTGTCAGTAGGTTAAACCGTCGGCGGCGCTTGCGGTAAAGGCTACGGCGCGACTTAAATATTACATCTCTTCCTTGCATAACCGTTCTTGTTAGGAGGTATCCCTTTACAACTTGGTGTCTTTGGTGTCTTTAAATCACTGCGTTGCTAGACATTGAACCATGAAGCGACATCGGACCACATGGGTTCAACTATCCCATAGAGCCATTTCGTTGCTAAACTTAACACGGCCCAGCTCGTAGTTGACCAAATAATATACCCATGCCCTGCAAGTTACTCTTTGTCTGCCTTGGTAATATCTGCCGTTCTCCCTCAGCCGAGAACATCATGAATCACTTGATAGCACAAGCAAATCTTTCTGACCAAATTGTCTGCGATTCCGCTGGTACTTCCAGTTATCATATTGGTTCTGCCCCAGATCGGCGTATGACAGCAGCTGCCAAACGTCGGGGGATTGTACTGCAGGGGCAAGCACGGCAGTTTAATCGGTCTGACTTGGAAGAATTTGACCTGATTTTGGCTATGGATCAGCAAAACTACGAAGATATTATCTCAGTTGATCCAGTTGGGAAGTATAAAGATAAAGTAAGGCTAATGTGTGATTTTGCCCGTCATCACACCGAGCGCTCAGTCCCCGATCCATACTACGGTGGACCAGAGGGTTTTAATAAGGTGATTGATTTACTGCTAGACGCTTGCGAAGGTCTGCTGGAACACGTTGTTGAAAATTACACCAAGACTAGGCAAAACTAAAAACTGCCAACTACTAATTGCCAATGGTGAACTTAGCATTTGTGCCATTGGTGGTTAACTGGATGAATTCATTTGATTAAATGGTGTTCTAAGGCAAATCGTAAGAGTTCGGCTCGGTTACTCGTATCAGTTTTTCTGAACAGACGACTAACGTACTTCTCGATTGTCCTCGGACTCAGGTGTAGTTGGTTACCAATTTCGACATTGGATAAACCAGTAGCCAGTAAATTCAAGACTTGCTGTTCTCGCTTGGTCATCTGTAGAGCATGAGCTTGGGTATTATTCCCTAATTGATGATTAATCTCTACGGAGTTGATTGATCTCGATCCCGGTTGCTCAACCGGCTCTTTTGTAGTCTGTGGTGATGAGAATCGTAACTCCGTATGAATCATTTGCGATCGCACTAGTAAACTTTGAATGACTGCACCTAATTCTTGCATCTCAAAGGGCTTAGGTAGGTAGACATCACACCCCGACTGATAACCCTTGATGCGTTGATTGGTGCTATTGAGTTCGGTTAAAAATACAACAGGTAACAACCGCAATGGGGGCTTCTGACGCACTTTTCTCACCAGTTCATAGCCATCTATTCGCGGCATATTAATATCTGTAACCAGAAGGTGAGGGTGATAAGTCTCAATCATAGACAGCGCTTGCTGACCATTTTCAGCAGTAATAACTGAATAACCTGACATTTCCAGATAATCGCTTACAGACAGACGAGTGCCCAGGTCGTCATCTGCAACCAAAATAATCAATGGCATGGGATAACTATAGTACTGACATTTAGAACAAACCTACTCTTAAGCTAGGTCATCTGGTGCTCAATTGGTGACTAAAAATACTTCGACACCAGCTCCGTCAGAACTGTCTGGAGATAGGAGTTGCCTGGTAAAATTAATATAGATACCTAGACAACAACATAGCTTAGGCTTGCTGAAATAAGCACCCTTGTGATTAATTAGTCAGTCAGCCCCCCCTCTGGCCTAGAGCAGCTACTATTCTGATAATCCTTGCATAGCACTTAACGCTTTCCCCAAGCGCTTGACACCATCAGAGCAATCGAGCCGAGCTAAATGAACTTCGATAAAGGAGATACTATTGTGGTTAACTTTTGCCTGTTCTAAGGCTTGTTCTAACTCACCTTCAGTACGCACTTGGCAACTCCAGCTATTGCCAAAAACCTGGGGTAACTGATGATATTTCCAAGGTTGAATATTGTTGTACGAGCCTTCATGGATAGCTCGCTCAATAGTGTACCCGTCATTATTAATTAAGAAGATAATCGGGTTAAGTTGATGCCTAATAATCGTAGAAAGTTCCTGACAGGTCATCTGGAAGGCACCATCACCAACAAAAACAATCGGTCTACGGTTAGGAACAGCCAAAGCGACTCCTAGGCAGGCAGGAACTGAGAAGCCAATAGAGGTGTAAAGCGCCTGTCCAATGTAGTCGCTGTCTCCTTGGAGTACCAAATCAACGGTAGCAATTAAAGCATCACCAGTTTCAGCAATCACGATTGAGTCATCATCAATAAAGTGAGTAATCCGCTCATAGAATCTGGCATTAGTTAGCTTTTGCTCAGGTTGTGATTCAAAGCGTTTAGACAAAGACTCTATAGCTGGCTTGATATCCAATACATCAGATTTTTTCTTCTTAAGTTTGGCAGTTAGACCAGCAATGAAATCCGCGAGATAGACTGGAGAATAGAAGTGGTGTTTGATTTTAACTTTGTCAGAATTAGCATTAATTAATCGCTCTTCCGGCAGTTGGGCAGTGAAACCACCCAGATTAATGTCTGACATGAAGGCACCCAGGCACAAAATACAGTCTGCTGTTTCAACTCGTTGGCGTACATACTCCTGACTGAACGCTCCTGCATAGCTACCAATGAATTGTGGGTGGCTTTCGGAGATGATTGACTTGCCTAACAGAGTGGTAGCGAAGGGATATCCCGTCTGCTCCAGCAGGTTGGTAAGTTGCTCTGCTATTCCGTAGCGGTGGAGTTCAACCCCAGCTATAATAACGGGATGCTGGGATTGCTCTAGCAAACTTACCGCCTCTTCAACTGCCTCTGATAAAGCGTGGATATCCATAATTGGGGCTTCTGGTAAGTCACGTTCCCCAGTAACAGGACAAGGTTGATTGACTATGTCTGAGGGAATTTCAATGTATACAGGTCTGCGGTGGCGCAAACAAGCAGCAATGGTCTGGTCGATTTGCCTTGCCGCTTGACTAGGGCTGGTAAGCCTCACGGCTGCCACTGTAATTTTTTCAAAAATTTCCAGCTGTAGATTGTAATTACCGGCAGTGTGATGTAGGAGTAACTTTTGCTGCCGCTGGGAACTGTTAGGTGCTCCACTAATCACGATCAAGGGGACTAGCTCAGCGTAGGCACCCGCCACAGCATTCACTAGACTAAGTCCACCGACATTATAGGTAACGCACAACCCACCAACACCATTAAGGCGAGCATAGGCATCAGCTGCATATCCGGCATTGAGTTCGTTACAGGTGTAGATTAACTCTACAGAACTGTCTAGCAAGACATCCATCAGACCCAGGACGTAATCTCCCACTACGCCAAAAATATGCTTGACACCAGCGGCTTGCAGGCGTTGAGTAAGGTATTGACCGACAGTTACTACATCGGACTGAGCCATTGCACCTCTGACCTCTTTAATTCAGCTACCTTTATGCCCAGCATTGTAACCAAAATTTTAAGAAACGTTACATTTTTTGTAAAAAACGTTACATTTAAGATATTATCTAACCTTTTATGATTTCTATTCTAGCAAGTTTCTTGAGTTGACTAGGAAGCCTAAGGTCTGTTTTGTTAACTAGCATTTAAGTTGACAGTTGGCTGTCAAGGATTAACAGTCAACTGTCAACTTAAAAGGTGAAATGTGTATTAGCTTATACAGCAGAAATTTTGAGACTACTTGGTTGCCGCAGATTTCCTTCTAAGACAATACCCCGCTGGTTATAAGCCAGATGACGCAGCAATTTGTAAATCCCTTCAATTTGGTCAGGGGCTCCCACTTTCTCAGCTAACTCCGAAACAGATATGGCAGCACTTTCCTGGTGTAGTACTTCCATCACCTTTTTCTGTAAATCCAGAATGGCAGCGGCGGCTTTTTTACCCGCTTCTACCCCAGGTTGGTGATAGGCATTGATATTTACCAAGGATGCATAAAGACCAACAGCACGTTCATACAGGGCAATCAATGCCCCCACGGTTCTAGCATTGACCTGACGAATGCTTACGGTCATGGAATCCCGTTGATTTTCATACAACGCTTGCCGAGTACCTTGTAATAAACCTGATAGATAGTCTCCCGCAGTTACACCGGCTTCTACTTCTGGAGACTTACCTTGTCGGTCTTCTAAGACTTCAATGAACGTGACAAAGAAATTGGGAACACCTTCGCGAAGTTGCTGTACGTAGGCATGTTGATCCGTTGAGCCTTTGTTACCATAAACTGCAATGCCCTGATAAACCGTATTGCCATCTAGGTCTTTTTCCTTACCTAGAGATTCCATTACCAGCTGCTGTAAGTAGCGGGAGAATAGCAATAGACTGTCTTTGTAAGGCAACATGACCATATCTTTCTCCCCCTTACCATTGCCAGCAAAGTACCAGCATAGGGCAAGTAACGCTGCTGGATTGCTTTTGAGCTCGGGGCTACCGGTAGCGCTATCCATATCTTTAGCACCAGCCAGCATCTGACGGATATCAATCCCTTGTAGTGAAGCTGGAAGTAGTCCTACGGCTGACATTTCAGAGGTACGTCCTCCTACCCAATCGTACATGGGAAAGGTGGCCAGCCAACCTTCGGATTTTGCCAATTGATCTAGTTTGCTGCCAACACCCGTAATGGCAACAGCCTGGGCAGCAAAGTCTAGATTCTGAGACTCGTAGGCTGTTTTAACTTCCACCATGCCGTTACGAGTTTCTGGTGTTCCCCCAGATTTGGAGATGACTAATACCAGAGTGCTAGACAATCGGTCTTGGAGTCGGGTAAGCACAGCATCAATGCCAGCTGGGTCAGTATTGTCAATAAAGTGAATGGCTAAAGGAGGAGAGTCTAGCGCGAGGGCTTCAGCGACAAACTCAGGACCAAGGGCAGAACCCCCAATACCAATGGAAAGAACATCTGTAAATTTTGGTGCCCTAGGGGGATGGATGGCACCCGTGTGGACATTTTGGGTAAAGGTTTCAATCTTTTCGAGAGTGTTGACAATGTCTTGTTGGAGTTCTGGAGTTGGGGCTAAGTCCGGGTCTCTTAGCCAGTAGTGACCGACCATGCGGTTTTCATCAGGGTTTGCGATCGCACCGTTGACTAGGGCATCCATATCCTTAAATGCCTTTTCAAACTTAGGCAGCATCGCCTCCACAAAGGCATCATCAAACCCCATACGGCTGATATCGAGGTAAAGCTCTAATCCTTCGTGGTAATAAAGCCAATCCTGATAGCGTTGCCAGAGTGCAGCGGCGTCCATAAGTAGCTCTCCAACTTCTTTTATTGTCCACTCACAAGTTTAAGGCAAGCACATAGCGTAAACTACCCCGACTTAGCTAGCCCTTGGCGTCGGGGCTATGGGCGACTTTTACCAAAACGTTTTTTGGATTTTTGAGCAGGTCTTGAACCCAATCAACTTGTTGAAGCTAGAGGCTGCGGGAAAGTGATCGAATCCCTGAGCAACTTACTGGCAGCTATAACTTCCTGTCTTGCCCATTGATCTGCTGCCAAGATATCGTCTAAGGAAGGATTGGAACAGTTATCAGCTTGGTGGCGATCGCATACAGATTCAATACAACGAGCAATATCCAAATAACCAATTTTCTCCTCTAGGAATAGGGCAACTGCCTGCTCATTGGCTGCATTCAATACCGCTGGCATCGACCCCCCAGCCCGACCAGCCGCATCAGCGATGTTCATACAGGGATATTTCTGATGATCCGGTTCCCTAAAAGTCAAATTACCAGCTTTCACCAAATCTAGTGGTTCCCAATCGGTATAGATCCGCTCCGGCCATGACAGGGAATAGAGTAAAGGTAAGCGCATATCTGGCCAACCTAACTGAGCTAATACTGAAGTATCTTGTAGTTCAATCAAGGAGTGAATAATACTCTGGGGATGAATCACAATGTCGATGTGGTCATAATCCATGCCAAACAGGAAGTGAGCCTCAATCACTTCCAATCCCTTATTCATCAGAGTGGCAGAGTCCACAGTAATTTTACGTCCCATGGACCAATTGGGATGCTTTAGGGCATCAGCCACCTTCACTGAAGCTAACTTGTCCACAGACCAATCTCGGAAAGCCCCCCCGGATGCTGTTAGGATAATCCGCCGCAATCCCCCTGCTGGCACTCCCTGAAGACACTGAAAAATTGCCGAATGTTCTGAGTCAGCTGGTAGCAGCTTAATACCATGTTTTTCGACTAACGGTAGTACCACTGGACCACCTGCAATTAGAGTTTCTTTATTCGCTAAAGCAATGTCTTTACCCGCTTCAATAGCAGCAATAGTAGGCAACAAACCCGCACAGCCGACAATGCCAGTAACTACAGCTTCGGAATCACCATAGCGTGCCACTTCTACCACTCCAGCTTCGCCCCCTAAAAGAATAGGTTGGGGGTCAAGGTCAGCAATTGCTGCTTTGAGTTCTGGCAATTTATCTTGATCACGAATTGCGGCAATTATCGGTCGAAATTGCCGAATTTGAGCGGCTAACATTTCCACATTGCGCCCAGCTGCCAATCCCACTAACTGGAATTGATCGGGGTATTGATTAACAATATCGAGAGTTTGGGTACCGATTGAGCCAGTGGAACCTAAGAGTGTAATTTTTTTCACAATTTTTTTATAATTACCAACAACTCCCCTATCATACCGGGGCAATGGGAAGCCCATAAGTAACTCAACCCCATTAAAACAATTGGTAAATTTTTCTTATGGTACTGGCAATTTGGCAACAAACCTTACTGATTATAGGTTTTGATTAAGTTTTACCCCTATTGTCAGTGATAAGCAAGTCTTATGTAATCAATCACACAATGCAGACGGGATTAATGGGGCATCATATGGATAAAATCTATATATATAGGAGCTCTCAATTGGGTGAGGTACATCGTCCTTGGTTTTAGGGAGTAGGGATGCAGCTTGGTCTTGGGGGAAACTCCTAAGAGCGACTGGCGTCTACCCTTAATAATGAGGGTTAGGGGGGATTGCTAATGCCCCACGGGGTTTATCAGGTTCAAACCCTTGGGTCCGCAAACAGCCGTTCCCGATGAGCGACTGCATCAAGACATTGAATCTACCTCATAAGTATGATAAAAGCTAGATGTAATCAGTGATAAGCAAGTCTTATGTAGTCAATCACACAACTTAGATGGGATTAATGCAGGTACATATGGCCAAAATCTATATATATGTAGATGATGTGGTCTCTTCCCTATGAAAAGGTATTATCAGTGATTTGAGCAAAAGGTTGCATGAAAATTGAGACACTGGCAGTGCATGCTGGCCATAATATTGACTCAGCCACAGGGGCAGTAGTGTCCCCAATTTATCTATCTACTACATTTGAACGTCAGCCAGACGGCAGCTACCCTCAGGGTTATAACTACAGTCGAGACAATAACCCGAATCGGGATAGTCTGGAAAAATGCCTATCTAAATTAGAGGGGGGAGCAGCCGCCGCCGCTTTTTCTTCTGGTTCAGCTGCTACCTTGAGTATCTTCCAGGCTTTGTCCCCTGGAGACCATGTAGTGGCACCTATAGATAGTTACACAGGAACTGGGTTTCTCTTGCGAGAAGTTTTTGGCCCTTGGAATTTGGCGGTCACTTTTGTAGATATGGCTAATCCTACCACAGTGATGGAAGCAGTTCAACCCAACACCAAGCTGATTTGGATAGAAACGCCTTCCAATCCAATGTTAAGGATTACTGATATCAGCAAGATTGCCCATATTGCCCATAACCATAATGTCTATTGTGTTTGCGATAACACTTGGGCAACACCGATTAGCCAACGTCCATTGGAGTTGGGTGCAGATTTGGTTATCCACTCCACAACCAAGTATCTCGGTGGACACAGTGATGTCTTAGGAGGTGCCGTGATTACTAAGGTTAAGGATGAATTTTTTCACAAAATTAAAACAATTCAGATGGCTGGCGGTTCAGTAGCCGCCCCTTTCGACTGTTGGTTACTCCTGCGGAGCATTCAGACCTTACCCTACCGCATGAGAGCTCATTCAGAAAATGCCTTGAAGGTGGCACGATTTTTAGAAGAACACTCTAAAGTAGAAGCTGTTCATTATCCGGGATTGCCAAACCATCGAGGACATGGAATTGCTGCTGCTCAGATGAACCTGTTTGGGGGTATGATTTCTTTCCAAGTTAAAGGAAACAGGGAAGATGCCTTTGCCTTTACTGGCAAGGTTAAAGTATTTACACGAGCCACTAGCTTGGGTGGTGTCGAGAGTTTAGTCGAACATCGTGCTTCCATGGAATTTCCTGGTACCAGAACCCCAGACAATCTGTTACGGATGTCTGTTGGTCTTGAACATACTGATGATCTACTAGAAGATCTCGCCCAAGCTTTAGGTTAGTGAGGAGCCGTTGCACATTTGTGGGATGTTAGCATTTTTTGCACATAACTAAAAGTGGCTTATAGTCTACAGTTCAAACTTCCTTCGGCAAATAGGTACATCATCCTGTTATTGTGCAACGCCAGTAATGCAGAAGCATAATCCCATTACGAGGGGACGCACAAGTCGAAAGCCCCGCGTTTTTAAACCGGGTTAGAATTTACCGCAAGAATAGTGGAGCCTTTATAGTCGGCAGGTTATGAGTAAAAGTTTGAAGGTTTTTGTAATAAGGCTCCACTATTAATCAGGTTTCGTCTCCGGGATGAAGACTAGCAGCGACTTGAGTCGCCGTGAAAAAAATCTTGACTAGTACTTGACGCTTTTATATAAAATTGCTAGAGTAAAGACATATCGTTCCCGTAGCGCGACCGTTCGCGTAGCGTGACCGTTGGTCAAGGTCGAGGAGGTCGAATTTCGTTCGCGTAGCGTGATCTAAGGTCAATGATCATTCTAGAGTTTAAAGCCAAGGGCAAAAAGTCTCAATATTCAGCTATAGACGAAGCTATCCGGACAGTTAAGTTTATCCGAAATAGTTGTATTCGCCTGTGGTTAGACAACAAAGGGACAGGAAAAAGTGACCTTAGCCGGTACTCTAAAATACTAGCTAAAGAGTTTCCCTTTGCTAATGAATTAAACTCTACCGCTCGTCAGGCTGCATCTGAGAGGGCATGGTCATCGATTGTTCGCTTCTACGATAACTGCAAGAAAAAAGTTCCAGGCAAAAAGGGTTTTCCTAGATTCCAAAAGCGTGCTCGCTCTGTCGAGTACAAGAAGTCAGGATGGAAGTTATCTCCTGATAAAAAGTCGATAACGTTCACAGACAAAAAAGGGATTGGAAAGCTTAAGCTAAAGGGGACTTGGGACTTATGGCGCTTCGACAAGAAGCAAATTAATCGGGTTCGGATAGTTAAACGAGCTGATGGGTACTATGTTCAATTTTGCGTTGCAGTTAACGTAAAAGAGGAAGTAGAGCACACAGGTGAAATGATTGGTCTGGATGTAGGACTCAAAGAGTTTTATACAGACTCCAATGGTCATTCTGAACCTAACCCCCAATTCTATAGAAAAGGGGAAAGACGTTTAAAATTTTATCAACGTCGGGTTTCCCGAAAAAAGAAAGGCTCATCCAACCGAAGAAAAGCGGTCAATATACTAGGTAGACAGCACCTTAAAATAAGTAGGCAGCGTGAAGAACATGCAAAGAGACTTGCACGTTGCGTAATCCGATCTAACGATCTGGTCGCCTACGTTCGCGAAGCGTGCCGAAGGCAAGATTTAAGAGTTAAGAATCTGGTAAAAAATCACTGTCTCGCCAAATCTATTAATGACGCTGGTTGGTATCAATTTAGGAAATGGTTGGAGCATTTTGGGATTAAGTTTGGCAGGATGACTGTTGCAGTGAATCCTGCCTACACTAGCCAGAACTGTTCTGAATGCGGTGAAACTGTTAAAAAGTCCCTATCTACTAGGACTCATGTCTGTGAATGTGGGTGTGAACTTGATAGAGACCACAATGCCGCTATCAACATCCGAAATCGAGCCATAAGTACGACGGGGCACGTCGGAACTTGGATTATTAATCCAAACGCTTCAGGAGATTTGGCCTCTACTGTCCTTGATTCCGGTCAGGTTCAGCAAGCCGAGTCATTGAGTGAAGAATCCCCGTCTCGCGATTAGCGGGGAGTGTCAATAGTTTAGAGATTTATGAGGAGTTATCGATTCTCTAGCGGCAGCACTCACCCAATCAACGAAAAAAGTCAAAAAGACAAAACAAACCAGCGTCATGCCCACACTCGGATAATCAAAGCTGCTCAGTTGTTCGGTCAACAATACCCCTAATCCTCCAGCCCCAACTAATCCTACAATGACCGTCTCCCGCATACACACCTCCCAGCGATAGAAAATATAAGCCAGAAAACGAGGTAAATTCATCGGGAATATCCCATAGAGAAACAAGAGTGCTCCTGGAGTTCCTTGTGCTTTTAAGGCTTCTAAGGGAGGCTTTTCCAAATTTTCATTTATTTCTGCCATCAACCTGCCAAGGATGCCTAGATTATGCAATCCTAGGGCGATCGCACCAGGTAAAACTCCCGGAAACATGACAAACATCACCACTAATGCCCAAATTGGGGCAGGAATAGCTCTGCCAAACAGTAGTATGATCCTGGTGAATACTAGGATAGACCAGCCTTGTAAGGCAGCTAATCGGGAAGCTTTTGGACTGGGATTGAGCAATCCCCCTGGTAGCAAAAAATTATGGGCTGCCGGAAAAGACAGAACAATCCCTACAAGACCAGAACCAGCACTGGCCAGGACAGACATAACTAGAGTTTGTAGTGATAACTTCCACAGCTGCGACAAGGGCACAGTCTTAAAATCGAGGGGAAATGATGCTTGGGCAATGTCACCCAAGAGTTTTTGAGTTCGGGGAGACCAAAACTTGCTCAGATCAGGACTGACATACAAAAACCCCAAACAGCACAAAGCCACTAAAATTAAAACTACTGTCAAATTAATCCGGCGGCGCAAGATGACACTACTGATGTCAATCGCAGCGCTTAATAAAACTAGGGCATAGAAAAATGTCCATAGTTGTTCGTAACGCAGAGACTGTAAACTCAGCAAGATCTCATAGCCCAACCCACCAGCCCCAACCAGTCCCAGTACAGTAGCTGAACGAATGGAACACTCAAAGCGATAGAGGGTGTAGGACAGGAGATTTGAAAAGGCTTGTGGAATGATACTGTAAAGAAAGGCCATCAAGGGAGACACGCCACTACTGAGTAATGCCATCAAAGCACCCCGGGGCGTTTCATCCAGAATTTCTGAGAAGACCTTCGCGACAATTGCCCCATAGGGAATGGCGATGGCCATAATGGCCGCCAGAGGATCTAAACCCCAGATACTGACAAAAAAAATGCCCCAGATCATCTCATGAATTGCTCTGGGGAAGGCCAGCAGTCCCCGAATTCCCAGCCAGATGGGTTGTCGCAGAGTCCAGTGAGGCAAGACTGTCAACCACCAAACCTGGGAGGTGATAACTCCTGCCACCACGCCGAGCAAGATACTCAGAAAAGTGCCGCAGGCGGCATAAGCTAGGGTGGTGAGGGTAGCCTTCAGGGTCAGCTGCAGAAACTCAGGACTCACTTCGGGGTGCAAACTCGCCCGCAAGAACCGCAACAGTTGGTAAAATCCTCCCACATTAACAAGATCTTGCTCAAAGATACCAGCTTTAACAACCGCCATCCCGATAAAAATGACAAAACAAATTCCCCACAGCAGGCTGCGATTCAGTAATGGTGGACGAGATAAACTTTGAGTCATCTAAGTTATTGCAACGGATTTTAATAGTATTTTGGTTTCAAGGGAACAGTGGATAAAGTAACAGGGAAAATCAAACGGGTAACAGGGAACACAAATAGAAATTTATAGAATACCATAACACCCTAAAACTAGAGGTTAATAGACGAAACCAACGAAATAAATGGTAGTGTAAATATGTAATAACTTAGCTTTACTGTAGTCAAAATTTAGAAAATTAATAGAACTACTTTGGTCACGGTAATATCGTTGATAAAATTAAAGTTTAAATCATCATTTTTGGAAGGTTTAGTTTGATTAATTTGACTCGATTAAAGATGATTTATAGACCTCTAATGTGTTTTAATATTTACTCCAAGTGCTATATAATTTGAGACGGAAAGGTTCCTAAAAATTTCAAACTATACATTCATCAGATCAGTCTCTGTAGCATATAATTTGTCGATCATGCTCTGAGACAAAACCCCTGGAGGAACATCAAAGACAATCTTTCCCCGTTGCAATCCCACCAAGCGATCGCAATGACTGCAGGCGAATTCGATAGAATGCAGACTAGTTACTAATGTCTTTCCCCCGGTTTCACTTATCTCCTTTAGCAAATCCATAATTTCCCGACTCATTTGCCTGTCCAGGTTAGAAATCGGTTCATCAGCAATAATCACGTCAGGATTTTGCACCAGCACTCTAGCTAAGGCAACCCTTTGTTGCTGTCCTCCAGACAGTTCCTCGGTGGGTGCATAAAGCTTTTCGGGAATTCCTACCTGAGCTAAAGCCTTGAGAGCAGTGTCTACCTCTTGGGGAAACAATAAAGAAACAAGAGCTTTCATCAATGACCAGCGTCCTAAATGACCCGCATTAACGTTATGAATCACCCGGAGGTTATTGACTAGATTGAACTGTTGGTAAACGGTGCCAAGGCGACGCTGTACCTGACGCAATTGGCGCGGGGAGATTCTAGCTAGATTACGACCTAAGACCCAGACTTCTCCTTGACTGGGGAGTAAAATGCCATTGAGCAGGCGGATCAAGGTACTTTTACCTGCACCACTCGCCCCCACTAGGGCAACTCGTTCCCCAGGATAAATCTTGAGGTTAAGGTTAGTCAATGCCCGAAACTGGCCAAATTGCTGGGATACCTGTTTGAGTTCAAAGATAGGAATTTTAGTCATTGGTGATTAGTGATAAGCTCTTCAGCATTTGGCGTTGCTTAATATTGGAATGATTTTAAAAGTTTTTAGGTGGGCTTTCCGCATCTAATTATTAAATTCGCCACGGGTCGCACCTGTGGAATGGCTGACGGGGTGACAAACAGCCTTAAAAGCTTTACGGGGTGTGGGGTGTGGGGTGATGGGTGTAGGGGAAGATCAGGAGCTGGCGGAGTGGCGACGGGACGGTTAAATCAGCTATATGAGCAATTGTTATCGCGCTTACTCACTCCAAATTCCCTGTCAGCCATGCTTTGCGCGAGTGGGGGAAACCCCCTGTTCCGAAGCTGCATCGCTTCTATTTTCCCCACACCCCACACCCCACACCCCATACCCTGTCTAGTTTTTAGCCTTTTTGTCACCCCCTCAGGTGGAATGGGCATCTTGCCTGTTCGGCGATCTTTTCTGGCTGGCAGGATGCCCACCCTACTCCTATTCAGCGCGAAGACTGACGCAACGCCACCTAAATTTCTCAAAGGTAACAGGGAACAGCGGATAAAGGAACGGGGAATAGCCAATTTAAATGTACATCAGCTTATTTACTTAATCTTGCCAATTTTCCGTCCAATTTTCTCAATTTGGGCATAGTTGTCATTTTTTGTAGAAATAAATTTAGTAGCTCCAAATAAATCAAGAATTTCTTTTTGCTCGGGAACATTAGGATCTAGCTTTAATAAGGCGGCTTGAACCCGCTCGACAAAATCATCCCCGTAGCGTTCTTTGACTTTAGGATTAATCACCCAGTGATAATCATAGTAAGCTGGAGTTCGCCAAATCAACTCTACTTTTTTTAAGTCCACATTTCCAGCTGCAACGCGACTCTTCCAGACCTGTTCGTTCAAGGCTCCTACCTTGTAGCTCCCTGCCTCAACCAATTGAATCGTGGCATCGTGGGATTTGGAAAACCCAACTTCACCTTTAAAATCGTCTAAGGTTACCCCTGCTTGTTCGAGAAAATACTGGGGCATCAAGCGTCCAGAGGTAGATGACTCACTGCCAAAAGTTAAGGTATGACCTTTCAAAACTTTTAAATCTTTAATATCCTTAATGGGTTTGAGCCCGCTGCTTTTATTGGCGATAAAAACGGTGTGAAATTCAGCATCAATATCCCGTTGAGCGATCGCTTCAGCCTCTTCTACCTGTAACCGTGCTTGAACCCCAGTCAGTCCACCAAACCAGACCAGATCCAAGTCCCCCACCCGAAAAGCTGTTACCGCTGCTGCATAGTCAATCACAGGCTTGTATTCTACCGGAACCTTTAATTCTGCTTCTAGGTAAGCTGCAAGCTTGCCGTAGAGTCGCTGTAACTTTTCAGGATCTTGATCGGGGATTGCTCCAGTGGTAAAAGATTGAACCTGAGCCCCATTTCCAGACGAGGATGTAGAATCGGAGCTAGGGGAACAGGCAGTAACCGGTAGTAATAGGACTAAAAGAAAACCTAGTAAGATTTTTTTGTTCATTGTTTTTTTTATTGATCATCAAACTGTGAAGATTATACTTTGGCAAAGGTAAAAATTTAATTTTTTTATCCCAGATTTCGCCGATCAAGTTGTAGTATGAAAGTAATACGCTAATAATTCTGTGTAGCTTGGCGATTTTTTTTACCTATAAATAGTGAATTTGGCGCTATCGATGTTTGATCAGCCACAGATAAAGCCTGATTATTACCTATGACACTGTCAAGTCTGGGATGTGGGTTTTATTGAAGCAAAATTAGATAAACTGAAGACAGCTTTTTCAATTTTTTCAACGGGTCTCATGCAGCCAGCTCCTCAACCGATCACCACAGATTTAGTCTTAGTTGGTGGTGGTCACAGCCATGCGATCGCTCTCAAAAAGTTTGCCATGAAACCTCTGCCTGGTGTCCGTATAACCCTGATTACCGACAATGCCCACACCCCCTATTCGGGAATGCTACCAGGTCATGTTGCCGGTTTTTACAGCTACGATGAAGCTCACATCGACTTGCGTCGTCTGGCGGTGTTTTCCAAAGCCCAATTATATTTAGACCAAGCGATTGGTCTGGAGTTAACTGAAAAGAAAGTAATTTGTGCCAATCATCCCCCTGTTGCCTTTGATTATTTATCCATTGATATTGGCAGTACGCCAGCAAGGGTTGGAACACCTGGTGCAGCTAAGTATGCGATTCCTGCAAAACCGGTTCCCCTGTTTTTGGCAGCCTGGGAGCAAATCGCTGCCCAGGTGGAACACAATCCCATGGGTCCTCTCACCTTGGGTATTGTTGGGGGTGGAGCTGGTGGAGTAGAACTGGCCCTGAACATGCAAGCAAAATTGCATCAAATTTTAACCCATGCCGGTCAACCGACGGAGAAGTTACAAATTCATTTATTCCATCGAGGCACACAACTGTTACCCCAGCACAATCGTTGGGTCCGGGGTCACTTAGAAAAAATTTTATTCCAACGAGGAATTAGAATCCATTTAAGGGAAGAAGTGAGTCAAATATCTGCTGATGCCGATCAATCCCAACCCCTCAAGGTGATCTGTGACTCTGGCTTAAAAGTTGAATGCCACCATGTCTTTTGGGTGACTCAAGCCTCGGCTCCCAGTTGGATTAAAGCCTCAGGACTAGCCACTGATGAGCGCGGGTTCATTCTCGTTGCCGATACCTTACAGTCGATTTCCCATCCCCATGTCTTTGCTACTGGAGATATTGCCACCATGCAAAACTACCAGCGGCCTAAAGCTGGGGTATTTGCTGTTCGTCAGGGAAAACCATTATTTGAAAACCTGCGACGGATTGTCTTAGGGCAAAAACTGCTCCCTTACCATCCCCAGGCTCGATATTTAAGTTTAATTGGCACCGGGGACCAAGAAGCGATCGCTTCTTGGTCATTTTTGGAGTGGCGCTCACCGCTGCTGTGGCTATGGAAAGACCAAATTGACCGTAAATTCATGGATAAGTTTGACGATTTACCGTCAATGGAAGCGGAAGAACCAAACAGTAGGGGAGATCAAGAGTCCAAAAGACAAGAAGACAATCTCTCCAGTTCCCTGTTGCCATCACCGATTAGCAAACCCAAAATGCACTGTGCAGGCTGTGGTTCAAAGGTCGGTAGTACAATTCTAGAAAAGGTGATCAAACGGCTGCCGATCATGGGAGGAGCCGATATTATGATTGGATTGGGGGACCCAGATGACGCAGCTGTTTTGCAAGTGCCAGCCGGTCAACTGCTGGTACAGACAGTGGATTATTTTCGTAGCTTGATCGATGACCCCTATATCTTCGGTCAAGTTGCCAGCAATCACTGTTTGAGTGACATTTTTGCCATGGGAGCAACTCCTCAAAGTGCCTTAGCCATCGTCACCATTCCCTACGGGACAGACGAAAAAATCGAAGAAACCCTCTATCAATTGATGTCGGGAGCCAATAAAATCCTCCAAGACTGTCAGAGTCCCTTAATTGGTGGTCATACCACTGAAGGCGCGGAATTAGCCTTTGGTCTGTCCTGCAACGGGCTAGTTCATCCCGACCAACTTTTGCGCAAAAGTGGGATGAAACCTGGGCAAGTGTTGATTCTAACCAAAGCTATTGGTACAGGAACACTGTTTGCAGCTGATATGCGCTACCAAGCTAAAGGTCGCTGGATTGAGCAGGCCATTGAATCCATGTTGCTCTCCAATCAAACCGCTGCCCAAGTCCTTCTTGAATCCGGCGCAACAGCCTGCACTGACATTACTGGATTTGGGCTGTTCGGACACCTGTTCGAGATGGTAAAAGCCTCCCAAGTGGGAGTTGAATTAGACTTAGATGCCATACCGATTTTGCCAGGAGCCATAGAAACCGTGGAAGCAGGAATTACCAGTTCCCTACACCCTCAAAATTTACGACTAGCCATCTACATAAATAATGCTACCCAGGTTGGTGATTTAGCCAAATACCAGTTGTTATTTGACCCTCAAACCTCTGGTGGACTCCTGGCTGCTATTCCAGCTGAAAACGTTGATGAATGTATCAAGAAGTTGAAAACATTTGGCCACAAGCAAAGCTCCTTGATTGGTAGGGTTATTCCTGCTCCGGAAACTATGCCAATTACCCTGAGGAATGTAGAATTGAGAATTGAGAATTGAGAATTGAGAATTGAGAATTAATAATTGAGAATGCAGTATTGGGCAGACACATTGACAAATCAATTCGGTAAACCCGCCCCGGTGATACCGGTGGGGCGGGTTTAGCTCAATTATCGTGTGGTTGCCAAATTTCGGGTGAACCCGCCCCTACATCAAGGGAGACAAATTGCATTTATAGGCGTACACCTATCGCATTATTAGATAATAATAGCAAAAAACGTTCAAAACACAAGGGAAGCGATCGCTCCATTTAGAAAGAGTTAGGGGAGTGTGGAATAGATTTTTTTCTCACTATCCCCATCTCCCTTGTCTACCTTACCATTTACATGGAAGCAGCAAGGATAAACGTTTCCCGTTTTCCCATTCCCGTTTTCCCATTCCCTATTCCCTCATGACAATTAGCAAAAGCCATACCTACTTTACACCGGAAGAGTACTTGGAAATTGAACGGGTTAGTCCCATCAAGCATGAATATCTTCAGGGTCAAATTGTTGCTATGGCAGCTGCGAGTAAAGCCCATGTCATTATCACAGGAAATCTCTCGGCTTTACTAGTAAATCATTTACGTGATAAAGGTTGCATCTCTTATGCAACTGACATGAAGCTTCGCTTGCCCTCCTTAAATCTCTTCTATTACCCCGATTTAGCTGTAACCTGTGACGACAGGGATCGCTACTCCAATGAAGACTTTATTATGCACCCCAAACTGATTATTGAAGTGTTATCAGACTCCACCGAAGCATTTGATCGAGGTGAGAAATTTGCCGACTACAAGACAATCGCAGAATTTGAGGAGTATGTGCTACTCCACCAAAAACAAATTCTAGTGGAGCAATTCCAGCGTAAGTCAAACAATCTGTGGGTTCCCCAGATCTATCGAGCCGGAGACACAATCAAGTTTACCAGCATTGGCTTTTCTTGTGCGATCGCCAAGCTCTACGAAAATATTGAGCAGCTGTTTTGACACTCCCCGGTCTAAAGACGCGGGGATTCCTAGATCTACGACCGGCCTTAAACCTCCGTATCCTTGCGGCAATACCTAAACCAAAAACCCGTCAAGACCAAGATTTCAGTTCAGTTTACGCGCATACCCAGCGGGCTAGTCTCCTTAGACGTTTGGTTACTTTTTGGCGAGTGCCTTATAGAGTCCGTTACTCCCCTGTTTCACCTGGTTTCGGCGTGCCCCGCCGTACCGTTGTTTTCTCAAGCTGTGCTTTGCTGGGTTCACACACCGATTGTTAGTCGATGATTGGGTTTTTAAGGAGGACTTTCCCTACCCTCCGGGCATTTCTTCTTTAAGGTCAAGCAGTGGCGGGTCTCTCTCCCGGTTGCGCCTCGGATTTTCAGCCTGTACCCATATCTAAATAGTACCCTTTTGCCAAAATAGTTGAGACGGGTGGCTAAAGCCACTATTCGCTTTCATCCCCGCTTTAAAAAGACGGGGTTTTCAGCGTTTAGACGCTGATAAGGCTTTTCCTAAGTCTTCGCCGAGCTCATTATCATCATCATCCGTACCAATATGCTGTTGAATAGTTTTGTCAGTCAACCAGAATCTTAAGTCATCTATAGGCGCACATCTATCCGGCTACCAGGGTAAACCGGGAGAAAATTCCGACCAAGAATAGCTCAATTGTCCAAAAGCTGAAGCCCTTGCTATCTAAAGCATCCCACCTTAAGTTCGAAGATATCTATCTAATTCTAAAATAATAATACCAGAAAACGTTGCAGAACACAAGGGAATTTCCCTAACACCTAACACCTAATCATAGTAGCAACCAATATCTACATTTTCTAGTACCCCCAAAGCATCGGGAACCAGCACAGCAGCAGAAAAGTAAAGGGTGACGAGGTAGGAGGCGATCGCTTTCTGGTCAATGCCCATCAACCGCACGGACACACCTGGAATCTCTTCATGTTCGCCAATCAAACCTGTTTTACGTAGCCCTACCACTCCTTGCTGCGCTTCACCCACGCGCATCAGCAGAATATTGGATTTGCCTTTGGCGTCCACGGCAAGTTTGTTACTGGCAATAATGGGAACCCCGCGCCAGGTGATAAAGGGCGATCCAAACAGGTTCACTGTGCCTGGGGGAACCCCACGACGAGTGCATTCCCGACCAAAGGCGGCGATCGCCTTAGGGTGGGCCAAGAAAAAAGCAGGTTGTTTCCACACCTTAGCCAAGAGTTCATCGAAATCATCGGGGGTGGGGGGACCTGTGCGTGTTGAGAGTCGCATGGAAGGATCCGCCCTGTGGAGTAACCCAAAGGCTCGGTCTGGATCACCATTGCCATCGTTATTGACAATTTCCCATTCCTTGCGCTCCCTTAGCCCTTCAATAGTCAAGCGCAACTGCTCTTGCAACTGATCTCTGGCATTGCTGTAGAGGTCACTGACCCGGGTATGCACCCGCACAATCGTTTGAGCCACCCTTAAGGGATATTCCGGCGGATCATCGTCATAGTCAACAAAGGTTTGGGTGAGGGTGGGTTCCCCTTCGTGACAACTTAAGATGTCAATGTTCTTTTCTCCGTCATCGTTTGCGGAAAAACCCTCTAAAATTCTGACATCCCGTCGGTTGACACGGTAAGTCCCCCCTGAAACTTCAACCCAAGGCAATAGCTGGAGCAACCAGCGTGGTGAAATGGCCCGCATTTGCAGCGGGGATTTGGTGGTACAGGCTAGTTTCTTGGCGGCCCGAACACTTACACTCTGTTGTGGCCGCTCCGATGTGTAAACCATAGAATCGGTTCTCTTAAACGATTAGGGTCTAAGAGTAAACGCATCTAATTGGCACGATTCCTATATATAGTGTATTTAAAATTAAATAAACACTATTTTATGTATAAAATTCCTTGTCAACAAGCGCAATAAAGCCTGGTTTATTGAAAAATACTCCCAGTTTATTGACAAGATGCGTTTACCCTGATTCTAATATTTAGATTGAGTTTTAGGATAGCTGGTGTTTGGCCTTTTTAATTGCTGCAATCAGCTTATCTACTTCTCCAAAGGTGTTGTAAAAGGCTAAGGATGGGCGCACAGTGCTAGTCAACCCAAACCGTTTCAGGGTGGGTTGGGCGCAATGGTGTCCGGCACGCACGGCAATGCCTTCACTATCCAAGAATTTCCCCATATCCTCTGAAGATATATTCTTAAGGGTAAAGGACAACGTACTTACCTTACCCGCTGCTGTGCCAATCTGGCGCAATCCTGGAATAGCAGCCATTGCCGCTGTGGCATAGGCCATCAATGCTTCTTCATGTTTAGCCGCTGCTTCAAAACCAATTTGATTGAGATAGTCAATGGCTGCCCCTAAACCTACGGCTGCCGCCAGGTTGCCGGTACCTGCTTCAAATTTAGCTGGAATGTCGTTAAAGGTAGTTTTTTCAAAGGAAACAGAATCAATCATGTTGCCACCACCTTGCCAGGGAGGCATCTCTTTGAGTAAAGCTGCCTTGCCATATAGAGCACCAATACCAGTGGGGCCAAAGAGCTTGTGACCGGAGAAAACATAAAAGTCAGCCCCCAGGTCTTGAACATTGGTTCGGAAATGGGGAACCGATTGAGCCCCATCGACCATAACCGTAGCACCATGGCGATGAGCCATAGCTGCCATGGTTTTGATGGGCAGCACCGTTCCCAATACATTGGAAACATGACTTAGGGCAACGATACGGGTGCGATCGCTGAGCAGTTTTTGATATTCCTCCAGTAGGATTTCCCCTTGATCACTAATAGGAGCAACCTTTAACACAGCTCCTTTCTCTTGGGCTAGCATCTGCCAGGGCACAATGTTAGAGTGGTGCTCTAAGGTAGTGAGCAAAATCTCATCCCCAGCTTTAACATGCTTGCGACCATAGGCTTGCGCCACCAGATTAATCCCTTCGGTCGTACCCCGTACAAAGACAATTTCCTTGGCTAAACTTGCGCCCAGAAACCGTTGAATTTTTTCCCGAGCGTCTTCGTAGGCATTGGTAGAGCGCGCCGCTAGGGTATGAGCCCCTCGGTGTACATTGGAATTATCCTGTTCGTAGAACTGGGATAGGGTATCGATCACGCTCTGGGGTTTTTGACTGGTGGCCGCATTATCCATCCAGATCAGTGGCTTGCCATGAACCTGCTGGTGCAGAATTGGGAAGTCTCGCCTTACCGCTTCCACATCAAAGCCATCTTTGGGCAGTTGCGAGGTTGGTTGCTCAGTGGAAGGCTTGGATGAAGTTGACTCCGCCGGTTTTGAGTCTGGCAAAAAGTAAAACTTAGGTGTGCTTCCAGGGGGCAGGGGCACCGCTGCTGGAGGTTCGGTTAGAGACTGATGCAGATCTGCTTCACTCAGAGGAATGCGACCAACCCCTTCCTCTAAAATGCTCAGGAACTCGGCACCGGGTAGCATCTCAACCTGAGGTAGAGCCTCGCTGGTGCTCCGTCCCCCAATTTGTTTGAGGTTTTGGATTTCCCCTTCCCCTTGACCTTGTAGCTCACGGCTTTGGGTTTCTATTACCCCTCCGAGTTGTTCGGGAGCCACCATGTTGCTACCGGATGGGTCACCAGCAGGTAGCATAGAGGCAGCAGAGGTCATGGTTGGAGACAGATTTGGCAAAAAGTAAAAATCGGGGGAACTTTCATCAAATAAAGACGCAGGTTGGGAAGAAGCCGCTGTTTTACCCTGGATATCAGGAGAGGATTGTTGGCTCACTGCACCAGGTTGTTCAGGGTTTAGCACCGTTTTAGCTTTTGGTTCAACCTCCGATCCTACCTGTTCAGGGTTCTGCAATGCTGTACTGGTAGATCCTGCTGCTCCCATCTGGTCTGAGCCAGATTGAGGGGAAGCCGGAAGAGCAGGTTCGGTTGGCACAACGGCTGCCATGCCTTGCTCAAACAGACGCTGTAATTCGGCTGAGTCGGGTAGGAACTCGCTGAGGCTGAGATCCCCCATCCCTGTCATGCCATTTTCACTGCTTGGAGATTGGCTGGGTACTTGACGCCCTGGCCGATTGGCTTCGGTAGCAGTGCTGGGTGCAGTTGTGCTTTTGGTTGCTGCCTCACTGGTTTGAGTCGGAGACAAGTTGGGGGTTTGTGCTGAGGAGATCTCAGGCATTAAGGCAGAGCCAGAGGTATCCCCCTGAGGCACTGACGTTAATGGGGCAGATGTGGGTGTTTTTCCCTGCAGATCAGGAGATTGCTGACTAGTTCCAGCCATCTGGTCTGGGGTTGACCCGCTGGACAGCTGCTGTTGAGCTTCAGCTCCCAATAGGTCTAGGCTCTCCAGACCAGACATAAGTTGTTGAGCCTCAGACATGATTGGGTCTATTATTTGGCCTAGACCCTGTAGGCTGGACAGCTGCTGTTGGGCATCAGACAGCAATTGCTCTGGACTTTGCCCACTAGTGGTCTGCTGGGGTTGAGCCTCCGGTTGCTTGGGACTCTGGCTGCTGGATTGGGATTGAGCAGCCGCTACGGGTTGACTTAAACCCTGTCCAGTCAACATCTGTGGTATCATGCCAGCTATTGCCTGTGGTGAGGTTAGCGGTTCGGGTAGCTGGGCCAAGAGCTGATTCAATATTTGATCTAACATTTGGGGATCGGATAGATCCCCTCCGAAAGAACTTTCAAGGGGTTGACTGTTCTGAGGCGATGGGGAAAGATTTAAACCTTGTTCTTCAGTCATAATTATGGTAGGTCGTAATATCTACGTTCTCCAGAACGCCTAGGGCGTCGGGCACAAGGCAGGCTACGGAAAAATAGGTGGTAATCAGGTAAGTGGCAATCGCCTGGTCATTGATCCCCATTAAGCGCACGGACACACCTGGCACTTGTTCTCCAGACACGCCAGTTTTGTGTAGACCCACCACCCCTTGGGCGGCTTCGCCAACTCGCATCAGCAGAATATTGGTTTTGCCCTCGTTTACCTTCAACTTATTACTCGGAACTACCGGAACCCCTCGCCAGGTGATATAGGGTGAACCAAATAGTTGAACGGTTGCAGGAGGAACACCCCGGAGCGTACATTCTCGACCAAAGGCAGCGATCGCTTGGGGGTGAGCTAAGAAAAATGCTGGCTGTTTCCAGACCTTTGCCAATAGTTCATCAAAGTCATCCGGTGTGGGTGGCCCAGTACGAGTGGAGATGCGCATAGATGGATCTGCGGCATGGAGTAAGCCATAGGCTTTGTCGGGATCACCATCACCATCATGGTTAATAATGTCCTTTTCCTTACGTTCCATCAATCCTTCAACGGTGAGGCGCAACTGCTCTCGCACCTGATCCGTGGCATTGCTGTAGAGATCACCGACTCGGGTATGAATCTTCAAGATGGTCTGGACAATACTCAGGGGATACTCCCGAGGTTCATCGTCGTAGTCAACAAAGGTTTGGGTGACGCTGGGTTCGCCTTCGTGACCACTTAATATTTCAATGTTCTTTTCCCCATCATCGTTCGTGGGCATCTCTTCTGTAACTCTGATATCTCGGCGGTTCACCCGGTAAGTACCACCTGAAACCTCAACCCAAGGTAGAAGCTTGAGGAGTAAACGTGGGGTCTTCCCCCGCATTTGGGGCGCTGTTTTAGTCGTCGTCGCTAAATTACGCGCTGTTTGAGTACTTAAGCTTTGTTGCGGTTGGTCTGATGTATAAACCATCTCTTAAATCCAAGCAGTACATTAATTTTATTCACCTGGATTAATATACTATTATGCTGAGGCCGACAGCAATTTAGAATAAACAAATCTTTTATCTTGTTAAGTAATCGGTAATATTTCTTAATTAACCATGGCTTATTGTGCTTGTTGACAAGGGATTTTCCACATTATTATATAGTGTTTATTGAATTACAAAAACACTATATAATGAAATATTGCACAACTACAAAAAACTTAATAACGGCAGTGATAACAATCAATTTTAGTACTTAAATAGTCAAATATTATTACTTTTACCTGTTCGCCGTTCCCTGTTCCCTAGTTTGACAGGTAAATTTTTAACTTGGTGCAATATCTAAGTATACTCAGCTCTTGCACCTGATCAGACAAAAATAAAAACCTAGCTCATTTAACCAATGCATAAGTATATCTAACCAGGGCTATTTCATGGTGGAAAATGCGCTCTTTGTTTATCTAGTCCAAACTGGCACCATCTTTGTGCCTAAGCTATATTTTAAAAGTAATCAGAATGAAAGATATTTAGAGCAAAGTTACGAGCAACGACAAAGATTTAAGGTAACTGATGCATCCAAATACGTGAAGCATTTAACCAACAAGCAGCATTTTCGACCTTGCTTGTCAGTCAATATAATATAAGGCATCTTGCCGGTTTTGTGTCAAAGACTTTGTGCAAAAATCCCACACTCACACTTGGCGGTAGGCCATGGGTGGTCGATCACCCTTGCAGATTTGGGGCTTCTTTTCCTGGAAGCTAAAAGCTGATCAGGTCATCGAGAATCCTAAGTAACTTGATTTCACTATAACCCATCAGCCCTCTTAGGGAGTGAGGAAAGTGCGATGTTGAGTTTGCGATCGCATCAGGGTTTGTATACACTTATAAAAAGTGTCACATAGTCTAGCAATATCTCCAACTATTTGGTATACTGAAGGGAGGTTAGTGAACAGCAAAAGAAAATGTCGCAGAGTCTACCAAAAACTCTTATTATTTGTTATACTTAAGTTAGGCTAACACCGACAGGGATTATTATGTAACTTAAATTAAAGCCGAAAACCAAGGGTTTAATAGTTGCGCTCTCTATCCCGGTGGAACCAAATTTGTTGACATTTTTATGGCGCTCGCTGGATATTCCGTCAGAGAAGCGCGGAGATACCCCCTGGATGTGAAAGCATCTTGCATTGGCGAGCCAAAGTCTATCTTGGTAGACTTTGGTAGCTAAAAAGTATCGGAAACGATCACAAACCCATAAGTGACATACTCCTAAACTGAACTCAAAGAGTCAGTTTAGGCTTCTTGCCAACTCCACCCAGCGGTATCGGCTTTCGCCGACGCTGCGCAAACGGATACAAGGCTTTTGACCACGCGGGGCGCGTTCGCCAAGCTTTATTAACGACACGGTCAGAAGTTACCCCAAGAAGAGTGGAGCCTTTATGGTTAGCAGGCTATGCATAAAAGAGGTGTAGAGACGAAACCGTAAGTGTAGTGGAGCCTTTATAGGTGACTGGCTATGAGGAAAAGGGTTAAAACTATTGTATTAAGGCTCCACTACACTTACGGTAACTTCAAGACCCGTGGCGAATTTAATTCTTAATGCGGAAAGCGCACCTTTGGTTAAAACTTTATGATTAAGGCGATCCGATACTTTTTAGCTACCAAAATCTACAAATCAGATTTTGGCTCACGCTTTGCAAGCTGGATTTGGCCAGCCAGGGGGTATCTCCCAAGGCTAAACCCGGACTATGCCCGGCTTAGCGCATAAATTTGATTCCACTATTGACAAAAAACGCAACCCTTAAACCCTTGGTTTTCGGCTTTAATGTAAGTCGCAAAGTATCTCTAATGAAACTGAATCTATGTTTAAATTCTAACACATCTTTGTAGATAGTGCAACATTCTTGGAGAAAATCCTTAACAGTTGCCAGCCTCTTCTAAGGTTTCCTCTCCGGGATTCCCCTCCGTGCCGGAACAATACAAAAATTCGATTTTTTCCCTAGTAAATAGCTGACGAACCAGCATTTAAGGCCTTTGGCCACGCTACGCGAACGGCTTTGTTTATCAGTAGATATATTATAGCAATTCCATACATACTCTGTGCAAAATTCATCCCACACCTAATGCGCAGCATAGGTGTGGGATGAATTTTGCCGGACAGCTAATCAATAAGCATCCTGTAATTCGTAGAAGTCCGGTGATATATAATCCTTCCGCAAAGGCCAACCCACCCAATCTTCTGGCATCAAAATCCGCTTCAGGTTAGGGTGTCCTTCAAAAACTATACCGAACATATCGTAGGTTTCCCGCTCCTGCCAATCAGCAGCTTTCCATATCCAGTAAACCGAGGGAAGCTTAGGATTATCTCGCGGTAGGAATACTTTTACACGCACTTCCTCAGGCTGATCAGTATTATCACTCACTTTAATCAAGTGGTAAAAGCTTACCAAGTCTGCCCCAGGACCAAAATCATAGCCTCCTTGACATTGGAGGTAGTTAAACCCATAGGCATACAGAGCAGTAGCAATGGGAAGCAAGACATCTGGTTCAACTTTGAGTACCTCAACGCCTAGGTGATCCAGCTCCATGAACTCATGCTCAAAACCGTTTTCCTTGAGCCATCCCGAGACTTTTCCCGCTTCAACTATCTCAGAGGATTGTGTGGTTTGCTCTACAGGTTTTGACTCTTCAGCCACGCTCTACCTCCTGCTTTTGATAGGATTTGAGTGCTGGTGGTACTGCCATTCCCATCCCCTCGGTCAACTCTTTGGGGGGAGTATAGCGCTCGTCAGATTGCAGGTACTTACCGGTCAAAATCTCTGGTACCACTTTCATGTTGTGAGTGGTGCTGTAGTAACGGTGGGTTTGCTTGAGCTGACCACGCTCCTGAATCGACTCGTTAGCCACCTTTTTGCGAAGCTTGACAATAGCATCCATGATTGCTTCTGGACGAGGGGGACACCCAGGTATATAGACATCCACTGGAATCAATTTATCCACACCACGGACTGCTGTTGGAGAATCAACGCTAAACATTCCGCCAGTGATAGTACAAGCTCCCATGGCAATCACGTACTTCGGCTCTGGCATCTGCTCATAAAGACGAACCAGTGCTGGTCCCATTTTCATGGTTATGGTTCCGGCTGTGATAATTAAATCCGCTTGTCTGGGGCTAGAACGAGGAACCAAACCAAAACGGTCAAAGTCAAACCGCGACCCAATCATTGCCGCAAATTCAATGAAGCAACAAGCGGTACCATACAACATCGGCCAGAGGCTGGAAAGCCGCGCCCAGTTGTAAAGGTCGTCTACTGTAGTTAAGATTACATTTTCCGATAGGTCTTGAGTGATTTGGGTTCGCTCAATCGGGTTAAGAATTTTGTTTGTTTGCTGCTGTTCTATAGCAGCACTATCTTTTGTAACATTAGATTTCATGACCATTCCAAGGCTCCTTTGCGCCAAGCGTAAACCAGAGCAACCACAAGAATTGCAATAAAAATTAGGGCTTCCACAAATGCCAGTAATCCCAGGCGATTGAAGGCGACAGCCCAGGGATAGAGGAATACAGTTTCAACATCGAAAATCACGAACACCAGGGCGAACATATAGTAACGAATGTTGAACTGAATCCAAGCACCCCCCACTGGTTCCATACCAGATTCATAGGTGGTGCGCCGCTCTGGCTCCCGATGGCTAGGTCGCAAAAGCTTGGAAGCCGACAGGGCTAGTAGGGGAACTAAGCTGCAAGCTAGTATGAAGCCTAAGAGATACTCGTAACCGCTAAGAACAAACACAATTGGTCAGTGCCAGGTAAAAACTGGCGTTAGTACTTCTTTACAAACTTTATTATAGGTGCTCTGCCCCTTTGAACGGTCCTCAGGGGTCAGTGCTTGGTTCTCAAAAGCCAATGAGTACCATAGACTTCAAGGTTGCTCGTAGTTGATTGTACTCCCTCTCCCTAGAAGACCCTACTCTTTCAAGGGTTGATCAAAAATCGGGTCAGGCATCTCGGAGAAACTCCTGAGCTTAAATCGAAAGTTAAGAAAATCTGACACTTAGTGTGTGATAATATTTTTTAACATAGTTATTAAGATTTGCTGCTTAAGCTTACAGAGCGATGACTGAACGAGCCCCAGAGCAAACCCTAGCTGAACAGGCACCCAGCAGCTATGAATGCCGTGCTTGTGGCTATGTTTACGATCCGACCAAGGGAGATAGTAATCGCAATGTTCCAGCCGGGACATTATATAAGGATTTGCCAGATGATTGGCGCTGTCCAGTGTGCAGCGCTCCGAAAATTCAGTTTATTAATATTGGTGCTGTTAATGCCCCGTCTGGATTTCAGGAGAATCTTACCTATGGCTTCGGTGTTAACCGCATGACACCAGCACAAAAGAACCTTTTAATTTTTGCCGCTTTAGGATTAGGCTTTTTGTTTTTTCTGAGCCTTTACGGTTTGAACTGAAATCAGGGCAGTTGGCTTGTATGCGTGAACGTGAGCAACTGCTGGCATCACCAAAGCTTAGATCTAGAAGCCATCGCCCTTGGTGGGGTCTGAAAACCTACGGAGAACGCTGCCATACTCAAGAAGTTCTGGAAATAATGAGATATTTGATGAAAACGCTGAAACAAATTTTAATATTACTGGCGGTGGCATTAATTTGTGTCAGCTGCAAATTTCCTTCATCCATAAGCTATAATCCTTGGGCGGTTATTTCCTTACCTACAGAAGCGACCATGCAAGACCTTGGCTTTACCGGGGATCTTAGTCATGGATGGATTGTGGGTAGCTATGCCACAATTTTTGAGACTAAGGATGGGGGTAATACATGGCAACAGAAAGGCTTGGATCTAGGAGATGAAAATTATCGCTTCTCCTCTGTAAGCTTTGCTGGTGATGAGGGGTGGATTGTTGGTCAACCCTCGATCATGCTTCATACTAATGATGGGGGTGAATCTTGGTCTCGCATTCTCTTAAGTGAAAAGTTACCAGGTTCACCCAACAGAATCCTGGCTCTCGGACCCAACTCAGCAGAGATGACCACTGATGTTGGCGCAATTTATCAGACTAAGGATGCTGGTAAAACCTGGAAGGCACAGGTAGCACAAGCGGTCGGAGTCACCCGTAATATTTCCCGCTCTGAAGATGGTAGTTACGTTGCTGTGTCTGCTAGAGGGAACTTTTACTCCACTTGGGATCCAGGTCAGAGTGCTTGGTTACAGCATAATCGTTACAGTTCCAAGCGTCTCCAGAATATGGGGTTTACCCCCGATGGTCGTCTGTGGATTCTTGCCCGGGGTGGTCAGGTACAATTTAGCACTCCCGAAAACCTAGAAGAGTGGGAAGAACCAATTTATCCAGATTTTTCCAACAGCTTGGGATTACTTGACTTAGCCTATCGCACACCCAATGAAATTTGGGTAGCAGGTGGCAGTGGTAATTTGCTTTGTAGCTTTGATGGTGGAGAAACCTGGCAAAAAGACCGGGATCTTAGGGATGTTCCCTCGAATTTTTACAAAATAGTCTTTGTAACACCAGAACAGGGGTTTGTCATTGGTCAGAAAGGGATTTTACTCAAGTATGAGCCGCCTACCCAGGAAGCTTAGGGCTTGGAAATCCCTATGATCGATGGCAGTCAGTTTCGTTTTATCTTTCAACATCCAAGATGTAGAAAAAAACGGCACTTAGAACTATTATAGTTATGGAATTTTAAACGGTTGTTGGTAGGAGGAATCTACGATGGCAGGTACAACTGGAGAACGTCCGTTTGGTGACATTATTACCAGCGTTCGTTACTGGGTGATTCACAGTGTTACTATCCCAGCCCTATTTATCGCTGGTTGGCTTTTTGTGAGCACTGGTCTGGCTTACGATGCGTTTGGCACACCCCGTCCTAATGAATACTTTACTCAAGAGCGGATGGAACTACCAATCGTTTCCGACCGCTACAATGCTAAACAGCAAGTTGAAGAATTTGCTCCATAAGGTTTTTTAGATAAAGGCAGACAATCATGACTAGCAGTAATCCCAATCAACCAGTTTCGTATCCGATTTTCACGGTTAGATGGTTAGCGGTTCATACCCTAGCCGTTCCTTCAGTCTTTTTCTTAGGCGCGATCGCAGCCATGCAATTTATTCAACGATAGGAGAAGCAATTATGGAGCGGAATTCCAATCCCAATAGACAGCCGGTTGAACTCAATCGGACGTCTCTTTACTTAGGTCTATTACTGATTTTTGTGCTTGGTATTCTGTTTTCCAGTTATTTCTTTAATTAACTGATTTAACAGATTCGCCTAAATCCCCATCTTGGAGACGGCTCGGATGTAAACTGGAAAAGACTCTTAGTTAATTCCCTGGTAATTTCCGGTTAATCGCTAATTTCCTAGCTAAGATGCACCGCGATAGACATTTTTCCTAAGTTGTTTAGGTTATGGCACCTACGAATGAACGCTATTTCGTAGCCCTGTCACTAGTAGTTAAGTTAAGGGAAAAGTGCTGCTAGCTCAACAAGCCTTTACAATATTGTCAGCCATGCAAAGCGCGAGTGGGGGAAACCACGCCAGTTGCTCATGGGGGGAACCCCCAAGACCGCACTGGCTCCCCTGTTCCGAAGCTGCATCCCTGCCGTTCGCGGAAGCAGGAAGAAGTCCGGCAAAGATTACTCCTGATAGGAGTTGCACAAAATCTAAGCCACGAGGGAGGCTTTTCAACGAAATTACTAGTTATTAAGCCTTCTATCGTTAACTACATGTAAGAAAAAAAACTTGATTTAAAATTGGAGGTATAAGCTGTGTCTGGAGGGGGAAGAATTCCTTTATGGATAGTTGCCACTATCGCTGGTACTGGTGTCCTCGTAGTGGTTGGTCTTTTCTTCTATGGTGCCTATGTGGGAGTTGGTTCTTCCATGTAAGGTTGACCGATTTCTCTGATTAACAGGAACCTGTAATTTATCACCAACTATAATTCCCTGATTTAGTTGGTGATAGGTTTCCATTATAACAAGGTTTTGAAACCTAAAAAATCCTTGAAAGGCTTAAAGCCAATAGGGTTTTATGCCTTTGGCTGTGAGCTAACCACAGGTGCAACCCGTAGTGAATTTTATGCTTAATGGGTTAAGCGTACCTAATAATTCACGCGGTTTTAACCCGTGATGATGTCAATGGTAGATCCGACCATAATCTCTGATATGGTTGTGAGTAATTTGCCTCTTGTTTCAATAGGATAATCGCTGGTTTAACATGAGCTGGCGGTATTTTTTTTGGTCATTAGTTGCTAAGACAGCCTGCCGGATATAGGAGTCTGTTGAGAGGTTTAAAGCCAATTTAAAACAGCTTAAATTTTTATCTAATCGAGGGGGTCTGGGGCAGCGATAAGACCCGCGCTATATCCGATCTTGTTAGCGCCGGGATACATGGGCCTCACAGGGGTAGGTTTTTTTCATTAGGGTCAAACATGGGGCGACCCAGAGGGAGAAGAAAAGGAAAACAACGCAAAAGCGGTGCAGCTTCGGAACAGGGGGTTTCCCCCACTCGCGCTTTGCATCAAGACAATGATGATTTTTAGCGATGCAGCTTCGGAACAGGGGGAAACCCCCTGTTCCGAAGCTGCATCGCTTTCTTATCCCCCACACCCCACACCCCACACCCCACACCCCACACCTCACGTCTTTGTTAAAAACCTACCCTTATGAGGATACATGGGCTCCCCTAGGTTAATTGAGGGGATGTCACCAAATGTTGACCAGCTGATTTGGCAACATCAGTAATAATAAAGCCCCAACTCCCAATAAACAAAGAAGACCAACTATCCCAGCTAACGGTTTTCCTGCCAAACCCGTTATCCAAATTGGTCCACTGCCTGTGTAAGCAATTAATTCAGCTGAGTCCAAGCAAGTTAAACCCCAAATCCAACCAGCATGTAGTCCCCATGCTAAACCCAGACTGCCTCCATCCACCCAACGGGCTAGGACTAATACCATTCCCATTAGCCATAATCCTGGTAACTGAGGGATAGTATCTTTTTGTTCCCAAACTAGGTGTAATAGGGCAAAAACCCCACTAGAGATGGCTGCTCCTACCCCGATAGAATAGTCCTGCTTTAGTTGATTCACTAAGAAGCCACGAAAGACTAACTCTTCTGTAAGCCCAATCCACAGACCTAATAACATCACTGGCAGTAATATCGGTAGCAAACGCTGCCAATTTTCAGAATTCCAGCGCACCCAGCCTAGTGATAATTGCCCAGTAAATACTATGATTAAGCTGAAAATACCTACTCCTAGTCCCAATCCTAAAGACCCTAAAACGCTTAATTTCCACTCCAATCCGTAATCGGAGAAAGGCACCCCCTCTAGTTGAGAAGCTCCCCATAAAATTAGGGGAGCAATTAGGTAAAGTGCTGCGAGTAGTGGTAACTTTTGGCCTGGTGCTAAAGGCTGATTTGGACGCCACTTTAAAACCATAGCTATAGGGAGAGCTAGGGGCAGCCACAAAACTACCCAAGCTAGGAAAAAAGTTCCTAGCTTCAAAATAGTAGTTGACGTCATTAATGACACAAACGACCCATTAGTTGCCTGATCAAGAATAGCCATTGGCGAGATTTGCAAATTGCTATCAAATTACTATCAAATTACTATAAGGTCTCAACTACACTACCATAAGCGGCTGCTTTTTTCCTATGCCAAGTTGCCTAACGACAGAGTAAATCGGGCTGGTTAATAATAGCCTGGTTTACCGACTCCTCAGGTAGTAGAAAGAAGATTTTTGTTTCTACAGGTGCGACAATAACCACGGGAATTTAATTCTTAATGGTAAGAGCGCACCTATAATGGTTTTCACAAAGCAAAGTAGAGGCAAACTCTGCCCCAGGGTTTGGATTTAAGCTCCAGGTTCTGGTGTGCCGGAAACGAAACCTTAGTAGAGGGTCGCCTTAGTTAATAAGTTTTGACCCTTTTTCTCATAGCCAGTCCCCTGTAAAGGCGACCCTCTACTTACGGTAACTTCAAACCCCACCGTACCTTTTTTAGAATGGCAGACAATCAACTTTAATAAAATATCTACCTTATTCGTTTCATAGACTCCCAGATCGTTAGACGAAACCGAGGTGCACGTATCATGCTTTTAACAGGTTTTTACGTTGTCTATTTATATTCAGGCAAGTTGGTTGTCTGACTTCCTATTATATAGGACAGCGCTAGTTTAGGAATTACCGACAACAGAATAAAAAAATATCCATTGACGAATAAATTCGTCAAGCAAGCTTATATCCCCCGGATCAATCACGGGGGCTTTAGCCATCACGTCGCCAATAAATTCTTCAAAGCTCACGTCCCCAAAGAATCTTCATGGGGAGGCGCCGCTCGCCCCACACTGTCGTTTTTCATCCCCGCTCCCTTAGAGACGGGGGTTTCAAACTCGCAGGATTTTCTGTAAGAAGGATTACTTCTTTGCGGTGCGACCCCGCGCTTTGAAAAAGCGCTAGGGAACACGCACTAAGAGGTGGCTTTCTTTGCTTTGTGAGTAGATACCTCTTCAGATTCAAAATCGCCATCCACCTGCTTAAGATGGATATGCTTGTAGCCCAGTTTAATTTCAAACTCATCACCAGGCTCTAATCCCATGGACTGAGTGTAGGTTGAACCAATAACAATTTGACCATTCTTATGGACACTCACACGATAAGTCGGTTCACGCCCCCGACCATCTTTTGTGCCTTCTGGATCCAGGGGAACACCCTTGGCTCCTAAAACCGCATCATAAAAATCTGTTAAATTGACGCGGGTCTGGTCAGTTTTAGTTATGGTGTAATAGCCGCAACGCTTGGCTGTCTCTCGGCGAGGCAAGTGTGATAGCTCTTTTACTTTTTGAAGTAATGCTTTACCAGTTAGGGGAGTAGTTGAAATCTCTGGCATAATCTCACGAGATATCCTTTAAACTTCAGAGTGGTCAAGATCATTAATAGCCAAACTTTGGCTCTATTAAAAATATATCGTTAAATCTATCTCAGTTGACAAGATATTTTGGATCATTTGTTTAAATCTTTACGTATTTCAATACTAACAGATCAGACAATCCCTGCCTAACCCTATAGGGGCAGTAATATGATAACTATGAAAATAATCCAGTAAACATACCAATAGGATTGCACTCTTACACCAGAAGTCAACTAGCGAGGGGTCTTGCTTCCCTAGGGAGTAGTGAAACAAGTATGGCCTAATTATCAAGAGTAACTACTTACCTCAACCCTAGTCGTGTTGGTCATATCATCCCTTAACCTTACCGATTATCCTTGTATATGTTGGAATACTCAAGAGCTTAGTTTTATGCAAGTTGATTTTAAAATCATTCGACAGACTCAAAACACTGCTCCACTACTCCAGACTTATAGGCTAGATGTCGAGAAAGGAAACACGATTCTGGAATGCTTGAATCGTATTAAGTGGGAACAAGATGGTACTTTAGCTTTTCGCAAAAATTGTCGCAACACGATTTGTGGTAGCTGTGGCATACGAATCAATGGTCGTTCGGCTTTGGCCTGTAAGGAAAATGTGGGCAATGAATTGGGGAAGCAACAGCTCCCAGATGAGTCTAAAATTCCGGAGATTACTATAGCACCTCTCGGTAATATGCCAATAATCAAGGATTTAGTCGTTGAGATGAGCAGCTTCTGGGATAACTTAGAAGCTGTTGATCCCTACGTCAGCACTGCTGCTAGGAAGATTCCCGAACGGGAATTTTTACAGAGTCCTGAACAGCGATCGCTTTTGGCTCAGGCAGGTAATTGTATCATGTGTGGTGCCTGTTATTCTGAGTGTAATGCCAAAGAAGTTAATCAAGATTTTGTCGGTCCTCATGCCTTGGCTAAAGCACAGCGTCTGGTGGTAGATTCTCGTGATAATACCACAGAAAATCGTTTGGAGAAATATAACGAAGCAATAAAAGGAGTCTGGGGTTGTACCCGCTGTATGATGTGTAATGCGGTTTGCCCGATGGGTGTGGCTCCTATGGATCAAATTGGTAAGATTAAACAGCATATTCTTGAAGCCATCGATGACCAACAGAGTCGTCCAATCCGCCACCGCAAAGTCCTAATTGATTTAGTCAAAGAGGGAGGTTGGATTGATGAGCGTAAGTTTGGCTTGCAGGTGGTTGGTAACTCATTTCGAGATATCCAAGGTTTGGCGAGCCTAGGACCACTGGGATTACGAATGCTAGTTCGAGGTAAGTTTCCCTTGAGCTTTTCTCCATCAGCAGGAACATCACAAGTGCGATCGCTAATTGAATCGGTAAAAAATTTGGAGTCTGAAGGATCTGATCAGTCATGAGTTCTGAAACACCCAATAAGAGTGAATCATCTGAGGAGTCTTTTAAGCAACCATTACCAGCTTTTGGTTGGAATCCCTATGCTGAGCAAATCAACGGCAGGTTTGCGATGGTTGCCTTAGTTTGTATCCTGTTACTGGAATTGCTCACTGGTCAAGGTTTGTTGACTTGGCTGGGTCTACTCTAAGGAATTTCCAACTACTATATAATGATCCCGAGCTTGAGATTTCTTTGCTCTTACAATCACGATTGTTGACGGTTGACGGTTGAACGCGCACCCGTGGCCTAAAGGCCAAGGTTGACGGTTTACTACCTCTGTTAGGATTTCCTCTTTGCCCTGACCAGCCAATTGTTGCGGCTACACAAATGTAGAGACCTAGCATGCTAGGTCTCTACAAGGCTCTGGGCAATGAATTAAATAAATTAATTAAGCTAATTAAACTAGAGTATTGCACCTGGATTGGCTATCAGTTGTGTTAATTAGATAGATGTTGGACGCCTGCTATACGAAAGTAGGCATTCTACAGATAAGTCTACAGATTCAAGCTGTCTTACCGTTGGGGAAAGAGCTATGGGGCTTTGGATTTGCTATCTGGCCATGACTTCCTGCTTGGGGAAGGTCTTGCTTAGCCATAACTTCGCTGATGTATATTTCCTGCCTCGGCAGTGGGATCACAATTCCCTCTTGTTCAAATCTTTCTTTTATAATTCGGCTGATGTCACAATAGGCTGTCCAGTAATCCTCTTTCTTAGTATATGCCATAAACCAAATGTTAACAGCATATTCAGCCAATTCCCCAGTGTCGATCCAAGGACCAGGGTCTTCCAATACTAAGGGATGAGAGTTGGCAATCTCCTTAAGAACTTGGAGGGCTTGAGTAATACTATTGCTGTAGCTGATCCTTACAGTAAGGAACATAGCGCGGAGGGAGCTACTGGTTTCGTTGGCAATAACATTACCCCAGATTGAGTTGTTCGGCACGATAATGATTTTATTTTCCAAAGTATTGATGGTGGTGCAAACTAAGTTGACATCCTTAACCGTACCTTTTACCCCAGCGACTTCAATCATATCGCCCACGTCGAAGGGTTTATAGAGCAAGATCATTAACCCATTGGCAAAGTTACCGAGGGTATTTTGGAACGCAAACGCTACCACAAAACCAGCAGCTCCAATCATGGCCATTAGTGGACCAATACTGACCTCTAGGGCAGTGATACCTAAAAGAATACCCACCAAAAATAATCCTTGGCGGGTTATTCTAACTACGAACTGACGGAGCATAGCTGACATATTCGGGAACATCCACAAAGATTTCTCGAGGACTTTCCCTAAAATCAGAGAGAGGATGCTAAAGCCAGCAACAATTCCTAAAAATTTGCCAATGTTATTCGCCCAGCGCAGACCTCCTTCTTTAGACTGGAGCCAGCCGACGATGGTAATCCAAGTTCCTTCAGTGTCGGTGACGTCAACCTTAATCCCACTGATGGCATCGATGTATTTGTTGTACAACTGAACATCACCGCCTTTAGTTTCCAGCTCTTCAAGTACGACCTCAAAGCGATCGCTTAAAGCAGTGCGTTCCTCTCGCAGTGTAGTCATGTTGACCAGAACTTGCTTTTTAACTTCGGTCTTGGCCTCGACCGCTTCTTCTAGGTTTTGTTTGGCTTTGTCAATTCCCTGTTGAGTCTTTTTCTGCTGTTGTTCATCAGTAACGATTTTGTTGCTAATTGTCCCAATCTTTTCTTGAACCTTAGCAACATCCTGGTTTGAGGTTTTGGCTTTATCTTTCTGCTGTTCAGTACCTTCAACTGCTTTATCAATCGCCCCTTGCAAGGTTTTATCTTGCTTGGTCTTTTCCTCTTCTTTGACTGCTTCTTCTACTGACTCCTGAGCTTTTTCGAGAGCTTCTTGTGCCTCTTCAGCAGCTTTTAAAGCTTTAAGGCGATCCTTAGCCGATCCCTCAGTCTCTATTTTTTCCTTAGTATCTGTCGCTTCCTCAAGAGCATCTTTGGCATCTTCTAGGGCATCAACAGCTTCTTTAGTTTGTTGAAGCTCTCGATTTTTGCGCTTTACAGCAATTTCCGCATCGCTAAGTTCTTTAACTTTAGTTTTAAGCAAGAACATCCACGCCTCAGCTTCACCATCCAGCTCATCCTTAGTCAAAGGCTTGAGCATTAGCTCTAGCTCCTCAATCGGAATAGTTGGATCGTCAGTGGTAACGGCTTTCTCTAAGATTAAATTAGTGGTCTGTTTCGCTTGGACCGGTAACCACCATGCCCCAACCATTAAGAGACTGCCAAATAAAATGCTAATTTTTTTTTGTCGGTAACGAATCATTGGTTTTTCGTGTTAATAAGACGTTAATGAAGATGTAACCTGTATAGTTTGCTTGACTGTTGAGTGTTAACCAGGGATGCAGCGCGGTCTTGGGAAGGCAGCGCGGTCTTGGGGAGGCAGCGCGGTCTTGGGGGTCTCCCCCATGAGCGACTGCCATGGTTTCCCCCATGAGCGACTGCCGTGGTCTCCCCCATGAGTGACTGCCGTGGTTTCCCCCACTCGCGCTTTGCATCAAGACAATGAAGATGTAACCTGTATAATTTGCTTGACTGTTGAGTCTTAACCGTTGACTGTCAACAGTTGCTCCCCCCATTACCCCCGAAGATCGGCAGAGCTGTTTCATTTTCGATTTAGACTGAGGGGGGGCAGAGTAGCAGAGCAGCGGAGCCAAATTTTCCGCAAAGATTCGGTTTTGAAAGAATTTATCCCTTTCTAATTCTCTGTATCTAACCCTAAAAGAAGACCCCGAAGGTAGTAAACACTCAACAGTCAACAAGGTATAGATAGCTTTTTATTGGTTCAAATCGAGCCATGTCCTTATTGTTGCCCAATATTTTCCATCAATAAACATCTTGAACAAAAATTTTGCAAAATCTTTGCTGAATACTGACTCCGCTTTTATCACATCTTTATTTCCCTAGCTGATAATTAATTCTTCATGGCTGCCATCATCCATAGCTTATTTATCGGTAATGGTATATTTACCAGCCGCATTTAGTATAATTCGCTTCTGTAAAATTCGGTAAAACTATTTATTTTTGATGTTTATTGGTTACATGATTTTTAATTATGTAACCAATCAAACAGGCAATATTTAGTAGAAATTAATTGGTTAAAAATCTTAGAATAAATGGATAAATACTATCCTAAATATCCTATTAATTCCAATTATAAATTTAATTAATATATATATATATTTAATGAATAACATTAGTTTTAGTAGTTACGACGGTTTTCATAACTATCAGGTGCACAGAGTTTTTTTTACTGCTCCCTGCTCCCTGCTCTCTGCTCCCTGCTCCCCCTATTACCTATTACCCATTACCTATTACCCATTCCCCAGATTTAGTACAAATGTTCGGCATAAGTGACATGCTCCCCTCCCTGCTCCCTGCTCCCTATTTTATGTTAAAAAAATATAAGATTTTTAGTTTATCGGATAAAATAACTTGACAAGAATACCCGTGGCGAAGTAATATCAATTTGGTGTCATCAGAAACAAACATTAGAAATAAGTTTACTGAGGAAAATCTTAAAAGTTATCAAAAACGGCATGGACTTCAAATTCGCCCCAGCCTTGAAAGTCCTGTGGGCTTTGTTGGTAGCGGCACAACTGTTTTTAAGTAGCGCACCAGGCGCGATCGCACAGCCCATTGGCCCTTGTGTACTAAATCTGGCTGATATTGCTGTGCCCTGTACTCGCGACATCAATCCTTGTGGCAATCCTAGCTTTTGCCAGTGCCCGCCTGCATATTCCTATGATGCATCTGTCGGCAAGTGCATCATCGAAGACATTCGTTTGGCAGACGGTCCTGGAGAACCTGTTGAGGGCAAGTTTTCAATCCCACCTCAGGGTATTTGCACAGCAGACATCAATGTGTGTGGCTATCCGACCATTTGCCAATGTCCTGGGGGAAGCAAATACAGTGATTTGACTGGTTCTTGTGAAGTACAGTTGGGATACTAGAACCTGAATCTGTTAGTAATTCTATCAAGTTCCAGGTGATCACAAGTTAGATAATATCACAATTAACAGTAGAGGGCTCACTTTCAACAGTCAACCCTCTACTGAATAGATTTAGCTAGTTTTGTCAAAATTATTAATTAATTCAGTTAGTCAATATTAATTAATAATCCTATTACCCTTGATTTTTAATTAACATTACGTCTATAATATTTACAGCGGTTTCTTCTGATATCTCTAAAGCATGATAAAGCTGGTTCAAAAACTCTTCTTCATCATCGGTAATTTCTCCATCTGCTAAGATAATATCAGTGGCGATCGCAAAGGCTGTTCCTTGTAGTTCATGGGGGAGTGATTTCAGGGCTCCACTAAGAAGAGGATCAGAACCTTGCCGCTGCAGGAGCATCAAAAGTCGTTCAAACATTCTTGCCATTACATCAGCTGAGTAGCTCCTGAACAGCTGCATTCTAGATAAGGCAGTAATAATGGCTTGTACTTCAGAATTAGTCGCGTATCCGTCAGCAGCACCAGCAGTTAATGCGATCGCAGCAAAGGCTTCAGCTGGTCCGAGTGTTATTTGGCTGTGTTGACGACTAATTGAAATTTTGTCAAACAGACCCATTGTTGTTGTCTCTTGGAAAAGTACCTTAGTTAATACCAAGATGACATTAGTGACCGCAAACGAAATTAGTGGAAATACTGAACTTGTGACTAAACTTTGCGAAAGTTTTCTATTCCACCTCAAGCAGGGCTTATGACAGTTAACAAAAATATCCACTAATCTAACACTATCTACAAGTATGTGTTAGATTAGTGGATATGGCACTTATACCAATCCGTAAGGCGGTCGAACTTACAAGACTATCAAGGAACACGTTACGGAAGTACGCAGATAATGGCACTCTCAGATGCGAAAGGACTCCAGGCGGAACTAGACTATTTCATTGAGAAGATGTACTCAGCTTCGGAGCAAGACGTTCAAAACCTGATCAACTTCGTGAACAACGAACTACCAAGACGATTTGCTACTGCCGAGTCAGTACCAACTTTCAAAGAGACGACCTCGACAGACTTCTCGCCTATCTCCATTTCCTCTTCCCCGACGCCGAAATCATCTTTGACATCGGCTCAGATCTCAACTACAAAAGGAAAGGGCTTAGAACCATATTGGAACGAATTGTGCTCGGAGATAAGCTCACGATTGTTGTTGCCTGTAGAGACAGACTTATTCGATTTGGGTTTGAACTCATTGAGTACTTGGTTAGAAGTTACCGTAAGAGTAGTGCAGCCTTTATAGTTGGTAAATTATGCAGCATAGGGTCTTGGTTTTGTAGTAAGGCTGCACTACTCTAAGGTTTCATCTCCGGTCGGTCTCAACGGTGGAAAAATCCTGGTTCTCAGCCAATCTGAAAGCTGCCCAGAGTCCGAACTTACCGCAGATCTTATGTCCATCATTCACGTCTTCTCCTGCCGGGTTCACGGACTCCGAAAGTACGGTAAAAAAATCAAAGAAGATTCGACTGTTCCTAAATCCTGACCAGAGATCTCTTATTCGCCAATGGTTCGGAGTGTCCCGTTATGTGTTCAACAAAACCGTCAAAATACTCCAAGCAGGCGTTGTAAAAGCCAATTGGAAAGCCATCAAAACAGGGATATTAAACGACATTCCTGAGTGGTGCAAGGAAGTACCTTATCAAATAAAATCGATAGCGATTAAGGATGCTTGCACCGCCGTCAGGGAGGCCAAGAAAAAGTACAAAAAGACGTCACAAATTACTCGGGTAAGATTCAGGTCAAGGAAAAACCCCATTCAGTCTTGCTATATTCCTAAGTCAGCAGTTTCTGAAACAGGAATATATCACACAAAGCTGGGGAAATTGACTTACGCTGAAGACTTGCCCGTAGATATTTGTGACTGCCGACTAACTAGTAACAATGGCGATTACTATCTAGTAGTCCCTCACAAGGTAGCTGTATCATATACCGAAAACCAAGGTAGAGTAGTTGCTTTAGACCCTGGAGTCAGAACTTTCATCACTTTTTTCAGTGAGACATCTGTAGGAAAGATTGGGCACGGAGATTTTTCTCGCATCCAACGTCTGTGTCAGCATTTAGATAATTTACTTTCTAAAATCAGTAAAGCCAAACGCGGACAAAAGCGTCGGATGAGAAAAGCCGCTAGGCGAATGGTTATCAAAATCCAGAACCTAATCAATGAGCTTCATCATAAGACAGCTAGGTTTTTGGTTGATAACTTTGATGTGATTCTACTTCCCACCTTTGAAACATCTAAAATGTCTAAAAAAGGAAATAGAAAAATCAGATCTAAAACCGTTCGGAACATGCTCACCTTTGCTCATTATCGCTTCAAGGAATTTTTGAAGCATAAAACTCAGGAAACTGGAAAAACAGTGGTAGATGTCTGCGAGGCTTACACCAGTAAGACTGTTAGCTGGACAGGTGAACTGGTAAATATAGGCGGGAGTAAGACTATCAAGTCAAAAGTTGATGGGTTTGTCATGGACAGAGACATCAACGGTGCTCGTGGTATATTTCTGCGAGCTTTGGGAGATACCCCCTGGTTGCGAAAGCAGCTTGCATTAGTGAGCCAGAATCCGCCCTTGGTAGATTTTGGTAGCTAAAAAGTATCGGCTATAGTTAATCTGGTTAATCTGACCAACTAAACTAGACTCAATCTCCATCAAGGATAATCACCCCTGTGGCACCAGTAACCCCCGACGTAAACCAGCGAGTTCAGGAACTGCGGCAACTGTTGCAAAACGCTAGTTATGCCTACTATGTCCTGGACAATCCCATCATGGCAGATGCCATCTACGACCAACTCTACCGGGAACTGCAAGAGCTGGAAACAGAGTATCCTGAGTTAGTAACCTCTGATAGTCCAACCCAGCGGGTAGGAGAAAAACCAGCTACTGGTTTTGTTTCCGTGGGCCACAATATCCCACTGTATAGTCTGGATAATGCCTTTAACCTTGAGGAATTTAGCCAATGGCAAGAACGATGGCAGCGTCATATTTCTGGTGATATTTCCCAAGACTCAGGACTCAATACTGAATACGTTTGTGAACTCAAAATTGACGGTTCAGCATTAGCACTGACCTATGAAAATGGAATTTTAGTGCGAGGAGTGACCAGAGGTGATGGGTCCACAGGAGAAGATATTACTCAGAATGTCCGTACTATTCGCTCCATTCCTTTGCGGCTTAATCTAGAGGAAGTTAATCGAGACCAACATCTAGACCAACCGCCAGCTTTAGTGGAAGTCCGTGGTGAGGCATTCTTACCTCTGGATGTATTTGAGAGGATTAATCAGGAACGAGAACAAGCAGGTGAACCATTATTTGCTAATCCTCGTAATGCCGCTGCTGGTACGTTGCGCCAATTAGAACCTCGAATTGTTGCTAAACGGCAATTGGCTTTCTTTGCTTATACCTTATATATTCCGAATCAGGATAGTAGTCAGGAGTACACCATCCCAATGCCCAATTCTCAATGGGATGCTCTAGAGTTGCTGAAAAAGCTGGGTTTTCCGGTGAATCCCCATCGCAAATGTTGTACTTCTTTACAGGATGTTCAGGATTATTACAATCATTGGGATGCGAAACGGAAAGATTTACCTTACCTGACCGATGGGGTAGTGGTGAAAATTAATGCTTTCCCGATACAAAAACAATTGGGGTTTACCCAGAAGTTTCCTCGTTGGGCGATTGCTCTGAAATATCCGGCTGAAGAAGCTCCCAGTCGTGTGGAAGCAATTACAGTTAATGTGGGACGCACCGGAGCAGTGACACCCTTGGCTATTTTAGAACCAGTGCAATTGGCAGGGACAACAGTACAACGGGCTGCCCTACACAATGGTGATTATGTTGCCCAATTAGATTTGCGAGTTGGGGATACGGTGATTGTACGGAAAGCGGGGGAGATTATCCCGGAGGTGGTACGTGTCTTACCAGAGTTACGTCCTGATCATGCTAAACCCTTCGAGATGCCTACCCATTGCCCTGTTTGTAATCAACCCTTGGTGCGTCCTAAGGGTGAAGCAGTGACTCGCTGTATTAATTCATCTTGTCCTGCGATTGTTAAGGGCACTCTCACCCACTGGGCAAGTCGTAATGCTCTTGATATTAATGGTTTGGGGGAAAAGATTGTAGAACAATTGGTAGACCAAGGCTTGGTGACATCTGTTGCTGACCTTTATGATTTAACCCTAGAGCAGCTGGTGTCATTGGAGCGTATGGGCCATAAGTTAGCCGAGAAGTTGCTAAATGCGATCGCAAAATCCAAAACCCAACCTTGGTCACGAGTCCTTTATGGGTTAGGGATTCGTCATGTGGGTAGTGTCAATGCTCAAACCCTTGCCCAGACTTTTCCTACCATTGAGCAGTTGGCTCAAGCAACCGTCACCGATATTGAGGGAATCTACGGCATTGGACCAGAAATTGCTCAGTCTGTCTGGGGTTGGTTTCAGATTTCCAGCAACCAAACCTTGATTACTCGATTGCGAGAGGCAGGTTTACAGTTAGCAGCCTCCCCAACAAATATAGCGCTAGATAAACCCCAACCCTTAACTGGAAAAACCTTTGTGATTACTGGCACCTTGCCTACCCTTAAGCGTAGTGAAGCGAAAGACTTGATTCAAAACGCTGGTGGTAAGGTTACTAGTTCCGTTAGTGCCAAAACTGATTATTTGGTGGTTGGGGATGATGCTGGTTCGAAGTTAGAAAAGGCTAAAGCATTAGGAATTACCCAATTAACTGAATCCCAGTTATTGGAATTGCTTTAGGTGAACGTATCCCATACCAAATCTATGTTATCGATTCCCGATTCCCTTACTGTGGTTGGTGAAAGCAGTCAGGTGATGGCAAGTAAGTCAACCAAAAAACCCCGCGTCTGATGACCGGGGAGTGTTGACAGTGGATTGAAGGTTTAGCGGTAACGACGCTTGCGTCTGCGAGCGATCGCTTTGCGCTTTTTCTTTTCAATGGGAGTCTCAAAATGACGTAGACGCTTCATATCAGCAAAAATTCCAGCTTTAGATACTTGTCGCTTAAATCTACGCAGGGCTGACTCAATGCCTTCATTTTCACCGACAACCACTTGGGTCATACTAAATTAATCCTCCTAAATTTGAACAAAAAATTCTAACTATACTATCATACAATTATACTATCTAGCAATATTGCTGATAACAAGACGTGACAGGATATTACCCAGCAGCCTCAATACCCGACAGAATCTGCCTGGGCGATTATACCGTCAAATACTCGAAAAAAAGACTATTTCATCAAAACTTGGGGTTGATCAGGATCAAGGTAAGCTATAAGCAATCAGCTATAAGCAATTATCTATAATTAATCAACTATTATAAACCAGATATGAGCAACAAGCTATCAGGCAAAGGCCTTTGGGCATGACACGCGAACAGTTTATGGGTTAGGTCCGATGCGTCGAAGCCTGTGCCACCCTAGAAGCCTGTGCCACCCTACTTGAGGTGGTTTTGAATAAAATAGGCTGACGGCTGACGGCTGACGGCTGACGGCTTACTGATGAAGTTTAGCGATCGCATCTTCAATCAACTCAACGCCTTGGTCAACCGTCTCTATTCTACTGAGTTTCTGACGCAATTCCCCTGCTCCGGGAAACCCTTTCGCGTACCAACTCATGTGTTTCCGGGACTGATAAATACCCCGCTCCCCCTTATAGTGCCATAGACCTTGTAAATGCTCCTTAGCACATTCAAGCAGTTGTACTGGTGTGGTTGGGGCTAACAGTTGTCCGGTTTTCAGGAAATAGTCTATTTCTCCGACTAGAAAGGGATAGCCCAGGGTTCCCCGAGAACACATTACCCCATCAGCACCGGTTTCTTCCAAGCAGCGTACTGCTGCATCGACGGACAAAATATCCCCATTAGCAATCACTGGGATAGACAGCACATCTTTTACCCGCTTAATCCATTCCCAGCGAGCCGAGCCATTATACCCCTGGTCACGAGTACGGCCATGGAGGGTCAACATCTGAGCCCCGGCATCTTCCATACGTTGGGCAAATTCTACCGCATTGATCTCCTGATTAGTCCAGCCAATACGGGTTTTGACCGTTACAGGTACCTCCACTGCCTTGACTACTGATCGTACAATTGCTTCTGCCGTTTCTGGATCTCGCAGTAAGGCAGACCCGCCACCATTTTTAGTAATTTTATTAACAGGGCAACCCATATTGATATCCACAGTATCTGCCCCTTCTGCCACTGCCCTTTGTGCCGCTTGAGCCAGAAATTCCGGGCGACAGTCGAATAATTGGATACTGATCGGTTTTTCTAATGGGTCTACCTCCATAATCTTGGGCAATTCTCGGAGATACTTTAACTGGCTAGCATGAACCATTTCGGTATACATCATCGACTCAGTGGCGTAGCGACGCACTAGGCGACGAAAGACCAAGTCGGTTACTCCAGACAGGGGTGACTGTAACACCCGACTGTTGACCTCAACTGACCCAATTTTTAGGGGTGATGCTAACCGTTGCTGTAATTGTGGAGATAGAACTGGCATTGGGAATGGTGTTGTTTCCGTCGTGATCGCCCTTATTAATAGATAATTGATGCTTTAAAGATACTATAGCGCTGATTATACTTAGCTGATCATACTTATCAGGTAAAGTCAAGTTTCTTACCCCTATTCCCTACTCCCTACTCCCTACTCCCTACCCGGTTTCAGTTTTCTCAACTGCTCTCAAGACGGCAAACACAACTGATTTGTTACGGTTCACACCAATCCCAACAGCCGTTAATTTTCGTAAATTAGACACAGGCAAGGCAACAAAAAGGGGTCAGGAAAAAAACATACATGGGTTTTGACCATAGCAGTCCTAATTCAAACGTGACGGAAATCAGAACTCTGGGTGGATTCTTCCCCAACTTCGGTGATCTTCCCTATGTTCCGACTATCACAGTTAATCGAAAATGGCGCTGATTACCCATAACTTTTTTCTTTCCTGCTGCCCCTTGACCGAGACAATCAGTAGATAATCGGTTATGCAATCGAGAACCGTCCCATCTTAGGTTCGGGAAACCACCCTTCATTAGACTGGCAAATAAAGTTCAGTATAAATAATGGTAATCCAACCGATGGTATAAAAACTCGCAACGGTTATTGCTTGAACCAAAAGGCACGGATAATTCTCTAATCCTCTCCTACCCTACCAGTATTTGTAGTTATAGGCACCCGGAACACTCTTATGGCAAAAGTTGTTGGAATTGACTTAGGTACAACAAACTCCTGTGTAGCAGTAATGGAAGGTGGTAAACCCACGGTTATTGCTAATGCAGAAGGTTTTCGGACAACCCCTTCAGTCGTAGCTTATGCCAAAAATGGCGATCGCTTAGTGGGTCAAATTGCTAAGCGTCAGGCGGTGATGAACCCCGAAAACACTTTTTATTCAGTCAAACGCTTCATTGGACGTAGATACAGTGAAGTCACCAACGAGGCTACCGAAGTATCTTACAAAACTCTCAAGGTTGGTGATAATGTCAAGCTAGATAGCCCAGCTCAAGGAAAGCAATTTGCGCCAGAAGAGATATCAGCTCAGGTGCTGCGGAAGCTGGTTGATGATGCTAGCAAGTATCTTGGGGAAACTGTTACCCAAGCCGTCATTACTGTGCCAGCTTACTTCAATGACTCCCAGCGTCAAGCGACTAAGGCAGCGGGTAAGATTGCTGGTGTTGAAGTGCTGCGAATTATCAACGAACCGACCGCAGCGTCTCTGGCTTATGGTTTAGACAAGAAGAGCAACGAAACTATCCTGGTGTTTGACTTGGGTGGTGGTACCTTTGACGTCTCTATTCTAGAAGTAGGTGACGGGGTGTTTGAAGTGTTAGCTACCTCCGGTGACACTCACCTCGGTGGTGATGACTTCGATAAGAAAATTGTTGATCACCTAGCCAAAGAGTTCCAAAGCGCAGAAGGGATTGACCTACGTAAGGACAAGCAAGCTCTACAACGTCTGACTGAAGCCGCAGAGAAAGCCAAGATTGAGTTGTCTAGCGTTATGCAAGCTGACATTAACTTGCCTTTCATCACGGCTACCCAAGAAGGGCCTAAGCACCTGGATATGACCTTGACTAGGGGTCAGTTTGAAGATATTTGCTCTGACTTAATCGACCGTTGCCGCATTCCGGTAGAGAATGCCATCAAGGATGCCAAACTCGATAAGAGTGCCATTGATGAGGTGGTCTTGGTTGGTGGTTCTACTCGGATCCCTGCAGTGCAACAGGTGGTCAAGAAGGTACTTGGCAAGGATCCTAACCAAACCGTTAACCCCGATGAAGTGGTAGCGGTAGGTGCTGCTATCCAAGGTGGTGTATTGGCTGGTGAAGTCAAGGATATCCTACTGTTGGATGTCACCCCCTTGTCCTTGGGTGTGGAAACTCTCGGTGGCGTGATGACGAAACTGATTCCTCGCAACACCACTATCCCCACCAAGAAGTCAGAAACCTTCTCTACTGCTGTGGATGGTCAGACCAACGTAGAAATCCATGTTCTTCAGGGTGAGCGGGAAATGTCCTCTGACAACAAGAGTCTGGGAACCTTCAGATTGGATGGTATTCCCCCTGCACCCCGTGGCGTGCCTCAGATTGAGGTAACCTTTGACATTGATGCCAACGGTATCCTGAATGTTACCGCTAAGGACAAGGGCACTGGTAAGGAACAGTCGATCAACATTACTGGTGCATCCACCCTATCCGATCAGGAAGTAGACCGGATGGTGAAGGATGCTGAAGCTAATGCAGAGGCTGACCAAGAGCGTCGCGAGAAGATTGACCGTAAGAACCAAGCTGATTCTCTGACCTACCAGGCCGAGAAACAGATTAAAGAACTCGATGATAAATTGCCAGCAGCTGATAAGGAGAAGATCGAAGGGTTGATCAAAGACCTGCGAGAGGCAATTGGGCAAGAGGATGATGAGAAAATCAAGACTCTGACCCCTGAGTTACAACAAGCTCTCTACAGTGTTAGTGCTAACCTGTATCAACAAGCTGAGGGGGCTGCTCAGCCTACTGATCCTGGCACACCAGGTCCTGATGCTGCTGCTTCTGGTAGCTCCGGTGGTGATGATGTCATTGACGCTGAGTTTTCTGAAAGCAAGTAGGGGTTTAGCTAAGCATTCAGCGGTCAGCGGTCAGCGGTCAGCGGTCAGCGGTCAGTGGTCAGCGCTCAGCTTTCCGTAACTCAGATAAAAAAAACGGTTACCTGTTTTATTATCAAACTGATAGCTGATAACTGACTAACTGATAGCTGATAGCTGATGACTGATAGCTGAATACTTACATGGCTAATAGCTAATGGCAGATAATCCTAAACCTTAGTCTATCCTTGTCTAAAGTCTAATAAAGGTTGATGAGAATTTGATTACTCGTCAACCTTTTGCTTATTGGATTTTAGGGAGTAGGAAGTAGGGAATAGGGAATCGGTAATCGGAAAAAAATTATCACAATTACAACAGGGATTGCTATATGATAAATTAGTAGCTAAAGTCTAGGCAAAAGGCAAAGGGCAAGAGGCAAGAGTCGTCACTTAGTAGAATTGATGAATAATAGATTAGATCAGTACTTTTAGGCAAAAAAGTAAATCTTTAAAGTAGTTTATCGGTGACATTTTTAAAACCTCAAAACATCAAACTAAAACCAACTTTTGCCGGGAGCAGGTCTTGCTTTGCTGAAACATTAGTACTATTTTCCAGTAAAACATGCAATTACCCATGAGGGGGCTATAGATAATGTACAAATATTCATCCAGGACTAGCTCCCCTTCAGACCTATTACCTATTACCGTCTTGATGCAGTCGCTCATGGGGGAAACCACGCCAGTTGCTCATGGGGGAGACCCCCAAGACCGCACTGGCTCCCCAAGACCGCGCAAATCACGCTATTACCCATTACCTATTACCTATTACCTTAGTACTAATGTTGCTGCATAAGTGACATGCTCCCACTTTTGCCTCTTGCCTCTTGCCTCTTGCCTCTTGCCTCTTGCCTCTTCTAAATTCCCGATTCCCGATTCCCTACTCCCTACTCCCTAAAAACATTACCCAACTGAAAACGCTATCGTGGATAAACAAACGATTGATTCAATTCAAAACCTTCGCTACCAAGCTGCATCGTTGCTAGTTTATCAATCAGTATTGAGTGAAGGAGTAGGTTTAGCTTTTTTGAAACTATTAGAAGCTATGGTGAACAGTGATGTGGATGACATCCGTTGTTTAAAGGCTTATGGTGAGTGGTTTCAAGGGTTAGCTAGCCAAAACGAAAGTTGGCAAAATTATCTGTTTAGACAAATCCTTAGGGCTGATAATTCCTTTACCAGGCAAGTGCAAGGTTCTGAATTAGAAACATTACCGCCAGCATTGGTAGACGCGGCTCGTCATGACTTACAAGCTTTACAAAATATCTATAATTGCAGCAGTAAACAACTTTGTAAGTGGGTCAAAAGAGCATCTGTTTTACCAGTTGAACTGGTGCCTTGGAATTGTGAGTCAAGTCAATCAAGGTCTGGGTCTGACCAGATTGATAAACGTACTCAATGGCAAGGGGAGCTACAAGCTAAACTAAACAATTTAGACAATTGGGCTGATGGCTTGGAAGCGATCGCAGCATACTATCGAGAGTTTGGTACTGGAGTTTTTGCTGACTATCAAGGATTTCGTTGGGAATCGGGTCAGTTGTTTGGTATTGCTAATCCCGATCCGATTAGACTCAGTGAGCTGGTGGGCTATGAATTGGCGCGGACGCAATTGCTCAAGAATACAGAGTTTCTGCTGAAAGGCTACCGAGCCCTGAATGTATTACTTTACGGTAGTCGCGGTTCAGGTAAGTCTTCTTTGGTCAAGGCGTTGTTAAATGAATACGGTGAGCGGGGATTGCGAATTATTGAAGTCCCGAAATCAGAGATGATTGATTTACCGGTAATTACCGAGCAATTGCGAGACCAGCCTCAAAAATTTATTATCTTTATCGATGATTTATCCTTTGAAGAGGATAATGATTCCTACAAAGCTTTAAAGGTAATCTTGGAAGGGAATTTAACAGCACGACCTGACAATGTTGTGGTTTACGCCACCTCTAATCGACGACACTTGATTCGAGAATTCTTTGAAGACCGTCCCCGTCCTAGCAATGAAGAGGTCCATGGTTGGGATACGGTTCATGAGAAACTGTCCTTTAGCGATCGCTTTGGCTTAACCTTAACCTTTGAGAAAGCTGACCAGAAAACCTACTTAAAGATTGTCCAACATCTAGCTACCCTAGCCCAAATCCCCCTTGAGCCTAGTGAAATCAGACGTCGTGCTTTACAGTGGGCAATCCGAGCCAATGGTTTCTCTGGTAGGACAGCACGACAGTTTATTGATTTTTTACAAGCAGAGCTATCCTAATTACCCATGGGAAAACAGATGTAGGGTGGGCAGTACACAGACCGATTAACTCACCTTGCTAATCCTGTAGCTAGCTACTGCCCACCTAATCGTTAGAGATGTAGAGGTGTAGAGAGATGTAGGGTGGGCAGTACACAGACCGATTCACTCAGCTTGCTAATCCTGTAGCTAGCTACTTCCCACCTAATCGTTAGAGATGTAGAGGTGTAGAGAGATGTAGGGTGGGCAGTACACAGACCGATTCACTCAGCTTGCTAATCCTGTAGCTAGCTACTTCCCACCTAATCGTTAGAGATGTAGAGGTGTAGAGAGATGTAGGGTGGGCAGTACACAGACCGATTCACTCAGCTTGCTAATCCTGTAGCTAGCTACTTCCCACCTAATCGTTAGAGATGTAGAGGTGTAGAGAGATGTAGGGTGGGCAGTACACAGACCGATTCACTCAGCTTGCTAATCCTGTAGCTAGCTACTTCCCACCTAATCGTTAGAGATGTAGAGGTGTAGAGAGATGTAGGGTGGGCAGTACACAGACCGATTCACTCAGCTTGCTAATCCTGTAGCTAGCTACTGCCCACCTAGTCACAATCAATTCATTAAATTATCAGGGTTTTATATTATATCACACTTATCAGATTTATTTCAAAAATAACCTTATTTCTTTAATTAACTTCCCAAACTCCCGACTCCCGATTCCCGACTCCCGATTCCCGACTCCCGATTCCCGATTCCCTACTCCCTACTCCCTACTCCCTACTCCCTCTGTTATCATCAATTATCCATGGGAAAAGCCCCTGGTCGCACGCTGATTAATTTGGTCTTACCGTTACGAAGCACTTCCACCTCTAACTGGGCACCAACCTCTGAGGCTTCGACACCCTGCTGAACCTCAGTGGCATTTTTAACTGGTTTCGACGCAACGGTTTTAATGATATCTCCTTGTTTGAAACCAGCTCTCTGAGCGGGGGAGCCTGGCACCACCCGGACGATTAAAACCCCATCATCTTGGGTGACTTTCAGGTCAAAGTCTTGGTCTTGATTAATTTTTTCTCTCAAGTCTGGGGTCAAGGTCACCATCTGAATGCCTAGGTAAGGATGCTCAACTTTACCTTTAGAAAATAGTTGATTGGCAATCCGTTCCGCAGTTTCCACAGGGATAGCAAACCCTAAGCCTTGGGCATTGGCTCGAATAGCGGTGTTAATCCCAACCACTTCACCAGTGGCATTCAACAACGGCCCACCAGAATTACCAGGGTTAATGGCGGCATCAGTTTGGATAAAGCTGACCCGTTTTTCAGGAACCCCGACTTGGGAACTGGAGCGCCCTAAGGCACTGATGATGCCAACGGTTACAGTATTATCTAAACCGAGGGGATTACCAATAGCGATCGCCCATTCTCCTGGAGTCAAATTCTCAGCTTTACCCAAGTTGACTGTGGGCAAGTCCGTTGCTTCAATTTTGACTACCGCTACATCCGTCACTGGGTCAGTGCCCACGACTTGACCCTCAAAGCTGCGACCGTCTTTTAGGGTGACTTTAACTTCTTCTGTGCCTTCTACAACGTGGGCATTGGTAATCAAGCGTCCATCGGAGCTGAGGATAAACCCTGAGCCGGTGCCTTGCTCAATGCGCTGTTTTGGCATAGGCAGGTCATCCCCAAAAAATCGCCTAAAGAAGGGATTGTGGAACGGTTGTGGGAGATCCCGTGATACTTGACGGGCTGCATCGATTCTCACCACAGCCGGACCTACTTTTTCTACCGCTTTAGCAATGAAATTCAGGTTTCTCTGGGGTGCAACACTTGATCGTTGTGGCGTGAATGGTTGTAATACTGCTGGAACGATTTGTGGGCGTCTGATTACCTCTTGCTCTGCCATGAGATAGCGACTACCCAAAACCCCTGCACCTCCGCCCAAGCCCAGCAATGTCAGATAAACGGTCAGCTGCTTTAGGGATAAACTCATGGTTTTAGAATTTTCAATAATTGCTTTTGGGGTCTATATACTTACACTTTACTGAAAAATGTCTAGTCTTGACCGAATAATATTGTTAAGTTAGGGAAAATCGGGGGTGAGCAGTGTGATAGGTGTGGTTAGTATTACTCAACCTATAGTATAGCGCTTTTGATAGGAATTTGCTAAACAGAGTTATTGTTTAGTTGTTGGCTGTTGGGTTTAGAATGCGATCGCTTTTAGCGGAAGCTTCGCTTCATCGCGTAGCGTGACCGAAGGTCAATCGCATAAGCGCAAGCGAAGCTTCATCCCATAGCGTGACCTACGGTAAATCGCTTTGTGTAAATTACAATTGCTTTTGATCACTGATCAGTTTTATGCATAAATCGCGCAAAATACCCCAATTTATTCCGAAAAAACCTGAAAAATTAGGTATTATTAAGGATATCGCGCAACTTTTCCAGATGATCACGGTAGGTAACAGTTTTAGGATGATTTAACCCTAACTTCTGTTCGGCAATCTCCAATGCTTGGACACAGAAGGGTTCGGCCTCATCGCACCGCCCCATTGATCTGTAGAGATTTGCCAGATGGTTGAGAGTTTCGGCCACATGGGGATGCTCATGGCCCAACAGCTTCTTTCTCATACCAATGCCTCGACAAAGAGGGGTTCTGCTTGATCAGAGTGCCCCTGAACATGGTAGAGTAATGCGAGGTTGTTGAGACTTTCGGCCACATGGGGATGGTTCTCACCCAGCGCCTTTCTCATCTTCAAAGCCTGGACAAAGAGAGGTTCTGCCTCATGATAGCGCCCCTGATTATAGTAGAGTAATCCCAGGTTGTTGAGACTTTTAACCACATCGGGATGATCCTGGCCTAGCAGCTTCTTTCTCATCTCCAAAGCCTGGACAAAGAGGGGTTCTGCCTCAGGGACATCATCCAGCAGGATTAATACCGTTCCTTGTGGCCAATTTCTCCAGCAGTATCTTACCTGGTCCTTGAAATCCAGTTTATCTGGAATCATTAATCCTAATTCCGTACGCCCAAACCTAACAATTTGAGTCCCTAGATCTACACCGCGCACCGATAACCAGCAGCTACCACCAGGGTAGTTATCCTGATATTTCAGAGCATATTGTAGAGCTAATTCGGTTTTGCCCACACCGCCCATTCCGACAATGGCACAAATTGCTAGTTTATCGGTCTGTTGAAGTTCCCAATGGAGCTGCTCAAGTTGATCTTGTCTCCCCACAAAGTGAGGAGTTCCACGATTAGTAATGTTAGTAGGGGGATTTAACTTTGTCCGTTCCCAGTCGGACGACTTCAGCTAATGCTCATGAATAGGAATCTCGCCAACATAAACTGTTCCGTTGCTGTAATCTTTTAGGCGCACAGTAGTGTTGAGGCATTCCTTAATAAATTTCTTGACACCAAGATAGACCTGAGTGTTTTGAGACTCTGGTTTGCATAGGTCAATATGGTTCTTTGCTATGGCAACCGGCTTAACTTTTTCAATACCTGGGTTAGCACTATCTGGGTCTACCACTAAAATCCCTTTGACAGGCTGGGTTTCATAATAGACCTTTGTAACAATTCCTAAACTCCGAACATTTTCTCGATACCACTCATTTAATTCCCGTAAGTGAGGGTGATGAGCTTTTAGTTCCTCCACACTTACGGTGGTTCGTGACAAAACGCTAATATTATCAATTAAATTAGCTAGATTAGCACCAGTGTGGGGAGTACCCAGAAATACAATCCCTGTAGTCTGTTCAAGAATAGCTTGTTTTTGAAACGTCAAGGCACTGTTAAGCATTTTTTTGACTAAAAGCCCGCCCAGACTATGAGTAATAAATACTAATGGACGCTGACCCAAATCGTGGATATTTAACCAATCTAATAAATTACTGGCTTGATTGACCTTTGGTCACGCTACGCGATCGAAAAGGGGCATACTGCTGTTGCTTTTCCAGTTTGTCCCTTCAGCGTTATACCCAAAAAGATATTAAGACCTAGCTGATCGTTTCCTAACCAAACTGGCCAGAAGTCATCATCATCCGGTTTTTCCTTAGGATGCCACGTGCTTATCGCATTCCCTCCCAGCCCGTGAACAAACACCACATCCGCACTGGGTAATGAGTCTTGGTAGCTTGAGATTTTTATCAAGCCGGTTAATTTACTCAAGGATTAGCCTCCAGTTAATTATATAGCATTAACCAGTAGATGGCTGAAATCCAATCTCGATTTAGTTTAACACAGGAAAATATAGGGAGTAGGGAGTAGGGAGTAGGGAGTAGGGAACAGGGAACAGGGAACAGGGAACAGGGAATAAAAATTATCACAATTTATTGATAATTTTTATAATTTTTATTTTTATATATTTCCAAGTTTATAGGATTTAATGCGATTTAATATTTCCGTGTATCTCGATAAAATGACTCCTCAAAAAAACGCGATAATCTCAAAGATATGCTACGCAATTCCATTTCCAATTTTACCTCTGTTCCCGATTACCGATTCCCGATTCCCGATTCCCGATTCTCAATTCTCAATTCCCGATTCCCGATTCCCAATTCCCGATTACCGATTACCGATTACCGATTCCCGATTCCCGATTCCCGATTCCCGATTCCCGATTCCCGATTCTCAGTTCTCAATTTTAATTCTTAATTCTTAATTCTTAATTCTGTACATTTTATTTCAATACCCCCTCAGAAAATAAATTCTAAAACCCCTTGACAAACTATTTTGTAATCATTATTATTATAGTATAAACTTCCAACAAAGGTTTTAACGATGACTGAAGAGTTTATCCCAAACGAAAACAACAATCCTGAAGAGATTACTCCCGCTAATACTCCTCAGGAACCTTCTCCAAAAAAATACCCAGTTAAGCACATTCTTAAAGGATCACGTAAAGCCATATTTAAGACCATGCATACCCTATATGCGCTGCGTTACGCGGAAATCTCGGAGTGGAGCCCCCTTCAGCCCACTGGCATCCCAGGGGAATTCATCACGATGATGACCAAATACCTGATTATCGATTAAACTAATTTAGGGGGGGGTAACCCCCCTGGCCGAAACATTAGGTCTCATCACATGGGATTGTGTTTAGGTTTGGTTGAAAAATTGTAGTCATCATCAAAACCTCTAGCCGTGGAAAATATTTCTGCGGCTATTTTTTTTTGGAAGTTGAAGGTTGTTCGCGTAGCGTGGGCAAAGGCCAAGGTTATTAAGGTTGAAGGTTAGGATGTTGAAGGTTTAAGGTTAAGGATGTTGAAGGTTTAAGGTTAAGGATGTTGAAGGTTTAAGGTTAAGGATGTTGAAGGTTAGGATGTTTAAGGTTGAAGGTTAGGATGTTTAAGGTTGTTCGCCCTTGGCCTTTCAGCAGGGTATAGAAATCCTAAATCAATTGTGATAATTTTTGATGCCATTTCCCTACTCCCTACTCCCTACTCCCTACTCCCTACTCCCTGTTCCCTGTTCCCTATTCCCTATTCCCTTGACTTGATAAGCTTTAGCAGAAGCTCTCAGCCAAATGAATGCTCCGGTAGCGAATGGAATTAGTAAGAAGAGGGTACCAAATGTCAAGGGATGTTCTCTTACATATTCGCTGTAAACCATCACTGCTATTGCTGAGCCACAATAAATTAACCCACACAGGGGAATAGCAATTACGAGTAAAGCAAATTTAGTATCTTTATCCATAGGAGTTTCAGTAGTTTTTATTGTTTTACTTAAGCCGTCAGCTATCAGCTTAAGCGCTACGCGCACGCTACGCGAACAGCTATCAGCTATTGAATGAAATAAGTTGTTTGATCCAGCAGTGGTGCGTTACGGGGAGCAACCTAACCCTGGCTACGAGGCGAAAAATGAAGGCTCCCCTAACGCACCCTACGCAACTGATCGCTGACTCCTTAATTGTTAACACATCGATAAAGCTTATAACTATATTGACCAGCCCACTTTCGAGAGGTCTTTTCTCGAAAACATTGCTGAGAGTCTAGGTCAACTTTGGTACGGAAATTGACTAACCATAAATCTAGTGGTCGTGGCAATTCCTTTAATTGTTGTTGTAATTCTTGGACAGCATCCTCATAACTGGAACTATTCCGGTCACGAGCTACTAAGAAAAATTGGGGAAAATCCTTGGAATTGCCATTAGAACCATTAGCAACAGCCATACCTTTCAATCCCCAAGCTAATCCCATCATGCGCCCGGTCTGTCCATGGTGTTTGTAGGTGGTTGCGATCGCAACCGGTGCTTCACTTGCTTCCTTAACAACAGACACTAATAGATCCGGGCGCTCGTTCTGAAGATAACCAAGATTCGAGACTGTCACTAATCCACCCAACAGCCCAATCAACCATACCGCTACAACTATCCTTTTGCCAAAGTAAGACTTATAGCCTTTTTCAGATGAATTGACCTCACTGCCTTTAGCTGCAAGCCCCCTAAATCCCCCAATTCTGGGGGACTTTGACTCAATTTCCCCCCCAAGCGAGCAATCCCTCGCTTGGGGGGTTAGGGGAGCGGAATTTGCTGTATACCCTTTGTCATCCCGATCAGGTACATCGGATTTTGTTCCATTTCCCTGCTCCCTGTTCCCTATTCCCTCCTCTTTCCCCCCCTTATTAAGGGGGGTTAGGGGGGATCCCTTGAAAACTGCGGAATGATCAGTTTTATTCCAACAACCAGCTAAGCTCACTGCCACCAAGAGCATCACTGCTGGAAAGTAGACGAAATGAAAACGAGGGGCTGTGCTTAAATCTATACCGAAACCCCAGGTCAAGACTAAACATAACCCAATTGCTGCTAAGACATACTCCCTTAGGATTGTGATAACGGAACGGTTATGGTGATCGAGTTGCTGCAATTTCAGTCCATAGCGGAGATGGGATACTATCCAAACCACTAGGATTAACGTAACTATACCGGAAACAATAATAATTCCTAGGGATAGGTCATAGAAAGAGGAAGGTAGCAGTAACACCATACTGAACAGCCATAGTAAGAATCGTCCTATGGGTTCAATCCATCGTGCGATCGCATTTTGGCTATAAATCCATTGGGTAGGGGGACTATCATGAATAGCTTGTAAGGCCGGTATCCACACTAAACATCCCGCTAAGGAACCCATAGCTACTCCATAAATCCGCCACCAGTAAGGTTTGATCAAAGCTAGTCGGTCTTGCTGAGTTTCTCGCCAAGCTTGTCCCAATAATGCGATCGCTTCCGCACCTAAAGTCAGGATAAAGAAATAATGGGTAGCAATCCCCAGACTATTGACTCCCACCCACCCTAACCCTAGCCAAGTGGGCAACCGTTCACCACGGTGGATTAACTCTACCGCTTTCACCAAGCAACCGAGAGATGCCATCACCAGCAAAATAGCCAGAGTATAATGACGAGCCTGTTGAGCTAGGAAAATCCCGAAAGGAGAGACAGCCATCATTGCTGCTGCTATGTGACCTACCAATAGTGAGCGAAAGGCCAGCCGACCTAGGCAAAAGATAGCGGGAATCGAGATTACTCCCAATAAAGCAGAAAGCGATCGCACTGCCCAAATGGAAACCATACCATCCTCTAATCGGAATAGTTTCACCCACAGATGAGTCAGAGCAAAATAAACTGGGGGATGGGTACTTTCCGTTAATAAATAATGAATAACATCACTAATGCCAGCATCAGGAGATGGTTGTAGTGGGCTTAATAGAGTTTCTACTCCCATAAACTGATTCAGAGGTAACGAGTAAAAACTGTTACCCAAGCTAAATACTGTTGTGGCACATTCATCAGTCCAAGGAGGTAAAACCCCTAGACCAGCAAAGCGCAGCAAAGCCCCAATCGTAATCCACAGCAGTAGTAATAAAGCGGTTTGGGATTTTTTTAAGTACATAAAGGAAAGGGAGTAGGGAGTAGGGAGTAGGGAGTAGGGAGTAGGGAGTAGGGAGTAGGGAGTAGGGAGTAGGGAACAGGGAATCGGGAGTAGGGAATCGGGAGTAGGGAATCGGGAGTAGGGAATCGGGAATAATTGAGCTTAGTGATTTCAATTTTTAGCAATTTTTATTCCTTATTTGTTTTCGTTGATTACTGGATTAATTATGTCAATAATAATGCCTTTTATTAAAAAACAAGTTATAAATCAAAAATTTGGATAGCATTTTAATAATTATTAAACCTATAAACTTATTAAGTTAATAAGCATTGAAATTTTAGATCTATCCACTTGTTCAAAAGCCTTCAATTGCTCTCCCCATCTCCCCATCTCCCGATCTCCCCATCTCCCGATCTCCCCATCTCCCCTACTCCCTACTCCCTACTCCCTACTCCCTACTCCCTACTCCCTACTCCCTACTCCCTACTCCCTGTTCCCTATTCCCTCAACGACTAAATAACCGTAAAATTATCCACATTACCAAAGTAGCGATCGCACCAGTGAGAATACTCCAGGCAAAAGCTGGTGTCAAGATAAAGATAGTATTGTTATCAGGGGGTTGTTGTTTAACTAGGACAGTAGCGGTAATGCTACTAGTTGCTACTCCCACGCCAGCTAGAGCAATGCTTTGGTGTAAGCTACGATTGCTCTGGGTTTGGTAAGTTTGGGTCATGCCATCTACTGTACGAATCAGATTTTCGAGTAAGGTTAAACCAGACTTAAATCTGCCATGTTCCATCTCGACTTGTTGGAGATATTGGCTAGCTGCTAAATCCCTAAACTCTCCCAGAATGTGCCAATCACCCCGTTGATAAACCTGTTTTAATTTAGTCAATCGTTGTTGGTAATCTTCGATATTGGTTTTAATGGTTTGGGCTTGGGAATCGAGAATGCCTAAATTAGTAGCATAACGAGACAATAGGTTAAGATTATTGCTGAGTATTTCCCGTAACTTTACTGTATTTTGGGGTAACATACTGATTTGAGCAATACTAGTTTTAACTGAAACTAGATCAGCTTTCAGTTCTGCTAGTGGTTTGTTAATTTCACCATAAGCCCAAAGAATTTTGTTACGATAATACAATAGGTAAATTAAGTCTAGGTAAATACCAGTAATGGTGTCGATAACAGAATCAATAGATGGCTTTTTCGGAAATAACCAGATTAACAGATGATGGTTGTTTTTGATCGCTTCTGGCTCTGACCAATCGGCGGGAGGACGCCAAAATTCAAATAAAGTCCCCCCTAGCAATTTGCCTTGGGCTTGAAAGTCTCTTGACCAGTCGGGTTGAGACACCAGTTGCTTGTAGCATTCTAGGGCAATTTGTGTCGGGTCTTGATCAGGGTCACACAGTTGACCCCACATGATCCAAGTTTGACCAATTGCTCCAGGTTGGTGATTGATGTGGGCAAGAATTTCCCCTTGGATGTTCTTAATATTTGTAATGGGTTGGGGTGAATGGTTTGATTGTCTGATACCATCAGCATAAACTCCGGAACAGTTGACCTGAAGGGCGTAAGTGTTACCAATTTGGATAGGGTAGTAGTAGCCTTCCAAAGGACGCTCGAAATGCTTGACCACATCAGCACCCAATAGTTCCACCAACCTAGATTCTGAGCGCTCTGTCTGTTTGAGCTTAGCCAGTAAGGTGGGCTCTAGGATCAGGTCTGATTCATCACCCTCGGGATGACCATAGATTCTTTGCCAGAATCGTTCACGGTTGTGATCAATAATTTCCGGGTCTTGCCCTAGACCTTCCCGTAGATCGTAGAGGAATAGGTCAAGATTAGGGTATACTATCTTATTTAGGTCAGACATTGGCTTAAGCTTCTAAAGGTTGGTATACAGATAGTAAAACTCTTACTTATTCCAAAAGCTCTCACGAAGTTTAGTTAAGCGCCACCCTACGGTGAAAGATCTAGCCTCTATGTTAAAAAACAATCGTCTGATATCAGGTAAGGTATTCCTGATTAAATTGGCCTATCGCTGGTAGCCAAAAGCCTTGCCCGATACTAGTGTTTGACTTTTGACCTTTGATTTTTCTCGTGCTTAACACGTTGCTCAAGCATAAACAGGAAAATGCATGAATCAGCTCAACAACGCCTTCACCCTATTCTTGAGTTTGTTGGTTGAAGCAACACCTTTTTTGCTACTGGGGGTGATTCTCTCCAGCTTATTGCTGTTTTTTGTGGATGAGCGCAAGCTAATTGCTAGTATGCCTCGCCACCCCTTTCTAGGAGCAGTTTTTGGTAGTTGTGTCGGCTTTTTATTCCCAGTGTGTGAGTGTGGTAATGTGCCAGTGGCTAGGCGGCTGCTGAGCCAGGGAGCACCAGCACCAGTAGCAATTGGGTTTTTGCTCGCAGCCCCAACCATCAATCCTGTAGTAATTTGGTCAACTTGGGTAGCCTTTCGAGACCAGCCGGAAATCTGGGTATTGCGAATTTTATTTTCCTTAAGTATTTCCATCTTTATCGGCTGTGTCTTCAGTACTCAGAAAGACTTAGGCCCCCTACTGCAACGAGCAGTGTTTCGCTCTAGACCAAGGAAATTTGCTGAGGATAAGCCCGCATTACTACAATCAGGCTCATATTTACTCGGTCAATCTGGTACACCCTTGCCCTTAGACGCTAATGTCTTAAACACACCCCCTAGCCAGGACATACAAAGCAAACCCTTGCCTGACCGACTACAGCTCTTTGTCGAAAATGCTATACAAGAGTTTCGGGAGCTAGGCTCAATCCTAGTTTTAGGTAGTGCGATCGCAGCCATTATTCAAGTCGTTATCCCCCGTGATATTATCATTAGCCTCGGTCAAGGACCAGTGATGTCTATTTTGGCCATGATGCTATTGGCCGCTGTAGTATCCATCTGTTCCACCGTCGATGCATTTTTTGCCCTCGCCTTTGCCTCAACCTTCACCAGTGGCTCGTTGTTAGCATTTCTAATCTTCGGACCAATGATTGACATCAAAGCCATCGGTTTACTGTTATCTGTATTTAAAACCAAGTCAATCATTTACCTATTTCTAATAGCAGGGCAGTTAACATTTTTATTGACTTTGTTTATTAATTTGTATGTTAGTTAGGGAGTAGGGAGTAGGGAGTAGGGAGTAGGGAGTAGGGAGTAGGGAGTAGGGAGTAGGGAGTAGGGAGTAGGGAGTAGGGAACAGGGAACAGTAATATAGCGATTCTCTCTGCCATGAGGTACAAAGGGATCCCCCTAAATCCCCCTTAATAAGGGGGACTTTGAGGTTTAGAAGCGTACCTCATAAATCCTATAAATACTATAATAGTTCATTATTTAAGTACTGAAATAGATTGTTATTACTTCCGATATTAGTTTTTTTGTACTAGTGCAATATCTCAAATAAATCATGAATTACTACTCCCTGCTCCCTGCTCCCTACTCCCTACTCCCTACTCCCTACTCCCTGCTCCCTGCTCCCTGCTCCCTGCTCCCTGCTCCCTACTCCCTATATGAAATTTTAAATCCTCCTAAAATCCATTAGCTTGTTAATGATGAATCCATCTAACCATTCAGGACGTTTGTCCAGAAAAAGTTCTTACAGAAGAAACTGGTCAATTCCTCTTTTAGAAGTAATTGCTTTAGCGTTATGGGGAGTTTTGTTGTTGAAATCCTGGCTAACTGGTGAGTTAAGTTTGTTAATTCATCCCAATTACTTTAGCTTGGTAGTTATCACTGGTATAATTTTATTGTTAATATCCGGGTTGAGGTTATCCCAACTGTTGAAATTAGAGCGTCAACACCGGTTAGGTAAGGGAGTAACTAGGCCAGCTGTTCAACATACAACTTTATTTCCCCCTAGTTGGAGTAGTGGCTTCCTAATCGCTACGGCAATGGTTGGTTTAATCGTGACACCCAAAGCATTTACTAGCCAAACCGCCCTACACCGGGGTATTGCCGACGCCCCCACCATAACGCGATCGCAACCGCAATCCTTCCGCAGTGCTAGCAATCCTGAAAAGCGCACCCTAATTGAATGGATCAAGCTTTTGAATGTTTATCCTGAACCAGATGCCTATACCGGTCAAAAGGTAAAAGTGGATGGTTTTGTCGTAATTGCTCCTAATCTCCCTCCAGACCATCTCTTAATTTCCCGGTTTGTGATTACCTGTTGTGCTGCTGACGCTTATCCTTTAGGTTTGCCAGTAAAACTTACTGAAAACCGTAATGATTATCCCTCCGATACTTGGATAGAAGTTGAAGGTAACATGATTACTGAAACCCTCGATGATAAACGCCAGCTGGTGATTGAAGCAACTGCAATTAAGAAAATTCCTGAACCGGAAAATCCTTATTATTACTAAACTCTAGGGAGTAGGGAGTAGGGAGTAGGGTGTGGGGAGTAGGGAGTAGGGAGTAGGGAATCGGATTTGTGAACATTGAATTTAAAATTTACCTAAATTATCACCATCTGGCATTGCTGAATTAAGGAATGAATGCGCGATAATCTGGTTTTATTAAAGCCCCCTAAATCCCCCAATTCTGGGGGACTTTAAGAGTTTTGTTCCCCCCAAAATTGGGGGGCTAGGGGGGCGAAACCATACCCAGAATCAGCAACGCCCCCCATCTCCCTACCTCCCCATCTCCACACTACCTTTGCCCACACTTCCCAGACAGCCGCCAAGACCCATCCGGTGTCACGGTAGTTGGATTAGCGGTCAGAAAGATATTCCCATCAGCATCAATCATGATGCCTTGAGCTTCTATAATCCGTTTTCGCTTAGGGGTAGTGGGGGGCTTAACGGGGGGATTCACAAATGCGGTACGGGAGCGATACCGTCCACGAGTAGAGGGACGGCGTATGTCTTCCCAATGGCTATTGCTGCTGATTTCACCTGGGCGAGGGGGTAAGCCGCCACGTCCAGTATTGATCAACCTACTGCCAGTGCTATTACCCGGTTGACAGCGCTGGTAAAGTTGATCATTGCCTGGTTCCGTGGGTAAGCTGTTTGGTTCGCGCTCATCAAAGTTATCGATGGTGTCGATATTCACTAAACCGTTTATACGACCAGTGGCATCTATATCATTGGTTCCATTGCCTGGTATGGCTTGGCGCTCTTCAATATCACCAAAGATGCTTCTGGCCTTGATAGTGATATCACCGCCTTTTCCCATTGGAGCTTTAGTAAGGATATCGCTACCATCAGGAAGAGTTGCGGGAAAGGCAATCAGATATTCAGTGTCAATATCAATGTTGCCACCATTGACTTCTAGGGAATTTTGATTCTTAAAAGCCTCAGCAGAAATCTTGCCGCGATCTCGCAGTATGAGCTGATTAGTTGAAATATCTATCTTTCCACCATTTATTTCTATATCTATACTATCGTCCATCTTTCCTGGTAACACACTACTGAATACACCACTGGGACATATAGCATCGCACAGAGGATCATCTTCAGTACCTACCCCATCGAAAATTACCTGATCCCGTGCCTTAATTGTGACCTTACCCCCATCTCCTTTCCCTTCTGTCTGAGACCTAATGGCACCACCATTGGTGAGAAAAAGTGACCCAGTTTCTATCAAGACATCGCCGCCATTGCCGTTGCCCTCTTCGTTCACCCTACTAAGGATAGAATTAGGACCTTTTTCGAAGGTGACTGTTTCTGTAGCAATAATCTCTACCTTACCGGCATTCCCTATCCCTTGGGTGTTGGATTGCAGGGAAGCATTAGTTAACAAAACCGACCTTGCCTCGATCCTGATATTGCCAGCCTTACCCACACCTCCATCTTCGACAGTAGTTACAGCAGTACCACCAAATGGATCGTTCTCGGTGCCAAAGAACACTTGATCACGGGCAAAAATTTCAATACCCCCCGAGTCACCAAAAGATTGCTCAAAGGAATCGCCCTTTTTCTGTCGATCTCCAACTCTGGCTTGCAGTTGAGCCCTATCCTTGACAAATAAAGAACCTGTGGTTATCGAAATAGTACCACTGTTACCTTCTGCATCTGCTCTGATAATATTGACAATACCAGTGCGAGTATCTTCTGTATCTCTTGTTTGTCCTTCAGATTTACCTTTAAAGCCTTCAAAGGTGACTGTATCATCAGCAACAATGGTAATTTTCCCGGAATTTACTTTTTCACCTGCTTTTTTACCAAAGGTACTTGTTTCGATCTGAGCACCGTCAGTAGCAAACAGTGAACCAGTCTCGATCTTGATATCTCTACCGTTTTCGGTGCCAAAGGTTTTGCTAATAATGAAACTTCCGTCAAGGGATAGTTGACCATTTGTAATCAACGTAATATCTCCTGCTTGCCCAGAAGCGGACGAGGCATCAATGCGATCACTTATGTCAATCCCGCCGCGATAATCAATAAAGACCGAGCCACCATTCCCTAAAAACTTATATTTACTCTTATCTATCTCAAACTTCTTAGAGTTATCATTGACTAGCTTAGCTACGGTACCATCACCAGTCAGAAGCTTACTAATTGTAAGGGTGTCACTAACTAACGATGGGTTAGCTTGATACTGATTCGTTAACAATACCAGTCCATTGGGAGCATTAATCGAGACCTCACCAACTTTGATATTTGCACTAGTAGCAGCAGTGCCAAAGTTAGGGGCAAGGTTACTACTATCGGTATTTCCTGGAAAACCGCCGAGTAATGTCCAATCTATACCAGCACGGATATCTAAAGTAGGTCGCTTACTGCCATCTATTACTACAGACGTTGCTGCTTCGTCCGACAAGGTCAAATTAGCCAAACTAGCCAAGAACGGATTGGAGTTACTAGGGCTAATGGCATTATCTCCGGTATCGGTAGAGTTAATTTCGATGTCTCCAACGGTAACACTCCCTCCTGCCAAAATATGCAGTGATGCTCCGGTATAGTTTCCTAAACTGACATCCCCATTGGTCAGAATTATCGGATCATTGGGACTGATCAAATTCCCTGGGTTACCATCCAACTGCTCAATGATGATATTTCCGCCAACGGTATAGTTAGTATCTCCTGTGATCGGATTATGCGATCGCAACCGTAAATCGGAACCAGCAAATAAACCACTTAGGACATGGTTCTTTGCTGCAATAGTAATTAACTGATTTCCCTGAATTACCAGCAAACCACCAGAGTACGCTTTAAACGGTTGCGCTACACTATCGGTGATGTTGACTGTATCTTCTGCCAACAGAGTCAAATTTCTACCAGCATCCAGTTGACCCTGTAAATCCAGATTGCCAGCGGCTAGGGTAAAGTCTTTTCCAGCAGCTAAATTCCCAGCATTTGTAATTGTTGTCCTCGGGTCATCTTGGCCATACTGCAATCCTGGAGTAATATTAATCGTTAACAATGGTGGGGCTTGTGGGGATGTTGCACTAAACTCGACCCCATCACCAAATACCAGACTATTGGCAGTAGACGCAAAAAACGAACCAGCTACATCTAATCTGGCTTGGGATCCAAACACAATGCCATTGGGATTGAGCAAAAACAGATTTGCTGCACCATCTACTCCCAATGTCCCTAGAATATTGGATAGATTCCCCCCGGTTACCCGTGTTAGAATATTTTCGATCCCAGAAGGATTAGCAAAATAAACCCGTTGCAGTTCCCCGACATTAAATTCCTGGAAACTGTGAAATAGGTTAGCCCCTCGTGTTGCGCCACCTTCGATCTTATCGGCTATTTCTCCTCGGACAGTGGTATTAGGTATCACCACAGACCCTTCTGCACCCAATGTCCCATCCGGAACTATGTCAGCCAAGGCATAGTCGGCCAAAAGACAGTTTCCCGAAATACCTACAGTTACCCCACCCAGAGTGAGCGACATTGCTGTAGCCCAGCCTCCGGTCAGGGTGAGCAATCGCTTTCCTGCACCCATATTCAGTTCAAGTTATTTTTTGCGTTCGCTTTTAGCGGCTCCTAGGTCGGATCGCGTTAGGGTAATTCTATCAATAAATGGGTTGATGTAATTGTAAGCATTCAGCTATCAGCCATTCCGGTAGCGTGGCCAACGGCCAAGGCCAAACACTGACTGCTGACTGCTTAGATTAAACATGCTGCCGGATATTTTTGTTTAATTCCCTATAAAAATCCTCCTTATTTGCATTATCCGGGAGCCCAGCTGTTTGTCCATCACCAAGTTCCATAATAATCCACTCATCATTAGTCTTCTTAGCAATATCCATCGTGAAAAAATTACTATCTATTGCTTTGGCAACTTCAAGAAAAGGCGTGAGGTCTGGTATGGTATCACCATAGTCACCTTCATCCCAATAATTAAACATTTTTACCAATTTACCAAAAACGAAGAATAGTCTGTACTCTTTTGTCAATGGCATACCACTTTTAGAATGTTCCGTTAAAAATTCCAGCTGTTCAAATTTTCGGAACACCAGCCCTTCATTCAAGGCCGAACCTCGCAGCTCTATAAACCTTTCTACTATCTTCTTAAGGTTATCTTTATTGGAGGCATCTGGAATAAAGCAGGCTTCATGCCAGTAATGCTTTTCTGATTTGACATAATCCTTGACAATAATAGCAGCGTTGCCAAACTCATCGGTCATGGAATTAATCACTTCAAAGTTAGTCATTTCATGACCCACTGTCCAATTCGATTTTGGAGTTAAATCCTTTATTTTTGGATAATATTCAGGTAAATAGTGACAATATTTGAATTCTGCTGGAGTATTAATTAGTTTGATATTATTTTTTAAAAGTCCATGATAAAGTAACCCATAGGATGAAGGCGTTAACATCCATCCACGATAAATAGCTAATTCCTCAACTTCGGCATTTTCCACATACCTTAATGCACGACCTACCTTGCCATCAGTCAAGTCTTCAAAGCTGAATAGGGACGTTTTGAAGCCAGCTCCAATAGCGGCTTTCATCTCGTCTTCGTAATCAGGTTCTATCAGTTTATGGTCAAAGACGCTATCGCAAAATATTACTCTCATTTCTCCCTCCTCTCCCCAAACTATTCCCCCGATTCCCGATTCCCGATTCCCGATTCCCTAGGCCAAACGCTATAAATCCCGGCAAGAGAAATAGTGATACCAAGGCTTCGGTGGGCTAGTGGTATCGGTAGGGAAAGAGGTGAGAATAATCGTACCATCGGGACCGGTCATCCAGCCTTGAGCTTCTACAATCCGTTTTCGCTGAGACTTCTGTGGCACAGAATTCTGTTCGGTGGAGGATGTTAATAGTTGACCGAAATCTAACAATACTTGACACTATTTACCAAAGAGTGTTAGATTTTAGGGATGGCACTTGTCCCAATCCGTAAGGCGGTCGAACTTACGGGACTCTCTCCAAACACTCTGAGGAAATACGCAGACAATGGCACTCTCAAATGCGAGCGAACCCCTGGGGGAACTAGACTCTTTGACTCAGGAGATCTTTGCCGTTTTGGAAAAGATCCAAGGTCTAACAGATCAAAATCCTGCACCATTTGTTACTGCCGAGTCAGTAGTACAAAGCAACGAGACGATCTCGCTCGTCAAGTCGCCTATCTGCATTCCTTGTTCCCAGAAGCAGAGATCATCAAAGACATCGGTTCCGGCCTCAACTACAAAAGGAAAGGTCTTAGAACCATACTGGAACGAATTGTGTGCGGAGATAAGCTCACGATTGTTGTTGCCTGTAGAGACAGACTTACCCGATTTGGGTTTGAACTCATTGAGTACTTGGTTAGAAGTTACCGTAAGAGTAGTGCAGCCTTTATAGTTGGTAAATTATGCAGCATAGGGTCTTGGTTTTGTAGTAAGGCTGCACTACTCTAAGGTTTCATCTCCGGTCAGTCTCAACGGTGGAAAAATCTTGGTTCTCGACCAACCTGAAAGTTGCCCAGAATCAGAGCTTACCGCAGATCTTCTCTCAATCATTCACGTCTTCTCCTGCCGGGTCCACGGACTCAGAAAATACGGTCAAAAAATCAAAGAAGATTCGTCTGTTCCTAAAACCTGAGCAGCGATCGCTTGTCCGTAAGTGGTTTGGAGTATCCCGTTATGTCTTCAATAAAACAGTAAAAATCCTACAAGGTGGCGAGGTCAAAGCCAACTGGAAAGCAATCAAGACTGACATCTTGAATGACCTACCCGAGTGGTGCAAAGAAGTACCTTATCAAATCAAATCTATAGCGATAAAGGACGCTTGCACCGCTGTCAGGGAGGCCAAGAAAAAATACAAGAAAACCTTTCAGATTAACCGAGTAAGATTTAGATCAAGGAAAAATCCTGTTCAATCTTGCTATATCCCGAAATCAGCAGTTTCAGAGGCGGGGATATACCACACAAAACTAGGAAACTTAATTTATTCTGAGGTTTTGCCCACAGATATCTGCGACTGCCGACTAGTTAGTAAGAATGGAGAGTATTACTTAACAGTCCCTCACAAGGTTGCTAAAACGATTGCCGAGAACCAAGGTAGAGTAGTAGCTATAGACCCTGGAGTTAGGACTTTTTTAACTTTCTTTAGTGAGACATCCATAGGGAAAATTGGGAACGGAGATTTTTCTCGCATCCAGCGATTATGCCAACACCTCGACCAGTTATTATCCAAGATAAGCAAACCAAAAGGTGGACAAAAGCGTAGGATGAAGAAAGCAGCTAGACGAATGATTGCCAGGATCCAGAATCTAATAGACGAGCTTCATCATAAGGCTGCTAAGTTCCTAGTCGATCATTTTGATGTAATCCTACTTCCCACTTTTGAAACATCCCAGATGTCAAGAAAAAAGAACAGAAAGATCAGATCTAAAACTGTTAGAAATTTACTGACATTTTCCCACTATCGTTTCAAGGAATTCTTAAAACATAAAGCTAATGAAACTGGGAAAGTAGTGGTAGACGTCTGTGAAGCTTACACTAGCAAGACTGTCAGCTGGACAGGTGAGCTACTCAATATTGGTGGAAGCAAGATAATAAAGTCAAAAGTTGATGGCCGATCTATGGATCGTGATATCAACGGCGCTCGGGGAATATTTCTCCGAGCTTTGGGAGATACCCCCTGGTTGCGAGAGCAACTTGCATTAGTGAGCTAGAATCTACTTTGGTAGATTTTGGTAGCTAAAAAGTATCGGGAGGGTTACTGTGATTGTTATCAGTTTCAGTAACGGTTTCATCATCTAGAGTCACCCAATCAGCAATAATGGTTCGACCGATAATCGGGTCGAGGGGACTGGGCGGAATGCCACCGCGTCCAGTAACAATAAATTCACCAAGTTCATCGACTGAGATTTTCCCACTTCTCGGACAGCTAGCAACAATGAGTGATGATGGGTCAGTTAAATTAATTGGTAGTTGATCTAATCCCCGAGAGGGGTCAAGATTGCCCGTTTTGATGGTAACTATTCCTGGACCAGACTCAGAACTAGCATCGATATCATTAGTGCGATTTTTGTCCACCGCTTGACGCTCCTCAATCAGACGGACATCTTCGGCATCAATGGTGATTTCACCACCTTTTCCCTGTTGAGCTTTGGCAATGATATCGCTACCATCAGAGGTTGTCTGAGAAGTCTCATTTGCTACATTAAAGCCCCCTAAATCCCCCAATTTTGGGGGACTTTTACCAACAAATTGATTCTTGTTCCCCCCAGAATTGGGGGGCTAGGGGGGCAAAATTCAGTATCAAAAAACTTGGGAGATATCCTCTCAGGACCAGTTGGGGGAAAGGCAATTAAGAGAGTGTAGCTAGTGTGAGGAGTTTGGGAGTTTTATTAGAATTTCTGCCTAATTTCATACATTGAGATGCACCCAATCCCAATATCCCATTCCAAGCTATCAAAAACCAGAATAATTTGGTTCTTCAGTACCTACTATGCGCTCATTTTAAGTTAAAAAACTCAGAAAGCTTACTCTACAAGCGTTATGAGGCTATTTAATTAACAAAAATTCCTAAATAATCCCTTTTTCCACTGCTCCCTGCTCCCTGCTCCCTGCTCCCTTTACCAAGCGATGCAGCGCGGTCTTGGGGAGGCAGTGCGGTCTTGGGGGTTCCCCCGGAGACGAAACCTTAGACAGTTGAGCCTTTATGGTTGGTCGGCTATGCAGAAAAGGGGTAAAACTTATTGATTAGCGTGATTTGCGCGGTCTTGGGGGTTTCCCCCATGAGCGACTGCATCAAGACAAGGCTCAACTGTCTTACGGTAACTTGGCCGTAGGCCACGCTTCGCGAACAAACCATGAGCAACTGCCGTGGTTTCCCCCATGAGCGACTGCATCAAGAAAGTTTTAATTTAGCATAACAAGTACGGAAGAGCCAATAATTTTGAATTTTGAATTTTGAATTTTGAATTTTACCCAGGGGGACTAATCAATCACCCAAAAACCCTTTTTACGCCAATATTGTTCCAACAGTGCTTGCTCCAAATCCTGAGATTCAATCAATTCTTTAGTTACCAAAATTTCTCCTAATTTGATACCAGTTAAAGACTGAATTTCAAGGGCTGTATTGAGTTGAATATGAGAAATAAGTCGTTTACGGACTAGAATTTTACCAAGTTGCATGACTGGGTGCTTTTGTATCAATTAATAATCGAACATTGGTCATTATTCAATTTCCAATTAACTTTGGAAAACTAAAAAAAGACCAATAACATTTGACAAATGATTGTTAAATGAGTTAATCAATAGATGCCCTTGGCTAGCCTCGCCAATCCTGCATAGTCTTTGAACAACCCATTACTTAATCAGGCGCTTTGTAAAAATTTATGAAAAAGGCAAGAGTAACAATTCAGTAATTCTGTAGTGACCCTATCTGTATGGTGCGTTATTAACGTACCCTACTACTTGTATAGTTTAGTGCCCAGTTTTGTATCAGTCCTGAACCGGAAAGCGCACCTGTAGTTAACTTTTGCCTCTTGCCTCTTGCCAATGCCATTGCCCCTAGCCCTATACCATTCACTACACAGGCTTGAGTTGATCACCGTAAGTGAAGGTCGTGAATTTTGGCTATTATCTTGTGATAATCTTCCGTTTTACCCTTTTTTTGATAAATTTCTGCTGATTTTTGAAAATTTGCTAGGGCTTCTTGATGCTTACCTAATTCTCGAAGGCACATCCCACGGTTGTCATAGGCAGCAGCATGGTTGGGGTCAATCTCAATCGCTTCATTCAATTCCAGAATGGCTGCTTGAAATCTGCCCACCACTACATGGCTAATTCCTCTAAAGTAGTAAAAATTAGCACTTTGAGCATTGGTTTCTTTTGGCTGCTGACGTGGCTTAAAAATTCCCATTGGCTTATCCATTGCTACTTCAATTAGTAGGCAGCTACAAACTACTCAGGAGCTACCGATTTAGATGTTATTGACCAATCCCCAAAATCCCGGCTTTTGGGCATATAAAGATGAGGTTTGAGTCTGGCGTAGTCTGTCTTTGAATACTGGTTTACTCAACAATCTTGGGCTTTGCTATCAAACCTGCCATAGATTTAAGTGCACAGCTCATAGCTAAGGTCGGTTTCAACCGACTCCAACCCTTTATCCCTAGTCCGTTTTAACAGACTTGAGTTATTAGCTAGTTATTAGCTAGTCATTAATGGTAGGGTGGGCAGTGCCTAGCAACGCGCTTTGCAAGCTTCATTATCTGTCTGGTGCACTGCCCACCCTACATGAGCTAGGGGTTTTACCCCCTAGGGGGATAGTAGGGACACCATAGTTTGTAGGAGTTTTGTGAGTCAATCAGCCCTGAATAACACTTGAACAAGAATAGAGGTTATTACCTCTATTACAATTACTACCAGTACGACATCCTATCAGGGTAGGGTGAAAAATTTGTGAACAGAGAAAAAAGTAATAAGGATAACAAAGAAAAGAAAACGACCGCACTATCAAAGGGATTTATGAGCTAGGCAGATAGCCAGTTCAATGGTGTAGGCACCCATGCCACCCAATATAACAGTTCTCAATTGGGTTCGGGAATCGGGAATCCGGAATCGGGAATCGGGAATCCGGAATCGGGAATCGGGAAAAACTTCTGTATAGCTAGCTTTGGGTAGAGATAGGGATTGTGACGAATCACAGTCCTAAAGCTGACAGTTCCAGGATTAAGAGTACCCACAAGGGTACTGTCAAAACTTTAAAAAGCTACGAAACTAGAGGAAGTTGATTAAAGCTTGTTAATTGGAGAGTTCTAAACGACAGCTATGTCAGGATTGAGCCTAAGTCTAACGGGCTAGTTTAAAAGCAACCCTTGCCAGCTATTAACTGTTGATAGCTGAAGACTTACGAATGCTTACGCCCATACCTTCAATCACTAAGTCAATCACTAAGTTAATTACTAACTAATCTGAGGAAAATAGAAATGAAAGAGTTCAACACATTAAGCCTAATGCTAATTATCTATCTGGTTATCTTTATTAGCATTAGCCCTAGAGAAGCCAACAATTTCGTTCAATTTATCCATGAAGCCTGGTAATTGGTAATAGGAAGAATTTTTACCTAGGTAACAGGGGCAAGAGTGTGGCGATAGGGGGAAGATGGGGACTTAAGAGTGTTCGTGGGTAAGTCCTGTGGGATAGCCACCCTTGAAAATTTTATGCATAATTTTTGGGGGTTAGCCAGATAAGTTTATAGATACTTAAAAATCGGCTATTAGCCCTCAGCATTTAGCAGGTATTGCCTTAGCTAAATGCTTACGAATTTTGAAACATATCTGCCCCTTAATAAGGGGTTATTCCTGTTGAATAAAAAACCATAATTTGGCAGTTAATAAAATTGCCAACTGCTATATGTTCTCCCGCAATCTCGCATTTATCATCGGCATCAATAACTACACAAACGGCATTTCCCCCTTGAATACCGCCGTAAACGATGCCAAAAAACTAGTAGAAATTCTCCGCACCAAGCATGATTACCAAGTCTGGGTATGCTTAGACGAAGTGGCAACTCTGTCTAACTTCCACAAATTTTTATTTCATACTTTACCAGAACAAGTCACTGAAAACGACCGCTTATTATTTTACTTTGCTGGTCATGGAGTAGCTCTCAATGGGGATGATGGCCCGGCTGGTTACTTAATTCCTCAAGATGCCAAACTGAGGGATACTAATAGTTATCTGCCCATGACCAAGTTACACGATGCTTTAATTAAATTACCTTGTCGTCATTTCTTGGGTATCCTCGACTGCTGTTTTGCTGGTGCTTTTAAATGGTCAAGCATCAGGGATTTACTAACATCGCCAGAAGTAATTCACCAAGAGCGTTATGACCGTTTTATTACTGACCAAGCCTGGCAAATCATTACCTCCTCAGCTTCTGACCAAAAAGCCCTCGATAACTTTTATTTAGATAGCGAACGCGGTCAAGTCGGCAATCATTCCCCTTTTGCTAGTGCATTATTAGAAGCCCTCGAAGGGGCAGCAGATAGAATTCCTCCTGCTACCAATGGTAAACCGGCGGTCGATGGGGTAATTACAGCCACAAAATTATATTTATATTTACGGGATCGAGTCGAAATACCTACAGAAAAATACCGTGTACGACAAACCCCTGGTATTTGGTGTTTAAATAAGCACGATAAGGGAGAATATATCTTTCTTTCTCCCGGACATGAACTTAATTTACCACCAGCACCACCATTGGATCACTCACAAAATCCCTACCGAGGTTTAAAGTCCTTTGACGAGAAACACAGTTCACTGTTTTTCGGTAGAACATTACTAGTGGAAAAGTTACAGGATTTTGTCAAAGCTAATCCCCTGACAGTGGTGTTGGGTGCTTCCGGTTCCGGTAAATCTAGCTTGGTCAAGGCCGGATTAATTCCCAAACTACGGCAAGATAATACCGAGAAATGGTGTATTTTGCCACCCATCCGTCCTGGTGAGACTCCCTTGCTAGCTTTAAATAATGCTTTAAAAAATACCCAATTACCAGAGGTAGCACCCCAAAACCCCCAGCAGAACCTGGCAATGAGCATTGATGTTTGGGCAAAAAATAACCCCAACTCTAAGTTATTACTGTTTATTGACCAAAGCGAAGAAATTATTACACTCTGTCAAAACTTAGATGAGCGTAAAGAGTTTTTCCAACAGATACTCACAGCCATAAATGCCCATGGGGATAAATTACGGGTAGTATTAACCCTACGTTCTGACTTTGAAGCCCAAGTCAGGGATGCTGGCTTAAGGTTTGTTCCTACAGACTATAACCTGGGAAATACTGTGCTTAAAAATGGTTGGCACAGCAGACGATTTATTGTACCGGCCATGACACGAGCCGAACTGCGCGAAGCGATTGAGAAACCCGCTCAAGCACGGGTAATGTATTTTCAGCCCCACGAACTTGTAGAAGAATTGATTGATGAAGTGGCGGATATGCCGGGAGCATTGCCCCTGCTGTCTTTTGCCTTGAGCGAACTTTATCTGAAGTATTTAAAACGACAACGGGAGGCACAATATAGAGGAATCACTATGGACCGGGCCTTGACTCAAGCCGATTATATTGAATTGGGGGGAGTAATGCGATCGCTAACTCAAAGAGCAGATCTTGAATATGAGGCGCTAGTTAATGAAAACCCCGCTTATGACCAAGTTATCCGTCATGTGATGCTGCGGATGGTCGCCCTGACTGGGGGTGAATTAGCCCGTAGGCGCGTACCGTTATCAGAATTGAAATATCCAAAAAAGAAAAATGATTTAGTTGAAGAAGTAATTGAGCGTTTTACCAACGCGCGGTTACTGGTTACAGGAGAAGATGCTGGTGGGAATCCCTATGTGGAACCTGCCCATGATGCTTTGGTTCGGGGATGGGAAAAGCTAAGGAATTGGGTTCAACAAGAGAAAAATCTAGAATTACAACGTCGTTTAACTCCATCCGCCTTAGAGTGGAATGATCACGGAAAAACCAGATTTCTTTGGAATGCGAACCCCTATTTGGATGTATTGAATAAGGAGGTACTCAAATCTCCTGATAACAATTGGTTAAACCAAGTAGAAGCGGAATTTGTACTACGAAGTGTTAAGCGAAGACGGCGAAATACCCAAAGGAATTGGGGAATTGCATTGGGCGTAATGCTGGGATTGAGCGGGTTGACCATTTTATCTTTGATTGCTCAAAGGGAGGCGCTGATAGGTCAAGTTAGGGCTTCTCAAGAAGCCTCAGAAGCCAACTTGCCCTCGAACCAGTTACAAGCCTTGGTCGATAGTTTAAGGGCAGCAAAGTCACTACAGCAACCACTTTTGCTGTTATTCAAGCCAAAAAATCAGCTACAAAATCAAGTAAGAGCAACACTACTACAGGCGGTGCATGGTATAAGAGAAAGCAACCGATTGGAAGAACATAGCAGTCGGGTGATGAGCGTAGTTTTCAGTCCTAATGGTGAGCGGATTGCTGCGTCGAGTGGAGATACTACAGTCAAAGTTTGGAACAGAAATGGTATCTACGAAGCCAACTCAAAACAGCGGGGAATGGTTTTCACTACCCAAGAGGGTAAGTTTCTTACCTGGTCGGTAAGTTCGGACAATACGAACAATATCGAAATCAGGAGGCTTGATGGCACCTTGCTACAAACTCTCAAAGATGCTAATTTTCGGCCTTCGAACGTTTTGCCTTATATTGTTGTTAATAGTGTAGTATTCAGCCCCGATCAAAAGAGAATTGCCGTGGCTCGTGCTGACGGTACAGTACAACTTTGGAAAGCAGATGGAACCTTAATACGCACCCTGAAAGGACATAGCGATATAGTCTATAGTGTAGTTTTCAGTCCTAATGGCGAAATGATTGCTTCGGCGAGTCGCGACAAAACGGTAAAGCTGTGGAAACCAGACGGGACTTTAATACGCACCCTCCAAGGACATAAAAATGTTATCACAAAAGTCGCATTCAGCTCAGATAGCAACACCCTCGCCTCAGCAAGCCAGGACAAAACGGTAAAGCTGTGGAAACCAGATGGGACTTTAATAGGTACCCTCGTTGGACATAACGATGGGGTTTATAGCGTAGCATTCAGCCCTAACGGTGAAATGATTGCCTCAGCAAGCTGGGACACAACGGTAAAACTCTGGAAAATGGACGGCAGCTTGGAGCGCACCCTCTATGGACATAGGTCTTCTGTCACCAGCCTAGCATTCAGCCCAGATAGTAAGACCCTGGCCTCGGCAAGCACAGACACTACTGTCAAACTTTGGAAGCTGGACAACACTAAAGAAGGTATTATCAAAGCACATAGGGATACTGTCAATAGCGTAGCATTCAGCCCTAATGGCGAAATGATTGCCTCAGCAGGCCGGGACAAAACGATAAAGCTGTGGAAACCGGACGGGACTTTAATACGCACCCTGAAAGGACATAGCGATTCTGTCAATAGTGTAGTCTTCAGCCCTAATGGCGAAATGATTGCCTCGGCGAGTAGCGACAAAATGGTAAAGCTGTGGAAACCAGACGGGACTTTAATACGCACCCTGAAAGGACATAGGGATTCTGTCGATAGTGTAGTGTTCAGCCCTAATGGCGAAATGATTGCTTCAGCGGGGAGTGGTGTTATTCAGCTCTGGAAGCCAGACGGTAGCTTTATACGTAATCTCGAAGGGTATGTAAGTTATATAGTATTTAGCCCGGATAGTCAGATGATTATTGCTTCAGCTGGGTGGGGTCAAGGTTTGCTTCAACAGCTAGACGGCACCCCTGTAACCACCCTGCCAGCATATGGCTATGGAGTTAGAAGCGTAGCGTTCAGCCCCGATGGTCAGATGATTGCCTTAGGAAGTAGTGAGCCTAAACTCAGTCTCTTGAAGCCAGACGGAACCTTTGTGCGCGACCTCCAAGGACATGATGATGACGTCAATAGCGTAGCCTTTAGCCCCGATGGGCAGATGATTGCCTCCGCTAGTAGGGATGGTACGGTAAAACTCTGGGAAAGAAACGGCGCTTTGCTGAGTACCCTGAAAGGGTATACAGATCACGAACAGATTATAGTAGATTTCAGTCCTGATGGCAATAGCCTTGTCTGGACTAGTCGTAACGGAAAGGTGATTCTGTGGAATTTAAACCTGGATGATTTGCTCCTACGCGGTTGCAATTGGGTGCGTGACTATCTAGAGAATAACCCCAATGTTGACGAGAGCGATCGCCATCTTTGCGACAATGTAAACAAGTAGTTACCTTGATGTAAAAGTTTTGGTAGCCACGATTGTGTTTTTTGTAATTGCCTGATCTTTTTAATTGTCGAAGAATTTGCGTACGCTATCCAAAAACTTTTGGGACAAAAGTGCGTACGATTTATCAAAAATATTGTTAAATAAATGGGATTTAACCTGGTTTTACTTAATATATTGTATATATTGTAATTATTTTTTTTAGGAGAGTTAGTGGGATTACATTTTGAGTGGGATGTAAAAAAGGCAGCTATCAATAAGAACAAGCATAAAGTTTTATTTGAAGAAGCAACTACTGTTTTTGGAGATCCTTTGTCTCTGACAATTGAAGATCCATTACACTCAGTAGGTGAGCAGCGATTTGTTATTATAGGGAAATCGGACAAACAAAGAAAACTTGTAGTAGTTCATACTGAGCGGGGAAATAACATTAGGAATAAAGCGTGTTCGTTTGGCTAGATCACCAGAGAAAAGGACATACGAGGAGAACAATGACTATTAATAATCAACAGGATCAGGATCTGCTAGATGAATACGATTTCAGCAAAGGCATACGCGGTAAATATGCTCAGAGATATAGGGAAGGTAGCAACATTGTTAAGTTGGATGACGATGTTGCTGAAATGTTTCCAGATGAAAAATCAGTTAATGATGCACTGCGGGCTTTAGCTAATATTATTCGTTCCTATCAACACTTAGCCTAACAGAATGAAAAAGAAGCGTACGCTAACTCAGTTAATCTTAGTTGAGAAGTCGTGCGCTAAACCCAGCTATGCCCGTAGGGCTGATCCCGTAGCGTGGCCGTAGGCCAATGGCACCAAAAGCTAAACCTACGAGTTCGATTTACTATCAGCAACAGATAGTGAACGCATCCATTCATCCAAATCGTCAGGTTTCGTAAAGTCCAACAACGCTTCCCCCAAAGCTTCAAGCTGAGGGAGGGATAAGGCTTGAACCTGCGTTCGCATTTCTGGGGACACTTCGCCGATGCGACGCAAGAGTTGGCGGAGGATGAGGGATTGTTCCCCTTCGTGACGGCCTTCATCCTTAATGTCTTGATAAATTACAGACTGCTCCATGATATCTCTGCGTAAAACCTGGTTAATGAAGTCCCTCTTTAATAATAGCCCTGCTAGAATCCCAGCGGACGCAGCCACATTGCTCTGTATCCTCATTTCTGGAATCGCCTCAACTCTTGCAGCCACCTGACGCAAGGTTTGAGCAGCGTCGGGGGTTTGTGTCAGCACAGCCAAGGGCAATAACCCCGTCGATTCCAGAAACAGCTGAGTCGGTTGTTCCCATAGCCGAATCACCTCAAATTCGTGACGAGTACCAGGAATCTCAAACGCTGTCTGATAAACGAGTTCAGAAGTTGAACGGGTCAAGTAAATGACCACTTGGCGCATCTGCTTATTGGGAAAACGGCGGAAAACTCTCAGGCGGTAATCTGCCATTCTGAAGGCCATAGTTGAGTCAGGTTGAGTCTGAAACTCGACGTGAAGGACAAAATCATCAGAATTCAGCAAAATCAAAGCATCCGCTCGAATGGGTTCAAGGGACAGTTCAGATGGACTGAGTTGGGTCATGGTGATGGCTTCACCAAGTAACCAGGAGGCAAAATCTTCCGAAAAGCTTTCAGCGAGGAACTTGCAGGTATTATCGAACATTAAACGATTATATCAGAGTGCCCATATCAAGAATTCTGCTGGATCCCGACTCCCGACTCCCGACTCCCTACTCCCTAAAACCCGGATTATTCAAGTGCTTCATAAAAAACTCTTCCAATGAAGGACGATTTAACGTCATACTCATCAATTGGGCATCCATCAGTCTCAGAGAAGCTATAAACTCTTGGGGTTCCCCTCGCAATTGACCGTACCAGCAGTCATCCTCAAATTCCAATTCCATCAGCCACCGTTTGATAATGTCTATATTTCCACCTTTGCCTTTAACTCGGTAGGTGTTATCGGTACCCAAAAGTTCATCTAACGCTCCCATACAAATTAATTCCCCATTAGCGAGAATTGCGATGCGATCGCATATTTTCTCTACATCTGACAAGACATGGCTGTTGAAGAAAATAGTCTTGCCTTGAGCTTTCAGAGACATAATAATTTCCCGGATTTGGTAGCGTCCCATCGGGTCAAGACCGGACATGGGTTCATCGAGAAATACTACTTCTGGGTTATTAATTAGAGCCTGGGCCATACCGATGCGCTGGAGCATCCCTTTAGAATACTGACGTAGTTGTTTCTTTCGTGCTGCTGATTGGGACAATCCTACTAGTTCTAACAGCCGAGGAATACGTTTACGTTTTACCTCATGGGGAATTTGAAATAGTCCAGCGGTAAAGTGCAAAAATTCCCAGCCAGTGAGATAGTCATAGAAGTAGGGGTTTTCTGGTAAGTAACCAATGCGCTGCTTGACCTTAACATTACCAAGGGGATGTCCGAGTAACCATCCTTGTCCGCCAGTAGGACGGACAATTCCTAGTAAGGTTTTTAAGAGGGTAGTTTTCCCGGCTCCATTTGGACCGAGTAATCCAAAGGTTTCTCCCTGATAGACGCTGAGGGAGCAATTTTTCAGGGATTCAATTTTTTGATTGAGCCAGAAGCCGGTGCGGTAGACTTTGCGCAGTTGGGAGGTCTGAACCACTGGGATTGGTTCAGAGGTAGTTAGTTGGGGGGGTAAAGTGAGAGTAGATTGCTCCATCCTGTTGCTGGGAGATGAGGATATAATCTATATTTATTTATTCCCTATTTTGGTGACCTTTGTATCTATTCTGAATAAAATCCATGATAGCTAATCGGGTAGAGCCTGGCTGAAGGTTTAGGGTCTGTCTTGCTGGATCACTCTTGAGCAAAAAAGTCTACTAACTCCTGACCAACCTCAGGATTGTATAAGCGTAAGTAATTCCAGTAATTACCCAAAACTTGCTTGACATAGTTTCTGGTTTCACCAAAGGGTATAGTTTCCACAAATTCATCTAAATCAATGGGTTCATTTCCCTTGAGCCATTTCCCTACATTACCTTGACCAGCATTGTAACTAGCAATGGCGAATGCGGAGTTATCCTCATACACGCGATGGCTATGGGCGAGAAACCAGGTTCCTAGTTTAATATTATCGTTGGGATTATCGAGTTTATAGTCGTTAAAATTGATCGATTGCCCTACCCAAGCTGCAGTACTGGGCAACATTTGCATTAAGCCCATGGCACCAGCAACTGATGTAATGTTTGGCTCAAATCGGGACTCTTGACGAATTAAGGATATAACCAGTAGAGGATTAATGTTACGCTGTTTTGACTCTGTTTCGATTACCTCTATATAGGGAAAGGGATAGAGGGCTTGCCAGTAAGCCGGTTTTTTCCTGATTTTCTGATACTGCTCCTGTTCTTGGGATGTTTCTCGGTCTTCGAGGGTCTCTACCAGGGAAATTCCTTTGAGGTATTCTCCCATCGCCAGCCTGAACAAGCCATCAGTAAACTGTTGGGGCACAGTGGGCTTGAGGCGAGTTTGAAATTCCCCTTGCCATAGGCTCCAAGCATCCTGGTCTTGACCAAGCTGATACAATTCCTTCAAAGCTGCTGAGCCCACAGGTAAATCGGGTCGCACCGTTGGCCAGTTTATAGTCACAGATGACTGGCGCAGTGTGCTAAAGTCTCCCACATCCCAACCCAACTGTACCGCTGAGCGCCAAGCATAGTAAGATTGAATATGGTTGGTAATCACCTGCTTAAACGCTGCTTCGGCTTCCTGCTTCCGTCCTAGCTGAGTTGCCCATTTTCCCGACCAAAACCCTGCTCTACGGGCGATCAGACTGTGGGGATTATCCTTAAGGATAGGCTGAACGTTATGCCAAGCTGTCAGGATGTCTCCATTTTGTGCAGCCTCTTGAGCGATCTGCCAGCGATAGTCCGCTGCCGCATCAGAATTGCTATAGTTGTTGATTAACAATTGATAGGCTTGCTCAGCAGCGTTGGGACTTTTGAGTTGTTCGAGAGTTTTGGCTTTGGCCAAAAGTGCCTCAGCAGCTCGGTCAGGAAAGTGATCGATAACTTGGTCGAAATAGGGTATCTTGTCAATGGGTGGTTCTAGTGCAGCGAGTTGGAGATAAGCCAAAGCGGTTTCTTTCGCATCGGGAAATTCCTCAACCATCTTTTTATAAGCCAGTTTCGCTGCTTTGGGCTTTTGGGCATACTGAAGTCCTCTAGCCCCTAGGTAAGTATGCTTAGGTGTTGGTTTAGCATTGCCATAAGCAGCACTGGCTTGAGCATATTTGCGGTCTTTCCAATAGGCTAATGCGATCGCTTCCCAATCTTTCGGCTGGATTATAGCACGATTTTTCTCATCGACAGATTTCCCGTAGTTACTCACTAGTTTATCTAGCACTAGGGTAACCCCTGGTTGGTCAAAGGTATACCTGGCTAATAACAGCATCAGTTCAGGTTGATTAGGCTGCTCCTTGAGCTCTTGCTGGATTAATTCAATGATGCGAGGATGAGAAGGATAGTTTTTCAGTGCTCGTTCCCAGTATTTGGGCTCTTCCGCAGAGAAGTCATACATCTGCTGTATTTTTGCCAACCAGGGCTGCTCAGAAGTCGAGATGGTGCTGGCATATTTCGGAGCAATAGATTCCTTTTTTGGTTTGCGGTAGGGTGAATCATCTGACTTGAAGGCATACAAGGCTTCAGCTGCCACTGGCTGATTACCATAGCGTTGGAGCAACTCCTGCCAAGCTTGTTGGGCTTGAGCTTTGTCCCCAGTGAGTTGGTAAGCCTGTGCTCGTTTGAGCACAATCTGTCCTGCTAATACTGGATATTCCCACTCTAATTTATCTAACCAACGCAATGCCTCCGTTCCCTGCTGCCCAGCTATGGCATCAACGGCCAATAGGTAACGAGCACGGCCACGATTGAGGGATTTTGGTCTAGTTGCGATCGCTTCGAGTTGTGCCACCCGCTCCTCGGGGGATTGGGATGCTAGTTTTAGGACTGTAGTGTCCCTAGGATCTCTGCGCCCCATGATTTGCTGGGGGAGCAAAACTACCCAATTCGTTAATCCTCGCGGGTTCTTGCGATCAATTAACGCGAAGATGGTAATCGAGATCAGCAGTAGGCTCAATCCCACACTAGACGCTAGTAGGATTTGTCGTCTGCTACGGTGGCGCAATTGCTGGCGCAATAAAGGATAGTAGCGGGAGAATTTCAAACGAGACCGTTTCATAGAGCCTCCTGGTGATGCACGTCCATAGTAGGTTTTGGGAATAGAAAGCTCTGTGACATCATCTGCGGGAGCATTGGTATTGTTAAGCTTGAGTAATTGGTAATTATGATGACTCACCGGGCTATTACCCATGCACCATTACTCTGACCCAAAAACACCTTTAACTATAAACACTACTCCTAGTCAAAGCCTAGGCAATTCCCGGCAACCCCAGGAAAATGCCAACTAGGATGCAGGCCAATGATTAGTTTCCTACGTTGTTTTAGTCATGATACCTGGGAGTGACCTCCAGCTCCCAGCTCTATCGTCAACTATTAAGTTGAAGGCAAAATGTGTGGTTGACACGACAAGTTATTACAACATGGCCGTTCGCGCAAGCGTGTGCGAAGCACTCGGAACACTTTACCAAATTGAGATGCACTAATCATGCAAAATTATGTATTTGTCATTGACGCAAACAAACAACCATTAAACCCCATTCACCCAAGGAAAGCTCGCCGACTGTTAGATAAAGGCAAAGCTGCGGTTTTCAGAATGTATCCATTTACGATTATCATTAAGACTGCAATCCCAAATCCGACTATCTCGCCTTGTCAAATCAAGATAGATCCGGGCAGTAAAACTACTGGGTTTGCCATAGTTCAAAACGACCAAGTCATCTGGGGTATGGAGCTAGAACACAGAGGAGGATTAATTAAGAAAAAACTAGAATCTAGAAGGGCTGTAAGGCGTGGGAGACGTAACCGCAACACCCGGTACAGAAAACCTAGATTCCTTAACCGTAGACGCCCACAGGGATGGCTGCCCCCTAGCCTAGAGCACAGAATTCTGACTACCCAGACTTGGGTAAAACGATTGATAAAATTTTGCCCGGTCAATGAGATTTGGGTTGAAAGAGTTAAGTTTGATACCCAAAAAATGCAGAATCCTGAAATTAGTGGCGTTGAGTATCAGCAGGGGGAACTAGCTGGCTATGAAGTTAGAGAGTATTTACTTGAGAAATGGGGAAGGGAATGCACTTATTGCGGCAAGCCAAATACCCCCCTACAAATTGAGCACATTCACCCCAGATCGAAAGGGGGAAGTAACCGAGTAAGTAATCTCTGTTTGGCCTGCGAAAAGTGCAATATAAGAAAGGGGGACAAGTCTATAGAGGACTTCCTAAAAAAGAAGCCGGATTTACTCAAAAAGATTAAATCATTAGCTAAACAACCACTAAAAGATGCAGCAATAGTTAACGCAACCCGCAACAAGTTAGTAAAGGTTCTCCGAACTTTAAAACCTGTCGTTACTGGGACAGGAGCGCAAACTAAGTACAATCGTACGAAGCTAAGACTACCTAAGCAACACGCTTATTGATGCTGCTTGTGTTGGAGGTATTGAGACCTTAGTGTTAAGAACCTCTCAGCCGTTGCTAGTAACCTGTAAAGGACAGGGTGGCAGGCAAAAGGCTGCTCTCAATAAATATGGCTACCCCACTAGGCACAACCCGTTAAAACCAATTAAAGGCTGGACTACTGGGGATTTAGCTAAGCACCAAAAACTAGGGATAGGCAAAGTAACCCCTAGAAGTAAAGGAAGTTTTGGATTTACTCCATTGGGGACAAAAGGCTACAAAAGCTGTAAACCTCAAGACATATCAGCAATACATCGGAAAGATGGATACATTTACAGCTTTTGCCAGTAATTACCAAGTTTTGCCGGGGATTAAGCTTCCTAGACTTTCCTGAAACAACCGGATAGGATCTGGCATTTCAACCTCTATTCCTTTAACCATATTTCGGAACCCCACAACCGTACTGTGATTTGATAGAAGACTTATGGAACGCGGAAAAATAGTTGCTATTATAACTGGAGCTATATCGATATTGCTAGCGATCGCTTACTTAATTATTGTCCAGCTGCTGGATTTTCGAGGAGAGATGATCCCTGCTCCAGTCAGCCAATCATTAGACTGGGGATATTGGATGGGATATTTTTACCCTGGTGTTGCGCAATGGTTAATTACTTAATCAGCCCATGAGTGTAAATGAAATTCCCCGGCGTAAACGCGCGGGGATGCTTGGGCAAGACAAATACTCTTCCCTTACCCAAGCATCCCCAGGTTCTGATCTGCCCTGTGGTTTAGCTGTATCTACTTCGCTGTATCCCGCAGTGCTGCCAGCACCGTCTCATGAATCACACCATTGCTGACAACCACACCCTGATTTTCAACTAGCTTAGAACCGAGAGAAAAGTTCAGAGGCTTACCATGCATATCCGTAACAAGCCCACCAGCTTCCTCCACAACAATGGTGCCTGCAGCATGGTCCCAAATTTTCTCACGGTAGTTAGGATACTTCGAAGACGGTAAACGCAGGTAAAGGGCTGCTTGACCAGAGGCAACCGCACCATACTTAGCCTGAGAATCCATCCGCAGGGAGTCTGCAGTAATTCCCACCGCTTTAGCGACCAAATCTTGCCGAGAATGGTCCCCATGACCAGATTCCACGCTTTCCACGAACCGGAGTTCTGCTGTATTCTCAGCATCAGTCACTTGAATCGATTGGGGTTCCCCACCACTAATAGGTACCATGGTTGCTCCCTGACCCCGTACTGCCACAAATAGGACACCCCGCTCCCCATCGGGTTGTGCTAGGTTCACGGGTAACGCTGGGCAAGCTAGCACTCCTACTTTCACTTCACCTTGTTCTACCAAAGCCAAGGCTACAGCATATTGATCATTACGCAGAAACCCTTTGGTGCCATCAATCGGGTCTAAGGTCCAGTAGCGAGGTCCAATCTCACCATTGCCTCGATTAATCCAATTCACCACTGCCTCAGGAGTAGCATCATTAGTTACAGATTCTACATAACTGGTTACCTGTGCCAACTGATTCGCCATGGTTGGTTCCACCAAAGCAGCAGCATCTTCTTCACCCACTACTGGATCATCAGGAAAGCCTTGGGCAAGTAAGCGGCAAATCACTGCCTGAGAGCCATAATCGGCAACAGTAACAGGGCTTTTGTCACTTTTTTCCATAGCTTGAGTCACCCGTTCAGACCGGACTTGCTCACAAATTTTGGCAGCGGCTAAGGCTGCCTCAATGGCAACCTGTTTCTCTTGTTCATAAGACATTTTCAATAACTGCTCCTAAGGGCGAAAAGATTTTTGGAAGGTGTTTTTGGTCATGGGTAATAGGTATAGCTAATCGGTAATAGACCCTTGAGTAATCACCATTAGCAATTAAAGATTACCTATTACTGACTAGGAACTGCCTGGTTTTAAAGGCTTGTGGCCTAGCAGCATGTTTTTCCCTGACCTTAGCGACAGAGCTAGGAATTGGCAGTCATTCATAGGTGTCATAACCCTTACAAAGGGGGAACTAATCTCCATTGCTGGCATCTTAGCTATGAAATTCCGGATTCAGAGGAAATTACCAGGGAATTAACTAAGAGCAGTAATCGAGGTACAACAATAATGTATTTCATCCGGATCATCTGTGCCATTTTCCTGCCACCACTAGGTGTGTTCTTGCAAGTGAGTTTTGGCAAGTCCTTTTGGCTTAATATTCTGTTAATGGTATTGGGTTTCATTGTAGGCACTCAACTTGGTTTTCCCAAATATGGTGTAGTACCCGCCATACTCCATGCCGTATGGGTAACTGCTAATCAATATCAGGATTAAACTGTTTACTAGGGACGGGGGCCCTAACCGAACACAAAACAGGGATTATAGGTCCGGTAACCCGGCTCTAAGACTAGAATAATTTGGCACAATGGAAGTGAGTACGCGCTCAAGAGTGCTTAAGCCAATCAGCCTTGTCGTAACAAACACCAAAGGTATACCAGAATGGATTTAATTCGGATTTTATGTGCTATTTTCGTGCCACCACTGGGAGTATTTTTGCAAGTGGGTTTTGGCTGGCCCTTTTGGATAAATATCCTTTTAACCCTATTGGGGTATATTCCAGGAATTATCCATGCCGTTTGGGTGATTGCCAAGAGATAAAATAAAGGATTAGACTGACTACAAATGTACAGTTCCAAACAATCATCCCAACCTGTGAATGTGAAGTATAAAGCTTTGAACTATCAGGGAGTCTACCCCTGCCCAGTCTGTCGTGTGGGTCAGATTCAAAATTTATCGTTAATGGAAGCTTTTGCCTGTCACGAGTGCCGCCACATTTTCACTGCTGATCTCGAAAGGCAAATACTCAAAATAACCGATCGGCAGCCCCCAATGACCTGGCACTGGAATGGCAAAAAGTGGACAGGGGCGCATCTAGAGGGGGTTGAATGGGGATGGGTGAATTGGTTGTTAGCCTTGGCATTTGTAGTTTGTCCAACCACGTTAATTGGGGCAGCCGTTTATATGTTTCCGCCTGCCCCAGATAGTCCTGTATCGTGGCTTCCATCTGCTTGGGTAGGCTTAACGTTTTTCTGCCATTTAGCTATTGTTGTCTGGTTGGTGATGGAATTTTATCAATTTCCAGTTTGGGAGTACTTGAGAATTGGACGGCAGCGAATTCTGGGCCGTTAGTCTTGTTAATTAACTTTAAAATACTGCTGAGTATTGTTAAGAATAACACCCTGAGATTTTCATCCTTTATAATATACAATTTCTAATTCCTAGTTGCTCACGATCACAGCTCGTAAGCATATGCGCGCTCGCGCTCGCGTGCGCGGTCAGCGGTCAGCGGTCAGTGGTCAGTGGTCAGTGGTCAGTGGTCAGTTGTTGGCCAATGGCACCTCAAGTAGCTTGCCCATAAGCTGATAGCTGATAGCACCTCAAGTAGCATATATAGTAGCGCATTAGCTGATAGCTTAATAGTTAGGGTTTGCTGCAAAAGTCAATAGGTATTGGATTGAGTCAGCGAGTGTGGAGTCAGCGAGTGTAGATAAATGGTAATTATATAGGAGGTAGTCGAAAGACAAGTCCCTTTATTTTTCTGCTCTTGTCTGCCCAAAAGCGTAAGTTATTGAGCTTTTTCGATCGATTTGCTGGCCCTTTTAGAGACCCAAAAAGGCGAAAACCTTTATATGTAAATGCCCATGAGAGTTAATCAGCAAGCCCTAGTTACGACCGCTTTAGCAGTTTTCTTGTAGGTTTAGTAGAATTTATAACCCAATTCACGACGGCAATAACATAGGGGGTTGGTAGTGCTAATCATAGGCTCCCGTAGCGGCTCTGTTCGCGTAGCGTGGCCTTTGGCCTTAAGAGCATCATAACCCATGGCTCTACAACCTTTTGGCTGAGCTGATTTCCTATAGCAAGAAATTATTGTACTTATGTCAAGTTCGACTGATTAGTTATATTTATAGTTTGCTCACAACACTTTTTGATCACTGATTGACCGTAGGTCACCCGGGGCGCGTTCGGTATGATTAAAGAATGTGCAATTTTTGTACAGCCCATAGTTAACTAATGCTTATGAGCACAAAAAGCCTATGATTGGATAAAAAGTATAGACTAAATCATTCAAAGACAACTGCTGGAACTCTCGTCTTTGGTTTTGGTGCTATGCTGATCGGAAGCAGTCTAAACTCGAGCGTACTGTGGCGTACTGTCAAAGCTTACTGTCGCGTACTGTTAAAGCGTACTGTCAAAAGGGAGGTTGGATTTATTTCCACGACCACTTGACCAATAATAGACACATTAAGTGCCATGTTTTCATCTCAATCTCCCCAAGAAAATGGGGAATCTCCAAAAGGGGACATTACGCTGAAGGACGCTAACGGTAAAACTCTCGAATGTTACATTGAGCATTCCCTAGAGCTGGAGGGTTGTCAATACCTTCTGCTGTTACCTGTGGACTCACCCATAGAAATTGTGGCTTGGGATGATGATCAAGAAGACTTAGCTGATGCCTCTCTAGTTGAAGATGAAGCTGAGCTTGACTTGATCTTCCCTGACGCCCAAGCGGTTCTAGCGGAGCAAAATCTTCAGCTCAAGCGCACCGCTTTTACCTTAACTGTTGCTGGTGAGTTGCCAACAGTTGAGGAAGACGACATTCTCACCCTGGAAATTGAAGAGGATGATGTTCCAATGGAAGCAGAGGAACTACAGGAGCTAGCGAGCTTTTATTACCAAGAACAAGAGTATGGAATCTATACTCCTGTAGAGCCACTGCTGTTTTTTGCTCGCTCGAACCAATCTGGTCAACCAGAGTTACTGTCTACACAGGAAATTAAACAAGTTCAGCCATTGCTCGAAGAACTGCTATTCGATGATCTCGAGTAGAAGACAAGAACTCGGCTTGACCCCTTAAACGATTCAGGGGAAACTAGTGTTTTGGTGTATAAGAGTATGAAAACGCTCAAAAGCATCTCCAATAGATTTTTTTATTTCGTTCTGTTGCCAACCACCCTTGGTCTTTGTGCATGGCAGGGTTGGGAGTGGTGGAGTTGGGTGGTATCCCCACCCGTAAAAGCACAATCTTCCGAAGATGTCGCTCGAAGCCTCGTAAAAATTGAGATTCCCCCAGGAACCCCAGGTCAGCAAATAGGCAGAGATCTGGAAGCTTCTGGTTTAATTCGCTCAGCCGATGCTTGGAAACTCTGGACTCATTGGCGGCAGCTGCTAGACCGAGATGGTGAGTTTAAAGCTGGAACTTACGAACTATCACCAACTCAACCCCTGACCAAAATCGCAGAAACGATTTGGAAAGGGAAGGTGATGCAGCTGTCTTTCACCATACCGGAAGGGTGGTCGATTCAGCAAATGGCGGATTATTTTGAATCTCTAGGATTTTTCTCGGCTGATGACTTTATCGCTGCTAGTAGCAAAATCCCCTGGAATAAGTACCCTTGGTTGCCCAGTGAGCTCCCTCATCTAGAAGGTTATTTATACCCAGATACCTATAAGTTACCCAGTGATGGCATCTCGCCACAAGCAGTCATCCAACAAATGCTTAATCGATTTGAACAGGTAGCCTTACCAGTATACGAAAAAGGTCAGTACAAAACCCAGCTTAGTATCAATGATTGGGTAACATTAGGGAGCATTGTCGAGAAGGAAGCAGTAGTTGCTGAAGAACGCGATCGCATTGCTGGTGTCTTTACTGAACGGTTGCGGCGAGGGATGAGATTAGAAACCGATCCCACGGTTGAATATGGATTGGGGATTCGACAAACTGCTGATCAACCCCTGACCTACAAGCAAGTGCGGCAACCCTCCCCTTACAATACCTATCTCAACCCAGGATTACCGCCGACCCCGATTGCCAGTCCTGGCATAGGCAGTTTGAAAGCAACCCTTGATCCCGAAGACACCGAATACTTGTTTTTCGTGGCTCGTTACGATGGCACTCATGTTTTTAGCAAAACCCTAACAGAACATGAAGCCGCTAAAAATGCCATCCGTAGAGAACGGCGAGCCAAACAATAAACCACAACAATCAGGGTTAGTAAAAGCTAATCGAAAATGTCGCAGAGTCTACCAAAAACTCTTATTATTTGTTAGACTTAAATTAGGGTAACACCGACAGGGATTATTATGTAACTTAAATTAAAGCCGAAAACCAAGGGTTTAATCGTTGCGCTCTCTATTCCGGTGTTATAACTTTTTTGACATTTTTATGGCGCTCCCAGGATATTCCTGAGAGCTTTGGGAGATACCCCCTAGCTGAGAAATCAGCTTGCATTGGCGGGCTAGGATCTGCCTTGGTAGATTCTGGTAGCTAAAAAGTATCGGATCAAAGAAGCTTTACAATATTGGTTCAATAGAACTGAATCACTTAACCGTTGCCCGCTGCCATCATCAGGCTGAGCGGGCTTAATGCATTGACAATTGACGGGTAAGCATCAAAAATCAACAGAGTTACCAACCTTAAATTTATCAGTTAATTACATATGTCTTGGGTCTCAAAGTTACAACCTGACTTAATCCTTGGTGGCTCCATCTTAGACCTGACACCAGATATTATCCAGCAATATCAGCTCTCAGGTCTAGTGTTGGATGTTGACCAGACTTTAATACCAGTGACCAAATCCCGTGTTTCTCGGGAAATTGAACGGTGGGTAGAGCAAACTAGAGCGATGGTTTCCCTGTGGCTGGTCAGTAATAACCTCAGTGAACATCGCATTAGCCGTATTGCTTCCTCCCTAGATTTGCCTTACATATATGGAGCTCGCAAACCTTCGCGACGCAAGCTGAAAATAGCTGTAGATGCCATGAACCTACCTATAGACCAAGTGGCAATGGTAGGCGATCGCTTATTCACTGATGTCTTAGCTGGGAATCGACTGGGAATGTTCACCATTCTTGTAGAGCCCATACGAGACCAAGCTATGAGTAAGTCTTTATACCCAATGCGTGATTTAGAAGTGTGGTTCTCTCAAGCCTTAGGGGTTTCCTTGACCACCATGCAACAAAACTTCAACAAACCTGACAAATCAAAATAAACTGAAATATAAAGAAAATATTATAAAAATTACTAAACCAAAATTTGTCTGACACAATAGTTAACAGTTGGAAAGAGGGTCAGCTTATATAAAGACCCTACATATGACCAACCTTTTAAATGGGGTCAGCTTATATAAAGACCCTAGATATAACAAACGCTTATAACTAATAGACAGCCCAGCCTTGAGGTAATCAGGAGCTGGGCTGTCTATGATTTGGCATTACGTTACTGAGCTGGTGCGCCAAGCTAAACCCCACGTTAAAATTAAAGAAACATTACTTAATACTCTAACGCCAAGCATGAGCGCAAACGTTGAAATCTACACCTGGAGCAGTTGCCCCTTCTGTATCCGTGCTAAAGGTCTACTAAACAAGAAGGGAGTTGAATTTACTGAATACTCTATTGATGGTGATAACCAGGCACGGGAGAAGATGGCTCAACGGGCAAATGGAGCACGCTCCTTACCACAGATTTTTATCAATGACCAGCATATCGGTGGCTGTGATGACCTTCACACTCTGGAATTTCAGGGTCAGTTAGACAATCTGCTCAAGGCAAGCTGACTACTAGGTGATTGAGCATCTAGTATGCAAGAAAGCACAACGGAAAAGAACACCCCACAACTAGATAACTATCACTACACGGATAGGATCCTAAAGGTGTTCATCTCATCCGGTTTATATAGCGTTGATCCCACTTATGAGTAAGGATCCCCCCTAACCCCCCTTAATAAGGCTCACAGGGGTAGGTTTTTAACAAAGACCTCAGGTGTGGGGTGACCGGTTGTGGGGTGTGGGGTGTGGGGGATAAGACAATATACTTAATTTGACTTAATTTGTCGTTGTCAGCCATGCAAAGCGCGAGTGGGGGAAACCCCCTGTTCCGAAGCTGCATCGCTAAAAATCATCATTGTCTTGTACCCAAGCGCCAGGGTCGGAAACCCCCGCAGGTTGGGCTTTGGTGAGCTTTCCGCATCTAATTATTAAATTCCCTTGATTGTCGCACCTCTGCATCGCTTGTCTGTAGCCCCACACCCCACACCCCATCCCCTACACCCCACACCTGAGGTCAAAGTAAAAAACCTACCCTTATGAGCCTTAATAAGGGGGGGACATGATTCCCTTAAGGCTTTATTAATTATTGCCTTTTGCCTTTTTTATTAATCTGCCTTAATCGCTGTTACTCGTTCCCCGTTCAAGATCTTGATCAGTATGTTACCGAATCAAATAAGATTGCTGTAGCATAGGGGAATTGGCTGACAGGGGAATTCAACAGTGAAATTTGCGTTTATAATAGACCCTCTCCCGAAACTTGATCCCGGTCATGATACTAGTGTGGCACTGATGGAAGCCGCACAGGAATTAGGTCATGAGGTTTGGGTCACTCAGGCTCAACAATTGAGTGTTATTAAGGGTCAGGCTTGGGGACTTCTACAACCTGTGCAACTAACTCCAGCCAAACTCGATGACGGGCATTGGGTCGTCAGTGAGCAGTGGTACCAGACTGGTAAGGCTCTGTTGAAACCTCTAGAGGAGATGGATGCTGTCTGGATGCGGACAGACCCGCCGGTTACCATACCTTACCTTTATGCGACCTATATCTTGGACTACATTAATCCAGATAAAACCTTGGTGATTAATTCACCAACTGGCATCAGGACAGCTAACGAAAAAATGTATGCCCTCCAGTTTCAGGAGGTGATTCCACAGACTATTGTCAGTCAGGAGAAATCGGTGATTCGGCAATTCGTTGAGGAAAAAGAGGCAGCAGTACTTAAACCTCTAGGAGGGAAAGCTGGTGAGGGCATTATATTTCTACAGGCAAGCGATCGCAATTTTAACTCCTTGGTGGAAATTAGCACTAAACAGGGTAGTGAGCCAGTGATGGTTCAGGCTTATCTACCTGCTGCCAAAGATGGAGATAAACGGATTATCCTCTTGAATGGTGAACCGATTGGAGCAGTAAATCGCATTCCCACAGGTAAGGAATTTCGGGGTAACATGGCTGTGGGTGGTCGAGTAGCCGCTACGGAAATTACTCCCCGAGAGGAAAAAATTTGTGCCCTGCTCAAGCCAAAACTGCAGCAAGATGGCTTATATTTTGTAGGCATAGACGTTATCGGCGGCTACCTGACCGAAGTTAATGTCACCAGTCCTACTGGCATCCGGGAAATTGACCGCTTAGATGGTACTCATCTGGCTAAAAAGGTAATTATCTGGGTTGAGGCAGTGAAAAACAACGGCGGTTAAACAATAGGATTGGGTAACCAGACTGCTGAGTAAAGTCATCGGATGTAATGTCGGTTTTGGGTCAGTTTTATGGATCAAATAACAGTGCCACGGAACGATAGGGAAGCTCGAATCTGGGGGATGCTGTGTCATCTATCCTCCCTGCTATGGATTCCCCTATTGATTATGGGTCTACCTATCCCTTTGGCTAACCTGGCAGGCCCGTTGATGATCTGGTTAAACAAGAGAAATAAATACCGCTTTGTAAAGGTTCACGGTAAAGAATCTATTAATTTTCAAATCTCGATTACCCTTTACGCTACCATTATCCTGACCATATTTACGGCCTTTGCCTGGGCGTTTTTCATCCTGATTGGTGGAATAAAGGGTTTTGACCGTAACTCTTGGTTGGAGCTGTTTAAGCTCATAGAATTCTGGCTATGGTGTCTAGCTAGTATCCTGGGAATCATTGATTCGCTGCTGGTGACTATGGCTTCAATCGCTGCTCAATATGGTAGGGTTTACCGTTACCCGTTTACCCTGCGATTTTTAAAATAAGTCACGAGTAATATAAGTCACGAGATAGTCTTCTATAATGGCTGAGTTTTCTGCAACAGGTGCAACTGAACAGCTACCAACAATTGGTGTAGCGGTAGTGGGAACTGGATTTGGACAAAAAATCCACATCCCTGGCTTTAAAGCTCATTCCCGGACGGAAGTGGTGGCTGTCTATCACCGAGACCCGGATCAGGCTAATGCGTACGCAAACCAATATGATATTCCCTATGGATGCGATCGCTTAGAAGATCTCCTAGCTTTACCGGAAGTAGAAGCGGTTAGCATCTGTACTCCCCCGTTTCTGCACTACGAAATGGCGAAAATGGTTCTAGAAGCAGGGAAACATCTGCTACTAGAGAAACCCATGACCTTAACGGCAGCCGAAACCCAGGAGCTTTACCAACTCGCTACAGAAAAGGGTGTTGTGGCTATACCTGATTTTGAATTCCGCTTTATCCCCTCATGGCAGCTATTAGCGGAATATCTCGAAAAAGACTATGTCGGTAAAAAGCGTCTGATTAAAATTGACTGGTTAGTCTCTAGCCGAGCTAATCCTGAACGCCCCTGGAACTGGTATGCTCAAAAGGATAAAGGCGGCGGAGCACTAGGGGCAGTTGGTTCTCATGCCTTTGATTATATTCATTGGCTATTTGGACCAGTGCAGCGGTTGTGTGCTCAACTGAGTACCGCAATTCCAGCGCGACCAGACCCCAATGCTAGCAATTTACTTAAGCCAGTAGATGCTGATGACACCTGTCTGTTATTACTGGAATTGGCAGATGGTACCCCTTGTCAACTCAGTATTAGTTCCGTAACCTATCACGGGCGAGGTCACTTTGTAGAGGTTTATGGCGATCGCGGTACCTTAGTCTTAGGCAGTAACAATCTCAAAGACTACGTTCATGGATTTCGTCTGTGGGCAGCGACCGCAGGTCAATCCCTGATGGAAGTAGAAATTCCCCAGCGACTAGCATTTTCTGAAACCTATCTCGATGGTCGTTTAGCCCCATTTATCCGGGTGGTTGACCATTGGGTGCAAGCCATTGACAATGGTAGCGTTACCACACTATCTCTCAAAGAAGGAGTGTACTCCCAAATGTTAATGGATTTAACCCATGAGTCCCATGAAACCAGGCGTTGGGTTGAGGTAGATAAGCAGAAGTATAGCGGTTTTTAATAGGTAATAGGTAATAGGTAATAGGGAATAGGAAAAAAACTTTGTTTACCTGATTAGGCTATAAACTGCTATATGGCAATTCTCTCTCCCATGAGGTACAAAGCTATCCCCCTAAATACCCCTTTTTAAGGGGTAATTTGAGGTTGATAAGTGTACCTCATAAATGCAATCAACGCTATATATCGCCTAAAGATAATTGTATAGCTTTGATATTTTGAGAATAGATTTTTTTACGCTAAATAGAATTTAATTGTTCTTAAATAGTAGCATAGATTGGGAATAAAGAACTGTTAATAATTAAAAACAAAAATGAAAAGTCAGCATCAAAAGCATCAGTTGCTCAGCATTATCTCTAGTATACCTAGAGGTTTGATTTTGATGAGCACAGGGGGCATGATACTCACGACGCTAATTTTAGGAGTGGTGATGTGGCGCACTAGCTCCCGTTTGTTTGAACAGGTTAATGGTCTATTCGACTTATCACAATTAAACTTATCACAGCCAGAACCAGAGGTGGATGTCAGAAACGTTGTGGTTAATAAAGTTCGTAACGTTAGTGAATTGACCACTGCTGTGTTTAGCATGGAGGCGGTGGTCCCAACTCGTCAAGATAGAAACTTAGGACAATATCGCTTAGCGTCAACGACATTACTCTACATTGCTTATGGGGAAGTGCGAGCTGGGGTTGATTTAGGGAAATTAAGCGTGGATGATGTCAAAGTCAGCAATGACTCGATCGAAGTGCAGTTACCAGCGCCCCAATTACTCGATAGCAAGATTGATGTTACCCGTTCCCAGGTCTACGACTACAACCGAGGATTTTTGGGTCTTGGACCTGATGTTGCCCCTCAATTACAGATGCTAGCTCAACAGCAAACCCTCCGGAAAATTCAGGCTACTGCTTGTCAGCAAGGTGTGCTAGAGCAAGCTAATCAAAGGGCGCAATTAGTGGTGACTAATTTATTGATGACAGCTGGTTACAAAACCGTAGATGTCAAGCTTCAACCGTCATCAATATCGATGTGTATGGGAGCTCTATCACTAGCATCATAGTATAGTGTTTGGTAAGCAGTCAGCGGTCAGCGGTCAGCGGTCAGCTAAAAATAACATTCGTTACCGTAGCGTGGCACAGGCTTCAAGGCTGTGACCTAACGAAGGAAGTTTGCTCAAATTAAACGAATGCTTACTTATTTTATTCAAAAGCTGATAGCTGATAGCTGATAGCTGATAGCTGATAGCTGATAGCTGATAGCAAAGTAATTGGCGTAATTAAACTAGTTTATTATATCATGAACAATGCCAAAAACGTCCTTGGCGGAACCCTAAAGGTGTGCTGCACATTTCCCATGACGGGATTTTTTCGGAACGGAAAATGTGACACAGGAGCATCTGACGTTGGTTTACATATCGTTTGTGCAGAAATGACGGAAGAGTTCCTATCTTTTACTCAGTTAAGGGGGAATGATTTGAGTACACCATCCCCAGTCTATAATTTTCCTGGTCTTAAACCTGGAGATCAATGGTGTTTGTGTCTCAGTCGTTGGAAGGAGGCGCTGGATGCTGGGGTTGCGCCACCAGTGATTTTGTCAGCAACCCATGAAGCAGCCCTTGATTACATTCCTTTGGAGGTATTTAAGGAACACGCTATTCTTAACGGCTAACCGTTGATATAGCCGTTTTTAATTAGGTGAGGTACATGTTTTTAGGAAGCAGAGAGCAGGGAGTCGGGAGCAGTGAAGACATAAGATTTAGTAGGGAATAGAGAATAGTTAGGTAGGGTGCGTTAGGGACGGGCGAGCTCTCATTTTATCGGTAGCCAGTGTTAGGAAAGTCCGTCCCGTAACGCACCACTGGGTCAAACAGCTTTTAGGAGATGCACCCAATTGAAAATCTGGGGAAAAGCCCATCTAAGCTGACTGCTGAGCGCTGACTGCTGTCAGCTTATTTAATAGGCATTTAAGGAAATCAAAAGATAGAACAGTAACAGGGATATCTATTATTCCCCTTACTAACCCTAAACTTTGATGAGAAAAAAACTCTTAGTGACAGGAGCTAGCGGTTTCCTTGGATGGAACCTTTGCCAGCTCGCCAAAGAAAAATGGGATGTTTATGGCACTTATTTTTCCCAGACGATAGATATTCCAGGAATAACTGTGGTAAAGGTTGACTTGAGGGAATTTCAGGAGATAAAGGATCTGTTTGCTGAGATTCAGCCAGCAGGAGTAATTCATACCGCAGCTCACTCTAAACCTAATTTTTGTCAGACCCATCCCGAGGAATCATACTCGATTAATGTTACAGCTTCTATCAATATTGCTCGACTAAGTGCAGATTATGATATCCCTTGTGTGTTTACCTCTACTGACTTGGTATTCGATGGTTTAAATCCTCCTTATCTAGAAACTGATCCGGTATCGCCCATCAGCTATTATGGTGAGCAAAAAGTGATGGCAGAAGAAGGGATGCGATCGCATTATCCTAAAGTCGCCATTTGCCGGATGCCCTTAATGTTTGGTATCACTCCCCCTACTGCCAGTAGCTTTATCCAACCCTTCCTCAAAATCCTGAGAGAAGGGCGACCCTTGAGCTTATTTACCGATGAAATTAGAACCCCTGTCAGTGGCACAACAGCAGCCAAGGGACTTTTATTAGCGCTAGAGAAAGTCCAAGGTCTAGTTAATCTGGGCGGAAAAGAAAGGATCTCACGCTATGACTTTGGTTGCCTGATGGCTGAGGTATTTGAGCTTTCCCAAGATAACTTAGGACGCTGTCTACAAAAGGATGTACCGATGGCTGCTCCTAGATCTCCGGATACTTCATTGGATAGTTCATTAGCATTTAGTTTGGGGTATCAACCGTTATCAGTGCGGGAGGAATTGGAAGGGTTACGAGGAAAAGTGTAATTATGTAAGCGGTCAGTGGTCAGTGGTCAGCAGTCAGCGGTCAGTGGTCAGTGGTCAGCTTTCAGGTTATTTTATTCAAAAGTTAAGTAACTTGGGCGTAGCCCATAAGCTGTTGGCGTAGCGTGCGCGTAGCCCATAAGCTGATAGCTGATAGCTGATAGCTTAATTTTTACCGCAAAACTAATTAGCATATTCTACTGGGAGCAGTCAAGATGGCAGAAGCAAATTCCATGTATGACTACATTGTGATTGGTGGAGGTTCTGCCGGAAGCATAGTAGCTTCAAAGCTTGCTGCTTCTGACTCAAATGCACAAATTCTGCTGATCGAAGCTGGAAAGCTCCTACTCAATCCCAAGATGTACAACCCAAGTGATTGGTTTGAAGTCCTACAACAACATCCAGAGATTGATTGGGGTTACGAGACAGTACCTCAAAAAAATTTAAACAACCGTGTGATCATGCTGCCGCAAGCAAAAGCCCTAGGTGGGTGTGCATTACATAATGCCACGGTCTATGTCAGAGGTGGACGCTCTGACTTTGATGCGTGGGGTAAAGTAGCACCCGGTTGGTCATGGAATGATGTACTACCGCACTTTGAAAGTGTAGAGCAGATCATCAAGGTTTTGGTGGCAACGACAGATCATTTCAATTTCATTAACGATTTATTCGCTGCTGCTAAGGAGTACGGTTTACCTGAAAATCCTAATTATAATACCAGCGAGAGTCAATATGGATACGCTCCATTTCAGTTCAACAATATCAAAACACTTTCAAAGCTTTTTCGTGAAACCACATTTAACACTTTTTTACCAGCGGTTCATGCAAATGTAACTGTAATAGCTGAAGCTTTGGTAACCAAGATCCGATTTAATGATACCAAAGCAATTGGTGTTGAATATGTTCAGAAGAACGAAAAATACTTTGCAGCCGTGCGACATGAGGTTGTGCTGAGTGCTGGTGCGATTGCTAGTCCAAAAATCTTGATGCTTTCAGGCATTGGCGACGAAACTGAGTTGGCAAAATTTGATATTCCAGTAGTTGCGAATGTTCCAGAAGTCGGCAAGAACTTACATGACGATCTTTTCGTTAGTGCCGGATTTTATATTCCCGAAGATAAAGATTTACCAGTGTATTCCTATAGCCTAGCTCCAGCTGTGATTTTCGGCTCTACGGAAAATAGTAGTTCAGTTGTTGATATAGAGTGTTCAGTGGGAGTGGGAACACTCAAAGGTTTTCCTGGTCCAAAAAATTCTTTTTGGTTATGGCCAAATGTCATGCACTTGAAGAGTAAGGGAACTATTACGCTGCGTTCAAGTTCTCCTGATCAAACTCCTGTTGTTGACCCAAAGTATCTGACGGTGCCAGGAGATCTGCAGTCATGTATAAAAGCGCTTCAGTTAGGTATCGATATTGGCAATCAATCAAGCTTGGGGCAATGGCGGGAAAAGCAAATTGCTCCAGAACCGGGAACAGATTTGGAGAGTTATATAAGAGAAACAGCTAGTACAACACAGCATTATTGTGGAACTTGCAGAATGGGGATTGATCAGAGTTCTGTGGTGGATACAGAACTTAAGGTTCGAGGAGTATCAGGTCTGCGTGTGATTGATGCTTCTGTCTTCCCATTACCAATAACCGCAAACACAGCAGCAGCAACTATGATGATTGCTGATAAGGGAGCTGAGATTTTGACCTGACGGGGTCACAAGCAGCATTCCGCGCCTTACTGGGTGAATGAAGAATGAAGAATGTAGAATGTAGAATGTAGAATGCAAAAAACTTCCAATTCTAAATTCTTAATTCTTCATTCTTCATTATTTAAAGATGTCTTAGCGTAAGTCCTGAGTTATTTCTTTGTGATGCCCTCAATCTTGGAATAGGGCTGAATCTTAGAGATAAACATTGTGCCGACATCCCCATAACAAGCGGAAGTAGGATTTTCGAAGTTGTAGACCGCACTGATAGCATTGCGAGACCTGGTTATAACCCCCCAATTTTTGCTGATTGGATTTGTCGGATTTTGCTCAGGAGCTAATTCTAACTCAATAAAGTTTTTATACTTGCCTGACAAATTACCTTTGAAAACCCGTTCAGGAGAACATTTTGTGTTGCCCAGCACTGAGGTACCGAATACGTTATCCCCCTCTTGATTTATAGACATCTGGACTACACCGTTATAGGTGGGAGAATTCAAACTAGTCCAAGTTCCTACCCATTCACCATTGAGACTTTCTGGGTTTGAGACAGAAGCCTCTGCCGCGCTAACATTGGCGAAGAGCAGGAATATTGAAGCAACCAACATGATCACTATACGCATTATTATCTCCTTAATAAAAGGTTATGAAAGATCAGCTTACCTGTCAAAAGACCTAAGATCAAAACTACACCATTATTGCCAACAATCTAGACTTTTTTTAAAAAAATTAATATTTTGAAAAAATCAATGGCATTGCTATTTAATGTAACTTAAAATTATTACTCATCACCTATAGCGCTTTTAAATTATTTGTCAATTCATAAATTATGGAAAAAGTCAAGAGGCAATAGTAGCAATAGAACCAGAGCTTTATAGTAAACTAAAAATACTTTCTCAGTTGACATCTCAAATCAAAATGCTATATAGCATTTTTAAACTATTTGTCAAGTGATAAATTATGGAAAAAGTCAAGAGGCAATAGGCAAGAGGCAATAGGCAAGAGCTCCAGAGTTTTTTACTAAAATAAAAGAAGACCTGATCGCTTTTAGTGGCTCCTTGGCCGTGGGCCACGCTACGCAAACGGAGCACCGCGAAGCTTGGCCCACGGCCTTTCAGTTTAGATCTCAAATGAAAATGCTATAGCTGATAGCTTACCACTGACCGCTGAACGCGCACGCGTGCGCGTAGCGCATAAGCTGACAGAGTGATTTCCCTACGGATAGTTCGGTAGTTAGCACGAAACAAAACAAATCTCCCAATAGTCAATAGTCCTAAGTAAAGAGGCAAACACCAGCAATTGGTCTTGATACTGCTGCTAAGTCCTCTACCTTGGCCTATGGGTACACCTTCAACTAATAACGGGAATCAGATGAAAAACTTGCGTGCAATCACCCCATCCTCTTATATTATTGCTGCCTGTGCATTAACCGGGATTGTATCCTTTAGTGCAGTAACTAGCCAAGCTGGTCAAATGAAGTTCTTACCATCAGGTAACTCTACCGCAACCGCTCAGGTTGAATCAGTGGACAATCAAGACCTACTCGCAGCAGTACCGATTCCCAGCAGTGAATTACCACCAGCCTTAGAGAAGAATACCGTATTTCGTGCGATCGCAAGCGGTGGTTTCTTTGGTCAAACCGTTGAAACCCGTCTGCTGAAGAATGGACAAGTGATTCAGCAGTACATACGGATCAATGGCAATAGCACTCCCACCGAGATTCGTCGCATTTCCCCTCAAGATGTCAAACGCTTTAAGACGTTTCTCAACAAAGACGTAGATTTTGGTCAGTTTGATCAGCTCAGTTACCCTGCTCCTATTGGTGCTGCTGATTATATCAGTGTTACTCTGACCAGCAATGCTGGTACCACACGTTATGCCGATATTGGTAGTAATCAGCTCCCGGAAGCTTTGCAGCAAGTGATTCAGAATTGGGAAACAATCGTAAGTAGTAAGTGAGGGGTCAGCGGTTAGTGGATGCTTGGGTGTTTTGCCCCCCTAACCCCCCAATTTTGGGGGGAATTATTGGATGCTTGGGTGTTTTGCCCCCCTAACCCCCCAATTTTGGGGGGAATTATTGGATGCGTCGGTGTTTTGCCCCCCTAACCCCCCAATTTTGATACCGTTGGCGAAATTAATATTTGTTTACACAAGAGTAGCAGATGGGTAACTTTAAGTTCATGCTCCCCCAGAATTGGGGGTTGGGGGGCTATAAAGACTGCTGTCTTCAGGCTGATATTACTAAATGTTTTTTTCGCCAGCAGTATCAATTTTGGGGGGAATTATTGGAGAACAACGGGGACTTGACCAAAACCAAACGATCGCGGATTCATACTTCAATTGCTGCAACAACAACAGATCAGACTTGTTTATACACAGTAGCTAGTCTGCGAGTAAACAAGCTTCTGCTACTTCGACAATGCGGGCTAGAACGGTTTGCAGATCTCTGAAAACTTCTTGGTTAGTAAACCTCAACACTCGATAACCAAACAACTGAAAATGCTTTGTTCGAGCCTCATCATAGGCTTTTTGCTGTGTATGAATGTCTCCATCAACCTCAATGACTAATTTGCATGATGGACAGTAAAAGTCAACAATAAATCGCCCTACCGGATGCTGACAGCGAAACTTGAGTCCTGCCAGTTGACGACCACGCAATGCACTCCATAACTGTGCTTCGGCAGGAGTTAGATTTTGCCGCAGATGACGAGCAGCCTGCTCAGTTTGCGGGGTAGTGCCACGAATTCTAGGATAGTCTTTTGGCATCAGTAGAGTAGGTTAGACAGTCTTTTTATACAGAGTACCCAGGATTAGTCCAAGTTCTCCCAAGTTGCCGATGCCCTCCCAGCCCCGCAAAATTGGGATGCCCCCCCAGCCCCCCAATTTTGGGGGGAGAAGATATCGAGGGGTTGAAAGTCCCCCAGAATTGATACCGCTGGCGAACTTAATATTTGTTTACACATAGGTCAACAGGTCGGCGCAAGAGCAGCAAAACGAGAACATCGGGTAGCTGCAAATGGAACTCCGAGCCACCAATTAACCAAACGCACAATATTCATGGCACAAGCTGTGATGATGTGCTGCAAGTGGGTTTTAGTCAAACCGATATAGCGACATCGACGTAAGCCAAACGCTTTAATGCCCTGAGCTAAGGTACCTTCAATACCTGCACGCTGAGCATAGCGATGCTGGAAATCCTCTGTGGTTTGAGTCTGGCGAGCCTGTTGCAGGGCATTATGTTGGCGTTGAGGACGCAGGGTAATAGTGCGCCCTTGCTTTTTGGTGCGAGTACACAAGGGACGATGGAGACAAAGTTTACAAGTGGAGCTAGCAAAGCTTACTTTAATCAGGTAGCGCGGTCTTGGGGGTTTCCCCCATGAGCGACTACCGGTGATGTCATGACCACGACGGTCAGAACCAGGCTTCCAACTCTTACTGATCTGCCCCGTTGGGCACTTTGCCTGTTGCTCGTCCGATGTCAATCGTAAAGTTAGCAACATCAAAGCCAAGACCAGCTTGAGAAGGCCAACTACTATCGGGTAAAACCGGAGCCAGCAACTCAATTCCAGAAGTATCTTGAGTATTGAGCATTTGCTCAGCACTCACATAACCCGTATCGACAATATGAGTTAATGGTAGCAGTTGACGCTGTTTAAGACCTTGGTGAATCCGATCAGTTACCTGTACATCGGTGGTGGTGGCAACAGTAGTTTCCACATGGGTAATCAGGTGGGGGGCATTCTCACCACAGGTTTCGCTCAGATGCACCTTATAGCCCACCCATTTAGTTTCCCGTTTGCGACTGAATCGCGCTTCTACATCGTAGGGAGAGTGAATTAATTGAGCCGACGGCGGGCTATTGTTGGGTTGACGGAAGTGTACTTGTTGGTGTGCATCGATGTGAAACTGCTGTACCACTACCTGACGCAACACCTCAACCGCAGGCAACTTGATCAGCCAATCCGGGGCATCGTGATCATATACAGCAGCTAACAGGCTATAACCATCTCTACCAATCGTCTCCCCTAACTGCTGGCGCTCATCGGTAGCCTTGGGCATGTGATAGTCCTCAACCCGACTACCATAGCGTTCAAACCACTGTACCGGAACTTTTTCCTGAAGCCATTGCGGTACTGCTACTGCCAGACTATTGAGTGCTGCTCGTAAGGTCTCACCAACCACTTCTAGACGATGCATCACCCGAATTGCTGCTAACACATGAGTTGAGTCGCTGCGTTGCACCCCACCCCCACTCAGCCATCCCCGCTCTTGACATCGTTCCAAAAGTCTCACTAACAGCAACTCTTCGGCTTGGGCTTTCACTAATCGACCTCGAAACTCACGTATGGACTGAACTATCAATACCAGGGTCTTCTAAAGGCAAACTTAACGCATATTTCCAATCGATTCGTCCTCGCACCGCTTGGGCTGCTTGAGCATCAGTTAAGTCCTCGATGTACTGCATGACTGTGATTAGCGCTAACCTCCAAGCATCCCGATGCCGGTTGCCCTTCCTTTGATGGGAACAAGGCTCTCAACTGCTCATCCTCATATAGAATTCCCAATTCATCCCTGATACTCATTACTATACTCCCTTTGGGAAAAGCTGAGCGAGCAATGGTTGCTGTCTGTTGCGGTATCGGTGCTATTTTCTCAATTCTAAAGCACATCGGGGCAACTCCTGAGTTTGAGAACTAATACAATTGTTTCAACTTATAGTCCCACACCAACGACGAACAAAGGATATTTTCCACATCTGCTCACTATTTTGTAAACAAATATTAAGTTCGCCAGCAGTATCAGAATTGGGGGATTTAGGGGGCGCGATGGTCAAAGTCCTCCAAGTTGGCGATGCCCCCCCAGCCCCCCAATTTTGGGGGGAGAAGATATCGAGGGGTTGAAAGTCCCCCAGAATTGGGGGATTTAGGGGGCGCGATGGTCAAAGTCCTCCAAGTTGGCGATGCCCCCCCAGCCCCCCAATTTTGGGGGGAGAAGATATCGAGGGGTTGAAAGTCCCCCAGAATTGGGGGATTTAGGGGGCGCGATGGTCAAAGTCCTCCAAGTTGGCGATGCCCCCCCAGCCCCCCAATTTTGCTATCCATTAGGCAAAAGTAGTCGAAACAGTGATAGAGACTAGGATTTAGGCAAGGATTGGGAGAGGAGTGGTGAGAGCCATTATTAAACTAACAGGGATTTCCCAAGACTGCGGTCGCAAAATCACAAACGCGATCGCAAAATCACAAACGCGATCGCAAAATCACAAACGCGATCGCAAAATCACAAACGCGATCGCAAAATCACAAACGCGATCGCCTACGGCAGCAGCTTGCGCTGATCGCACTTAAGTAGGGCTTGCTGCACAAGTATGGAAACTATACCAGACAGGGCTTTCAATCATTTTTACCCTGAAAAAGTGCCAGGATTTTGAGCCCATCGATACAAAAACCTGGCACCATCGTAGGGGAACACTTGGTTATATTCGGAATGTGAGGGAAAAATAAGCATATTTTTCAAGAGCTAGTTTCAGATCCGCAAATTTCCCCAAAGACTTGTGCAGCAAGCGATAGTGAACTCTTAACTTATTACTTATTACTTATTACTTATTACCCGAATCAATAGACTTATTCAGCAAGCCCTAAGTAGGAGCACCCTCACGGGAGTGGACAGGGAGGCATTGGTTATGAGAGTATCAGAGGAAAAAGTCAATCAGGAGATGAAGAAGAACAAATGAAGGATTGGATCAGCCAGGAAATAAATCCGAAATTTTTCAGGACATACGTCATGCCAAAAGATTGAGAAAGACACTTGTGGTCTTAAGCGAGCATCCAGGAGAAACAGTACCAAAAGCGAGTGGTAATGCCAGCAACAGCCAAAGTATTTACAGATTTTGGTCAAATGAGAAAGTGACAAGAACACAAATATTGGCTTCACACAAGGAAGGCGTAGTGAGGAGATGTGTGGAAGCAGGAGTAGTGCTGGCAATACAGGACACGACCGACTTGGAGTATACGACACATGAAGCCACAAAAGGTTTGGGATATATAAATCAGACCCTTCAACAAGGAATTAAAGTTCATAGCTGTATAGCGGTCAGTGCCAAAGGAAAACCATTAGGACTGCTACATCAACAGAGTTGGACCAGAAAGCACAGGAGTGGTTTGAAAAAAGAACGCAAGAAAAAAGCGATTCAAGAAAAAGAAAGTTATCGATGGTTAGAGACAGTTAAGGGAGCTGAAGAAGGACTAGCGGAAAAAGCCAAGCTCATACATGTTGCAGATCGTGAGGCTGATATCTTCGAGTTATTCGCCCAAAAGCGTTCTGCTAATAGCGAATTACTGATTCTTCGAGAGTATAATCGCAGGGTGAAAGAGGAGATGGGATATCTGTTACCGATGATTGAACAAAGACCAATTTTAGGTACAATGACCATCAACTTAGAGCGTAATCCCAAACGTCCAGCTCGTCAGGCATCATTACAAATCCGAGGGATAAGAGTCACTTTGGAAGTGCCTCAACATCATCCCAAACCCCACAATCTCCATCCAGTGGAAATCAACGTACTACTGGTAGAAGAAACTGAGAAACCGGCTGATGGTAGTCAACCCATTCGTTGGTTGTTGCTCACAACTCTACCAATTGACGACTTCCAAAAAGCTTGGCAATGCGTGCAGTGGTATAGTTATCGATGGCTCATCGAACGCTTTCACTTTACCCTTAAAAGTGGCTGACGCACGCGAAAAACTTCAACTTCAAACTAGAGAGCGTTTACTCAAAGCACTGGCTACTTATAACATTGTTGCTTGGCGATTAATGTGGTTAACGTAATCTCGCTCGACTTAATCCCGATGCTTCTTGCCAAGTAGTTTTATCTCCACAGGAATGGAAGCTCAAGCGACTTCAATTTCAACCCAAAAACCGCTCGAAAAAACCTCCTACTCTTCGCCAAGCTCTGATGAGCGATTGCACGTTTGGGTGGATTTTTGGCCCGTACCGGAGATGGCGAACCTGGCTTGAAAACTCTAGCCGCGAGGGCTTTCTACCTTTTACCATTTATTTGAAGGTTCACAACTTGCTTCTACGTCCTAGTCTCTATCACTGTTTCGACTACTTTTGCCTAATGGATAGCAATTTTGGGGGGAGAAGATATCGAGGGGTTGAAAGTCCCCCAGAATTGGGGGATTTAGGGGGCGCGATGGTCAAAGTCCTCCAAGTTGCCGATGCCCTCCCAGCCCCGCAATTTTGGGGGGAGAAGATATCGAGGGGTTGAAAGTCCCCCAGAATTGGGGGATTTAGGGGGCACAGTGGTCAAAGTCCTCCAAGTTGGCGATGCCCCCCCAGCCCCCCAATTTTGGGGGGAGAAGATATCGAGGGGTTGAAAGTCCCCCAGAATTGGGGGATTTAGGGGGCGCGATGGTCAAAGTCCCCCAGAATTGGGGGATTTAGGGGGCGCAGTGGTCAAAGTCCCCCAGAATTGGAGGATTCCTCTTGCCTTGCGCATAACGCTATAACTGATCGCTGACACTCCCTACTCGATCTCCTCAGATTCTTCCTCTATCTCCTGGCCAATATCAAAAACAATAATAAATTTCCCATCAGGCATTAGCCGTTTCAGAGCCTGCATGTGACCTTCCGCATCCGAGCGATTGCGGAAACGACCAACAACCACTCTTTGCATCATGGGCAATAAGCGAACCACCGCCCATGGATAAAGGCGTTGAGAGTACGTCATAATAATAAGTTATCTCCTTAACTGGGGGACGAGAGCCAGCCTGAGAGGGTGGAAAATCTGGGGCTGGCTCTTACCGTGGGCGCTAAAACGTTCCACGGTAATTTTATTATAGCAGAAATAATCTTTAATTATAACATATTTTTAAAAGTTTTGTAACAAGGTTTTATTGCCAATTTTCTTTTAATCCTATATACTAGTATTATCGGAATAGTTAAAAAGACTCTACTCATGAACAAGTGCGTTGGAACTACTGAAGCGGCATCTCTATTAGGAATTTCTTCTCGACGATTGCGCCAACTCCTAGAGAAGGGTCGGGTGCGGGGTGCCTATAAAACTGGTAAATTCTGGATTATTCCTCTGTTCAACCATTTGCCACAAATAACTAAAAGTACTCGTGGACCGAAGGGGAAATGGCGCACTAGTCGTCCTCCCGCTTTAGCGAAGATTAATGTCAACCGCAATCACATTGGCTCGAATATCAAGAAAAGCCCCAAAGAGCGCAAGCCAGTGATTTCAGTAAAACGAAGTGGCACCAATCTCTACGGCAACGAAGTGGAAATCCTTGGTCCATGTAAGATTGTCTATAATCCCGATAATCCACTCGATTGTGGCGCTCGTTTGTGGATTGAAACTTTTAGTGATATTCACTTTGTTTCTTGATGCAAAGCGCGAGTGGGGGAAACCCCCAAGACCGCGCTGAATCGCTGGTGGAAGTTTTCCGGCTAGTAGTTGAGGGGGTCAAGGGCTTCGGGACTATTTTGGGTAACGACGGGTTTTTTGAACACCTAATGTCGCTCACATGCCAAGGGTTGCAGTATTAGTTGAGGTAGACATTCGTTTACGAGTGTATTTTGAGCGTGTCATACTCATATACAGTAAATAATATAGCATGTTACCCGATAGCACTTATAGAACCTTCCTTATGGATACGGAGGTTTTTAGTTGATATTCTTTGGGTCAATAATGGTAAGATCCTGATGCATTTAACTTTCGTAAGAGAAAAACAAGGAATACCAACCTATGTTGACAGAACTTCAAACCAGAAAATGGAGCAGACTATTCCAGATTTATGACGCAGATGGAAACGGTGTCGTAGAACAAGCAGACTTTGAAACTATCTTCCAAACCTTAGCCCAAGCCCGCCAACTCGAAGCTAATTCCCCCAAATATAATCAGCTCCATGCTAAATTCATGGAGGATTGGGAACATCTCCAAAAGGATGCTGATACAGATAACGATGGTAAAGTAAACCTAAAGGATTGGTTAGCACACGGTTATCGACGGATCAATGATGATTCAATGTACCAAACAGTAGTAGATATGGGCAACCAAGTTTTCGAGTTATTAGACCTAAATGGAGACGGCGTTATTACTGCTGATGAATACAAAATAATTCTTGGAAGTTGGCGAGTTTCTGAGGAATTAGCAGAACAGATATTTCCTAAGTTAGATTTCAATGGTGACGGTCATATATCTAAAGAAGAGTTGGTAGAATTAGTTAAGCAATTCCATATGAGCGATGATCCAGATGCACCAGGAAATAGTTTCTTCGGTCCCTACTAAATTCTGTCTTCTACTATAAGATAGTGAATAAACCCTAATCATGATAATAGCAAGATGATTAGGGTTTTAATATTTAGATAAAATAGTCGGCTTATTCTCACATCTTGCACCAGTAAAAAAACTTAATCGTAGAAGTAAAAACAATCAATAAATTCATTAATAGTTGATTATGGATTGTTATTCTGTAAGAATCCTCAGAGGATTAGAGGAAAAAACTCTAGCTCATAGACTACTCTACCAAGTTTATGTGGAAGAGCTAGGTTGGATACCACCGGAAGGTAATCCTTCAAATTTAAGAATCCAACCAAGTCCGATAGGAAATATACTAACGGATGACTATGACTCAGTTTCAATACAATTTGGGGGATTTTACGGAGAAAATCTCATAGGAATACATCGTATAATTACTCGAATTAATGGACGTTTAGATGTAGAAAAATATATTGAAATTCCAAAATTTTTAAAAAACGATTGTAATTATGAGTTTACTCGAGCAGCTGTAAAAGCCAGCTTCCGTAAATCTCCCATTTTTTCATTAATATTAGCAGCGGAAATCAAGTACTTAAGAAAACAAAAGTGTAAGTATATAATTAGTACTTCCACTTTTCCAGATCCAGGAAATTTTTTTTGTAAAATCGGTGCGACCAGAATAAATTATCCGGAATTTAAATATCATATTAGTGATCCAAAACCAGTGTCACTAATAGTTCTGTTTATTGAGGAACAAGAGCCTTTTAATCGGCTATTTACACTAGTAGATAAATTAAAACAAAAAGGGAAACTAAAATAGCTCTACTTTTTAGATATCAGAGTATACAATGTTGGCGTTAACTATATTTAGCTAACTTAAATCAATCTGAGGGAATTTAGGAAGGTATTTGGGATAGTGATATCTCCAATTCTGTACTCGATAAATTCCACCAATTTCACCCTCTGTCACTTCTAGTAGAGAAGGTTTAAGCTTGTAACTGATACGACGATACCTAAGTTTCATATCTATCTCTTAGTCCGTTAATTTTGTAGAACTCACCTTAATTTTTATAAAAACCTCCAGGACTTAAGGATATTTTTATGTTAATTCCTGATTATGTTTTTATTAACCTTATAATTCCGATAAAGCCATTAACTGTTGCTTGATAAGGGTTTTAATCCTTAGTTTAACTCATTATAAATAAATAAACAAATAAATTTAATAAGATTTTCCACTTCTTTACCTCAGAGCAGTCCCTTGCGATGCTTGGAGCCGCTAAGCGAACGCATTGACGACCATAGCTAAACTATTCCGCTTATTTCTTGGGATTAACTAAATGCGATCGCATTTCCCTGCCACACCCTAAACTCTTCTGTTTATTCCCGATTCCCGATTCCCGACTCCCTCAAGTTGCCAATTTTATTTTTATCTATTAAACTAGTATTATAGGAAGAGTTAAAAAACACTCCATGAACAAATGCGTTGGAACTACTGAAGCGGCATCTCTATTAGGAATTTCCTCTCGACGATTGCGCCAACTCCTAGAGAAGGGTCGCGTTCGCGGTGCTTATAAAACTGGGAAATTCTGGATTATCCCTCTGTTCAACCATTTGCCACAAATTACCAAAGGTACCCGTGGACCGAAGGGGAAATGGCGCACTAGTCGTCCTCCCGCTTTAGCGAAGATTAATGTCAACCGCAATCACATTGGCTCGAATATCAAGAAAAGCCCCAAAGAGCGCAAGCCAGTGATTTCAGTAAAACGCAGTGGTACCAATCTCTACGGCAACGAAGTAGAAATCCTTGGTCCAAGTAAGATTGTCTATAATCCCGATCATCCACTCGATTGTGGCGCTCGTTTGTGGATTGAAACCTTTAGTGATATTCACTTCGTTGGTGGTAGTTTTCCTGCTAGTCGTTGAATTGAAGTATGAATACGCGAGGGATCCTCTGGTTTTGGGCAAGCCCCCGTTGGTCCCCCAACTTTGGGGGACTTTAAGAGTTTTGTTCCCCCCAAAATTGGGGGGCTAGGGGGGCTCAATGATCGAGTGGGGACTTTAAGAGTTTTGTTCCCCCCAAAATTGATACTGCTGGCGAAAAAAACATTTAGTAATATCAGCCTGAAGACAGCAGTCTTTATAGCCCCCCAACCCCCAATTCTGGGGGAGCATGAACTTAAAGTTACCCATCTGCTACTCTTGTGTAAACAAATATTAATTTCGCCAACGGTATCAAAATTGGGGGGCTAGGGGGGCTCAATGATCGAGTGGGGACTTTAAGAGTTTTGTTCCCCCCAAAATTGGGGGGCTAGGGGGGCTCAATGATCGAGTGTGGAACAGGGAACAGGGAAAAAGAGCTGATTGCTAGAGCGATTAGAATGGTTCCAGAAGCACCCAAGCAATCGCTGATCGCTGACCATGAGTTCTCAACCACCCTCCAAACCACCAAAAACCATACTTAGTCAGCTAACTCAGGTAGTACAGACCATTCATGCGAAGGTCAATCTTCAAGCAGTAGCACTAAAGCCTAATGCTAGAGTGCCGGAACTTTGGGTGCAAGACAGTAATACCAACAAATCCGATGTCTATCCCCTGGTTGGGGACCGTTACGTACTGGGTCGCAGTTCCAAATCCTGTGACATAATCGTTCGCAACCCAGTAGTCAGTCAAGTTCATCTCTCCCTAGAACGGTATGGTAGGCGTGGGCGTAGGTTTATCATAAAAGACCAAAACTCTACTAATGGTATCTATCGTGGCAGACGCCGACTTTCTTCCTTGCTTCTGTATCACGGAGACACCCTTACCATCGGACCACCAGAACTAGCTGCATCAGTTCAGCTACAGTACGTCTATCCTCCCCCCTGGTATATCCAAGGAATCCGTTACTTTCTCTATGGCATCGGTGGCTTAATTGCTTTAGTCGTATTACTAATTGGATTTGAAACCCTGAAAGCACCATCAGTCAGGCCATTGCCCGAGGGAGTCACAGGTCCTGTGATTGTTTACTCTCGTGACCAAATCCCCCTACGGCAACCCAGGACCGATGCTCACCGAGAACTGAGGAGGTTATCGGATTTTTCCCCATATTTGCCGAAAGCAGTGATTGCTTCAGAAGACAGCCGCTTTTACTGGCACTTTGGAGTAGACCCCTATGGGATTATGCGAGCTGTGGTGCGGAATCTTCAAGGGGGAGGCATTCGCGAAGGTGCTAGTACGATCACTCAGCAGGTAGCACGAAGCCTATTTCCGGAGTATGTCGGTCGAGCCAATACCGCAGACCGGAAAGTGCGGGAGGCAATAATTGCCCTAAAGTTAGAGACAGTTTACAGTAAGGACGCGATCTTAAAGGCTTACTTAAACCGAGTTTACTTAGGTATAGAAGCATTTGGTTTTGAAGATGCTGCTCAATTTTATTTCGACAAATCAGCAGCTAATGTGAATATCCAAGAAGCCGCAACGCTAGTAGCAAGTTTACCAGCACCCAATAGCTATAACCCAATCCAAAATTATGATACTTCATTACAATTACGGAATCGGGTGATTGACCGGATGCACGCTTTGGGAATGATTAGTCGAGAAGAGGCTAATCGAGCGAGGCGATCGCGGATTGAAGTTAGCCCGAAAGCCCGAGAAATGCTTTCTAGTACCAAAGCCCCCTATTTCTATAACTACGTTTTCCAGCAATTGAGGGCGTTACTGGGCAAAGACTTGGCTAAGGAAGGTAATTTTATTGTAGAAACTACTGTAGATACCGAGTCTCAGGCCAAAGCTGAAGCAGCTCTACGGGACTATGTTAAGAACACTGGTAGCCCCTTAGGATTTTCCCAGGGAGCGATCGCAAGCATCAATACCAGTAATGGCGAGATTCTAGCCATGGTTGGAGGTGCCGATTACCAAAAAAGCCAGTTTAATCGCGTTATCCAAGCCAAGCGTCAACCAGGCTCAACCTTTAAACTCTTTGCCTATGCTGCTGCTTTAGAAAAAGGGATTTTACCAAGCAAAACCTACTCCTGCTCTGGGATTAAACGGATCAGACGTTGTGAGCGGTCTGGAGATGCTACTGAAATTGATATGTATGCTGGTCTGGCTCAATCGGAAAATGCGGTAGCGATCAGGGTAGCTCAAGATGCTGGTTTAGATAGAGTAATACGGCTGGCGCAACGGTTAGGTATTAGCTCAAAACTCGATCCTGTGTTTGGTTTAGCCTTAGGTCAAAGTGAGGTTACTCTGTTGGAAATGACTGGAGCCTATGGTGCGATCGCAAATCAAGGTATGTGGTATCGTCCCCATGGTATTATCAGAATTCTAGACAGTAGTGATTGCACCGATTACCAAGACTACCAAACCTGTCGAGTAATCTACGACTTCGCTGATCAGCCAACTATCAGCAACCAAGCCGTTTCACCAGCCGTAGCCAAGACCATGACAGAAATGCTTCAGGCTGTAGTCACCAGTGGCACCGGTCGCAGTGCTCGGATTGGTCAAGGAGAAGGGGGAAAAACTGGTACTACTGATAAAAATGTAGACCTGTGGTTTATCGGTTTTATTCCCAAGCATCAGATCGTTACAGGGATTTGGTTTGGCAATGATGACAATTCTCCTACCAGTGGCAGTAGTAGCCAAGCCGCCCAGTTGTGGGGTAAATATATGGCTCAAGTGGTACCTAAAGAGAGTTGATACCGAGTGGTATTTAAATATAGTAGATTAGTTGGATAGGGAAATGGGGAGATGGGGAGATGGGGAGATAGGGAGATGGGGAGATAGGGAGATGGGGAGAAGAGACAGTTGTTGGTATCAAAGGTGATCAATCCAAAAGCTGATCAGGATTGATGCCCATCTGTTGCAGTCGAGCTTTCAAAGCTTCAAGCTCTTGTTGAGCTTGAGTAGCCCGTTGCTCAGCCTGTTGAGTTCTCTCATTTTCGGAGGGATACCGTCTAGCATTTTGGTCGTACCAATACAACCATTCCCTAGTCCAATCAAGATAGGTTCCTTCTGCTGTGCCTATACCTAGACCAATTTCTGGCATCCAGACCGGATTCCCTGGTTGACGCACATAAACTCCATCTACCAAGCGATGCACTTCAAAGCTATCCCCTTTATGAGGTTGATAGTTATCGCTATCATAAATAACGTAGTATAATAACCCTAAGTCAGCATAGTCTAATTTTTTCTGGTCATACTCACCGTTATAGGTTTGAGATACAATCTCAAGAGCCAGAATTGGCACAACACCATTTTCTTCCCACAACACATAACTCAAACGTCCCTGACGACCCTTAGGGCGAGTTTTCCATCTTTGTACTCCTAAACTGAGGAATCCATCAGGCACTATCGCTGAGTGTTTGGGATTGTAATAGTATCCCATATCTATACCAAAAAACCAATCTCTGCGCTCTGACCAGATTATCGCTAAAATCGATTTCAATAAGTGAGGGATGGTATCTTGCAGTTCATTATCCACAGGGGTTTCATCAGAAGAGGGTAATTCTTCTGAAGTCGGAAGGTATTGTAACGGGTCATAGTTTAGCATAGTTAAATTGCCTAGACCTGAGTGGTGATATGTTAGCAGATTAGCTAAATACCATTATCTTGACCATAAATCAGATTAGGTTGATGAGCAGTTTCTATAGTATTTTAGGGACAAGTCTATTTTGAGAGAGTCAACGTCTTTTTTGTCAGCTTTGTTATGAAACAGCTCCTCAACCAACTACAAAATCAACGCAAATACATTAAATCCCTAATTATCCCTCTTTTAGGTATCTTGTTAGCAAGCGGAATAATTGCAGCACCAGCCAATGCCATCAATGTCTATCAAATGCCTAACATTAGCGCTGGAGAACCGACTTGGGTAATTGACAAGTCAGAAGTTCTCTCTCGCTTCACAGAAGGCAAGTTGACTCAATCCTTAGAGGATTTAGCGAAAGCAACAGGCAATCAAGTTAGACTGGTCACTGTCCACGGCCTAGATTATGGTGAAACAGCAGCAACCTTTGCCCAAGGGTTGTTTGAAAAATGGTATGGTAATCCAGAAGACCAAGCTAATCAAACCTTGATAGTGCTGGATACTGTCACCAATAACAGTGCTATCGTTACTGGCAATGCCGTTAAGGAAATTATGTCCGATGACATTGCTGAAAGTGTGGCTTCTGAAACCCTACAGGTGCCGCTGCGGGATGGTAACAAGTATAATCAGGGTTTCTTAGATGTAAGCGATCGCATAGTAGCTGTCTTATCTGGCGAACCAGATCCTGGTCCTCCTGTAGTGGAAGAAGAAATCAACATTGCTGGCAACTTTAAGAGTGCAGAAGAAACTCAAGAGAGCAATGCTACCCTTTGGGTTGTAGTGATCTTGGTTGTTGCTACAGTTGTGCCGATGGTTACCTACTTTTTCTACCAAGGTTTTTCCTAAGTATTTTGCTGTCAGTTGTCAGCCTTCAGCTGTCAGCGAGTTTTGTTAAAAACTCATAAATTGGTAATGGGCAATGATTTAGATGTTTGCCTATTACCATTAACTCTTTTGTTGATGACTTCGCAGTAGTTTAATTCTGTGATTAAGCATTTTCCCTGGAAGGGGATAAGGGAAACGCTAACCATATCCAGACATAAAACAGCGTTATAATCGGGGCAATTGGGCTAATCACAATCGAAACTGCCACCGTCACAATCCGTACAGCCAGAACTGAAATCCTAAACCGTTGAGCAATGGCTCCACAAACCCCAGCAATTATCTTATGGCGTCTGCTCCTCGTAAACCGGTTTCTTGTGCTCCCTGAAATCTCATCTTCTGACTTTTTCAAACGCTGTACTAAGGTAATCACCAATCCTACAGTACCCACAAATCCAGAGGGAATTGTCAAGATTGCAAACCAATGAGAAAAAGTCATGAACGAAAGAATATTCCCAAGCCAAGGCTTTTGCGGACAAGTAAATGTAATCATTACCGATTCACAGCCCAACAACTCTGCCAATTGGAGTCCACCAAAAGCAAGCAAAAGTGGTATAATACCGAAGATAATACAAATTCCAATCAAACTCCAGTGTTGCCAAAGTTTAACAGAACGACGGACAGGAATAGCAGCTAGTACTGGTCCAATGAAAAATAAAAACAGGAGTAAAGGAAGGTAAATCATGCCAGAGTTAATGGCATGCTAAAACCACAGCCAATGAGCCCTTGGTGTTAGCACCCTTGGTGAATAACTACTCCTATGCTAGCCCAATCACTCCCAGATCGGGGGAGATGTGAGGCTCCTGTGGGGTGAATAGTGTCAAAGAGATGATATATATCTCATTACTTCTGGAGTCGCATCAAACCATTCCCCAGAAATCCTAAGATGTTGGAATTTCCTGTGAAATTCGGTTTCCATCTTAGCACTACCTGGGATAATTTTTATTAGTTCTAAAGTCGTTACACTCTTAGTTTCAAGCCCTCTAATATTACCATTGGGGTTAGTAGTGTAACCGATCCGAATCGCATTGCGTCCCTTGTCTAAGATAAAGTAAAGCCTAGCTGGATTTTCTTCCTCAGGGCTGGATAGGCAGCTTTGTACTAAATTCCCTGTGGCTTTGTGCAACCGAATAAAGGTTTGAGCGTCACTAGCGTATTCTGGAAGCTTAGAACGCTCTACAGCCATGGTCATATAACGCAATGCAGCTGCGTGTCTTCCCTCCGACGCTTCATCGACAGCCAGGGCTAGCAGGTCATAGGGTGAGCATTGGCGAAAATTACTCATTATTGTTGTAGTTGGGCTGAGCAATACCTGATTTGTATGCTAGGAATTGGTAATAATAGCACACCTAATGACCTTATGTAAAGACCTTATGTCAAGTCAGATCGGGGAAATCGTATCTGTGCTTTGTGCAAAAGGCGCGTTTATTCAAAATACTCCTCAACTGCTCATCAATCCGGAATCTCAAAGGTAATCTCGCGCTTGGTAAAGGGCAAATCTTGATTAATAGCCTCAATTTCCTCAAGTTCCATGACGTTAACCTCATCGATATAGTTTTGAAAAATCCGGTCAAAGCGTTTATCGTAGAATCGGTGAACACTATGGTTAGCAGTTGCTGGGAAGCCACGACGCTTCTTGTGACGCCCACCAGCACCAGGGTCAAACATGGTGATGCCCTGGTCGATTGCCCACTCAATTGGTGCATAGTAACAGGCTTCAAAATGTAGGCAGTCAAATTCTTGAAAACAGCCCCAATAACGACCATACAAATGACTGCCCTTATTGATACAAAAGGACATTCCCACTGGTTTTTGGTCATCCTCCTCCCGATAAGCAGCAATTAGTACCACTCGCTGACGGTAGTTAGGATACAATTGCTTAAAAAACTGGCGCGTGAGATATTTGCTACCCCACATAAATTTATCGCAGGTGCTGCTGTAGAAGCTGTAGATTAAGGGAAACAAGGATTTTTGAATCTCATCCCCCGTGAATATTTTCAGGGTTAGACCTGCTTTGGCTACAGCCTTACGTTCTCGTTTAATATTGCGGCGTTGATTGGCATTAAAGACCTTTAGGTAATCCTCAAAACTGCTAAAGCCTTGGTTTTGCCAAATATAGCTGTGATGTAGCCAGCCCTTAAAACCATTGCGTTCAATTACTGGTCGCCAATCCGGGTCAACAAAGAGGAAGTGACAACCAGACAGATGATTGCGATCGCAAAAATGATCGATAGCACTGACCATTATCTGTGTCAGCTCATCTTCATCTTCTCCCGGTGCCATCAAAAACCGATAGCCTACCGCTGGGGTAAATGGTGTCATCCCCAACAACTTCGGATAGTAGGAAATGCCCAAGCGATAGGATAAATCCGCCCACTGTTGGTCAAAGACAAACTCTCCGTAACTGTGACCTTTGACATACATAGGTGCAGCCGCGATCAGCTGTCTATCTCGCCATACCGTTAAGTGATTGGGCAACCAACCCGTTTTAGCAGTAGCACTACCAGATGTTTCAATATTATTCAACCAGTCCCACTCCAGAAAAGGGGTTTTTAGGGGTTGGGCAAGGTCATCCCAAGCGGATTGGGGAATATCTGCCATGCGGTTGACCCAGATAACGGAATAGTCAAGCTTGGGTTGTTGAACCATTGGGGTAATCTAGGATTAGAGGAACTTGAGATTGGGAAAGTCAGCAATTCTGCTAGTATGCAAGTTTGAACGCGCACGCGTGGCCAAACGCGCCCCGCGTGGCCAATAGGCCAAGGCCAAGTCAGCAAGTCAGCAAGTCAGCAAGTCTGAAACAATTCCTGGGATCAATTACTGAGAAACTGGAATGTTTCTTACCTTGAGCCTTAACGTTTTTTCCGTTAACTTCAAGTATTTAACTTAAAGTTTTATTTAATTAGTCGAGGGAGTTATCAGAGGAGATATGACCAGATATCCCATCTCTTAGTTTAAGTTAAACTAACTTCACACTATAGGCACGCAAAGTACCTGCACCAAACAAGACCCCATCAGCGAGAGCCACTTGGTTTTCCAGATGGGCTAGAAAGGTTAGCAAATCTTTTCTATAACACATCTAGTCACAGACTTCAAACCCTGAAGGTCTTGATAGTCAGGGAAAACCTTGGTAGATCTACTCGAATCCTCCAAGGTATGCATCTATGCCTTTGTCCTTCCATCTGACGTTAAATGGACACAACCCTAGTTGAGAATGGCAGAGAAAAATTACTCAAATTAACTGGATTTATTTGAGTAAGTTTCCATAAACTAAATAGAGGGAATAAAGATATCAATCTGAGTACCAAGGTTGTAGTGAGTAATTGTAAACAAACCCCATTATCTTGCGGTTGGGTTGTTCTGAGCCATCAATATCAGACGAATTATGGTTAAGCTAGGTCTATCCTCCTTTCGTCGCATTCTACTTTCGCGCCTTCTGCTGCTAAGTGTGCCAGTCTTACTAGCAGGAGTGTATGTGACTTACACAAAGGCACGCTCATTGCTGTTGGACAGTGCTCGCCAAAATCTGACGGAAAGTGCTGTACTCCACGCACAGAGCATTCAAGAGTCCATTGCTGCCCTCAAAGCCAACTTGGTGAGTGCCAGTGAAGCTGTAGCCCTAAAGTCGGAATCCCCAACCGCCTATCAAAAATTTGTAGAACAATTGGATCAACTGTTACCACATCAGATCGATTGTGTACAGTTGATGGAGCTACAGAGCAAAGCAATCGCCGCAAGTACCTGTGCTAACCAATTGCTAACTAACCGACCGACTTTTGTATCCTCGGTGCAGCAAAGTCAATCATTAACTAACCGTAATGATGTTGAGGTAACCATACTACTGCCGAAACACCCCTCAAGAAACCCCTCAACAACTTTAACTAGCCAACTGTATACCCCCAAGTCTACCAGTAAACTCAAACTAGTCCTGAGTGCCCCAGTCTATAACCGATCAGGTCAACTCCAGTTTGCCCTGATCATCCAGTCAGCTCTGCTACAGACACCAGCCTCACAACGGCAGATATTGTCTAGCTATCCGGTAGTGATTAACCAAGAAGGGCAAGTTTTGACTCATCACTATCAAGAGCCAGTGGCACAGAAGATCACAGACAAGATCAATCGGGAAGAAGAACAAGAGGGACTCAAAAGGGTTTTCGGAAAAGCGATCGCACAGGAACAAGATGTTGCTGAACCGTCGTACTGGATTAAAAACAACGTGGAATTAACCGCTGGCTATACCTCAATTCCAAGTCCGATTACTGCTGAGCTAGGTCAAAAGTGGGTGATTTTAGCGGTTACCCCCGTTGATATTGCTTTGGCTGGTCTCAAAGAGATTCAGCACGTTCTGCTAATCTTCACCTGTGGCTTGATTGGGGCAACCCTGTTGGCAACGATGTATGTTGCTCGGGAATTAGCTCGTCCTCTCGAACAACTCAGAGACTACGCTCTAAATCAATCTCAGTTCCTACCCTACGACCGTATACCCCAAAACTTCAAAATTAGGGAAGTTAACCAATTGTCGGAAGCTTTCGGTGGGATGATTGAACGCATGAAACATTGGGCAGAAGAACTCGAAGCTACTTGGAAAGAAGCCCAAACTGCTAATAAGTTCAAGAATGAATTCCTGGCGAATACCTCCCATGAACTGAGAACTCCCCTGAACGCCATCATTGGTTGTTTGCGACTAATACGGGATGGTTTCTGTGACAACCGCGAAGAAGAAATCGATTTTTTACAAAGGGCTGATCATGCTGCCATGCATCTGCTGGAAATCATTAATGACGTTCTAGATATGGCGAAGATTGAAGCTGGTAAATTATCGGTAAAAATTGAGCCGATTTACCTGTGGGAGTTGCTTGATGAAGTCATAAATTTACAGACTATTCCCATTCAGCAGAAAGGTCTTGAGTTTCATACCAGCGATTTGCATCAGGGGATTATCGTTCCTGCTGATCCAGCTAAGCTCAAGCAGGTTCTAATTAATGTAGTTGGTAACGCCACCAAATTTACAGACAATGGCAGCATTACCATTAAGACCCGAATTGAACCGCTACCCCTGTCTCAGAACAACAGAAGTTTTGCCAAGGCTTCTGATCTAACTTCTCATTCACAGGTTGTGATTATTGTTAAGGATACAGGTATTGGTATTGATCCCAGTCAACAGAAAAAACTATTTCGTCCCTTTGTGATGGTTGATGGCTCGACCACCCGCCAATGCGGTGGAACAGGGCTTGGTCTAGCTATTTGCCGGAATTTAATGGAAATGATGGGAGGTACTATTACCCTCTCCAGTCCTGGAGAGGGTAAGGGCAGCACCGTTAAAATTACCTTGCCAATCATAGATGGAAAACGGGAATAGGGATGCAGCGCTTTTCTCGTACTTCCTGCTGTGTTGACAATAGTGGAGCAGTCGGTTATAATTATCAACCTTTGAAGTCAAAAATTATGGCTGTCTTTGTAACCCAACTAACCTCGTGCATCTCATTAAAGCTGTTTGAGCCAGTGGGTGGAACGGGCATCTTGCCCGTTTCATTTTCGGCTGGACTATCCCAATGCTGGCTACGAGGCGAAAAATAAGGGCAAGCCCGCCCCTAACGAACCCTACGCACCCTAGGCAACTGTTAATTCACGAACTAGTAATCTGTTGCGCCAATGAGCTGATAACCTTCAATTGTTCCTCACCAAAAGCGTCTGCTTCTGGACTAGCAATGGTAATTAGACCCTTGATTTTATAGTCATCAATTACTGGCACGCTCAGAAATGACCGCACTCCTGCCAAATCCAAACCCCCAGATACTATCCCCACTACCTGCCCATCGTTACCAATCACTGGTAAAGAAACCACAGCAACCCAAAGGTTACTCTTTGCCCGAAAAACTGTTGATATATAGGTGCGTCCCTTGATAGCTTGTTGAAAATAGCGGCGATCGGAATAGTCTTTACCAATTAAATCTAATTCCGGGGCTTCTGGGTAGCGATAAATCATCACCCCCTGACGATTGATTAAACTCCACCCAGCCAATCCAGCCATGGCGTTTTGCATCAGGGTGCTCTCTCGTAGTGCTTGCCCTAAGGCATCAACATTTAGCGATCGCGTTTCTGAACAAAATGCTAGAAAACTCAGGGTAACAAACAGTTGCTTCAGGTCATTTTGGGCTAAATAAGCGACGGTTTCTGGGGCATCAGTTCCCTGTGATGCCACTAACTCCATCTGAATTTGGTCTGGTTGGAGGTCTAGGTCAGTTAGGCTAGCCAAGGTAATCAGTGCCAAAGCTCGCAATTGCTCAGCCGCAGTATTAGTTGACTGCTGACCTAGCACAATAAGCAACCGAGTCTTTTGCTCTTCTAGGAGTAGCATACCATAAATTGGTGGGTCAATGGTTGCCTTGATTTGGTCAAAGGTTGTTTGCCACACCGGTTGCTTGCCTGTCATAATTTTTGAACAAAAATGTTTTGATAATAACGGGAATGATAGTGTAAAGGTGATAAGCGCCTCAGATCTAGACGCTAGAAACAAACTGAATAATAGAAGACTAACGGCTGAGAATAGTTGATCAGTTCCTAAATTTTGGTATTTTGCGCGCGTCTTTCTGGAGTGGTCGATAGCAAACGTTTGTTCCGACAGGCTGATTTCGCTAGATTTTCTGGAAGCGTCGAGAGATTTTCTAGTGTTTGGGAAATCAATTTTGATTGACCTTGACCTTGACCTTGACCTTAGGTCACGCTACGCGAACGGTCACGCTAAGTGATCGATAATCTTTGATTGAGATGAGGTGCTCTCAATCACAATCCCCTTAGTGGGGGAGATACTGTAAGGGTAGGGACGCTGATCTGCCTTAGCCCCACGAATTTTAGTAATTCGCAGCCAATTTTTGTAGCCAATGTCTGCTCCGTTATTAATTTCATCCCAGTCAGGGGAATAAAGGTCTACTACGAGATCATAAAGGTTCAGTAAATTGTAGCGATCGCTTTTTTCGATTCCGTCCTGAGCAAAAATATCTAACACTGCCACATCAGGCTGACGGAGTTGACGATTTTTACGGTAGACCAGCTTAATAAACTCTCTAGGGGTACAGTTGATTAGTAGAGGCGTGAGGGAGTCAAAGATTACTCGACAGGGTTTAGGCATCTGCTCGAGCTGTTGCGCAATCCTGAGCAATAGCATCTCCGGGTCATTCAGATTCAGGTGTACAGAGGTTGCTGGCAATGTGTCTACTATGGGACTAAAGGTATCGAGGATTACCAACTGCCCTGCTTCCAGGTAGGGGTCAGGGAGTAATCCCCAACTTGGGAGGGTTTGATAAACTTGCTGCCTAGGAATATCCGCACTAATATATAAGACTGATTCTTGGCGATGCAAGCCACAGAGCAAAAACTGATAGGCTAGGGTACTCTTACCCAGTCCGGGAGCGCCCTCCACCAAGGAAGCGGTGTTATAGGGGATTTGGTTTGGGAGCAATTTTTCGAGTGACCCAAACACTAAATAGGGAGCATCCTCAATAAATTTTAATGATTCGGTGGTTGAGGGGGGAGATATTTGGCTGGCACTGTACAATATCTCAATACCGTTTTCTGTGATTGCCATGCGGTGAGAACCACAGACATGGTCAGATGCTCGCATTTTAAATACTTCTAGATAGCGATCGCGTCTACGACCAACCAGTTCTTTTGATAGCATAATCATGCCATCGACAATGGTTTCTTCCACACCAAAGCTGGATAGGTGTCCAGTTTCATGAGCAGGGATACCTGAGATAAAGATACCCACTCCACCGATTTGTTGCATCAGGGTTGCTAATTGGAAGGTCTTTTCTCGCTGGATGGCTCGGTTATTCACTTTGTAGAACAAGACTGATAGTGAATCCACCACAAAACGTTGAGGCTGGAAGGAGGCGATTTCCTGAGCAATTTGATCTAGGTGTTCTTCAACCCGGATATTAGTTTGGGTAACAAAGACAATGCGCAGCATTTCCTGTTGAATCAGACGTTCTAAGTCCCAACCAAAACCGGCTGCCATCTGGGACAGATGAGAGGGGGTTTCCTCAAAAGAAAAGAGCAAGCCTTTTTCCCCTCGGTCAACTCCAGCCATGAGAAACTGTAGGGCAAAGGTAGTTTTACCAGTGCCAGCAACTCCCGAGAGGATGATTGAACGACCGTAAGGTATACCACCCCTTAACAGTTGATCCAAACCCGGAATTCCCATCACCATACGCCCTGCTGGAACTGACCAACTCACCGACTTTTGCCTGAGGGTTAGGGTAGGGCTAAGAATCCGCACCCCCACATTAGTGATCACAAAGGGAAATGGTTCCATATAAGGTGCCAGACCCCGTAATTTATGAACCTGTAACCAACGGCGTTGCTCCCCTGCCTCCTCATGGGTCGAAAGGTAAAGGATGCCATCAGCCAAAGCAAATTCTGGACTGTGGTTAATCTGGGAGCGTTCGGATTCATTCACTAAAAAAGTCGTGCAACGAGCACTGGCGAGGCGAACCGATAGTTCGTAGCAAAAACGGCGGAAGTCACCACTTTTTTCGGTCAGCTCAGCAATGGCCTTAAAAGAGTCAATGACTATAACTTCTGCTTGATGTTGATTGACCAAACCCACTATATGATCTGCCAACCTAGGCATCGGTTGTTCAATTAAGAATGAGCCAATATCACTATAGATCACCTGCTCACCAAATACTTGAGCATCGAAGAATTGGAAGTGCTGCATATAACGCACCACCTTAAGGGTTGGCTCGGAAAGGGTACTGAGGTAAAGAGCTCTCTTATGGGGTTGGTGCTTGATAGTGTTAAACAGAATCTGCTGCACCAAAATTGTTTTGCCAGTGCCAGGAGCCCCTGCCAAGATATTCAATGAGTAGATGGGAAAGCCACCGCCCAAAACGGCATCCAGATTTGGCACTCCTGTAGGCATTAATTTGATTTTGGGCATTAGTCATTAGCCATTAGTCATTAGCCATTAGTCATTAGTCATTAGTGGTAAGTTAACTAATAATCAATCAAATCGTAGATTTGTAATAGGTTGTGTTCTGACTTTCCCAGGTAATTACCATACCCTGCTGCTTCAGATTCTCTAATTCATGGAGCAACTCTTGAGGGCTGAATCCAGTGCGATTTGCTAATTCATTGATGTCCATCTCCTCCACCCCCTGCAAGATTTCCATGATATTACGACTCTGGTTAAGCAACTCCTTAAAGCCATTGTTATTGAAGTAATTATTATTAAAGACAGGCATTCCAGTCAGCACACCAGTTTGAGCTTCAATCACCTCGTTGATGCTTATTCCATCTGAGGTAATTTCAAAAAACCGGATTTCTTTGCTGTGGGGCGCTCCCCTGACCTTCATAATGTTTATGGCTCGTCCAATCCGACCGGATAGTTCTACATAGCGCAAGAGGATAACATTATCCACCACAAAGGAGACGCCATACTCACTCAACTGAAACGGTCCGAATAGCTCCCCAATTTCATTGGTTACGATGGTGGTCACACCTTGAAGTTTCAACTGGTTCACTAACGAGTAAATATAGTCTTTGTAGCGAACCTTATTTGGGGTGGCAATCTCAATATCCTTGAGAGAATCAAGCATAATCCGGCGAGCCTTAACCCTGTCTACAACAGCTTTAACCTTAGCAGCATGGATATCCGGCTGTAGTTCTACGGGAGAATCATACATATGCACTAGCATTCCCTGCTTTTCCATCGCCTCTAAATCCCAACCTAAGGACATGGCAATGGCTTTGAGCTGTTGGGGATTTTCTTGGAAGGTAACAATTACTCCAGGCTCCCCTTTGAGAATTCCAGCCACAATGAAGTGAAGTCCCATCAAGGTTTTACCAGTGCCTGCGCCTCCAGCAACCATAGTTGCCGTGCTATGCTGCAATCCCCCATCTAACATCCTATCCAGTTCAGGGATGCCAGTGGAAAGTTTTTCTTGGCTGACCTGGGTCTTCATCCATAAGTTCTTCAGCATCTTAATCCGGGGATAGACTTCTATGCCAGTCTGACTGATTTCAAAGGGGTGCAACCCGGTAAAATAATTTTCCCCCCTGAGTTTGAGCACATCTAAATAACGCTGGAAGTGTAACCCCAGAGGCTGATTTTGCAGACGAATAATCCCATCGGCGATGGCAAAGATCGGTTGATGTTTAATTTCTTCGTCAGTGTATTCCCCTACTAAAAAAGCTGTTACTCCCCAAGTGGTCAGACGCACTGAGAGGTCGTAGCCAAACTTACGTACTTCTACTGGATCCGTTGCCAAATCATGAATGGCTTTGAAGCTATCAATGCCGATCAGGGCAGGTCGGTACTCTTTTACGTAATTAATAATGGCAGCGACCGCTTCTTTTAGACCCTGCTCTCGGATAATCTCGCCGATGTCGAGATAAATTACCGCAGTACCTACCTTACTGGGGTCAAAAAAATCAAACTTTTGTAGGTAGTGCAGTAATTTGACTGAAGGTTCCGATAGGGTGACTAAATAAAGCGCTTTGTGCTCTGTAGTAGCATTGGTGTATAGTATTTGCTGGGTAAAGATCGTCTTACCAGATCCGGGTGGCCCACTGATGATGTTAATGGACAATTCCGGAATACCACCAGAGAGAATCGAGTCTAGACCAGGAATACTAGTAGGCAGTTTACCTAAGGGCTTTGTCCGAGGACTGATCATATAAGTTTTTTCCCTTCAATTTCCTTGAGTAATTGTCTGACTAGAATGTCGCCCGTCAAGATGGCTAGAATATCGATTAGGGTTGTGACTAACTCTTTGAGCGCCTCACGAATTAACAACCGTTGTTCTGGTGAAACCTTTTTGCGAAACACCTCAAACGAAACTCCCTCGGCACTTGATTCTATGTAGCCAATCAGGGGATATTTTTCCGCTGTCAAAGCTAGAGATCTTTCCATAATCGACACTACTGTCACTCTACCTAAGGTCGGCATAATCCGGTCCCAGATCGTGGTGAGCAAATCTTCGTAAATGTCGATAACTTCTTCCTTACGGGCCTCTGTCTTCGCCTGGTCAACTTGATCCTGGACTGGCTGTTCAGCTAATGGTTGTGCCGATCGCATCTCCATTTCTCTATTAGGATCGCTCATCGCACTCTCCTCAAAGTTTCGTGCCCAGTTAAGGTTAAGAAAACTATTAGTTCTAGCTGAGGGGGTTATATAATAAGCCCTGAAATGCCCACTATATAAAGCTTTTAGGCCAATAACTCAGGCAAGATACAGACCGAAATTGACCCTGGATTCATTGTCTTGATGCAAAGCGCGAGTGGATGAAACCACGGCAGTTGCTCATCGGGGTTACCCCCGCAGGTCGGCACTGCCTCCCCGTGAGGCCACTGCATCGTTTTCTGGAAGCTTAAACCCTTATAACTAGGTCCAATGAAGCGCCCAAAACAGCATGTATCTTTCTGTTACTTATGGGCTAAAACTCTTACCCAGTAATGATTTCAGCTGGCATGTCGCCCCCTCAGTAGTTCTATTCATGGCTATCTATGGATAACTACCAGTTTATCCCATCAATTTCCACAGCTTATTATATTATTAAAATTAATCGGATTGGTTAGCTATTTTTTAAGATTTTTTTAAGATTTTTTTAGTAATACCGAATCAAAAACAAACAAAAATTAATACAAAAATATTTAATTATAATTAACATAACTTTTATTAAAGGAAAAGTAAACAACGCCTCTAAGGATAGTAACACAATACTGAAGCAATAGAAAAATTCAGTTTTTTTTTATCTCGATTAACTGCTCATACCAAATCCTGTTCCCATACCCCCCTGATCCGCATCGCCCTAGATTCCTGGCATAAAAAGATTTGGTCGATTTTTATAAAGGGGTAATGACCAAGCGGATTTGGTATGAGATTCGCTAGTATAAACCACTGGTGCGTTCACTCAACAAAAGAAGAAACTATGAGAAACTTGACCTCCCGCATGGAGGCGGTGCAGTTGCCAGTCATTCCCATGGTTGCGGAACTGATCCGTAAATATCCTGAGACCATATCCTTAGGACAGGGGGTGGTCTATTATGATCCCCCCCCAGAGGCAATGGCAATGTTGCGTGAATTCTACAGCTTACCAGACAATCATAAGTACAAACCCGTACATGGAATTGCGGCCTTGCGAGAGGCAATTGAGGCAAAACTGAAAACTGATAACGATATTGAAATCAATTCTGCTCACCGCATCGTTGTCACCGCAGGAAGCAACATGGCGTTCATGAACGCGATTCTAGGAATTACCACTCCCGGGGACGAGATTATTCTTCAAACGCCTTACTATTTCAACCAGGAAATGGCGATTCAGATGGCAAGCTGTCATCCAGTCCTGGTGCCAACCGATCAGAATTACCAGCTACGTCCGTCAGCGATCGCACAGGCTATTACCGATAGAACCCGGGCAGTAGTTACCATATCACCTAATAATCCTACTGGGGCGGTATATTCCCAAGAGGCATTGCGTCAGGTAAATCAACTTTGTGCCGATCACGGAATTTACCACATTAGTGATGAAGCTTATGAGTATTTTACTTACAACGGGGTGAAACACTTTTCCCCAGGTGCCTTTCCCGAAAGTAGTCAACACACTATTTCTCTGTACAGCCTCTCCAAAGCCTACGGTTTTGCCAGTTGGCGGATTGGCTACATGATTATTCCAGAACACTTGTTTGAACCAATTCAAAAAGTTCAGGATACAATCCTAATTTGTCCCCCAGTCATTTCTCAGTATGCGGCTTTAGGGGCATTGAATACTCGAAAAAATTACTGTCAACCTCATATTAATGCGATCGCGTCTGTACGAAAGGTGGTATTGAACTCCCTGAAACGTCTAGAGGGTTTGTGTACCATTGGTTCTGCGGATGGAGCGTTCTATGTTTTCCTAAAAGTGGATACTCAGTTGGATGCTTTTGAATTGGTAGAGAGACTGATTCGGGAACATCGAGTAGCTGTGATGCCAGGTACCGCCTTTGGTATGGACGATGGGTGTTACCTCAGACTTGCTTATGGTGCTTTGCAAAAAGAAACTGTAGCAGAAGGTATTGAACGATTCGTTGCAGGTCTTAACGAAATTTTACAAAAAGTTTGACCCAAGGGCAGGAGATGCAAAAAATATTGTGTAGAAAAATTGACTCACAAATTGTCTACAAGGGATGAGGTATTAGACCAGTTTTTTTTATAGTGAACCCACCAAGAAGGGGTGGGTTCATAATACATGCTTATTGAGACTGATGTCATCTAAACCTGCTTACTGGCTTGGTTTTGGCAAAGTCTGGTTAGGCGTTATTGATGCTTCTGTCTGGCAGAATCCACCATAACACCGGAGACAAAATCATACAGGAAATAGAAAAAATTAACACCAGTAATAGAACTTGGCTCAGTTCGCTATCCATAGGTCTTACCTCTTTATTATCAACTCAGGCTTTTTCAAGCCTCTAGGTTTATACTTCAATCTGACTTAAGTGTATTCCGGATAACAAATTCTGGGTAGTTCTTATGGTAAATATTTGTCTACTCTGGTAAACTTTATGGTTAATTTATAATAAGTTTTATTGCAAAGTCGCGGAAATTCCAAAAATATCATCCCAAATGCGTAGGTGCGCTTTCCGTTGGCGAATTAAATTCGCCACGGGTCGCACCTGTTGACTAATTATCATTCCCTTCTCAAGTAATCGGTAATTGGGAATGGGTAATTAACAGTTAGCAACTAACAATTACCCATTCCCAAAAATTCAGGGACTATTTGGTAAGTGATTAACTGCACTTGGTATCAGTGTTTTATTGATGTAGGAAACCACCTGGTTAGCCAAACATATCTGACACGATTCCTTGGAACGAATTAATTACCAAAATGTTTTTTATTCGAAGTCATTATAAATACTTACACTATCAATTATCTTGAAAAGGCTATATATAATATCGAGTCAGGTTGACTGGGTTGTAAACAAGCCCACCTACTTCATCCTTGATACTTCAACCTTTTATATAATGCCCAGAAGATACTTTCTGCTCTCTTACCAAAGTAAGACTAACCCATTGCCCTTTATCGTTAAAAGAGCGAATCAGCCGCTGACGTTGGTTAGGTTGCCACAGCCAACCTACTTCTAGAAAGAAAGAATGACCTGGCTTAACCGTTATTGGACAAGTAGACGATGCCCCATCGGGCAATAATAAAACTTGAGTAGAAACAGCACCCTTCTCTTGGTGCGCGTTCCCTCTCTTGGTCAGCATTCCCTTGCGACTTTCGTCGTCGCGGGGTCTGACCGCTAGGTCGGGTTTCCCGACCGGGGTCGCACCGCCGTCAAAATACAGAATTGAGCCATCAATCTTAGCGCTAGAGGTGATGGTACGTAATGATTCTCCTGTGCCAAATGTGAGTTGTTGTACTAAGCGGTTACTTTCATGATGCTGGAGTTTAAGGTGAGTAGGATAGATGTTAGGCGTCCGCAAATCAGAATAGAGGGTTACTGCCTCTCCACGCCACTCTCCGAGCAACTGTTCCAAGGTTAATGGTGGACGTTCTGGTGTATCCGTACCTGCCAGTTTTTCTCTAATTAAGGTCAACTGCTTCAGCTGACTCTCCCTGTTATACAGTTGCACCATCCGCAGACGACGGTTACCCTCAATCAAGCCAAATTCTGCCCCAAATTCGCCATAAGGAATCCACTGTAGTGCGCCTTGGGAAAACGCACCACTGTCAAAGAACATAAGATAGCGATCTACATTGGTGTATTCGAGAATTCGGTTGAATATAGCTTGTTCAGGTGGCAGATAGCGAAGAGTCAAACGAATTTTTTGGTTATCGTCGAGTCCTTCTATGGTGAGCACAGAGGGAATATCTTTTAACTGTTGCCCTTTTGGTGAGAATGTGGTAAATGAACCATGCCAACTCCCTTGATTTTGCAAAAAACATTCCCATTGCGATCGCATAAGTAGTCTTTAGTTATTAGCTCTTAGTCATTAGTCATTGGTCATAAGTCCTCTGTTACTCTGAACCACTTCCCATGACCCTAACCACTGACAAAATACCAGAATTAGACCAAATTTAGGTAACTGTCTACTAACCTCATTTCCCGATAGCGATGGTTTCGAGACTAACAGCTAAGCAACTACCGAGCAAACCCACTGAACCCCCCAGAATCAACAGCAGTAAGGGTAGCACAACAATTTTCAGTGGATCCGGTGGCACCACTGTAGCGATAAATTCGATAAAATCAGGTCCAGTCGCGAGCAGATTAGTCAGAAATTGCCGCAGACCGATCAACAAAACCCAGGCTAGGACTGCCCCAGCTACACCAAAAGTAATTCCTTGCAACATGAACGGCAGATAAATCCAGGATCTGGTTGCCCCAACTAGCTGCATAATCTCAATTTCCTGGCGTCTTGCGATCACAATCAGGCGCATTGTGGTGGTAACAACTGCCACTGCGGTCAGACTGAGAATGGTAGTAATGATCAGACTCACCCAGCCTAAACCGTGATGAAGCTGTCGCATTTGTTTGAGAGTCTGATCCATATACTGCACCTGATCTATTCCTGGCAACTGTGACAATTGCTGGGCAAGAATTAGCACATCCTTTGGTTTGCTTACCTTTACCTTCAGTTCATCCACTAGGGGATTCCCTTCCAACTGTTCCGTAGCAGCAGCAATGTCGGAAATTCCCAGTTCCTCAACCAAGGATGCCCAAGCTTTTTCTTTGGAAATGGTTTGAACCGCCATCACCTTGGGCAGTTTCTGAACTGCTGGTAAGACCATTTCTGCCTCAGCCCCTGGTTCGAGATAAACAGCTACTTCTAGTTGATTCCCCAACTGATTGAGTAGCCCACCTAACTGCCAGGAGGCTTGCCAGCTTATACCAAACAGGAACAATAGGACAGTGACGGTGCTCACCGCCGCCCAGTTGATCCAGCCGCCACGTTGTAGACCTAAGAAAGTTTCCCGCAGCAGGTAATCCAGTTGAGTGAGAAATTTAAACATCCGTCCCTGACTTGGTGTTACTGTTGGGTTCTAATCCATAGAGCGGCTAGTTTCAAGGAAAATCAAAAGCCGTAGAAGAATTTTGGGATAGCAATAAATCACAAGAAACGTACGATTCTGAAATAACTCCCACCTATGGGCGACCAGGGATAATCAATGAAATCATTGGGGCGCAGTCCCCATCCCCTCTCTTGGTGCGCGTTCGGTGTGGCCGTTGGAACTTCGCGCCTTGTCGCACCGCAGCGAAGCGCGAAGGCTGTTGGGGGGTGGGGCATGATAAACTAAGCAAGCGAGGCAAGACTATAATAATAGACCAACTTAGGCACTCTGTCTTAGGCACTCTGTTGAACAAAAATGAGCGACGCATTCCCCCACCTGGCCTACGGCCACGCTGCGCGAACGTTCAGGTGGGGGTTAGGAGCGCCAAAATGTGATATAATGGCATCATCTTGAGCGGTACGGCAAAGGACAGACAAGATTCTGAGCAACCCTGAGGCACGACCTCTCTAGGATTGGGAAAATTAACTTATAAATCTTTTCGAGTCGGTTCATAAACGTCAGACTCTCAGGTAAAAGCTTCATTGAATAAGCCCCATAGCGGAAGCGATGCAGCGCCTTCATGCGGGGGTTTCCCCCATGAGCGACTGCATCAAGACAACGACTTGGGGGAACATGCCAGCAAAAGTCCTGGATATTCGGCGAGGATGCCGCCTGTCGCGAGGGATAAACCCTTGTAATCAAGACGGATACCCCCACCTCGCGAACGCAGGTGGGGGAAGCATTCATGAATCTGTCTGTTGAGTGTTCTAATCCCTTAGCAGCTCTAGTCTAACCCTAACCATAGCCTGACTAACAAGTCGATAACCCCATGACTGCTGAACTTATCGTTGAAAAGAAAAAATTAGAAAATCCACCATTAACAATTCATTATCTAGGCGATCGCGTCCTGCGTCAGCCTGCCAAGCGGGTTGCTAAAGTAGACCACAACATCCGGAAATTAGCTGAGCAAATGCTGCAAACCATGTACAGTGCAGATGGTATCGGTTTGGCAGCCCCTCAGGTCGGGATTAATAAGCAAATGATTGTGGTTGACTGTGAGCCTAATAACCCAGACAACCCACCGCTGGTGTTAATTAACCCAGACATCAAGAGTTTTGGTACCACCCCTTGTGATGGCCAGGAAGGTTGTTTGAGCATTCCCGGTGTCTATTTAGATGTCACCCGTCCAGACGACATTGAAGTAGCCTACAAGGATCAAAACGGACGCCCTAGAACCTTAAAGGCGAATGGATTACTATCTCGCGTCATTCAGCATGAGATAGACCACCTTAAAGGAGTGATGTTTGTTGATCGGGTGCAAAATGGTCTCGCCTTGACTGAAGAATTGAATAAGCACGGTTTCTCACCCCAAGCGGTGAAACCCATTCAATAACTATACCAATCTGATTTTATTTGTGAAACCTCTGGTGAGGTGCTGATCGGGTGATGGAAAAGACTATAAGCACCTGTTATTGTTCAATTTTAAATTACGATTGCTATAGTCACAGTTGCTATAGTCACAGTAATCTTTCTACTCCCTTAACCTTCTACAATTTACTCAACTGTGACTGCTCTTATAAACTTGATCTGAAGTTCGGTTAATCACTTATAATAGGGTTTATATTATCGGTATAAATTAAGGTATAAATTAAAAATTTGCAATTGTAAATATTCAATGTTTAATTAACTAACACCCAAGCATGATAAATAGTAAAAATCACTAGATATGACCTATTACTTAGCGGTTAGCTATAATTGATTGCGCCACAGCTAATTTAAATATTATGATTTCTGATAAAAATAATCTGTCACAAAAAAGCTTATGATGACACCAAAAAGTGCTCTGTTTTTGATGATTGCCTGTGTTGCTGGGATTGCGGCTGTGGGTTCAATTTTTGAACTTTCCTATGGTGACCCCGAGTTAGGTAAGTTGGTGACTGGAATTATCCTCGCTGCTAGTATTCCTATTGGTGGTCTCTCTTTCTACCTAGCGGTGCTTGATGCCAGGGCGAATATAAAGGGCTAAGGACATTTGAAAAAATAGTAGTGTAATTCGTTTGGTGGTGCAATTCCTTTGCTATAAACCATCGAAAACTATGGGTGATTAGGATCCAAGGATATACAAAAACGTTGCACAACTGATTACTATCCTGGTGATGTTAATGCAGCCAAAGTAATCCAAAGGCTCTGCTAAGGCGACCGTTGGGCATTTGGGAAGTACGGAACGGATGCAGCGCGTTCTTGGGGAGCCAGTCGGCCAAAGGGGTTTCCTACTGGGCTGGAGAGCGATGCAGCGCCGACCTGCGGGGGTTTCCCCCGGAGACCAAACCTTAGACAGTTGAGCCTTTATGGTTGGTAGGCTATGCATAAAAGGTGTAAAACTTATTGATTAGCGTGATTTGCGCGGTCTTGGGGGTTTCCCCCATGAGCGACTGCATCAAGACAAGGCTCAACTGTCTTACGGTAAATTCAAACCACTCGCGCTCTGCATCAAGACAGGTGCGGAACACTGCGATCGCACACAGACCCATGCGCCATGAGCGACTGCCGTCAAAAGCCCCACTCGCGCTCTGCATCAAGACAGGGTCGATGTTTCCTATATCTGTGTTGATCGAGAAATCTGCAAAGGAAAGAAACGTTCTTGAAACTAGAATCCCCTGCCGGATTAGCATGGGGAGTGTGAATAACCAATAACGACCAAAGTAGCAATGACTGGTCAAGTTTACAGTGGATTTCTGCGCCAGCTTTCCACTAGTGATAACAAAGAGATACTTGCCGTACTACCCCTTTCTGAATTAGAGGATAACGTCATTGGACGTGACCCTAACTGTAAAATTTCCTTAGATCCCTATCGCTACGTCAGCGTATCGCGCCGTCATGCGGTAATTAGCCCTCTGACCCCTCTAAAAAATGGCTGTCCCCGCTGGGAAATTTGTGACCTTGATAGTGTGAATGGCACCTATGTGAATGGCGAATATTTGCAGGGTTGTCAGGAATTGCAGTCAGGGGATCGGATTGAGTTGGGTCACGATGGTCCAAAATTCATCTTTGAGTGCGAGGTAACGACATCCCTTGATTTGCCATCCATCCCATCCCACACTATTGCCATAGAAAAACCCCTAAAACCGATTAGCAAGATACCAAAGCCTCAGACCGATTATGTCACCTTCACCCAACTGTTTCCCATCTTGTCAACAGGACGGGATTTAAATCAGAAAGCTTTTTTGGCTCCTGGTATCGTGACTGTACTCTTTGTCGTATCAATGTTTGCTGCAGTTGGTCAACCAGTAGTTTTTAATCTTTTGCTAGCTGCCTACTTGGCAGGATTAGCCTATTACTTTGTTTACCAACTTTGTGGCAAACCTAAACCTTGGTGGGTGCTGCTGGGTAGTACTCTATCCACCAGTTTAATTTTGGTCAGTCCGCTGCTGCCCCTATTTATCAAAATTTTTCGGGGAATTTTACCTGGCGATATACCACAACTAGGTGAAGTTATCAACTTGACTACTTTATTCATCCGGATGTTTTTTGGTGCTGGGTTAATGGAAGAGTTGCTCAAGGCTATACCTATGCTGGGACTATATGGTTTGGGACATTTCCTGCGTACCCCTTGGCGAGAAAGAATTGGTGTCTGGGAACCCCTCGATGGAATTTTATTGGGGACAGCATCGGGGGTGGGATTTACTTTGGTAGAAACCTTAGGCCAATATGTGCCGAATATTATAGACGGTGTGATACTGCCAACTACTGAATTGGAGGGTGACCTGTTAGGATTGCAGTTGCTGATTCCTCGGGTTCTTGGGTCAGTGGCAGGACACATGGCTTATAGTGGATACTTCGGGTATTTTATTGGGTTAAGCGTCCTCAAACCCCGTAAGCGTTGGCAGATCATAGGCATTGGCTATCTGAATGCTTCTGCTCTGCATGCCTTGTGGAATGCCATGGGATATGTTAATAGTATACTCTTGGCAATAGTTGGGGTTGTGTCCTACGTCTTTTTAACAGCGGCAATTCTCAAAGCAAGGGCACTGTCACCAACGCGATCGCAA